>NZ_BAAHYV010000008.1:0-601729 GCF_054657375.1 Desulfotomaculum defluvii | reverse complement strand
TGGGGCTTTTCCTTTTTTACTAAACCTATGTGTTCTCTGAAAACTAAACAGCGTTGAAGTAACTGCGTCATTTATTTCTACCTTAGCTCACGGCACATGGCACATGGCACATGGCACAAGGCTAATTCTTGGTCAAGAGCTCGATCTATTAGTACCGGTCAGCTGAAAACATTACTGCTCTTACACTTCCGGCCTATCTACCATGTAGTCTTCATGGGATCTTATCTACTTGCGTAGTGGGAAACCTCATCTTGAAGGGGGCTTCGTGCTTAGATGCTTTCAGCACTTATCCCTTCCGGACTTAGATACCCAGCACTACCGTTGGCACGATAGCTGGTACACCAGCGGTCCGTCCATCCCGGTCCTCTCGTACTAGGGACAGCTCTTCTCAAGTTTCCTGCGCCTGCGACGGATAGGGACCGAACTGTCTCACGACGTTCTGAACCCAGCTCACGTACCGCTTTAATGGGCGAACAGCCCAACCCTTGGGACCTACTTCAGCCCCAGGATGCGATGAGCCGACATCGAGGTGCCAAACCTCCCCGTCGATGTGGACTCTTGGGGGAGATAAGCCTGTTATCCCCGGGGTAGCTTTTATCCGTTGAGCGACGGCCCTTCCACTCAGAACCGCCGGATCACTAAGCCCTACTTTCGTACCAGCTCGACTTGTTGGTCTCGCTGTCAAGCTCCCTTTTGCCTTTACACTCTAACGTGCGATTTCCTTCCGCACTGAGGGAACCTTTGGGCGCCTCCGTTACCTTTTGGGAGGCGACCGCCCCAGTCAAACTGCCCACCTGACACTGTCCTAAAACCAGCTTCATGGTCTATAGTTAGAATTTCAATATCTAAAGGGTGGTATCCCAACGTTGACTCCACCTACACTGGCGTGCAAGTTTCTCAGTCTCCCACCTATCCTGTACATCAAATACCAAAACCCAATGTCAAGCTACAGTAAAGCTCCACGGGGTCTTTCTGTCCTGTCGCAGGTAGACGGCATCTTCACCGTCATTACAATTTCACCGAGCCCCTCGTTGAGACAGTGCCCAAATCGTTACGCCTTTCGTGCGGGTCAGAACTTACCTGACAAGGAATTTCGCTACCTTAGGACCGTTATAGTTACGGCCGCCGTTTACTGGGGCTTCGGTTCTATGCTTCGATTGCTCTAACATTTCCCCTTAACCTTCCAGCACCGGGCAGGCGTCAGCCCCTATACGTCAGCTTTCGCTTTAGCAGGGACCTGTGTTTTTGGTAAACAGTCGCTTGGGCCTTTTCTCTGCGGCCTCTTCTCGCTCCAAACGTGTGTTTTTCACGATATCGAGGCACCCCTTCTCCCGAAGTTACGGGGTCATTTTGCCGAGTTCCTTAACGAGGGTTCTCTCGCGCGCCTTAGGATTCTCACCCCACCTACCTGTGTCGGTTTGCGGTACGGGCACCAGCTTACCTCGTTAGAAGTTTTTCTTGGCAGTTTGGGATCAGTTACTTCGCTACTTGTTTTCGCTCCCCATCACCTCTCAGGATATGTGTAAGGCGGATTTGCCTACCTTACTCCCTACGGGCTTGGACCAGCTTTTCCAGCCGCTGGCTTAACTTACCCTCCTGCGTCACTCCATCCTCAAACGGTATCTGGTGGTATCGGATTCTCAACCGATTGTCCATCGCCTACGCCTTGCGGCCTCGGCTTAGGTCCCGACTTACTCTGGGCGGACGAACCTTCCCCAGAAAACCTTAGGTTTTCGGCGGGCAGGATTCTCACCTGCCTTTTCGCTTACTTATACCGGCATTCTCACTTCTTACTACTCCACAGCTCCTTACGGTACTGCTTCAACGCTGTAAGAACGCTCCCCTACCAATGTATTACTACATTCCAAAGCTTCGGTGATATACTTAGCCCCGTTACATTTTCGGCGCAGGGTCACTTGACCAGTGAGCTATTACGCACTCTTTAAATGGTGGCTGCTTCTAAGCCAACATCCTGGTTGTCTTAGCAACCCCACATCCTTTTCCACTTAGTATATCTTTGGGACCTTAGCTGTTGGTCTGGGCTGTTTCCCTTTTGACTACGAATCTTAGCACCCGCAGTCTGACTCCCGGTTACAATATAGCGGCATTCGGAGTTTGATTGGGTTCGGTAACCCGTGAAGGCCCCTAGCCCATTCAGTGCTCTACCTCCGCTATTCTCACACCGAGGCTAGCCCTAAAGCTATTTCGGGGAGAACCAGCTATCTCCTGGTTCGATTGGCATTTCACCCCTACCCACACCTCATCCGCCTCCTTTTCAACGAAGGTCGGTTCGAGCCTCCACTTTATTTTACTAAAGCTTCACTCTGGACATGGGTAGATCACCAGGTTTCGGGTCTACTCCAACGTACATATCGCCCTATTAAGACTTGCTTTCGCTTCGGCTCCGGCTTTTCTGCCTTAACCTGCACGTTAGATGTAACTCGCCGGTCCGTTCTACAAAAAGTACGCCATTACACTTTTAATGTGCTCTGACAGCTTGTAAGCATACGGTTTCAGGTTCTATTTCACTCCCCTCCCGGGGTGCTTTTCACCTTTCCCTCACGGTACTGGTTCACTATCGGTCGCTATGGGTATTTAGCCTTGGGGGGTGGTCCCCCCTGATTCCCACGGGGTTTCTCGTGTCCCGCGGTACTTGGGATTCCCTCTGCAAGTTTCATCCTTTCGTCTACAGGTGTTTTACCTTCTGTGCAGCACCTTTCCAGGTGTCTTCGACTAGGACTATTCTTCACGTGATGAGGGTCCCGCAACCCCAGATTTCCGAAGAAATCTGGTTTAGGCTCGCCCCTGTTCGCTCGCCGCTACTTGGGGGTTCGATATTTCTTTCTTTTCCTCCGGGTACTTAGATGTTTCAGTTCCCCGGGTGCCCTCCTCTATGCCTATATATTCAGCATAGGGTGACGGAGGTTTACTCCGCCGGGTTGCCCCATTCGGGTATCCACGATTCAATGCCTGCTTGCGGCTCCTCGTGGCTTTTCGCAGCTTACCGCGCCCTTCTTCGGCCCTTAGCGCCAAGGCATCCACCGTATGCCCTTTCTTTCTTGACCAAATCTTACTTGCTTGTTTCGGCTCGGTTACTTTTGGTAACCTACTGAAATTGTTTTTATGTCGACGCTTTACTTGTTTCGCTGTTCAGTTTTCAAAGAACACTTCTCACCAGCCTTTAGGCTGGATTTATGATTTTAATGCATGAGAGTCTGAAAAACAACCGGAAGTTTCTGGTTGTTTTGGTCTCTCAAAACTAAACAGATTAGATGATGAATGTCCGACCTTAGATAATCAGCTGTTGCTGATTTCTCCTTAGAAAGGAGGTGATCCAGCCGCACCTTCCGATACGGCTACCTTGTTACGACTTCACCCCAATCATCGGCCCCACCTTCGACGGCTGCCTCCTTACGGTTAGCTCACCGGCTTCGGGTGTTGTCAACTTTCGTGGTGTGACGGGCGGTGTGTACAAGGCCCGGGAACGTATTCACCGCAGTATGCTGACCTGCGATTACTAGCGATTCCGACTTCATGTAGTCGAGTTGCAGACTACAATCCGAACTGGGACCGGCTTTCTCAGGTTTGCTCCACTTCACAGCTTCGCTTCCGTCTGTACCGGCCATTGTAGTACGTGTGTAGCCCAGGACATAAGGGGCATGATGATTTGACGTCATCCCCACCTTCCTCCGTTTTGTCAACGGCAGTCACATTAGAGTTCCCATCTTTACATGCTGGCAACTAATGTTAGGGGTTGCGCTCGTTGCGGGACTTAACCCAACATCTCACGACACGAGCTGACGACAACCATGCACCACCTGTCTCTCTGCTTAACCGAAGTCAAGAAAACGTATCTCTACGCCTTTCAGAGGATGTCAAGCCCTGGTAAGGTTCTTCGCGTTGCGTCGAATTAAACCACATACTCCACCGCTTGTGCGGGCCCCCGTCAATTCCTTTGAGTTTCAGTCTTGCGACCGTACTCCCCAGGCGGAGTGCTTATTGTGTTAACTGCGGCACTGCAGGGGTCGATACCCGCAACACCTAGCACTCATCGTTTACGGCGTGGACTACCAGGGTATCTAATCCTGTTCGCTCCCCACGCTTTCGCGCCTCAGTGTCAGTTACAGTCCAGAGAGCCGCCTTCGCCACTGGTATTCCTCCCAATATCTACGCATTTCACCGCTACACTGGGAATTCTGCTCCCCTCTCCTGCACTCAAGTCCACCAGTATCAGAGGCAATCACGGGGTTGAGCCCCGAACTTTCACCTCTAACTTAATGAACCACCTACGCGCCCTTTACGCCCAGTAAATCCGGACAACGCTCGCTCCCTACGTATTACCGCGGCTGCTGGCACGTAGTTAGCCGGAGCTTACTCTTCAGGTACCGTCACTGACTTCTTCCCTGAAAACAGAGGTTTACAACCCGAAGGCCTTCTTCCCTCACGCGGCGTTGCTCCGTCAGGCTTTCGCCCATTGCGGAAGATTCCCCACTGCTGCCTCCCGTAGGAGTCTGGGCCGTGTCTCAGTCCCAGTGTGGCCGATCGCCCTCTCAGGCCGGCTACCCATCGTCGCCTTGGTGGTCCTCTACACCACCAACTAGCTAATGGGACGCGGATCCATCTGATAGCGTATGCGCTTTCCTTGCAGAGTCATGCGACTCCGCAAGCGTATCCGGTATTAGCAGCCGTTTCCAGCTGTTATCCCGGTCTATCAGGCAGGTTATCCACGCGTTACTCACCCGTTCGCCACTAAAATTAGAAATCGCAAGCTTCATTCTAATCTCCGTTCGACTTGCATGTGTTAGGCACGCCGCCAGCGTTCGTCCTGAGCCAGGATCAAACTCTCCGTAAAATATTTTAAAAATATCTTAAAGAGTTTTGGCTCTTTACTTATCCTAGATTTACTCGCTAGCGTCATTTAATAACGCTTGACGAGGATGTTTTTTGTGGTCGTCTTAGTTTCGAGTGTCTTATCCCCGTTAGGGGGTATCTCGACTTTTGACTTGACCTGTTTTTCATCCATCATCTTCTGTTTAGTTTTCAAAGACCATTTTGTTTTAACTTGTCCCGATCTTGCGACCGGAACTTTATCTTACCACTCTAATCAACTACTTTCAAGTGGTAATTATTAGCTATTGTTAGTTTGTTCAATTCACTTGGACAAGCCCTACAACGTTTTTTATAATAGCATATCACTTTTGAAGAGTCAAGTTAAGAAATCAATTTTTATTAGGGAATGTATCCTAAATGTATCTTATTAACATATTTAATAATTACAGCTGTTTTTGAACTCTAGCAGCCCAAACATTATTGATCTCTACTTCTATCTCGATTCCCTGAGAGATATATTTTTCCTGCAAAACCTTTCCCTTTTGATGAAGTATTGCCACTAGGTTAGTTTTATCGTAGGGAACAGTTAATTTTAATACAGAGTATCTTTGTTTTAAAACAGTAGTTATCGTATCTAAAAGTTGTTTAATTCCTAGATTATTAGCTGCTGAGATATAAACCCTTGGATCTTCAGTAAAGGGGAGTTCTTGCATGTCTTTTACTAAATCTACTTTGTTAAACACCGTTATTATTGGCTTATCTAGAACATGAAGCGATTGTAAAACTGCCTCGACAGCACGGGTTTGCCCTTCATAATTGGGATGGGATGCATCAACTACATGTAGAAGTAAATCAGCCTCTTGAACTTCTTCCAAGGTTGCTCGAAAAGCAGCAACTAGGTGGTGGGGTAAGTTCTGAATGAATCCAACTGTATCTGATATTAGAACCTTATCATTATTGGGCAAAGAAATACAACGTGTAGTGGGATCCAAGGTGGCAAACAGTTTATCCTCCACCAAAACATCTGCTCCTGTTAGGGTTCTTAATAAAGTACTCTTCCCAGCATTTGTATAACCAACAAGACTAATTACGGGAAAGGGCTCATTTGTTCTATTCTTTCTTAATAGGCTTCTGTGTCGTTGTACTTCCTTTAACTCCTGTTCAAGATCTGATATTCGCTTTCTAATTCTTCTTCTGTCCACCTCAAGCTTGGTTTCACCAGGACCCCTGGTTCCAATACCACCACCTAAGCGTGATAGTTGGGTCCCGAGACCTATTAATCGTGGTAATAAATATTTAAGCTGCGCTAATTCTACTTGTAATTTTCCTTCTTTTGTTTGAGCTCTGCGTGCAAAAATATCTAGGATCAATTGTGTTCGATCAATAACCTTAACTCCTAAACGTTCCTCAAGGTTTCGGGCCTGGGCAGGTGATAACTCTCTATCGTTAATAACCATATTGGCATCGGTTTCCTGACAGTATTCTGCCAGTTCCTCAACCTTGCCCTTACCAATAAAGGTTGCCGAGTCGATATACTGACGATTTTGCACAAAACTCCCCACGACTGCTGCACCTGCAGTATCTGCCAAACTGGCCAGCTCATCTAATGATTCTTGAATTTGGTGTTCTTTGGAACCTGGCAGTTTAACCCCTACCAAAATAGCTCTTTCCTCAATATCAGTTGATATCTCGTACAATCCTACGCTCTCCTTTTCAATCTCTTTTCGATTATAACTTTTGTTAACCTATCTATCAACCTAATATCTTGCCGCAAAAAAAACAATCTTTTTCTTCATAGACAATCCTATAGTTTAATAGTATGTATAAAAACTATATAAGGAGGGTTATTTACGTTAGTTAAAAGTAGGTTTTTCTGGCGAACGGCATTGGTTCTTTGCTTGGCTATGTCATTCTTAATTTTTGTGCCCAGCGCTGGAGCCACTGAAAAGAGTAAGTTGATTATCATTAACAAAAAAACAAACCAACTGGGCTTTTATGTAGATGGTTTGCTTACAAAAGTATTCCCCGTGGCCACTGGCAGACAGCGAAGTTTTACACCAGAGGGTAACTTTAAGGTGGTAAACAAACTAGTAAACCCGCCCTATTACAAAAAGAATATTCCTGGCGGAAGTCCCTATAACCCCCTCGGAACCCGTTGGCTTGGTCTCAGTGCCCCAGGGGGATCTTACGGTATACATGGTAATAGTAATCCCTCATCCATTGGCACCTATGCCTCTAACGGCTGTATTAGACTTCATAATAAAGATATTTTATGGCTTTATGATCAAATACCAGTGGGTACACCGGTTATTATTGTCTGGAATGACATCAATTTAATCGAAGGATTTGTTGACACCAAGCCTATAAAGTTATACCTTAATAATGAGGAAATAGCAGTTGGGGATAATTGTAAACTTTTTTCCAAACAAAATCAGCCTTATATACCTTTGAAACTCCTATGTCAAATATTTGGTTACTCAGTTAACTGGGATACTGCAGCAAAGACAATTAACGTAATACAACCGGGCTATATTGTAGAGCTAACCCCCAACGGGCAAGTTACATTAATTAATGGTCAAAGCTTTACTTTAAATGATGCTCCACAAGTTGTTGACGGTAATACATTTATTACACTATCAACAATTGATCAAATCTTCCACATTGATGCTCAGTGGAAACCAGACACAAGGGAGCTTTATCTCTACTCAAATCCATCTGATACTGTTTCAACTGATTCAACCAAAACCTGATGACTGGCTTATCTAATCATTTCATTGAAACTAAAAAAGAATATGCAAAATACAAATTATCAGGAGTGAATTAACTATGGACCTAAAATCACTAAGAACTGAAGCTAAAGAAAAACTAAAAGGCTATTGTCGGGTTTGCCCTGTATGTGACGGTCGTGCATGCGCAGGTGAAGTCCCTGGTATGGGTGGTACTGGTACAGGTGTTAGTTTTAGAAACAACCTCATAGCTCTAGCAGCTTATCAGTTGAATATGCGCACTTTACACAATGCCAAGGACCCCAATACAGAAATCGAATTATTCGGTTGCAAACTTTCCTCTCCAATTATGGCAGCACCCATGACTGGTACTCCTTATAATATGGGAGGTTCACTGTCAGAAAAAGAATTTATTAGCATGATTGTTTCGGGTAGCAAGGAAGCAGGAACCTTTGGTTGGACTGGTGACGGAGCTGACCCGGCAATGTATAACTCTGGTTTAGAAGCTATATCCTTTGAACAAGGACATGGTATTCCGATCATTAAACCTAGGGAGCAAAAAGTAATTATAGAATGTATTAGACAGGCGGAAAAAGTAGGTGCTAAGGCTGTAGGGGTAGATATCGATGGTGCAGGGCTAGTAACCATGGCTCTTAAGGGTCAGCCAGTAGGCCCCAAAACAAAAGCAGAAATAAAAGAACTCGTGGCTGCTACCCATCTCCCCTTTATTCTAAAAGGGATTATGACTGTTGATGAAGCTGAAGCTGCCGTAGAGGCAGGAGTTAGTGCTATTGTAGTATCTAACCACGGTGGACGCATACTTGACTTTACACCAGGAGCGGCCGAGGTGCTACCTTCTATAGCCGCTGCCGTAAAAGGAAAAGTTAAAATTATTGCCGATGGTGGTATACGTACAGGTGTAGATGTTTTAAAACTTCTTGCCCTAGGAGCAGATGCAGTTCTGGTAGGAAGGCCTTTGGTAGTTGGTGCCTTTGGTGGTCAAACAGAAGGAGTTAAATTAATCCTAGACAAAATGTCTTCGGAACTAAAACAAGCCATGATTTTAACAGGTTGTAATACCATCAAAGAAATTAATGAAAATGTTCTCTATAGGGCATAAAAATAACGTCTCCGATTTTGTCGGAGGCGTTATTCATTTTTACTAATTATTTTTACTAATTAACTGATATTACAGGAATTCCCCTTGCCTCTAATTCCTTAACCAAAGGTTCTGGTTCTACTGTGCTAACTCTCACAACCATGTGAACAATATCGTTATCTTTTCTATGAATAACAAGCCCTCTAATGTTAATATTCATATCTCTTATAATTTCGGTTAAATCTGCTATAGCACCCACCCGGTCATGGACTTGTAACACCAATCTTGTCCCGGCTCTTTTTATACTGAAAAACTCTATAAAAGCATCAAAAATATCAGTTTGTGTAATAATGCCTACTAGTTCATCCTCTTCCATAACCAACATACTGCCAATCTTATTTTCTCTCATAATTAGTGCTGCTTCTTCTATAGTAGTATCGGGATTCACAGTAATCGGATCCTTTACCATAACTTCACCAACCACCATTTTAGAAAGAAGGTAGTTCATTTCAAAAACACTTAGGGTAGTAGCCGGGGATGGAGTGACCGTTAGTAATTCCCTTTCAGTAACTAACCCAACCAACCGCCCTTTATCAGTAACAGGTAGCTGTCGTATTTTTAACTTCTTCATTTTTTCCAGAGCTTCGAGAATAGGAGTATTTTTAGATATGGTAATTGGTGATGTGGTCATACAATCTTTAACAAACATTAGCCTACCCCCTTTAACCTTTATTACACCAATTTTAAAGGATAGAATAAATAGCTGCAAGTAAATGTTGTATAATTATCAAAATATAATCATTTTTCTATTGAGATTTTAAATTTTGTTGATAATCATAATAAGTTAATTGAGTTTCATTTATTTTTATGTTACCTTCCAGTACTACAGCCACAAATAAAGTATGGCTATCAAATTCTACTGTGGATTTATGTTCAACCTCACAGTCATAATAACCTATACAATCTTCAATAACGGGACTGCCAGTATGTACGAGTTTATAATTATAATGTTCCAGTTTGTTTACTTGTCGTCCTGAGTTTCGTCCAAAAAAATCAACCAAATTAACTTGATTTTTAGTTAATGGAGCAAGAGAGAAATAACCACTTTCCTTAATGAAGTCATGGGACAGATTATTTTTATTAATAGCAACACCAAACCTTGGAGGCCAATAACTTATTTGAGTTACACTACTACAAACCATAACATTAGACTTACCACTAAGAGATGACCCCACTAAATACAAAAAACTATTAAGGTTTGGTATGCCTAAATAATCGTTAACATCAGGATTTTTAAACTGATCGTTTTTAGGTATGAGTACATGCCGGTTAGCTTCACTATTACATTTGCTGCACTGGGCCGGTGGTTTCTTGCCATAGGATTTTGAACCACATAATGAACATTTCCATAAATATATTTGCCAATTCTTTTGTGCCATGATTTGCCTCCTTAATATTACTGGGCCATGGTCATTTTATATTGTTTGATATATGTTTTGACATATTGTTTTCAACTTAGGAAACAATAAGCCTAAAGGGGGAAATACTATGAAACAAAAGCAAAATAATAATCCATATGGACTAAAACCTAAACCTTATAAAGTTTCACTAGGTGAAATTTTTATTGGCGAGGGAAGTGGCGGTTGCCGAAAAGATGACCCTAAGGAAACTACGCCCAAAGTACAAAATCCTTAAGTTTTAAAAAAATTTGCTTACATCATACTCTAAAGGGAATAACCAGGCGCATCAATAGGGCATAGCTAATGGTTATAGGCAAATTTGCCCTTATGTCTCGGAAAGTTTATAATCACCGAGATATGCCAAGATAAAGGCAATGTCTATTAGACATGCCTTATTTTAATTTAAGTTTAGGTTTTTATCATTTTTTTCTAACCACCACAATTTGGGATACACCAATGGGAATATTAACAACCTTTAAAAGTGACTTCTCAATTCTTAAAACAGATAACAATATTTGATTAATAATCCCTGTGCCAAATTCAAAATCAGTTCGTTTTTGAAATGACTGTTTACTCATTTTCCTAATAAACCATATAGGTGGCAAAAGAAATAAATTAAAATAAGTAATTCTTTCAATTGTGAGATCAAACATTTCGATAAGCTTGATAAGTTCCCCCCGATTATATCTCCTATAGTGATTATTTAAATCATCATGTTTACCCCACAGCCAGCTAAAGGCTGGCACAGAAAAAGTTAGTATTCCTCCAGGACGGACTACCCTTATTAATTCTTTTAATGCTGACTGCTCATTAGGCAAATGTTCCAGAACATCTAAACATAATACTAGGTCAAAACTCTGGTTTTCAAAGGGAAGATTATCTATACTTTCACAGTAAGCAGCTAGACCAATATTACGACAGTGTTCCACCATTTCTTGTGAAATATCTACTCCTACTACTGAACCATATTTTGACATATATTCCATTGTGCCACCAGCACCACATCCAGCATCAAGAATATTACTTTGACGAGTTAGGAAAGGCAGCAATAATTTTCCAATAATTTCTCTTCTTCCCTTATACCACCAGTGATTTTGTTCCATAGTAACCATTTTTAGGTAAATTTGATCATCCATAGAATATATTTTACCTAAAATATGTCTATCCTATTCTACGACATAATAACCATACCCATAGAATTAATGTCGAAAGCCTCTTTCATATCGACAAAGCTACACAGAATTCTCCGAAGGTATCTACTACCTTAATGGGGAATTGATTTCTTGCAACAATAAAAATTGGAGGCGTAGTGAATGCTGAGTAATTTACAAAAACATATTGATACCATCTCACAGGAGCAAGTTATTTATCTTAATGATTTTCAAGAGATAAATATTATTAGCAATAATGAAACCATTCATCACATTAAAAAAATATCTAAGGATTCTGGGTTACCAATTTCTAGGGTGATTGAAGCAATGATACGAGCCGCCCTTGAGGATGTACAAGTTATCGCTGGCTAAGTTATGTAATATATTTAGGGTGATGGAATTTTTCCATCACCCATTATCATTCTTAACTTAAATTATGTACCTTCTTGTTTAATTCCTCTCCAGTTGGGGTTTTAGCTAAACCTGCCATTGAAGTTTCACGTAAACATGAAGGTAACATAGTCCCAATCTTATACATAGCTTCAATGACTTCATCACAAGGGATTACGCTTTTTATTCCAGCCAATGCCATGTCTGCTGCTACTATCGCGACCGCCGCTCCCATTGAATTTCTTTTAACGCAGGGAACTTCCACTAGTCCTGCAACCGGGTCACAAGCTAATCCGAGCAAATTTTTCAAAGCAATAGCTGCTCCGTGAGAGCATTGCTCTGGTGTCCCACCTGCCATTTGGATTACGGCTGAGGCTGACATTGCTGCTGCGGCACCAATTTCTGCTTGACAGCCGCCAGCAGCTCCAGATATGGTAGCGTTATTCGCAATAACATAACCAATACCACCAGCATTAAACAATGCCTCAACCATATCCTTTTGGGAACTACCTAAATGTTTTCCCATTGCTAATAGGCAGCCTGGAAGAACTCCACTGGACCCCGCTGTTGGTGTAGCAACTATAAGTCCCATAGATGCATTGACCTCTGAAGTGGCCAGTGCATAGTTTACAGCATCGAGCACAACCCCTTTACTTAGGCTTTTACCACTATTGGCATAATCTGCTAACCTCTTAGCATCTCCTCCAGTTATGCCGCTTCGAGAGACTACTTCTTCACTAATTCCTTTTTCAACTGCCGCTTTCATAACATGCAAACTTTTTTCCATTATTGATAATACTTCTTCCAATGGGCGACCGGTCTCACGAACCTCTTGGTCAATCACCACTTCACCTATGGATTTACCCTGTTCTTGGGCAATATGTACTAACTCAGAGACTGTACGAAATTTCATATATTTTCCCCTCTCGTCTTTATGGAATAAGTAAAGCAACTTGATATACAGGATCAATGATCTTAACCTCTTCTATGGTTGCTTCAGGCAAATCCTGGTCAGTTTCAATAACCATTAATGCCTGATCACCCTTTGACCTCCTAGCTACCTCCATATGACCTATATTAATCTCATTATTGGCTAAAATCTGGGCTACCTTGGCGATAGCTCCATAACGATCATGATGAAACACCAATAAAGTTGGCTGTTCTCCACTTAATGATATTTTAAATCCTTCAATTTCTGTTATTTTAATTTTCCCTCCACCAACAGAAATACCTACAACCTCCAGTGACCCCTGATCGTCACTTAAGAAAACCCTGGCCGTATTAGGATGATCTTCTGCTTCCTCGGCCACGGTCCTGAAGACTATATCTACCCCAGAATCCTTCGCAAACTTCAAAGAATTTATAATTCTTTCATCGTCTGCATCTAGATTCAAAATACCTGCTACCAGTGCAAGGTCTGTTCCATGTCCCCTATAGGTTTGAGCAAAGGATCCATATAGTGTAATCTCGACCCTGTATGGTGTTCTACCAAAGATTACTCGTGCAGTTTTACCAATTCTCGCTGCGCCTGCAGTATGAGAACTTGAAGGTCCTACCATGACTGGGCCAATAATATCAAATATAGAGTTATAGTGCATAAAAAATCTCCTCAATAGGTTATTTATAAAACCGACAGAACTTTATTTGGTTTTGTGAAAATTATTCATTAGTAAAAACAATCCTAAAAAATTTATTATTCAGAATATTAGTTCTGTTTTCACTTGTTAGTATTTACTCCGAAAGAAAATAATGTTATTCTAAATATAGTTAATTTTTCAACTCTTTTGTAAACGGGGGGTGGGCATATGGAGCAAGAGTTAGTTCACCAAGCTGAGCATTTAAGTTTTTTAATAAGAACTCTTAATCGAAAGTTTCGTCAATATATGATGTCTCAAACAATTGGATGTGGACTAACTGTTCCACAACTTCATTTAATGCAAGAACTATTTCAAAATCCAGGTATTACCCTAAGTGAACTAAGTATACGATTAGGTCTGGCTAAAAGTACTGTATCCGGAATTGTTGACCGGCTAGAAAAGCAAGGTAAAGTTATAAGAAAAAGGAATGAACAGGACCGTAGGGTAGTACATATAGACCTGTCCCCTGAAATTAATGAATTAAACCATAATTTGTCCCTCATGAGGACTAATTATTTAGGTGGATTCCTAGTTTATATGTCCAATGAAGAAATTATTGGACTAATCAACGGATTAGAAAAAATTAACCTGTTAATGCAAAAAGAAACCCAGTCAATAAATTCTATTAAAAGTAATATTGACTAATTAGCTTCACCACCCCTTAGGGTGGTTTTTTTATTTCTTGTCCTAGTTAAAACCGAGTATGTAGTTCTAAAAGAAACTTTTATTGGATAAGTTGTTTATTAGAAAAACTTGGTTCAAGCCTTACTCCTTAAAGTGTTTTAGAGCCTAGAGAACAAACTAGCTACGGGCTCCCTATTAGCCTAATACTGGACAAATATAAAAAAGATAAATAAAGTGGCCAGGAGGGGAAAATGTGCACATTAAGATACTCGATACCAATGTCTTGCTTGATCGTCCCATTAAAGAAATCATCTCTTCAATGAAACCATGTAAAATTGTCATCCCCCTTGCAGTTATTAATGAGTTAGACCGCTTTAAAGGGCTGGAAGATAATCGAGGACATTGTGCCCGGCAAGCAATTCGTTTTCTCGACAGCCTAAGGCCCCAGTTACACCAGGGTGTATCACTACCCAGTGGACATCAAATACTGGTAGAAGTCAATCATTGCAACGTACTTTTACCAGAATACCTCCCCAAGGATAAAGTAGATACACGAATTTTAGCTATAGCCAAAGGCTTTAAAGAAGAACAAGATTCTCCGGTTACGTTAATTACACAGGACATTTGCCAGCGAGTTATCGCCGATACACTAGGAGTTGCTGCAGAAAACTATACTGCTGAACAAGTTGATCTGGATTCGCTTTATAAGGGATGGGACTCATTAAGCGTTTCCTATGAGGAAGTACAAGATTTTTATCAATTAAGACGTATTCAAATAAATAAGAACTTATTAGAGAATCAATATGTCTGTATGGAAGATAGTCTCGGCGGACGACATTTAGGACGATATAGCAAAGGTTTTATCCAGCCACTCCGCAGGGATCTTCATGCCTTTGGTTTGGGTCCGATGGAGGGGAACCTAGAACAATCTTTCTTAATGGATGCACTATTAGATTCGAAAATTGAACTAGTTAGTATCTTGGGGCCAGCCGGAACAGGCAAAACATTATTAGCACTGGCAGCCGGATTACAACAGGTAGTAAATCAGAGACTATATTCTAAATTAATCGTAACTAGAGCGTTAATTCCACATAGTAGGGATATTGGTGCCTTACCAGGCACAAAAAAGGAAAAACTAACGCCCTGGATGGCTGCAATATATGATAATTTGGAGTTTTTAACACGCACCTTTGTGGCCACTAAGCATGATGATAGATGTTCACCCTCGGAACGTGTGGAAAAATTTATGGAAGAAGGTTTTATCGAACTTGAGGCACTAACCTATATTAGAGGTCGTTCAATTCCCAAGCAATGGATACTAGTTGACGAAGCACAAAATCTGACCAAAGAAAACATTAAAACTATCATCACACGGGCAGGTATAGGAAGTAAAATTGTACTAACTGGTGATATTCAACAAATTGACAATTACCGTCTTACAGCCACCAGTAATGGATTTGTCACATTGATAGATGCCTTTAAAAATCAAGATTTGTATGCCCACATTTCGCTAAGCAAAACAGAACGCAGTCGTTTAGCTGCCCTAGGAGTAAAATTATTGCCATAAAAAAGAACAGGTGTTGGTACGCCAACACCTGTTCTTTTTATAATCTATTGACCATATTTAAAAGAAATTTTTGGACCTGTCTGTTGTTTTTTTGTTTTTACACTATTCATTACGGTTGGCTTTAAAAACAAATTACTTTGCCCACCCAGTACAGGCTCATCTTCAACGACTTCTTTTTCATCACCTTTAATGTTCACTTCCTGCTCCATAGGAATATCTTTAATATTTTCAATATCCTTTGGAGGTTCAGCCAAAGAAACTTCCTCAATTGGTTCAGGTATAACTATAGGCAGAATATCCTGTATGGATTCTTCTTTTATTTCATCTACTACATCATTTAGTTCTTCTACTTCATTTAATTCTTCTATATCCTTTATCTGTTCTACAACTTCTTCTTTTTCATCAATAGGTGCAACTGTATTTTCCATAGGTTCAGCTTCATCCGATATTTCTTCGGGTTCACCTAGATGAAATTCTTCATTTCCTCCAACTATTGGATCTAGGGTTAAATCTGGTTCTATTTCTTCTACTTCGTTAGCTACTGTTTCCTCAACAACGCTTTGATCTTCCATAGATTCTTCCATAGATTCTTTTTGACTAGGAGCATACTCCATTACTCCACCATCAGGCACTAATACTGCAAATTTTTCATTTAGAGATGTCCCTTGCTGTTCACTGTTACTATCTTGATGGTAAGCACTGGCTTTAATACTTTTTTGTGATAAATATAAAAGGATGAAAATGAGAAAAAGTGAATATGCATTGTACCCCGACTCACGATCACCTGCCACCTGCTATAACCCCTTTCATATACATAATAAAAAATCGACCCTGGTATATATTACGGAAAAAGTATTTATGTGTTACAACTAATTCTCCCAAGTATTACGCATATTGGGAGCAGGCCAGGGGAATTAATACATAACTGAAAGGGGAAAGCAAATGGAACTTTGGCTTTTTACACTTCTGACAATCGCTGTAGGGTTTTCTACAGCCTTATGGTTTTTATTAGTTTCCCACTTAGATAATAGCTAAAATCTAAAATAAAATGAGTTAATCTAGCTGTTCTTCAATTTTGCTAATATCTTAGTTACAGTAAAGGGTTTATTATCAATTGCCACTATTTCCTTCTGCAGTATTTCAATGTGTTTCATTTCTTCATCTCTCAGCCTTAAAAATAACTGTCTGGCCGATGGGTTTCGTACTATTACTGCTGCCTCATTATAAAATGTTTGATTATTAATTTTGTCTTCTAGGGCGTCATTTAAAAATTCAAGGCTATCCATTGGTGCCTCCTTACTTTATATCTAATTTTTGCATTTCCTGTTTAAGCTCTGCGATATGACTACTGGCTGTCTTACTAAATATCTTAAATAGTTTTTTAAGTCGCTTATCTTTAACAGTATTAACTAAAAAATCATATTTTGCTAGACGGAATACCTCTCTATCATAGGCTTGTTTAAAAACATTATTTTGAATTTCTTGTTGAGTAAGTCTCGGCAAAATCAGTCACCCCATATTCCGTTTGTCTCTTTAGCATTGTTTATTTTTAGACATATTATTATACCTTCGGCAAAGAATATCTAGATAATGCCAACAATAGGAGGACAATATGAAAGTAGCTATTATAGGTGCAGGTATAGCTGGACTAGCCTGTGCCATTGAACTCGAAAAACGTGGTATCCGACCTCAAATCTTTGAAAAAAAGCATCGTATTGGTAGCCCTTTTTCTTACTCACCCCTATTACTGGATTTTATTTTTCGCCCTATTAAAAAACCCTTAGATGTTCTGAAAAAAAAATATGGCATAGATCTAAAAACAGTCAGCGAGATCCATTCTATGAGAGTTCAAGGACCAAGTTCAGCATTTACCATTGGAGGACATCTGGGATATAGTCTATTACGAGGGCAAGAAATATACTCCATTGAATCCCAAATGGCAAATCAATTAAAAAGTCCCATTCAATTTACAAGTCCAGTTAAACCGGAAGATCTGATTAAACAATACAATTATGTCGTTGTGGCAACTGGTGATGGAGAATACGCAAAAAATTTAGAAACATGGCAAAGTACCTACAATTCTTGGATCAGGGGAGCTACTATTTTAGGCCATTTCAACCCCGAAGAAATAAGATTCTGGTTTAATCGAGAATATACCAAGAGTGGTTATGCCTACATGGCACCCATGGGGCCTGAAAGAGCCACCTTACTATTAAATGTTTCTAATACCAGCCAAGATGAGCTACCTACTTTTTGGCAAAACTTTCTTGATCAAGAACAACTTAATCCTGAAATCATGTTACTTTGGGATATACCTTACAATACTAGCTTTGTTTATCCTCAGCGAGTTGGTAATACCTTGTTTGTAGGAAACAGTGGAGGTTTTGTTACCAGTTGGCTAGGCCAAGGCATTTTTTCCAGTATTATAAGTGGCGTAGAGGCAGCCCGTTCCATTGCCTTGAATCACAATTTTCAAAGACAAATGAAAGAAATAAGTAAGATTATTGAGAGGCAAGCTCGTTTTCGTCGCTTCTGGAACAAATTTGATAACAAGGGTCTCGACCGAGCTATTCGCTTGATAGGTAATCCTCTCATGAAAATTTCTTTATACCAAACAAACCTCGATCCGTTAAAAGCTGTGGATCTTTATATGCAGTACATTGACAAAAAAAATATATAAACATAAAAATCCAGAAACCCTCCAAATTAAGGAGGGTTTCCTTTAACGGACTGAGGTCAATGCCTCTGGTTGTACAACCAGTCCGGTGATAATAATATGGACTATCTTCTCTAAAATTATTTATGTCTTTTATTTACAATAGCTGGAACTACTCATAAACATTTCCTTTTTGGTCATACTTAATGTAGACCAAAGTATTAATTATGGAGGAGGTTACCATTGTCTCTTAATATTCCTGGGGATAAGTTATTTGAATACTTAGTAGCTTATATCTTGCGAAATAATGGTTATATTGCTGGTGTCCCAAGGAGAAGATTAGGTGGGAGAGGAACTCAGCATGAGGTTGGGGTTATTGGAATAGATTTGAATAATAGCCCATTCTGCTTAAATACAGTTCTTTTAGTGTCAGCCCGCGGACCAGTGACGCCAAATAATATTTTTGACATGCAATTAGTTAGAAATTTAAAAGGAACATTGTTGGACCTTGAACAAACATTACCCTCACGACGTGAACTTATCCGTGACCTATTAGATAACAACCGAGGAGATCTATTTCATCGTATTTATGGGGGGAAAAAAATTAGGGAAACCCTTACGGTTAATTACGTTGGTGGCATCTTTGTATCCGGTGAATTCTCATATCAGGCTTGGGAATATGCAAATGCTCATGGTATCTATATTGTTCACTTACCGGACTTCTTTGCTGGAAACCCGATAGGTTATTGGCATCATAAAATATGTTGCGCCATGTCTAATATCATGGATGAACAGGGCAATTTTATCCTTTCTGGGCTTGCGAAAAAAACAAAAAAATTTGCTGACTTTCAAGAGATCATCAACCTGCTTCAGGCATCACCTGAGAGCCAATTAAAACCCGAACATAGTCATGATCTTTTTACCATCTTCAATGAATTACTTCGTACTGAAATAATGATTCCAATGGCAAGACATATGCAAAGAACTGCATTAGCTACTATTAATGGTTACCCTGTCATTATAGAATATAATGTTGGCTATAAGGCCCTCCTGGACGCAGCTCTCACCATTTACGAAAGGAAAATAAGGACAATTAAATCTGTGGTTCCAGCCACCACCTATAAACCATTGGATGTTGTCCATTTAAAAATAATTTCGGTAACCCCCACCAAGGACACTCAGGTATGTAAATTTACTTATAAGGTGGATAAAGAAAGTGTCCCCACTAGTATTCAAAACCTGTCCGGTGCCGTCTATATACCAAACACAGTCCTTGATAAACGTTCTATGAAAAAGTTTCGTCTAAAAATGCCCTTAAAAGCAGGCCTGAGCTTGGTCTGTGAATTTGCACCACAGGCAGATGCTATCCCCAGCTCCACTTTAACTGTTAGTTAAGCTGGAAATTAGCTGTTAGCCTTTAGCTTTAGTTTGTTACTTTGTAATGGCTAATGGCTAACAGCTAATAGCTATATTGTTATGACCTTATCTCCGCCAGTCATATTCTCTAGTATTTCTAACATATTGGTAGTACGTCCCACGGCTAACTGATCCTTTAACTTATAGTAATCTAAACAGGTACCACAGGCGATAACTTCTGTCCCCTTAGCCACAAGCTTGCTAAACTGCTCTAGTACCCGTGATTGTTGGATGGCCAGTCTTACTCCGGAATTAACCAGCATTATCATTCTCGGTGGATTTTTTTCCAACAGGCTGTTAAAGAAGCTAATCATTAGGGTTTCACCCAGATCCTCTGCCCCGTTGCCAAAGGTATTACTGGTAATAAGATATACCACTGATGTTGTTTCACAGGATGTGGATACCACTTCAACTGGCCCAGTTCCTTCACCCTTGATAATGGTAATATAATACTCCCCATTCTTTTCTTTTGTATTTATTTCATACCCTGCATTTTCAGCAAATCTTTTTACATTTTCAAAGGCTATTTCATTATCAACAATGGAAACAACCGTACCCTGGTCAATTTCCTCTAGAGCTCTTTTGGTATTAATTACAGGCTGCGGGCAAGCCAAACCTCGGTTATTAATTTCCCTTATCACTGTATCCTCTCCTAACGATGCTTATCAAGTGCTTTGTAAGTGCTTTAAGTTCCCCAACTACTCGGGCATCTAAAACCCCTCGCAGGTGCAGTTCCTTTAAGAGTCTGTTTGCTTGCTTAGGTTGTACCGCGATTAATAACCCCCCCGATGTTTGTGGATCAAAAAGAATGTCCACTTCTTCCCGAGCTACACTTTCCTCAATAAAGATCGATTCACCCAGGTGCTTCCTATTTTGATAGGCACCCCCAGGTATAATACCCATTCTTGCCAATTCCTTTACTCCAGGTAAGATAGGTACTTCCTCAGCAAATACGGTTAAACTTAAGCCACTGGCTTTAGCCATTTCTGCTGCATGTCCAAGAAAGCCAAAACCAGTTATATCTGTACAAGCGGAAGCCCCAATCCCTACCATGGCGGCGGCAGCATCTTTATTTAGGGTGACCATTGTATTAACAGCCCGGTCATATATTTCTTTTGATACCATATCAGCTTTTATAGCTGTATTAATAATCCCTGTACCCAAAGGTTTAGTTAGAATTAAAAGGTCTCCTGCCTGGGCTGAACCATTACTAAAAACTTTCTCCGGGTGAACCAATCCGGTAACAGCCAGACCATATTTGGGCTCATCATCCTGAACACTGTGCCCGCCGGCAATAATTGCACCTGCCTCAGAAACCTTGTCGGCACCTCCCCGTAATATTTCTCCCAGTATCTCCGGGGCTAAACAGGAAGGAAAACATACTATATTGAGTGCCAATAATGGTGTTCCACCCATGGCATAGATATCACTTAGGGCATTGGCAGCTGCAATCTGACCAAACAAATACGGGTCATCAACCATGGGAGTAAAAAAATCCACGGTTTGAATGGTGGCCAATTCGCTATTTAGCCGATAAACAGCTGCATCATCGGAAGTATCCAGTCCAACCAACAAGTTTGGATCAGTTTTGCTTGGCAGATATCGTAAAACTTGAGCCAGCACCTCTGGCCCCACCTTGGCTGCTCACCCTGCAGCTTTCGTCATTTGTGTTAATCTTGGCTCGGCCAAGGTCTTTCCCCCTCCCCTTTTTCTAAACATTATTAGCCCTTCGCCAAACTTTATATACTTCCCTTTTGATTTTATATTACTTTTTGTTATAATATTTTGGTTGATTATAAATATTGCCGTTATTTATAGTTTGTTTTTTATGTAAACCAGAAACTAACCTTGCTTCTATAAGATGAGAGGGGTATAATTAATTACAGCATTTACCAATAATTCTAGAGGTGATTTCTTTGTCTCAGCGGGCCCCCATAGGTATATTTGACTCAGGTGTAGGTGGATTATCAGTGGCCAGGGATATCCGCAAGCTTCTTCCTCTGGAGGACATACTCTATTATGCAGATTCTGCTTACTGCCCTTACGGGGACAAAGACCCCAAAATCATTCAACAGCGCGAAAAGAAAATTGGCCAGTTTTTAGTTTCTCAAGGAGCTAAAATAATTGTGGTTGCCTGTAATACTGCTACCTCAACAGGTTTGGAAGATTTGCGTGGGTTATTGAATGTTCCTGTAATTGGTATGGAACCAGGTGTTAAGCCAGCAGTAGCTGCAACACGCAATGGTAAAATTGGTGTTCTGGCCACCTGTGTAACCATTGCTGGTGATCGTTTTGCTACTCTGGTTAAGCGCTATGCTGAAAATACCGAGGTTATCACTCAACCCTGCCCGGGATTGGTAGAATTAATTGAATGTGGGAAACTAGCTGCACCAGAAACAGAACAAAAATTACGCAGTTTTCTCCAACCAGTGTTAGATCAGGGAGCCGATACTATCGTATTAGGTTGCACCCATTACCCCTTTTTACGTCCCATGATAGAACGCCTGGCAGGCCCCGGGATATCTATTATTGACACAGGACAGGCAGTTGCTAGACAAGTAAATAGGGTACTAAATGAACATAATCTAACAATAACTGATGGTTTTCTTGGCAGTGAACAATTTTACACCAGTGGAAGTCAAGCTGCGGTTAGAGAAGTTATTCAGTCTCTATGGCTTAGAAATAACATAAGTGTTACAGCCCTCCCTCTAATATAACTGTTCATTGAATTTATTGACGCCATAGCCTAGGGCACTAGTATGCTAATGCCTTGAAGCTATGGCGTCATGCTTGTGATATCTAAATAAAATAAAATGCAGTAGAAAAAATCTACCGCATTTTGTTATAAAATTAACCTAGGCAGGAATTTAATCGCTGATTAACATCTTCCCAATTTATTAAGTTCCACCATGCTTCTACAAAGGCTGCCCGTTTGTTTTGATATTTCAAGTAATAAGCATGCTCCCAAAGATCCAGAGCCAGCAGGGGGATGACACCCCATTGAGTTAAGTTTTGGTGCTTTTCAGCTGTTAGAATTTCAAGCTTATTAAATATTGGGTTATAGCATAACAGGGTCCAACCAGACCCTTCTACAGCAACTGCCGCAGCTGAAAACTGTTTTTTAAAGATTTCGAAGCTACCAAAGAACTTATTAATTTCTTCGCTTACTAAACCCGTAGCAGGCCCACCTCCATTGGGAGTCATATTCTCCCAAAACAGGGTATGTAGGATATGACCAGAACCATGAAAGGCAAGTTCACGTTCCCAATGTTTTATCAGGGCAAAGTCACCCTTTTCCCGAGCCTCGACTAGTTTAGCCTCAGCATTATTTAGGCCATCAACATAGGCCTTGTGGTGAGCGTCATGGTGTAGTCTTACAGTTTGCTCATCATAATGGGGTTCCAGGGCATTATAATCATAAGGTAAATTCGGTAATTGATGGGTCATTATTAATCCTCCCCTTACTTATAATTAACGTCATAGTAATTATAATATACTTTTTAAAATCATTTATTACGGTATTATTACATTGTACTTACTTTTCCTTTCACCATATTTATTAGTACCTTTATACTGATTAGGTGAAATAAAATATATAACCCAAGGTTTGGCACTATCTAAACATATATTTACAGAGGAAAGTTTGTTTGGTTTAATAAGTAAGATAGCTTTTATTAGGAGGTAATTTTCTATGACTGAAAAAAACGCTTGTGGTTGTAAACCTCGTAGAATATCTAAAGGATTGCTGACAAGGGTCGGAAACTTTATCCGTGATAAATCCGTAGATGGTATTTGTGTAAAAAGTGTAGCAGAAATTGCTGATGAGATGGGGCTACTGCTGCCTACTATTCTAATTGATGCTTTGCAAAAACTGGAGGAAAAGGGTACTATCCAGGTAAAAAATCGTGGTCAAGAACTTACAGACCTAAATACATTCATTTATATTGGAGACGATGAGGTTAGTAAGTTAATGTCCACCACAGTATTACTTACCCTAGAATTGGAAGAATCTTTAGCCGATAATCTACAATTTAAACAACTTAAAGAAAAAATAAATGAAATGGTAAATACTTTAGAACAACAGAACAAGGAAGTTCTGGAGTTTCAAGCTTTTAAGAGTGGTGTGGTAAGGCAAATTGAAGTCCAAGAAGGAGTCTACCATATTATTTCGAAAACTCGCCTAAATAACTTGTTTATTGAGGAGACCCGCAGATAAAATTAAAAGTGAACCGGGAATAATTTTTCTCGGTTCACTTTTTTACTCTATTTGGGCCAAGTTGCTGTAGGATCTTTATCAAACTCTAAACCAATCATAGTGATAGAATCATCAAATATGTCAGGGCTATGATGTTCTTTAAAACGAAGGATAATACCAAACATTGGTGATTTTGTGTTAAGCTCTTGTAGTTTCTCTAAAATTTGGCCGGCTTTATTCCTTTGAAATTTAATTGCAAATCCAATACCATCCGTATAGGCAACATATAATAGATAAGCATCTTCCTCTCCAGAATAAACCCAACGGTATTCAAATTTTCCTGTATGGGCAGGTGCTATCCTGTTATTAGGGTTAATTGTATTATACAGAATTTCAAATTCAGGGTTTTCTAGAATAATCCCAATTGTTGGCTTGGCCTTGCGAGGTTTAATTGTTCCAATACTACCACCAGTAGGTTCAATAACTTTAATGTTCGGTTCGTTACTCACAAATGGTTCCTCCTTTGCATAACAGACCCATACCTATTTTGTCCATTGTTATTAATAATACAGATTTAAACAGAAAAAAACAACCGTATACAAATTTCTTATGTTACTTAGGTTCCTGTTTCACCCGATAAATTATATGTTCCATAATAAAAACAGCAATTACACCTACCACAAAACCATTACCTATTATTGGCCTAATGGTAACTGGAAAAGTATTGATTGTCTCCGCAGGAAAAAAAGAAACTATTACTCCCAACATCAAGGGCAACCCTAAAATAATTCCATCGTCAAATTTGAATTCAGCCATGGTATTAAAACTAACCAATAAACCCGCTGATATTTGTGAACACATGATATAAATCATAACACTACCGATAACTACTGAAGGTATAGCCCCAATAAAGGCAACAGAGGTAGGTAGAAATGACAACAACACTAAACCTATACCTGCAGGCAAAAGAGTGTATCTAGAGGCACAGCCAGTTGAAAGTATAACGCCTGGGCTAAATGAAAAATTAACAAGTCCGATAACCCCTAGAAAACCTGCAAAAACATTTGCAAAGCCCGTAAATGTTACCCCCCGATTGACTCTTTTTGACATATCATCGGTTTTTAATAAAGACCCTACCGCCTGAATGGAGCCAAGATCATTAATAACCAATGCTAAAAAACTAATTATAAAGGCAATAATGACCCCAGTATCCCAAGCTAGGGAAAAATTCATGTCATAAAAAAAATTACCAATCAACGAAAGACTTTCCCGGGGATTTGACTGGATGTAGCCAAATGTCAACCAGTAAAAAATACTGCCCGTAATAATTGCCCAGATAAGAAAAGTGGATTTCCAAAAACCCTTAAGAAACCTAGCCACAGTAAACATAAAAAAGGTAAAAACCATTGCGAAGGAAAAATTAGTTAATGGGGTAATTGGAGAATTTGTTGGCATAATCAATTTCATGATGGTTGGTATTAGAGTAAAAGCTATTAGCAGAAGTATAACGGCAATTACTCGGGAGGTGAACAAACTTTTTATTCTAGCAAAGAGTCCAGTACTACTTAATAATATTAAGAAAACACCACCTACCAAAACTGCGGAATAGATTGTGTTTAGGCTTTTCCCCTGACTTGCAACGATACTTACCAGCAGGACCGTTGCAGGACCAATAACAACTGGTAATCGGTGTCCCCAAAGAATTTGCAGACAAAGACTTAACCCCGTAAGAAAAAATAACTTCTGGATGTAGATTACCTGTTGGCCTAGATTAGAAAAATGAAGTCCCGCTACAACCTGACCAATAATAATAATGGTAGGTACCGTAATAGCTAACCATTGTAGCCCGTACAAAATTAATTCCCACAAGGGGAGCTTATCATCCAAGTTATATTTTAATTGTATTTGCTTCATGGCTCACATCCTTAATTAACGTTTTTATTTACATTATACCTCAAAATTGCCAGACATTTTAATTTGTTCAAAAACAGGAATAACCAATTTCCATGCAGAAGCCTATATTATACATTAACCCGGAGGTGGAAAATGATCAGGCCTGGGAGATACAAACACTTTAAGGGAAATTATTATGAAGTGCTTTACCTGGCAAAACATTCTGAAACCGAGGAACCGATGGTTGTCTATCGTTGCGAAAGGGATAACAGCCTTTGGGTAAGACCTTTGGAGATGTTTACAGAGAAAGTTGAAAGAAATGGTCAATTAAAGGACCGATTTGAATTTATTGGTTAAAATATCTTTGCCTTCAGCTCTCAGCTTTATAAGTTTAGGTCCATGAGCCTTGAGCTTCTTTGTGTATGTTTTGGCTAGGGATCTTTAGCCCATGGCCCTTGGACCATAGCCTTCTATTTTATTGTTAGATAACTTGTTAATATAAAAAACATGTTGATTTAATATATTTCTACGTAATTTTTACATCAAGGAGATGACCCTAATGCCTGGTGACTTAACTATCTGGTTAGCATCAGCCCTAATCATTTTGTTGGCCGCTACTTTGCAGGGTATTACTGGTTTTGGTTTTGCCCTTATTTCAGTACCCCTACTACTTTTAGTATACGAACCCCACACTGCAGTGGGAATTAATATCATGATCTCTATCGTATCTCTTTCTTTCCTAACCTTTAAAGTGCGCCAGGTTATTATGGTTCCAGTGGTTAAAAATCTTTTCCTAGGCAGTCTACTGGGAATCCCCTTGGGTGTTTATATCTTTTTATATTTTGATATGCATTTATTAAAACTGTCCATTAGCATTGTAACAGCCATTTTTAGCTTGATTTTAATTAGTGGCATTACTCTTAAAAACGTCAAAGGTAAAATATGGGAAAGCACAGTTGGTTCCCTTTCAGGTTTCCTTACTGGAAGTATTGGTATGCCTGGGCCCCCCATTATTCTCTTCCTAAGCAATCAAAAACTGCCTAAAGATCGTTTTCGTGCCACCACTGCAGCCTATTTTGTATTAGTTTATATGAGCAGTTTAATATTATTATTCTGCCTAGGAGCCATTGATAAAAGCGTTGCTCTGACAGCTATCTCACTGGTACCCTTTGCCCTCCTAGGTGGTCATTTAGGTTACCTCATTTTCCCCTTGGTACCTCAAGCTAAATTTCAGCATGGTGTTTCCATGCTGGTTTTAAGTACCGCGCTCTATTCTGTTATTTCTACCATTTGGTAAAATATAAAACCCGAATCATCGGGTTTTATATTTTTTGCTCAAAGGTGCCGCAGGCTATAAGATGCTCCTTCCCTTTGCCCAACAACTCCTGCAGAGTTTCTTTTCCCAGTAACAACATGAGTTCTACAATTTCAATACTGTCAGGCACCCTTTTATGTCCCCTCTGATAAGCTTTAACTCCGGCCAAACACACCTTTTTGGTCTCCTGATGACCCACCACAGTAACAAAGTATTTGCAGTGCTGGCAGGAGTGCTTAAACTTTTCACCAGCTCCGGGTAAAACCATTCTATGTCCGGTGAATAAAAAGTTGTTCTTATAGTAATTCTTAACTTTATCGTCCATCATATACCCCACATTCTGTCAGTGAAACAGCCCGTTGAATGCTTTGTCGCCCCCATCTAGACTTAATTAAATCTGTAGCTCTATCAATCCGTTCCTGTTTCTCCTGCCCTGAAAAGATCGCCAATTGTTTCTCCTGTTTGGGTATTAACTCTGAGAGAGTTAAGCCTACTAATCTAGCTCTCACTTCTTTGTTACCCCAGTATTGTTCTAATAAAAACACAGCCATTTCATAAAGTTCCTGGGTGATATCTGTATAATAAGATAAAACCTTGGAATGAGATTCAGTAAAAAAATTCGGGTCCTTTATAGTTAGGCTAACTCTCCTTCCTATCAGTCCTGCTTTACGAGCTCGCTGGGCCACTTCCTCTGCTAACTCCAGAACAACAACCTTAACTTGCTCTAAGCCACGATAATCCCTTGGCAGGGTTATCTGATTACCCACACTTTTAACTACATCCATGGAACCTGGATCTACTGGGCTGGAGTCAATACCCTGGGCGGAGCAATGGAGAACTTCCCCCACTAATCCATATCGCTTTCTTAATAACTCAACCGGCATGGTTGCCAAATCCCCAATGGTTTTAATACCAATTTGATTTAACCATTTCCCTATTCTAGAGCCCACGCCAAACAACTCCTTTACGGGTAACGGCCATACCCTGCTGGGCCAATCACTGGGTGAAAGGGAGATAATCTTATTTGGTTTTTCCAATTCCGAGGCCATCTTGGCCACCAATTTAGAAGAACCAATACCAATATTTACGCCCACACCTACTTCCTGGTTAATCCTGGCTTGAATCTCTTGGGCTATCTCTTGGGGCGTCCCTAAGTTTTTCAAACACCCAGTAATATCCACAAAACTTTCATCGATGGAAAAAGGTTCCACTAGGTCGCTGTATTCCCGTAAAATATTATTAATCCAACTGGAAAAGGCTGCATAGTCCCTATGGGATGGTGAAACAAAAATAGCCTGGGGGCACAGAGCCCTAGCTTCACTTATAATCATCCCTGTTTTAATACCGTATTTCTTAGCCTCATAACTGGCTGCTAGAACAATTCCCCTTCTTTGGGCAGGATCTCCCCCGACAATAACTGGTTTCCCCCTAAGCTTGGAATCCATGGCCTGGTGAACCGAGGCATAGAAACTATTCATATCGCATAAAAGTATAACTCTAGACATAGCCACCGCCGAACATTTATTTGGTCTTTACTTAATTATACCAAACATTTGTTCCTACGCAATGGGTTGTTATTTGCATTTATTGTAAAATAATGTTAGTGTAGAAATCGTTTTAGATACTTGCAAAGAATTAAACCTACTGCAATAGGCTAGTTTTGTGACAGTCGTTATTGGTAAAGGTATTTTTAGACACTACTCCCTAAATCATATAAGGCTTTTTTAAAAAACAACAAGGGCTTTGCCCTTGTTGTTTTTTACTTTGTTCACCTGTTAATATAGATAATTTTATTTATCTTATCCCATTGTATTTCTCCTTTAAAGGACTGTGTTAAAAACCTAAGAGGCACCATAATATTTCCTTTTACCCTTTGTACTGGTTGTGGTAATTCCACTGTCTGCTTGTTCAGAATGGCCTTACTGGATCCTACCTGAAGTTCAACTTCTGTACCCTGGCCATTAATTATGATTTTTTCTTCATTGTGCGTTACCTGTAAATCCATAGTAGCCGCCAAGCTATTAATCGGTGCTAAAACGGTTCCATCAACGGCTAGGGGAGCTTGATTAAATTTACCTTGCACGCCATTAATATAAATGGCCTTTACCCTTTGGTAGTACTGAAAGCCATAACTCAATAACGTCACTGTATCGGCACTTCTTTTATCCTTGGTAGGTGCTCCTAGAACAACACTGATAAAACGCTGACCATCCCTTTGAGCTGTAGCCACCAAACACCAACGGGCCATGTCAGTATACCCAGTTTTTAAACCATCAGTTCCTGTAAAAAGTGTTAACAGATTATTGGTATTCTTAATAGAAAAAGCTCCGTTGCGAATTGTGGTATTCGTTAATTTAGAAATCTCTAATATCTCTGGGTATTTTTCTAATATTATTTTTGCTAATAGGGCAATATCGTAACAAGACATATAGTGGCTGGAATTATTTACTCCAGGTAAACCGGAGACATTGATAAAATGACTATTTTCAAGACCTAATTCCATTGCCTTTTGATTCATCAGCTTAACAAAGGCTTCTTCACTCCCCGCTACTTTTTCTGCCAGGGCCACAGCAGCATCATTGGCAGAGGCAACCAACGTAGCTTTTACCAGCTCCCGTAGGCTTAGGATTTCACCCTTTTTCAAAAATACCTGGGCCTCATTAACCCCTTCAACTTTTTCAGTGATCTGCACAGGGTCTTGCCACTGAAGTAGTCCCTGGTTTATCTTTTCCAGCACAATATAAAGGGTCATTAGTTTTGTGATGGATGCAGGATGAAAAGGTTCCTGTTCATGCTTACCATATATTACTTGTCCGGTATCATAATTGACTAAAATAGCACCTTTAGCGGTAAGACCCTTTACGGAATTGTCCATACTGGGGGCATAGGTCAAATTGGACCTATACTTTACCGTACTCTTTTCAGGTTGAACGCTCTCCCGGCTATTTGGGGCCGGTTGAAATTGAGCTTCAACTGGGTATTGAATCCAGATTATGAAAGCCATAAGGATTATAAAACATAGGGAACAAATAGTAATCTTTTTCAAATCACAAGCATCTCCCTGGGTATTTGGGTATCTTTGTTCCCTTGATAAATATGCAATTGTTTGATAAACATGTTAGTAAATATAAAAGAGCTCTAAACAACTAGAGCTCTTTATATGTTCTATAAATAGGCAAACAAATCTGCTACTCCATAATACTAAAAAGCAAAAGCTTAAATTTACTGTCATTTGGCCAATTAGCGTCATGTATTCTAGATACATTCTAAAAAGTATTTTTTGAATATTTTAAATAATAACGTGCTTCGGTAAACTTTTTATGCATAAATTAGAATAACGAGTCTAAATAAACCTATTATCCCGTATAGGAGGGTGATCTTATGACACTACCATTAGAAGGAGTAAAAGTATTAGATTTATCGAGATATCTTCCTGGACCATTCTGCACTCAGATATTAGCTGACTTCGGAGCGGAAGTTATTAAAGTCGAAGACCCCAAGGGGGGAGACTTGGGTCGTTGGCTCCCACCATTAATTAATGGAGAAAGTGCTCGTTTTTATACTGTTAATCGAAATAAAAAGAGTATCACGCTGGATCTAAAAAAAGAAGAAGGTAAAACCATTTTTAAGCAACTGGTAACTACCTGCGATGTAGTTATAGATCAGTTTCGTCCTGGAGTAATGTCAAAATTAGGATTAGACTACGAAAAGCTTAAGGAGATAAATCCAAAAATTATTTATTGTGCCATCACTGGGTACGGCATCAGTGGGCCCCTTCGCGATGTTGCAGGACATGACCTTAACTACCTTAGCTTAGCTGGCGTTACTGAGCTAACTGGCACTTATCAGGGGCAGCCAGCAATGTCCGGGGTTCAGATTGCTGATATTGCAGGTGGCACCTTATACGCTGTGAGTGCCATTCTACTCGCATTAATCCACCGGGCTAGGACTGGTAAGGGGCAACTTTGTGATATAGCCATGCTAGATGGCTCTATCAGTCTTCTGTCCTATACCTTGGGGGAATGGTCCGGTTCGGAAAAATTGCCAGAAAGGGGTAATGACCTGCTAACTGGAGGCTATGCCTGTTATAATATTTATCAAACCAAAGATCAGAAATATATAAGTTTAGCAGCAATAGAGGAAAAATTTTGGGTCCAATTTTGTCAAAAAATTAATAGAAAAGAATATATTGAAACTCAATTGATACCTGAGCGACAATTAGAGATGCAAGAAGATATACGAGGGATCATGTTAGAAAAAACTCGGGATGAGTGGGTTGATTTCTTTGCTACCAGTGACATTTGTCTGACACCTGTGCTCACCCTTGATGAGATGTGCAGACATCCTCAAGTAGCAGCACGGGAGATGATTTTAAAACTAACTAGTGATAATTCGGATGGCAAGGATATAGTTCTAACAGGTGTTCCAATCAAATTATCTGAGTCTCCGGGGGAAGTTAAGCTTACCTTTCCAAAGCTAGGTGAGCATAATGAAGAAGTTTTGTCAGCTGTAGGCTACACCCATGAGGAACTTGAAGAATTTAAGAAAAAACAAGTGATTTAGTAATTAGTCCAGGGCAGGCTTGAATATTGTGCTCTAGGACTCGGTTACTTTTTTTCTCAAAACAAGGCTTTCGATTACTGAAGGGCCTTGTTTTTTATTGATCAGAGTAACAGGAGTTGACCTATCACCCCTACAACAAGTGCCTTGTACCGGTTTACCATTAAAGCTAACAGCAGCACTTCTTAAAAAGGATTTTCTGCCCTTCCCTTGAATATATCTAAAAACTAAAGACTAGGGGAGAGTTATTATGAAAACTATTGGCATAATCGGAGGAATGAGTTGGGAATCGTCACTTGAGTACTATAGAATCATAAATCAAACTGTCAAAGCCAAGCTTGGCGGGCTACATTCAGCAAAATGCTTACTGTATTCAGTAGATTTTGCTGAAATTGAAGTCTTACAACACCAGAACAAATGGAAAGAGTTAACCAATGTCTTGGTTAATATAGCACAAAAGCTAAAAAAAGGTGGTGCAGATTTTATAGTTATCGGCACGAACACTATGCACCTCATGGCTGACGATATAGAAAACAAAGCTGATATAAAGGTTTTGCATATTGCCGATGTAACTGGTGAAAAGGTTGTGGCTAAAGGCATAAAAAAGATTGGATTACTTGGAACAAAATTTACCATGGAAGGTGACTTTTATAGACAAGTACTTAAAGATAGACATAATATCGAGGTTATTATTCCAGAGGAGTATGAGAGAGAAATTGTTCATAATGTTATATATCAGGAACTGTGTAAGGGATTAATCTATCAACAATCCAAAGAGAGATTTATTAAAATCATAGAAAATTTAAGCTCCCAAGGTGCAGAAGGGGTTATTTTGGGGTGTACCGAAATACCTCTACTAATAAAACAGGAAGACGTAAGGATACCTGTATTTGATACTACAACAATCCATGCTGTTTCTGCAGTAGAATTTGCTTTGGCTTAAATCGCCCCACGTAGAACCTAAAATTTGATTATCTTCTCTATAAAAAGCAAAAACACCTGATGCCTTGCTTTATAAGGCTTCAGGTGTTTTGTGGGGTTATTCCACTGGTCGGAGCGACAGGAGTTGAACCTGCGACCTCTACCACCCCAAGGTAGCGCTCTCCCAAACTGAGCTACGCCCCGATTATTACGTTTTCAAACAGAACTACTTGCCCTGTCGACAAATGTAATTATAGCTAAAGCCATAAAAAAAGTCAACATAAAAACTTATCTATTTGCATCATCCGGCAATTCAAATTCCGCAATAATAAAAGTATGGTCAGAGGGCTTTTCCCTTTGTCTGGGTTCCTTATCAATCCAAGCCCCAGTAGACTGTTTTGCCATGGGTTCCGTGGCCCAAATATGATCGATACGCCAGCCTAGATTCCTCTCTACCCCTTTGGGTATTCTATAATCCCAAAAGGTAAAATAATCTGTCTCTTGTTCATACATGCGGAATACATCCAGTAACCCCCACTCCTTCACATATTGTAAAGCCAAATGCTCTTCTGGATGAAAACCAACTTTACCATACAACCTCTTAGGATCATGCACATCCCTTGGTTCAGGGGCAACATTAAAATCACCCAACCAAAGAAGAGGTCTGTCAGGGGAAAAATTTTTGTTAAAATAATCTCTCATAGCCCTAATCCAGGCAATTTTATAAGCAAATTTGGGACTGTTTGGTGCTTGTCCTTGAGGTATATAGGTATTAATTATTGGGATGCCTTTAACTAAAGCTGCCAACAATCTGGCTTCGCCTGGTTCAGCAATATCCCCTAATTCACTTTCCAAAGCTATTATTGGGTGGGGACTGATTATTGCTACACCATTATAAGATTTTTGTCCTTTAAATATCACTTGAAAACCCTTTTCTAGGAAAAATTCCTCAGGAAAATCAATATCTCTAACCTTGGTTTCCTGCAGACAAACAACATCTGGTTTATTGGCTTGTAACCAATCTAATAAAAGTTCCTTACGACTCCGGATAGAATTAATATTAAAGCTGGCAACTTTAAATTTCATAATAACCATTCCTTATACTCAATATAAGATTATTCTACTTTATTACATCAGGATCTACTAGCCGAAGACTGATTTAAAAATAAAAATTGCGGAATTCCGCAATTTTAAAAATCCAATTAACTTTTCTCACCTTCCGTCAGTACTGTTTTAAGACATAACATTAGACTCAGGAATAACCCGGCAACCAACCACATCTAGAGGCACACACTCCTCTCTATTTTCCCGAACCACTCTTGTCATTGTACTGGTGGTTCTTCAGTATCAGTGGTGTCTTCGATACTTGCCTCCTATTATGATAATCATATTCATAAGAGTCCCTTTGTATATCCTTTTCTTCTATATTTACTTTTGTAATTTTGTTATGATAAGGACTAATTATCTTGCTTCGGAAATTTAAACTTTTTGCCAAAAACCTTATTAAAGTTAGTCACTTTCTTATAAAGTTCACGGATTTCCAGATCTGGATTTTCCCTGGTGACACATTCTATGTGTACTTCTTTCTCCTTGATGGTGCATAATACATCGTCAATGACACCAGCTTCTGACCTATCAAGGTTTTCTGCCATCCGAACCAGTACCCCTAATCTCCGGACAAGGTTGCCATCTTGGGGGAAAAGTACATCGGAATGCTGTTGTAGTTTAAATTTAAGATCTATTCTTCCATGACAAGCAGCAATCAATGCTACTAAAACCAACTCCCGGTGGGAAAGACCATTAATTCTCGTGTTTAGAAGGGCATACATAGTATGTTTATGATGATTATAATAGCTAACAATATTTCCCACATCATGAAGCAAGGCTGCTATCCGTAAAATTTTTCTCTCCCACAAACCATACCCATGTAAAGGTTTCAGTTGATCAAACAGTGATAAGGATAATTTTGCCACATGCTCAGCATGGGATCTTCTAACTTGAAATAAATCCATGAAATTTTGCACACTATGCTCTGTTACATTTTCTACAATTGGTTCTGGCCACTCCCGGAACAGGTAATCATAGAAAACACCTTCCCTTAGACCCGATCCGCTAATTCTTACCCCGGGTGCTCCCATGTGCTCTATTAATTTAGAAATTATGGACATGCCACCGACAATAATGTCAGCCCTTTCCTTGGACAAGCCCGGAATTCTTTTTCGTTCTTCAACGGGAATGCTTTGTAGTTGTTGGTATAATTCCTTAACACGCTCTGAATGAATCCTATAGTTGTGTATTAGGTTTAGGCTGTAACGGGTTCGTTTACGATCCATCCGGCCCAAATTACGGAAAGTTCCCCCTACACCAATAACTTCCAAACCCCTGGCAGAATCTAACCAGGGCACTGCTGTTAATTGTTCTTTAAGTTGCTTTTCTAGGTTTAAAATTTGATCAGGAGACGGTACAGGTGTTGAAAGATAGGTTTCAGTAAGGTTTACAGCACCCCATGCAATACTGGTCCAGTGGACCAGTCTCCGATCCCGGCAGAAAATTAATTCAGTACTACCTCCCCCGATGTCCACAATTAGAGCATCATTAAATTCAAGACTATTAACAACACCCAAGTACACATAATGGGTCTCTTCCTGCTCTGATAGAATTCTAAAGGATACACCCGTTTCCCTCATAATGGTTTCAAGAACTTCATTACCATTTACTGCGTTTCTAATAGCAGCAGTTGCTACCCCATAAATACTATCCACCTGGTTAGCTCGACAAAACCTTTGAAACAATCGAATTGTCTGGATAGCCTTTTCCATTGCAGGTCCCTTGATAATCCTTTCAGGACCCATATTTTCCCCTATTCTTGGGGTCTCTTTTATTTCATCCAATAATTTATAGGAACAGCTATTGTCAATTTTCATAAGAATAAGCCTAATTGAATTGGTTCCCAGATCAATTATACCGATGTTTCTGGACATATTTCCCTCCCAATAAATAAAGCAAATTATTATCTAATCTAAACAAGCTATACAGCTATTATTTTATTGTAACAAAATATATCAATGGTTACCAATGAACTTTTAAATAAACTTGTCTGGTGAATATCCCAAGTCATGTGTTATTGTAAAAATTTAAATAGACTATTTTTATTTCTTAGGTACAAAATAACTATACAAGGAGGGGATAAAATGAATAACGAAAAGCCTATGGAAAAAGGTTTTGCTGGTATTAATTACAGAGCTACCAGCGGTAAAATTCTTCGTAATAACTTTTTTCAAACACCCGAAAAAAACGAAGACAAAAACAAATAAGTACAGGGACAACCCTGTATTTATTATTTTACAATTAGTACTATTGGATTTCTTTAGTTTAATTTTCTTAACCACTTGGTTTAAAAAGGGTAAATGAACAAGTGAAATAAACTAATTCCTAAAAGAATATAAACTGTTATATTTTAACATAATAAGGCCTATGAAAAACTCCTATCTTCTATCGCCAGCTAAACTTTCAAAGTTACATATAGTTTCCTTTAGCCTTTTAGTTATCTTTGCAATCGTATTTATCCCCGCTAGGTCACTGGAAGCTGCCTATGATAAACAGCATACCTCTCATATCTTGTGTATTTGGACAGAGAGACAAAGACTTAAGGCCTTAACCTTGATGACCTTTGATTCTAATAATGGTAATATAAACATTCTTAGTCTTCCTATATTTGCTTCCCTGCAGGGGACAGGAAATGAACAATCCACCATTGGTCTGGTATGGAATCAAGAGGGGCGAGATGGGTTAAGAAAACGGTTAGAGAATGCTTTAGGGATTAAAATTAATGGATTTATTGCCTTTGACCAACAGGTTGTGGAACAGGCAAGTCAGCTGATTGGGACCTTTAATGTAAATGGTCGAGACACTACAGTGCTTTGTGCCTTTGAAGATACTCGAACCGAGCGCCGCAAAGACGACCAGGATGTGTTAAGGGCTATGGCCTCTACCATCATCTCACCAAATGGTATAAAAAAGGTTCCCCAGCTCCTATGGATTTTTACCACTGAGGTTAATAGTGATATTCCCCCTAACATGATGTTGAAACTTTATCGGGTTATCAGTCATCAAGGTCCAACAATTTTAACTAAGAAGGCCTTGTATGGCAAAGATTATTATTTAGACGGTTACAGATATCGCTATGTAGAGCCTGCCACTTGGAAAAACATTATAAATGAAATAAGTGCCTAGAGCTCCTCTAGGCACTTATTATTTGTAGTTAAGACATTGCCATTAACATACCAAGTAAAAGACTAAGGAACCCTCCACAAAAGGGTAGGCCCCATTTTTTTCCCTGTGCATAATCCTTGGATAAAAAATTCAGGAAAAATCCAACTGTGCTAACTATAATTATAATTCCACCGGTTAATATAAAAAAGAAACTTACTGCTAACATTACTGTCTCCCCTAAAATGCCATTAGCCTTCAACTTATGATAAAAACTTCATTTCATTTTCCAGCTGAAGCTAATAGCTTCCTAATCCAAAAATATAATTTTATGTCTCGTATCCATTATATCAAGTAAATTATATATTGACTTAATCATCTGTAGCCCATATTTCATAGCATAGGGAAATATGTTATAGGTTCTCTCCTGCCATTGGCCCATAGGATATGTCATATGCTGGATTTTCTGTATTTGTTGAATTGCAATTTGATTATTTTTTCTGTGATATTGCATTGCCTTTTCCTGAAAGGAATTAACTCTCTTTAGTAAACGACCTAAATTGTCTTTTCCATATCCCTTAAGATTAGGATCTAACGTCAGCAGCTCTCTGAGAATTTCCCCATGTTTTTGCTTTAGTAAGGATCTAAAGTTATCAAAAATCTTGTCAATTCCTAGCTCATCAGTTTTTCGAAGATGATTTTCCAAAAAGTTTTCTAAACTAATGCTTAAATATTCTAAGGGAATATTATATTTTTTTATTAATTTCTCCATGAGGGGCTCTATTAGAGTAATATTGGGACGGGGAAAAATGATCGGCATTTTCATATGAAAATGGCGAAAAACTTCCTTGAATAAGGCCAAGTAATTGATTTCTCCAGGACCTGCCACATAAGCCAACACTGGTAAAAGATCTTCTTGAACTATTGGACGCAAAACCACATCAGGACTGAACAACTCTGGATTCGTTAAACATAGCAATGCAAGTTGGTCCTTTGTCCAGGTCTTTGTATTTTCTTTGTTTGTAATTGAGGTTCCATGATAAAATAATGCTTCTCGACAACCATGTTCGTTATATAAGAATAGGTGTAGTTTATTCTTTTCGCTCTGTACTTGGGGGCTATAGCCACAAGCTAGGATTTGATGACAACCATTTTGAAGCTGCTGATTTACTTCCGGTGCCGTGGTAACAGCTTCATTAAATAAGCCAGCACTAATATTTCGAATCTTGGGTAGCACAGGGTTTATAAAAACTAAACCAAAATCTTTAAAAAGAAAGGTCATTATTTTGCCAAACCATTCCGCTAGGTTGGTAGATTGATGTGCTGTTTGTTGTATAAAATTAATTCCCTCCGCTTTCCACCCAATTGGCGGTAACAACTCTTCAAGTTCTTGAACAAGTAAATTAATATCAGGTACTGGCATATTTCCAACTGAAACCCTGCCTTGAGCTTCCTTCACTAGGGCAATCTTTTTAGGACCCTTTGACGTAGGAATATAGATATGATTAATTTCTTCATAATCATGATCATCAGCACCAATCCAAAACACTGGGATAACATGTCGCTTAAGTTCCACAGAAAGTTTTTGGGCCAATCCAACGGCACCCATTGCCTTATAGATGGTATATAAGGGGCCAGTTAGTATTCCCGGTTGCTGACCAGTAACTATTGTTAAGGCCTGTCCTTGCTTTAGAAGATCAATATTATGTAGAGTACTCTCTCCACATCCCAATGCTAGGTTGAATTCTTTTAAAATCCCAGCAAGCTCCGTTAGATGTTTCTTAGGCTTTTTTTCTAAATACCTGCATCTTCTTTCATATTCCAGCCATTGTTTTGGGTCATATTCGAAAAAATGTTTTACCTGGGAAAAGTCACACAAATATGTTCTAGCTAAAGGTTGAGAATAATAAGAGTCTACTAACTCAATGTGCACAATAATTCCTCCTGTAGGGTATTGTCTACTTTTCTACTTTTACTTAGAAACTCCTTCCTTACCTTTTACTAGAGGTGAACGCTGCTAATAAACTCCCCACAAATAGGGCTGAGTACAAAAAGCCAGTTATTGAAATAATCATGGTGATAAAAACTGCAAAATTTCCCCTAGGTGTTATGTCTCCGTACCCTACACTGGTGAAGGTAATAATTGTAAAATATAAGAGCTTAAGATGTTCTGTAACCGGACCAGTATTATCAATAAACGAAAAGGGATCTGTGTTAGATACCAGTAAAATCATTGTGTAGAGGTTTAAAATAATTACAACTAACCATGAAACAATCATAAAAATGGGGAGAAATCGGCTGTCCCAATAGGAAAAAAACATTCTCGGGGATTGTAGACAATAGATGATGCCTCTAAAAATTTGATAATAACTAATGATTATGCCAAATAGCATAATGCCTTCTATCAAAGGTCCTGTGGTTAAGTCATGAATAACAAATATATAAAGAAAGGGAACCAGCACAGAGTAGATGGCAATTCTGAAAATGCGAGACTCTATAACAGCATCATATAAATATCTCTGGGTCATGAATAGGATTGGCGACAAGATAAGTGCAATAACCCCCAAAGAGATAATAGTTGTTAATATACTAAGTCCCATAATACCAACTATGCCTAAAACAACCCTTTGATACCAAAAATAAAAAGATAATAATATACCATATATTATTAAAAATAAAAACAATAATGGCGACATATGTGTGATTGATAGAAGGGAATATTTTAAAAATACTAATATATGTCGAAATAAATAAAAAAAGTCAAAGCTAATGACTGTTTGTTTTTGCTGGAATCTGGAAACAGATGCAAAGGAATGTAAGAGGAGAAAGACCGTTCCCAAAAGCACGAAAACTACTGCAAAACTATTAAATAGCTCCTTAAGACTCATAACCTTCCCTACCTTCCCTACTAATATCTATATTCTCAGCTAGGGACAAGTTAGAATCTGAAAAAATAAAAACCGGGGCTATACCCCGGTTTTTATTACTGTTACAACTGTAACTTTTTATATGCCTCAACCGCCAGTTTGGCAGTCACTTTTCTGGGGAGTACTGCAGGAACCGCTGTCAGCGGGTTTGCCAACGGAACTTGGCAAAAATGGAGCAGAAATCTTTTTCTCTACATTCTCACTGGAGCAATCTGGGCACTTAATTTGTTCTTCTCTACCAACTAATTGCAATTTCTCAAAAAACTTGCCACATGCTTTACAGGAAAATTCAAAAATAGGCATGATCTTTCACCTCCAACGTATCTATAACAAAATTATGTTATTCGACAATTTGATCAAAACTCCTTGTACCTGATGTATGCAACTGATTATATTATTACCAATATCTTATTTCATAGTATGAAGAGCCTGAGTATATAGGTTTATGCCCCTATATTTAGATTAATTATACTTGCTTCTGCATTCATTTTAATTGAGATTCAACCCAATGGTACAATTAGATCCTGTTATAGAATATTTTTCGTTGGTTGCGAACATAAATACTACCATTCTTGCTTTTGGCAAAGTTCTTTAACTGTGCAGCATTTTTCGCTAATTCATCTGAAGAGCTAATCCCTGAACAGTTTACAATAGCCAGAGATACAGAGACCAATGGAAACCACATCTTTTGACCTTGACGGTCCTGTCCATAAAACCCACCCTCTTGTTTATCCTTCGGTGTATACAACCCCTTAACCAAACGATCAAAATAGCTTATATACTTCTGGCAAATCCATTCACTGCTGTCCTTTTTGGTTAATACCACGAAATCATCCCCGCCTATATGCCCCACAAAATCTGTTAGGTTACCATATTTATAAACCACACTGGAAAGCAGTCTAGCGGCCATTAAGAGTAATCGATCACCGTTTTCAAAGCCATAACGGTCGTTGTATGACTTAAAGTTATCAAGGTCAAGATAAATGCAGTCAAAGTCATTTTTCTCACGAATTCTGCTATTAATCTCCTTCTCAATAGAAAGATTGCCTGGCAGTCCGGTTAAGGGGTTAGTACCCTTTGCTACCTCGATACGAATTTTTGTCATGGTATCCAAAAGTGTTTGTACCGAGACAACTCCCAAAAGTGCATTCTCCCTGGTTACTACTACATTATCATAGAGTTTGAGTTTATCTCGGTTCATGGCCAACTGGGATACCTGTTCAATAGGAAGAGATAAATCTACCATCAGTGGCCTCTTATCCATGATCAAAGAAACAGGACGTTCAAAGTAAAGGGCTACTCCATACTGGGTTCCTAAATAGCGATCTAGGTGGTGACGCATGATTAATCCAACAGGCAGACCAAAATCAGTGACCACAAAACCGCTTAAGGGGTCATTTGTATCAAATATTTCCTTTAAATTTTTAACGGGAGTATTTACAGGTATTTGTACAGCTGGTGTACTTATTTCCCCAATGGGGAAGGCCTTTTGCCACACCCCTGCTGGAGGTCGGCTGGCCAGGGAAATAATTTTTTTAAGGGCTGGTGGTGATATATCTGGTTTAGGGAATGATGGATGCGCTAGAAAATACCCCTGTCCATAGTGTACACCAATGGAACATAGAGTAGTTAATTCTTCTTCGGTTTCAATTCCCTCGGCAATTATACTGCAACCAATTTTTTCTGCAAAGGTAACAAAGGTTTCTAAGAGTGCCTGCTTTACTCTATTAGTTGGAATATCCCTAACTAGTGAAGCATCTATTTTGATGTATTCCGGTCTAATTTCTGCAATGGTTTGCAAGCTTGAAAAGCCGGCACCAGCATCATCCACCGCCACCTGGTAACCCTGCCCACGATAATGAGCTAAGGTCTTATTAAACCGGCCAAAGTCGTTAATGCTCTGACGTTCAGTAATTTCAAATACCAGGTTGCTTGCTGTAAGCACACTATCATCTAGTAGTTTTTTGGTTTCACCTTTGACAAATTGCGGATCATTAACTATATAGGGATGGATATTGAGAAAAAGCTTTTGATTACCATATGCCTGACCAAAATTCTTGATAGCCAGTTCCCGGCAAACCTTTTCTAGAGGGAATAAAAGACCCACTTCTTCAGCAAAATTAAAAATTACAGTAGGAAACATAAAGGCACTGTCTTTGGGCCCTCTGGTTAAAGCCTCCCATCCTAGGATGGTGCCAGTTTGTAGTGAAACTATAGGCTGATAAACAATCTGAAAATCCTTTTTCTCTAACAAATTATTAAATTCCCCCAGCATGTGTACTGTTTGCTGGTTCCAAGAACCTTTAGCCACCCTTTGTGCTTCTTTCAGGGCATTGTACAGTGCTTGCTCTGGGGTAAGCTTGCTGCAGCCATTAATTACGGTGAAACCTAAATGAAGTTTCAGATTAATGCCAGTTAATTTAATTAACTCTACCTTTAATATTTCCTCTAAAGTTAAGCGTAAGGCAGTAGACACTTTATTAAGTTGCTCATATGAAACAGGGACATTCTGTTGACAAAGCACCAGGAAATCATCTCCCCAAAGGTGTTCCACTAGAATATCCCCACAACAATTTACAAATAACGCTGTTTTATCCTTTAATGCATTATGTAATATATTAATAATTTGTCTAGCTATTGAACTGCCAGAGGTTTGTACAACCTGATGAAAATTAGCAATATCAACATAAAGAAGAATTATATCTGAATCCTTGTCCACCATCCGTTTTAATGTGTCAAGCAGAGAAGAACCCTGCAACAGTTGAAGCAACAAGCTTTTAGGGGTAGTAGCCTCTATTAACAGTCTTTTCATTTTTTTTATTCGATCTAAAATAACCAAGGTTAGAGCCTCCTACCTGATTATGGTTATTTATATTTTATATGAACCACATTAAGTTACTGTTAACCATGAGTTAAAAAAACTTTATTAGTTCTTTAGTGAGGTAACTGATGGCACTGGGAGTTTCATTCAATATGATTACGTTCCGGTTGATATGCAGGAAATTTTTCTTCACGCTATGCCAAAGAAAAACCACGGTGCTTACCGTGGAATTTATCTAACGATATTTTTTTATCAACTGCTCTAACTCATTTAAAAAAGCATTTATTTTTTCTGGGTTATCTTGCGCTAAGCGATCCAGTTGTTTTTCTAACTGGTTACCAACCTCCTCTTTAACATCCAGGGTAGTAACATTAGAGTATGCTGATTGCTGTGTCAATACCTCCTCACCCGTTGGTTGGTTCGGATTGGTATAATTGCTGGGAATATCCTCTTGCTCCTGCACAGGTTGGGTCGAGTATTCCATTTTTTGAGGTACTAGGGATGTCATAGAAGCCTGATAATTATGCATTTCTCCCCGTATAACTGCCAGGGAATTCCGGGTTGCTTCTAACATATTGGCAAAGAACTCTAATTGTTTTTCCAATCCTGGATTAGAATGACTAAACATGGTAAGTCCGAATAAAGCTAAACGTGGGTCACCTAAGGGGAATCTAAACATGATGGATCTCCTTTCTATCCTTTTATTTTCCATAATACGCATAAACATAAAATAGGTCACAATTTTTTCCTCATATTGGAATCTAATGTTTTCTCATAAATTCTAAATTTTTTAATTACCTTACTCCCAACAGTTGTTGTTATAATTTGATTCATATTCATATTGGAATCCATGATTAGTGATAATTCTGCCCGCCAGTACCCTTTCCTGTACCCTATAAGAATTGCTCTCTCAATTAGTAACGCAGCTACACCCCTTCGTCGATATTCGGGTGCCACTGCTAATACCCCCACCCTCAATGATTTTGACTCCCGCAAAGGTATAGCTATTGGCAAGCCAAACCTTCTTGACGCACGAATTCTTGGCCCTAGATCAGGCATCATTAAACATACCCCTACTGGTATGCCATGGACTTCACAAAAAAATAACATTTCAGGGTCGGTATAGCTTCTTAAACCAGCAAGGAAAGACGCGGCTTCTTCCTGATCCATCGGTACATAACCCCACTGTTGTATCATTGTTTGATTGTGTAGTTCCGCCAGCTTTTTACCTTCACCCCATGGGTCCATCAGGTTCAATGGACGCAATTTTATTCCTGGAATCCTGGAGGCCCTCTTAGCTACAGCATACAATTTATGGCGATTAACTTCCTCTTCCCTCTGCCACCGATAGGATAATAAATCTAGTAAAGGGTAAAAACCGATATCCTCCAACAGAAAGCTATAGTATGATGGATTATAAGGCATCGTCATTTGGGGCGGGTTATGGAAACCATCTACCAGCAGCCCCACTTGCTGTGAAGTATTCATGGTAGCTGGGCCCTGAATAATACTTTTGCCACGATCTAAAAGGCTTTTCGTGGCAGCCTTAAATAATTCATTGGCCACATCGGTGCTATTGATACATTCAAATCCACCAAATAACCCTACCTGCTTATCCTCCAGTAGATCGTCAGTTGCTGCAATAACTCGACCAACTGTTTTTTCATCCTGAATAGCTATAAAACATTCATATTTTACATGCCGCAACACTGGATTTCTCTGGGGATCAAACATTTGTTTTTGGTTCTCCATGGGTAAAGGCGTCCATAAAGGATCACCTCGGTAAATTGAGTCAGGCAATTGAAAAAATCTTCTCCAGTGTTCCACCCTTTCTACTTTAACAATCTTAAACAAAACTAAACCCCCATAATATCTACTTGTTTTTTTATGGTATGTTTTATAAACCCTTAGGGTGCAGCCGCTGGTCGCCTAATTGCTTTTTTATGTAAACCTTAATTCTGCTTGGTTTTCTTGACTTTGCTGTTTTAGAAAAGTTATAATGATATTATCTAAATACTTAGTGATGAAGGAGAAAAGTAGAGATCCCAGACTTACAGAGAGAGGAATCCATTGGCTGGAAGATTCCTTAGGATAAGATCTTGAAATCCCACTCCTGAGCTGTTCTGGATAACTGAACCGGTGGCCCCCGATATAGGGCATTAGAGTGAATGCATTTTTTGCATTAATTAAGGTGGTACCACGAAAGTTACCTTTCGTCCTTTGGGGGCGAAAGGTTTTTTATTTTTTAAGGAGGCTACAAGATTGGAACACAACAGGAGAATTGTAATAAAAATTGGCAGCAGTAGCCTAACAAATAGTGAAAAACTATTGGACATAACAAGGTTAAAGGCCCTGGCCACTGCTGTGACTGAACTTTTTAAGCAAGGTTGGCAACCGATATTGGTATCTTCCGGTGCCGTTGCCACGGGCTTAGGTCACCTTGGTTGGAATCGCACCAATTTAACCATGCCCGAAAGGCAGGCTGCTGCCTCTGTGGGTCAAGGACTACTAATGGAAAAGTATAATGAGTTATTCCAAGCCCAAGGCATTAAAGTTGGTCAGATACTTCTTACACGGGCTGATTTTGCAGACCGTCGTAGATATCTAAATGCTCGTAATACACTAAATGTATTATTGAATAGTCATGTACTTCCCATAGTTAATGAAAATGATACAGTAACTGTTGCTGAAATACGTTTTGGAGATAATGATACTCTAAGCGCCTTGGTGGCAGGACTAGTTGAAGCAGATCTGCTTATTCTACTGACGGATATCGATGGACTTTATAGCGGTGACCCACGGAAGGATCCAAATGCTAAATTAATTCCCGTGGTTCGGCAGGTGGATGAAAATATTATTAAGGTCGCTGGAGACAGTGGTAGCACCATAGGTACCGGAGGAATGAAAACAAAATTATCTGCTGCACGTATTGCTGCCCGTAGTGGTGTGAGAACCGTGGTAGCCAGCGCAAAGGATCCTAGTATTCTATTAGGTATTGCAGCAGGTAGAAAGCTTGGCACTTCCATTGAACCCTCTGATCATACTCTCAGAAGCCGCAAACAGTGGATCGCTTACGGCAGCATTACACGGGGTATTTTAACCATTGACAAAGGTGCTGTTAAGGCACTTACAGAAAGACATAAAAGTTTACTGGCGGTGGGTGTAACCAATATTAAAGGTGATTTCCAAGTAGGAAGCGTTGTATCCATTGTTGATGAACAAGGTGTTGAACTGGCCAAGGGCATTACAAACCTATCTTCCGATGATTTACGACTTGCTATCAAAGATGACCGCCATGGGTTGGAAGTTATTAATCGAGACTGGTTAGTTTGTGAAAGGAGTTTTTCGACATGTCAGATGTAAGGAAACTGGCAATATTAGCAAAGGAAGCCGCCGCAGAACTTTCCGTATTAGATACTGCTGCCAAGAATAATGCTTTAGAAGAAATTTCTTGTCAATTGCTTGCGGATATAAATACTATTCTGCAGGCCAATGAAAAGGATCTGGAAAATGGTAAAAAGGCTGGTCTAAATCCATCTCTTTTAGACCGACTGGCCCTCACCTCCACCCGTATTGAAAATATGGTGGAAGGCATTAAGCAGGTAATTGATTTAGAAGACCCCGTTGGGCAGGTTGTGGAGCAGTGGCAGAGACCCAATGGTTTAGAGGTTGCTAAGGTTCGTGTACCTATGGGTGTTGTTGGTATGGTCTATGAGGCCCGCCCTAACGTCACCGTTGATACCTGCGCCCTATGTCTGAAAGCTGGTAGTGCTGTACTACTAAGGGGAGGTTCCAGTGCCTTAAATAGCAACCGAGCCCTAGTCAATTCTATTAAAAAAGGTCTTGCTAAATCTGCAATTTCAGAAGATGCAGTACAATTTGTCGATTCCGATGACCGCAGTGCCGTGGATGAAATGCTCAGGCTTAATGGCCTGTTAGATTTAGTAATTCCTAGAGGGGGAGCAGGCCTCATCCGCAGGGTAATAGAAACTGCCACTGTTCCTGTTATCGAAACAGGTGTTGGCAATTGTCACGTTTATGTAGACGTCGAAGCCGATCCTAAAATGGCTCTGGATATTATCCTAAATGCCAAGTGTCAGCGCTACGGGGTTTGTAATGCCGCGGAGTCACTACTGGTTCACCAAGGGATTGCCGAAGTTTGGCTACCTAAAGCCATCCAAGAATTAACCTCCAGAGGTGTAGAAATACGAGGCTGTTCAAAAATTATAGAAATGGTTCCAGAGGTTAATAAGGCCGACGAAAGTGACTGGTCGACGGAATTTTTAGCCCCTGTTCTAGCCATTAAAGTAGTAAAAGATTTACAAGATGCCTTAGATCACATTCAAAAGTATAGCACTGGTCATTCGGAATGTATTGTTACAAATAATCAAGGGACTGCAGTAGAATTTTTACGCAGGGTAGATGCAGCAGCAGTTTACCATAATGCTTCAACAAGGTTTACAGATGGCTTTGAATATGGTTTTGGCGCAGAAATCGGTATTAGTACACAAAAACTACATGCCCGTGGTCCTATGGGCCTCAGGGAACTAACCAGCTATAAATATGTTGTGAGAGGAACCGGCCAGATAAGGTCATAGTGTTAGGAGGTTATAAAATGTTAGAAGGAAAAACCTTTTTCTTCATCGGTGCCGGCAATATTTGTGAATCTATAATAAAAGGATTATTATCAGCAGGAAGCATACGCCCCGGTGACATCCATGTGGCCAACCGTAGTAATGAGGCGCGTTTAAATTATCTACGCAATTACTATGGTATAGTTCCTGTAACTGATAAGAAAAAAGCTGTGGCCGCAGCCGATATTATTGTACTGGCAATGAAACCCCAGGATGTATTTAATGCTCTTGAAGAAATAAAAGGTAGCATTGGCGAAAAACAAATCGTTATCTCAGTCCTGGCTGGTGTGCCAACCTCACTGATTGAGGATAGCCTTGCTATACCAATCCCTGTAATCCGTGCCATGCCCAATACATCCTGTGCTGTATTGGAGTCTGCCACAGGACTCAGTGGCGGCCGTTATACAACCTCTGATCAACTAAGGTTAGGGGAGGAAATATTTAAGATTATGGGTGAAGTGGTAGTTGTAGAAGAACATCTGTTAGATGCTGTCACTGGTCTCTCGGGCAGCGGTCCCGCCTATATTTATTATCTGGTGGAGTCTATGGAAAAGGCTGGAGAGGCTGCTGGTATTCCCCGGGAACTAGCACGTCCCTTAGTTTTAAAAACGTTATTGGGTGCTGCAAAAATGCTTATGGAAACAGGTGAAAACCCTGAGGAATTGAGACGCCAGGTTACTTCCCCCAATGGTACAACTATGGCAGGAATTAATGAACTGAATAAGGGGGATTTCCAAAATACCATCAAGAAAGCAATTCTTAGAGCAACCCGCCGTTCCCAGGAGCTGGGCCGAGTTATTATTGAAAATCAGTATGCTCATAAATAGCTGTCAGCCATTCAGCCTTTAGCTTTAAAATCTGGAAAGACCATGAGCCATGTGCCCTGGGCTTATTTGGAAACTACCTCTTAACAAATTAACAAGTGCTATCGTTATCCCCCACTGATGCACTATCCTATCCAGGTTAATACCTAAAGGCTAATGGCTAAAAGCTAATAGCTAATCACTGGCCTACTATACAGTTCTTATCCCCAAGCGATTAAAAGCCCCCTGTCTAGCGCAAGCTAATAACAGGGGGTGAGCTAATATGGAAGATAAATTATCAAAGGAACTAAAGGAACCAGCGCAAAAGGTTAACAAAGGAAAAGCTCAGGTTCAAGCACCAACCGATTGTGGTGAAGGCCCCATTTATGTTGCCAGAGGTTCCGATGGCTGACCCCATTAAAAAATAATCCCCGCAGGTTGCGGGGATTGCTTTATTTATAGTTTTTTGCCTCTTCTAGGTTATCCAGCTTAAATTTCTTATGAAGAGCACGAACTGCTTTTTCTGTATCAGATCTCTTTATCACGCAGGATACTTTAATTTCTGATGTGGTAATCATTTCCAGGTTGACATTCTCATCGGCTAAAGCTTCAAACATATCCGCAGCTACACCTGGGTGTGAAATCATTCCTGCTCCCACAATGGATACCTTAGCCACATCTTCATCATGGGTGTATCCAGCAAAGCCAACTTCCTGCTTGATAGCTTCAATAGTCTGCAGGGCCTTTCGAAGATCATCCTGGGTTGTGGTAAAACCAATATCATTAACGTTATTCCGCATAGCACTTTGGATAATCATATCCACGTTAAGATGTTGTGCAGACAAAGCCTTAAATATTTTCTTAGCTATACCAGGTTGATCCGGTACATCAAACAAGCCAATTTTAGCCACATTATAATCATAGGCAACTCCACTCACCACTGGTGCATTTTCCATATCTGGTGCCTCCTCAACAATAGTTCCTTCTCTATGATCAAAACTAGTACGAACATGAATAGGGATTCCATATTGTTTAGCTAATTCTACTGAACGGGGATGTAATACCTGTGCCCCTAAACTTGCCAGTTCCAACATTTCATCAAAGGAAATATTAGTGAGTTTACTGGCCTCAGGTACTAACCTTGGGTCAGTGGTATAGACCCCATCCACATCTGTAAAGATCTCACATATGTCAGCCTTAAGAGCGGCTGCCAGAGCCACTGCTGTTGTATCTGAACCGCCACGGCCTAAGGTTGTAATGTCTCGGTTAGATTTAATTCCCTGAAATCCAGCTACAACAACCACGCGATTTTGCTCTAATTCTTCCTTAACTCGATTGGTTTCGATCTTTAGAATCTTCGCTTTGGTGTGTACATCATCTGTATAGATACCTACTTGTCCACCAGTTAAGGATATTACATCAGACCCTAAATCTCTGATTGCCATGGACAACAGTGCTATGGATATTTGTTCACCGGTTGAAAGTAACATGTCCATTTCCCGTTCTGATGGTTCATTAGTTATCTGTTTCGCCAAACTTACTAAATCATCGGTAGTATCACCCATAGCTGAAACAGTTACTACAACTTGATTTCCTTTTTTGTGTTCTTCAACAACCCGTCTGGCTACTCTTTTTATACGCTCGGGGTCTGCTACTGAGCTCCCGCCAAATTTTTTGACAACCAACATTCTAGTTACCGCCTCTCTGCCGCAAAATGCTTTAACTATATAAAATATTAAATCACAAAATCATTGTTCCATCAACCGCAGGTTTAAGAACTTTTATTTTACAACCTACTCCGGCATTTAAAAAGGCTTCCTCCATGGAGCTGGCAATTTCTTCAGACCTCTGGTTGGTTAAAGCAATCACTGTAGGCCCTGCTCCACTTAAGGTTACATTTAGGGCACCTGCCTGTTTTGCTGCACTAATAACATCATTCATACCCGGTACCAATCTGGAACGGTATGGTTGATGCAAAGCATCTTGCCCAGCTATAGCTAACAGATCTAAGCGTTTCTCACAGAAGGCACCAACCAGCATAGCTGCACGACTAAGATTAAATATGGCATCTTTTAAACTAACATTTTTGGGTAGTACTTCCCGTGCAGCTTTAGTGGATAACTTAAAAGCAGGGATAGCAACCACTGTTTTTAGGTCTTCAGGCGGATTAATCTTTAGGTAATTTACCTCTCCCTCTGCTAAGACTGATATGATAATTCCTCCTAGGAGGGCAGGGGCAACATTGTCAGGGTGTCCTTCCATTTCGGTTGCTAAAGCAAGTAATCGGTCCTGATTTAGTTTACCCCCAATAAGTTGGTTGGCTGCTACTAATCCTCCAACAATTGCCGCAGCACTACTTCCCAGTCCTCTGGAGGTGGGAATTTGATTAACTAGTTTAATCCTTAGGCCGGGATTTTCAAAACCAACCTCTCTAAAAACCCTTTGGGCAGCTCGCCAGACAATATTGCTTTCATCCCTTTTTATATCTGCAAACCCTTCTCCCTCGATATCAATGGTTTTTTCCCCCGGAGCTAGAGTCATGTGAATTTCATTGTAAAGTTCTAAGGCCATTCCTAAACAATCAAAACCTGGTCCCATGTTGGCCGTAGTAGCCGGAACTCTGACCTTAATAGTTTCTTGTATCACCACGCTACTCTTCTCCTTCTACCCGGATTACGTTGGAAATTTCTAAAACAGAAGATAATTGTTTAATATCCATTAGAGCATCTTGGACATTTTGTTCAAGTACTCGGTGTGTTACTAAAACGAGTTCGGCAGTCTTTCCGGTAGCCTCTTTTTGTATAACAGACTTAAGACTTACCTCTTTATTGCCAAAGACTAAAGCTATTGAGGCCAATACCCCTGGTTTATCGGCTACTTTTAGACGAATATAGTATTTACTATAGATATTGCCAATATCTAAAACAGTTTTTTCCCTAAAACATGTACAACCAATCAGGCCCGGGACATTTCGTAGGATATCCCTTGCTGCATCCATTATATCTGCTACCACTGCACTGGCCGTTGGAAGTTCGCCTGCTCCCCTACCATAAAACATGGTATCTCCGACGGCATTTCCCCGTACGAATACAGCATTAAAAACATCTCCCACCGCTGCCAGTGGATGATCCTTAGGTATAAAGGTTGGATGAACCCTAACCTCAATTCCTTCCTGCCGTTCTTTAGCAATACCCAATAATTTAATGTTATAACCCAGTTCTCTGGCAGAAGTAATATCAGCCACTGATATATTATTAATACCTTCGGTATAGACCTTCTTTAAGGGTACCCTTGTATTAAAAGCTATAGAAGCTAAAATAGCTAATTTTCTTGCAGCATCAAACCCCCCTACATCAGCAGTGGGATCTGACTCGGCATATCCCTTAGACTGAGCTTCTGCCAGAACATCTGTAAAGTCACAACCCTCCTGAAACATTTTTGTAAGCATATAGTTAGTTGTTCCGTTAATGATGCCATAAACTTCCTCAATACAGTTCCCTGACAAACTTTGTTTCAAAGTGCGAATAATTGGTATTCCACCGGCTACACTGGCTTCAAATAGCAAATCACAGTTGCCATTTTCGGCTGCTTTAAACAGACGTTGACCATACTCTGCCACCATGTCCTTGTTGGCAGTAACCACGCTTTTCCCACTGTTGAGGGACTCTAATACGTAATCTAGAGTGGGATTAATGCCACCTAGTACTTCAACAATGATTTTAATATCCGGATCCGCTATTAACTCCTTCGGATCAGTGGTTAACAGCTCCTCTGGGATAAATATGCCACGTTCTTTGTCCAAACTGCGTACCAATATCTTTTTAACCTCTATTTTTATTCCTGCCCGTTGTTGTATGACATCCTTATTTTCCTCAAGAATACGATATACCCCTCGACCAACGGTACCTAAACCCAACAGACCTATTTCAATAACATTATCCATAGCAATATCCTCCTCAAGGTCTAATTTTGACCCACCACACGTACATCTCGCACACCATTTACTTCACCAATGATACGCAGAAGTTCTTCCAAATCACGGTTTATCTCTGCGGTTTCAATGGAAAGAGTAGCATTAGCAAGGTCCTGTAAAGGCAAATTTTGATTAATGGTTAAAATACTACCTTTAACAGAGGCAATTATATTTAGTACCGTAGAAAGGACACCGGGTTGATGCTCCATGAGCAGGGCCAGGGTTACAATCTTTCCACGACTCCACTGATGAAATGGAAATACTTTATCCTTGTATTTATAAAAGGCACTTCTACTTAAATCCACCTTTTCAACCGCCTCATTGACGGTATTTGCAGCACCTTTGAGCAATAAATCCTTGGCCATAACGGTTTTCAGTATTGCTTCAGGTAAAATATCCTCCTGTACTAAGTAGTATCTCTGGTCTTTTTTTGTCACTACTTGATACCTCTCATTCAGTCCGTTTTGGGCGGATAATTATCTATATACAGTAGACATTATAACAAACAAGAAATATACCTTCAAACCCTTTTTTAAAGGATCATTAATATTTTTTAATAAATAAGTCATTCTTAACCATCAATCCTCAGTTTTCCTTCTATTAACAAATTACGACATATTTTTCCTCAACCCAGGATAGTAATTATAAATACTTTTTAATAATATCCAAACCAACAAAAAATAAACAACCCCATGGGCCTAATTTTTGCCCCGGGGTTGTATCCACTATTGGTCATATTATTATACAAATTAGACCGCCACTACCTTCGTTGACAATTCTCTGTAGAGTCTCTTGAAGCTTAACCTGGGCATTCTCTGGCATTCTGTGCAGCTTATTTTGAATACCTTCACGGACTAGGTCGTGCAATGTTTTACCAAAGATTTCTGACTCCCAGATTTTTTGTGGATTCTCATCAAAGCCAGCTAACATATACTGTACCAATTCTTCGCATTGTTTTTCTGTGCCAATGATTGGAGTAATTTCGGTAGTGATATCCGCCCGAATAACATGTAATGAAGGGGCACTGGCTTTAAGTTTGACGCCAAAACGATTACCCTGGCGAATTAATTCCGGTTCTTCTAAATTCATTTCATCCAGTCTAGGTGTAACAACTCCATACCCCGTATCGCGAACTTCTGTTAATGCAGTGGCTACTTTATCGTACTCCCGCTTAGCTACTGCCAGTTCCTTCATAAGTCTAAACAGATGATGATCCCCTTCAATTTCAAAGCCAGTTTCTTCAGATAATACCCTAAAGTAAAGATCTGATTTGGCAACCATTTCAATGGAGGCTGATCCTGTACCCATATTCATCTGCCTCAAGTTGACTTGATGAACAAAGTCATAGCCGTCTAGGTTGTTTACAGCTGTCTCAATATCCCTCAAACGACGGACATGACGCACTGTATCCCGAACTGCATCTTCAAAACTCTGTCTCAGCCAGTGCTTACCATCAAGTTCTTCAATCCATAGAGGCAGGCTTATATTAACTTCGTTAACTGGGAATTCAAAGAGAACTTGTTCCAGTATCTTTATGATATCTTGTTGTTTTAGTTCTGCACAGTCAATAGGTAAAACCGGAACATCATATTTCTCTTCCAATTCGGTTACTATTTGAAGGGTTTCACTGGCTTGGGGCTTGATAGTATTTAGTAAGATCACAAAGGGTTTATTAATATCCTTAAGTTCCTCGATTACCCTCTCTTCGGCATCAATATAATTTTCCCTGGGAATATCAGTTATTGTTCCATCAGTGGTTACCACAACACCAATGGTCGAATGTTCGGATATAACCTTTCTCGTACCAATTTCAGCCGCTTCCTGAAAAGGAATTGGTTCCTCATACCAAGGAGTTGTTACCATGCGTGGGCCTTCCTCTTCTTCATAACCAAGGGCTCCCAGTACACGGTAACCTACACAGTCCACTAGCCTCATGTTTACTTTGAGGCTAGGATTAACTGTAATTTCAATTGCCTCGTTCGGGACAAACTTAGGCTCTGTTGTCATAATCGTTCTGCCTGCTCCACTCTGGGGAAGCTCATCTTTGGCCCGTTCTTTATCATACACGTTTTTAATATTGGGAATTACTGCCAATTCCATAAATCTTTTAATAAAAGTGGATTTACCGGTCCGCACCCCGCCGACTACACCGAGGTAGATATCTCCCCCGGTCCTCTCCGCTATATCGCGGAAGATATCCATCTTTTCCATTAGTTTATCCCCTCCTTCAAAATTCAAAAAAATTTATAGGGAAATATATATTGAAATACTGCATCCCTCCTCCGCGATAATGGACCGTAGAGACCGGAAAAGCTGATCTTGGAGGAAAAGGTAGTCCCCTCTTCCTGAATTTTTTTCCATTGGCATACATTAACATTATATATATATGTACCATGAGGTACTTTATGACATAAATTTATACCGTCTCTTACGGGCTACTATTTACTTTCTATTGTTTTAAAGATATTTAATATTTGTCCCTTTATGACTGTTGGCATAGTAGTTCGTAAAATTTTTATTATCCAGCAAGCCTAAATGTCACCAATTTGAATTCTTCCCATATATTGACTAAAAAAGGAGGTTATCATAATGGGATATGGATTTGGCCCTGGAATGAATAAACCTGGAAAAAAACCGATTCAAGATCAACCTATGGTAAAACCACCTACCCAGAAAAAACCAACTACTCATCAACCCCAAAAACCTGTCATGCCTCATACCCCCTTTGATTTGGGTAAACTTTTTGGAGGCAAGTGGCATAGAAAGTAAAATTAAATATAAAAAGAAAGTGTCGCAAAACTTAAAATGGACCCTATGGAATGAACACTTGAAAAAAAGTGTTTTACCCATAGGGTTCTTTTTTTGTACAATCATAGCAACAGGAGGAAGGATAAAGTGAGCAAAATTATATTTTCATCCGATGACATCAAAAAACTGGAGACAAACCCCTATGTTGCTAAGGTTTCTGAACGTTCCATCACATACACCAATGATTTTAAGCGTTTGTTCATTGACCAATACTTGAAGGGTAAGTTGCCTCGAGCTATATTTATGGATGCTGGATTCGATATTGATATTATTGGAGTAAAGCGATATGAGCAGGCTGCTTACAGATGGATTAGGTCCTATAATGAAGATGAAATCTTAGGACTAAGAGATACTCGTACAGAAAATTCCGGTCGTCCACGGATTAATGAACTTTCACAAGAAGAAATTATTACCCGCCAGGAGGCAAAGATAAAGTTACTCGAGGAGCAAATAGAACTGCTAAAAAAGTTAGACAAAATCGAAAGGAGGATGGTAAACACAGGAAAAAGTCTCGCAACAAGTGATATATTTCAGTTAATTAACGACACCATTTCAAAATATAAAATGAAGGGTATGGTATCGTATTTCTGTGATATGTTGGGGGTTTCACGGTCTGGGTATTACAATTACTTGTCGTCTGAAGAAACTCGACAGTTACAGGAAGAAAAAGACCTCCATGCAAGGGATATGATTCTTAAAGCCTATTACAAGCATGGATACAAGAAGGCTCACGTTCAATAAAAATGGTATTAGAACAGGAATTCGAATTGGTGTTTAATAGAAAACGGATACAAAGAATCATGCGTAAATATAATATTAAATGTCCAATCAGGAAGGCTAATCCTTACCGACGGATGGCAAAAGCCACAAAAGAACATAGGGTAGTTCCCAATCTTTTAAATAGACAATTCAAACAGCGTATTCCTGGAAAGGTACTTCTAACTGATATTACATATCTTCCATTTGGTGTATCTAAAATGGCCTATTTATCAACAATTAAAGATGCTTCTACAAATGAAATTCTTTCTTATCATGTATCTGAGCGCATCACCTTAGATATTGCCACAAAAACCATTGAAAACTTGATAAATCATAGCAGTGAACTACTGCATTCTGAAGCATTTGTTCATTCCGATCAAGGATGCCATTATACCAGTCCAACGTTCCAGAGGCTTCTCAAGAAATATGGTTTAGGCCAATCTATGTCTAGGCGTGGCAACTGTTGGGACAACGCTCCACAAGAATCCTTCTTTGGTCACATGAAGGATGAAATTGATTATCGAACCTGTAATACGTTTCAAGAAGTAGAAAAACTAATTGACCACTATATCAATTACTATAACAACCATAGATATCAATGGGGATTAAAAAAGCTGGCCCCTGTACAATACAGGAACCAGCTTTTAGCAGCCTAATTCTCTTTTTTAAACTGTCCTTGACATAGGGTCCACTTTAAAACTACTTAGTAGCTAGCGACACTTTTTTTCATATTCATTTACAGATATAACGTAAGCGCAACTCCAGATTGCATGAACAATTAATCTTGTGCAATAGGTCCATTTTGTATATTTAGTCTACCGTAGTTATTTAGTGAGAACTATTTCTTCAACTTCATTCTTTTTGCCTCTTCCCATTAAATTAAGAACCGCATCCCTAGGGGAAAGTCCTTGAAACAGCACCCTATAAGTTTGATCGGTAATAGGCATTTCCACTCCCTGCTTTTTAGCTAATTGCCAAGCAACACCAGTGGTACGAATACCTTCAACCACCATATTTACACTGCCTATAGCTTCTTGGATATTCTTTCCCTGGCCAATGGCGATACCGCACCTTCGGTTTCTACTATGCATACTAGTACAAGTAACTATTAAATCTCCTACCCCTGCCAGCCCAGCAAAGGTTAGCAGATTTGCCCCCATACTGTAACCCAGTCGAGTAATTTCCGCCAACCCCCGGGTCATCATAGCTGCTTTGGTATTATCTCCAAAGCCCAACCCATCGGCAATACCCGTGCCTAGGGCGATAATGTTTTTTAATGCCCCCCCTAATTCAACACCTATTAAGTCAGGGTTAGTATAGACACGAAAATCTTGGGACATAAAAAGATCTTGGACAAATTCTGCGATTTTAATATCCTGGGATGCTGCAACCACCGCCGTCGGTATATTTAAACCTACCTCCTCTGCATGGCTAGGACCTGAAAGAACTACATAGCGTTTTAAGGCTCCCTCTCCCAGTTCACTGGCACATACCTCAGATAATCTAGAATGAGTACTTTCTTCTAGTCCCTTGGCAACATTAATAATAACCATATCCTGTTTCATAAAAGGAATAGCTTCCTTTAACATACTACGAAAGCCATGTGAAGGTACTCCAAATACCACAGTATCGGCTTGATAGAGAACTTTCTCCAGATCGGTACTTGCTACAATAGAAGGGTTTAGTCGTACACCCGGTAGATATCTTTTATTTTCTCCTTCGTTTATCAGCTGGGCCAGTTCATCTCTTCTTGCCCAAAGTACCACAGAATTGTTGTTTTGGGCCAGCACCTGGGCCAGAGCTGTTGCCCAACTACCAGCCCCAATCATTGCTACCTTGGTCATCCTCTGTCCCCCCAATCCTATGTCTTCTTATGTCCAATTTTAAACTCTGTGCCGTTAATAATCCGTCTGATATTAGCTGCATGTTTCCACACAGCAAAAAATGCAACTACTAAAGAAAAGAATAAATAACTTTTGTTTTGATTTAATATAGCCATCCAAAAGGGTAACGAGATAGCCCCTAGAATAGAACCCAAAGAGACATATCTACTAATACCTACTGTGATTAGCCATACTAAAAAAGCTAAGATTAAGGGAATTGGTGCTAGGGCTAATATTGCACCGGCACCTGTAGCAATTATTTTGCCTCCCTTGAATTTAAGCCATAAGGGCCAACTATGGCCTGCCATTACGGCAAGGGCCGCACCCATAACAATGATATCGGTATTTTCTAGCTGTTTAGCAAGCAACACAGCTGAAATACCCTTTATCATATCTAGAATTAGCACAATCAGGCCAGGAACTTTACCAAGTGTACGCCATACATTAGTTGCTCCAATGTTACCACTTCCATATTGACGGATATCTATCCCCTTCCAAAGGCGAGCTAAAAGAAAGCCGAAGGGAATCGAACCGATCAAATATGCCCCAACAATGATCATCAGTGTGGTTACAGTAACCAATACCTATTCCTCCGAATCATTAAAACTTATCGAAACCTGATCATATATCCTTTCCTTCCCTTTTCCTAAGGAAAAAACGAATTGGGGTTCCTTCAAAACCATAGGTATCTCTTATTTTATTTTCCAAGTATCTCTGATATGAGAAATGCATGATTTCAGGTTCATTTACAAATAAAATAAAGGTTGGTGGTTTCACACCACCCTGAGTTGTATAAAATATCTTCAGTCTACGGTGCTTATCCGCAGGAGGTGGATTATGTTGGGTTGCTTCCCGAATTAAATTATTTAAGTCAGCTGTGGCTACCCGTTTACTGGCTTCCTCAGCCACAAAGTCAACAGTTTCAATGACCTTTGGTAATCGCTGCTTTGTTAAAGCCGAAATATATAAAATAGGTGCATAACTCAAAAACGCTAATTCCTCACGTATCTTTATTTCAAATTTATGCATAGTCTTGTCATCTTTGACAATAAGATCCCATTTATTCATTACCAGAACAATAGCTTTTCCCTTATCATGGGCATAGCCAACAATTCTTTTATCCTGTTCTGCTATTCCCTCTGTGGCATCAAATACCATCAAGGCCACATCACAGCGGTCAACTGCTCTCAAAGCTCGGACTACACTATACCTTTCAGCCGGAAGATCAATTTTCTTTCTCCGTCTCATACCAGCAGTATCAACGAGGACATAGTTTTTTCCATTTCTTTGAAAGGGGGAATCGATGGCATCCCTTGTGGTACCGGGAATGTCACTGACTATTACCCGCTCTTCACCTAAAATGGCATTGACCAAGGATGACTTACCGACATTAGGCCTACCAATAACAGCAATACGAATTGTGTCCGGTGGATAGATTTCTTCCTCTTGTTGAGGTAAAATTCTTACCAATTCATCCAGTAAATCACCAGTATTTAAGCCCTCTGCTGCAGATACGGGTATAGGCTCGCCAAGTCCCAGTTGGTAAAAATCATAGACAGGTATCTTATCAAAATGTTCAACTTTATTGGCCACCAGAATAACAGGTTTTTCAGCCCTTCTTAGGCTTTTCCCAACTTCTTCATCTATGGCAGTTAAACCTTCCCTGGCATCCACAACAAACAAGATAACATCGGCTTCATTTATTGCTAATTCAGCCTGCTTTCTAATCTGTGAGGTTATAATATCCTCTGCAAAATCTAAGCCTCCGGTATCAATCAAGGTAAATTCCTGACCCTGCCATTCGGCATCCTGATATAATCTATCCCTGGTAACTCCGGGCATATCTTCTACTATGGCAATACGGGCACCAACGATACGGTTAAAGAGTGTTGATTTTCCTACATTAGGTCTTCCTACAATGGCTACTATGGGTTTGGGCAAGGGTTTTCCCCCTTTTCTCAAAAGTAAATTTTTAGCCGTCAGCTTAAGGGCCATGGGCTGTTTTAGCTATTAGCTCATAATTGGCCGTGAGACATGAGCCTTGGGCTTTTTGTGCATGTTAATTTTAGGGGTCAAATCCAAGACCCCTAAAATTAACATGCACAAAAGCTGACGGCTGATAGCTAATGACTTAATCAGTTCCGTTTGTTCACTTACCTACTTTATTTTTATTATGAGTATGTTACATCTGATTGTATTAATCTAAGTTTCACCAATTCACTATCGATTTAATCCCTAATGCTACCTCAACCAGATCCCTGGGTCCTTCCGCCACAACCACAGTTACACCTAATTGTTGGGATACATCATTTACAGTTAGATCATCTAAAAACACATCTTCTCCATCCCTAAGCATAACCGAAGGAAGTACGAGCCTATCCCCTATATTTTTGCCCTTTAAGGCCCTAATGATATCCCCAGCAGTTAAAAGACCTGCAACTGTAACGCTCTCTCCAAAAAAATGATTTGGAACAACCTCCAGTTGTACTTTTAACCCCTTTATACGATTTAATCTATCTGTTACTGGTCTTAAAAAAGTTTCCCCCGATGTGCCAGTTATCAGGGTTGCTGTAAGTTCACCTTCAATTTCATTGGGTAATTCTTCTTGTATTTCTTCCCACTCATCCAAAAACAACCTAGCCAAACCAATTCCATTTTCTGTTTGGGGAAAATCAGCATAATTTTCTCTAGGTGGGATAGGTTTTCCTGCCATAACGTAAAATTCATCAGAGGCAAAGACAAAGGGGTAATCCCAGTTTTCTAGAAATTCTTGCTGATAGCCCTCAATCATAGTAATAACTTCCTGGGCTTCTGCAACTGTAAAAGTCCTCAAGTTAGCAAGGCCTGTTCTATACTTTGTAAGACCAACTGGAACAACTGCTAAGGAGTGAACCTGGGGCCATAGTTTAGCTAAATCATTGATGGATCTTTTTAATTCTTCCCCATCATTGATCTCTGGGCAAAGCACGATTTGGGTCTGCATTTCAATGCCGCCCTCAGCAAGCAGTCTTAGTTGCTCTAATATTTTTCCCGCATGTCGATTGTTTAACATACGGCACCTTAACTCGGGGTTTGTTGTATGGACAGATATGTATAATGGTCCTAGCTTTTGCTCAATTATGCGTCTAAGTTCGTCCTCTTTTACATTGGTTAAAGAAACAAAGTTTCCCTGCCAAAAAGAAAGACGATAATCATCGTCTTTTATATAAAGAGTTTCACGCATACTTGGAGCCATTTGATCCACAAAACAAAAGACACAGCGGTTATGACACCGTCTTGTGGGACCGAAAGAGTGCTCACCAAAAGCCAGACCTAGATCCTCATCATAGTCTTTCTCGATTTCTATCTCCCACTGTTCGTTATTGGCTGTAACTACTTTTGCTATTAGTTCCTCATTGGCGCAAAGGAATCGGTAATCTAAAAAATCCCGAAGTGGTACATCATTAATGGCTATTAGCCGATCCCCCGGTTGAATACCTAACTCATCAGCAATACTATCCTTATCAATTTCTGTTATAAGTAATCCGTTATTCTTCATCTCAAATCTCCCTATGGACGTACTGCATCAATTATCCACCATCTTCCAATGATAGTCAAGTTTAGTGTTGAACGATAATATAGGTTCCGTTTCCTAAATCGTGAACAGTACTTTGTAACACATTGGCAATATGACCAGCAAGTTTTTCTCTGTCATCCTCATCCTTAGCTATAATAATCGGAACATCTCCTTGAATATTATCCGGTGCTATGGTAACAGCAGCTACAATACTTCCCTTTGACACTGTTATTCCCCCCTATTGTTAATCTGCCGCATACTTGCCAGCCTTAGATTTAAGGGGTCTGGATGCCGCACTTTCCAGAACTGGCGCCTTTTTTACTGCTTCAATTAAAGCTTTAATATCAGGTTCATTAGGAACAATATAAAACCCTACTTGTCCAGTATCTGGGTCTTTTCTTAACATTGGAGTAAATTCGGGCAAATCGACATCTTTTTTAATTCCTAAAATAGTTCCTGCAGTGTGAGCTATGGCTAATCTTTGGCCAATATCATGAATGGTGGCCCTAGCATCATCATTTTTAGGCTTTATTAACACTGCCAGCCCATCCTCGAGAATTTTCCTGCGCCGGTCCTTAAGTCCCACAGACATGATATTAATATGATCCACATATAAAACCGTATCTTTAAAATGTAACTTGGCAGGTACTACTTCACAGATGTTTCCAATTGTATCTCCTGATTTAAACAGTAAGCTAATTAAAACTAAAACAATACCCGCTGCAACACCGGCGATTAATCCAACAAATTGTACAATCAAGGAAGTCAAAAAGGCCGTTGCCATAACTAAATAATTTCGAGCCTCAAAGGTACGAGCTATTCCTTCAATATAATCCTTACCCCTTTGTACCAATTCACTTTCTTCCAGACTCTCTAAGGTTTGTCTCTCCATACTTCTTATATCGCGAAATTGCTGTGCTGCCAGGGCCAAGAAAGTAAAGGCTGCATAGTCTGGCTCTATTAGAGCAGGTACTGCTATGGCCCCCAGTGAAGCAGCAATAAACCCTAATGAAATATGCGTCACAAAACCATGGGGATACCCAGGGTACTGGCGATAATCCACCCTTAAAAGAGACAATCTTGACAAAAAACCAGCAGCAATACCAACAACAACAACTAGTAAATATTTCTCCATATCATACCTCCGTAATAGCCGTTAGCTATTAGCTGTTAGCCGTTAGCTGTTAAGCTCTACGGGCTATGAGCCTCGATCATACAAAAAGCTAAGAGCTAAAGACTAATGACTAATGACTAATAGCTAAAGACTAAAAGCTAAAAGAAGCTGCCGCCTCCCTAAGAAGTCGGCAGCCCTTTTTTTAATCTTCCGTTACATCGTCCCTATGATCTATTACAGCTCTATCTGCCACATCATTTTGGGCTTTTTGAGGTTGATCCTTACTTTTTGTTACAGTCTTTCTATTGACGATTTTCTTAAGGGGACCAAGGTAGTTGGTAAATTCTTTACCAAGGTTTGATAGCCCCTTTAAACTACCAGTGCTAATTAATAGGAATCCTCCACCAAGGATCAGGGTAAGACCCAATATCCAACCAACAGCCTTCCAGCCACCTGAACCTGTGGCCCCATCACCGGTTATACCAGCGCCAGGTGCCTGCTTTGGTGCTTGTGTAGTTGGGCCACCCTCGATACCCAATACCGTGGGCACAGCATCTGCAAACAGGGTTACACCATTTTCTGCCTGCTCTTTAGTATTAGTATGTGTCCCTGCCTCTATAAGGAGAGCCGTGGGCATAAGATCCTGGTTGTAGTTACCCTTGGCCATGAATATTTCTTTAACAATTTTCGGATGGACTTTATTGGAATAAGCCATCATCCTTCTGGCAAAATCCAGGTTTGCTTGCATATTAGGGTTTTGTCGACCAACTACCAGTCTCAGTTTGCTAACCTCAGTATCAGATACTTTTGCTGAGTAGTAATTGGGATCAGGAATGCCATCCCGATGTACATCTATGATGGCAATGGGGTTTTGCTGCATAATCTTTGAAGCTGTACGTCTGGATCGCTGATAAGCTGCATTATCATGGGGGTCATGGGGTGTTTTATCATAGACAACTTGGGCACCGCTTTTTTCTTTAAGTCTCTGAACAAAGGATTCACCCACATCATAAATACCGCCCTTAAAAGGAATACTTTCTGTTCCATCGGTGGGTACATAGGCTTCATCGCTATGGGTATGATAAACCCCTACGGTACCTTTCTTGGGGGATGCAGCCGCCATGGCTAGTCTTTCATCTGTAAAAAATTCATTCCAGGCTAAAAATCTCTTATCCATGCCTAGGGATTTTACCGTGGCCTTATCCTTAGTAACTTTAACAATCCTATAGTGCTGACCCTCTGAATTGATTATCTCGTCCCCAGTGGCTACTCCTCGGCAGGCCTGACTTATGAGGTTACCTTTTTCATCAAAAATTTCGATATGTTTACCCACAGCATGGTCCACTTCTTCCCCAGATAGGATTGAAGCTGGGTTCCAGGCAGGTAGGACCATCTCCGCAAAACATAGTCTACCGATGATACCTATACCCATAAGGATACAGCAGACACTTACAATAAAGCGGAATTGCTTAGTCTTCAAGGCGGTCTACCTCCTTCCGATCTAAAGAATCATGACCTTCCTTTTCTGTAGAGGTTTTCTTTCTATCCTTCTGTTCAAACTCTGGTTTGCGTAAACCTGCCAATAGGGCATCGGGCTTCCCCTGGGAAGCGGGACCTCCTTGTAACCTTTCCCTTGTTTCGCCAATTAAGTCTGCTATTAAAACAGCCAAAATACCTGAAATCACAATGGTGTCAAAGGCACCTGCACCTCCAATGCTTTTAGTGGCATTAGTGGCGTTATTTTGTAACATATAAAAGTAGTTGGCTACATCCCACAAAATAATACCTAAGGTGGCACCAATAAAAGCACTTCGTCGGGACCTGCCAGCCAGATAGGCTATGATAGCAGCAATGATGGGAAAAACATAAAGAGGATCTACAAAATTCAAAGCACCCCCGGCTGGTTCTCCGAGACCACTCATAAAACGGGTACTGATAAAGTAAATGACAATACCTGTTAAAACTGATGAAATCAACGCTCTGGTGACTTCTTTACCTGTTCCCGCCTTGGCCAGAAGGTAAATTGCTAAGGCCACTGGGATTAAAGCCCCTCCTACATTAATCTCCAATGGTACCCTAAGACCTGGTATGGGAATGTTAATAAAACTACCAACAATTAGGGCTAAAATTACTGCTAGGGCACCTTTGTCTGATAATCTCATACGGTCCAATGCCCGTTGAGCAATACCAAAGAAGATGAGTAGAGATACGACAATAAGCACAATAAGTCCCAGGGGAAAACGATCCATATTCTTTCCTCCTTTGAGTGGTTATTCTAATCTAAAAAATAGATTTCCCTCTGGTGGTGAATTTATGCAAGTCTAATCTGTCACCCCTTAGAAAAACTAAGACTTACACCCAGTCTTTAGGCGTCAGCTTTTGCTTTAGCTTAAAATAGCCTCTTGTGCCATGAGCCTTGGGCTTTGGGCTTTTTGTGTATGTTATGCTCAAGGATCTTTAGCTCATGGTTCACGGTACAGGACCTTATTTTCTTCATCAGCGGTTTTGTGACTGATGGTCATGAACTACTAATATGCAAATAAAAGGAACGGTTGCCATGGCAACCGTTCCTTTTATTTACTATTTATCTTTAAACATATCACCAAAAACATCACCTAGGGTTATTTTATCTTCGGGTGCTTCTTGTATGATAGGTTGCTCTGAAGTCTCCCGTTGCTTCTGAGGGCGTGCTTCCCGAGCAGGGCGTCCTTCGCTATTCACCTCACGGATGGATAAACGTATGCGTTTTTCAGTGGGATCTATACTTAGCACTTTAACTTGAACTTCTTCTTCTTCCTTAACAACATCACTGGGCTTTTCAACATGATGGTCTGCTAAATGAGAAATATGCACAAGGCCTTCTATACCTGGTTCTAATTGTACAAAGGCACCAAAGGGAGCCAAACGAACGACTTTGGCGTTGAACACACCACCCACAGGATACTTCTCTTCAATATTATCCCAAGGATTTGGTAAAACTTGTTTTAAGCCTAAGGAGATTTTTTCATTTTCACTATCAACCTTTAATACCATAACTTCCAATTCATCCCCAACCTTTACAACTTCTTGAGGATGATTAATCCGATGCCAGCTCATCTCAGAAATATGCAGTAAGCCATCTAGACCTCCAAGATCCACAAAGGCACCAAAATTAGTAAGACGGCGAACAATTCCTTTTACTACTTGTCCCTCTTGAAGGGTTGCAAGCAATTCTTCCCGTTTGCGTGCATATTGTTCTTCCAAGACAGCTTTTCTAGACACAACTACCTTCTTACGGGGCTTGTTCATTTCAATGACTCGTATTTCAACTTCCTGGTTCAGGTAGTTAGAAAGATCTTCTACATAACCCCTTTCTACCAAGGAAGCTGGTAAGAAGGCTCGGACACCAACATCCACCAGCATACCGCCTTTAACAACTTCACGGATAACCCCTTTAATAATTGTGCCCTTTTCCATAGCCTCTTCCAAGCCATCCCAGGCCTTCTCTGCGGCGGCGCGTTCTTTGGATAAAATAATTTTACCTTCATTATCTTCTGCCTTAATAACAAGGCATTCTATTTCATCTCCAACCTTGACTAGTTCCTGGAGATTGTCAACACCATAAAAGGACATTTCCTTACGAGGTATTACCCCTTCAGATTTTGCCCCAATATCAACCAATACCTCATCCATACCTACTTGAACAACAACACCTTTTACAAGTTCGCCTGCTTGCGGAGACTTTACCTCCATGGCTTCGCTCATGCCTTCTTCCTCGGTAGTCATCTGATCCAATTCCTTCATCCTCTTTTTAACCTCCTCTATAATTGCGTCAGGTGTTGAAGCACCCGCTGTCAGACCAAATAATTCATGACCCCTGAACCATTCCTCACGTAGCTCCTCTGCAGATTCTACATGATAAGTTGGTGTCCCGGTTTCCTGACATAGTCTGGCTAGTTTTTTTGTATTGGCACTATTCTTACCACCAACCACTACCATAACATCTACTTCCCTGGCCAATTCCATTGCAGCCCTTTGACGCTCACCAGTGGCATGGCATATGGTATTACGGGCATCGATTTCCACTCCCTTTTGTTGAAGTGATTCAAGTAATGCCTGATAATTCTTTAATGGTTGTGTTGTTTGTGCCACAATTCCAACCTTGGGGTGTTCAATCCGACTAATTTCATCTGGACTTTCTATTACAATCCCTTTGCCCTCTGTCCAACCTAAGATACCTTGCACCTCAGGATGCCCGGGGTCACCCAGAATATATACAGGAAGTCCCTGGTCTGCCATTTCCTGTGCCTGTTTCTGGGCTCTTGCCACAAAGGGACAAGTTGCATCGAGTACTTCTAAACCCTTTTTTTGGGCAATTTTTAATGTTTCAGGCCCTACTCCATGGGAACGAATAATTACTGTTCCCTCCTCTATCTGGTCAAGAGCGGTAATTTCCTGCACACCTTGCTTTGCTAAATCTTGTACCACCTGGGGGTTATGAATTAATGGGCCAAGGGTATAAATATTCCCTTTTTCTTCCTTTACTTTAGATAGGGCTAAATCTATCGCCCTTTTAACTCCATAACAGAAACCTGCCTTTTTAGCCAATTTAATCTGCAAGAAATCACCCCGTACTAAAAATCCTATATTCCATTACTATGATTTATTAACTGTTCAATTTCCTTCATCACCTTGCTGCTCAATAACTCTAGTTTCTCTTTGTTGGGACGACTTTGCCAAAGTTCCGGCATATAAACAGGTTTCCCAATCTTGACGATAACTTTATTGAAAAAGCCTCTTGTTCCTATTAGAGCAACAGGCAATATGGGTACATCACCTTTTACTGCCAGCATAGCTGCACCAACATGGGCCTTTTGTAGTTCCCCTGTTTTGCTTCTTGTTCCTTCGGGAAATATTCCTACCACATTACCGTTTTTTAAGTGCTCCAGAGCCTTGCGAATAGCATTACGATCCGACTTTTCACGATCAATAGGGAAAGCTCCTAGTAAAGTGATAATTGTATTTAGTATTGGAATTCTAAATAATTCAATCTTAGCCATAAAATGAATTCGTCTAGTTAAGGCACAGCCCACTACAACCGGATCTAAATTACTAACATGATTAGAAACTACTAATACTCCTCCATCAACAGGTAAATTCTCAAGTCCGACAATTTTCCATCTTCTCCAAAATAGAAGAATATGTCGGATTATAAACCTGAGCAATATATAAAACATAATTAATTTCCTTTCTTAACCCAGGTGATGATGGAATGTACAACTTCGTCTATGGTCATGCCAGAGCTGTCAATCAATACTGCATCCTCTGCGGGAACCAGTGGAGAAATGTCTCGTTTGCTGTCTATAGAGTCCCTTTTTTCAATTTCGTTTATTAACTCTTCAATATTCACACTATATCCACGATCAAGCATTTCTTTAGCCCGACGCCTTGCTCTTTCTTCCGCTGAAGCTGTTAGATAAAACTTTGCCTCTGCTTTGGGCATAACCACAGTGCCAATGTCCCGACCATCCATAACTACGCCTGTTTCTCTGGCTATCTCTCTTTGACGATTGACAAGTATTTCCCTTACACCTGCTATTTTCGCAACTGATGAAACATGATGGGTTACTTCTGGGGAACGGATTTCTTCTGTTACATCTGAATCATCTAAAAGAACTGCTTGCTTAGGACCTGCCAATAGAGTTACCTTGGTCCGCCTAGCCAATTCTTCTAAATTTTTAGTATCTTTTAAATCCATTCCTTCACGCAAAGCCTTTAAGGTAATGGCTCGATACATAGCACCTGTATCAATATAAACTAAGTTTAACTTTTCTGCCACTCGCTTGGCTACTGTACTCTTTCCTGCCCCAGCGGGACCATCAATGGCAATACACTTATGTTTAGTCAATCAATAGACCCCCAATGAACTTTAAAAAGCCCTAATACATCCTTAAAAATTTTCGACGCATAGATAAAAACTCCTTTTTTTTAAGAAAAAAGCCAGAAGAGGATAAATTCTTCCAGCTGTTATTATTCTACCTTCAATTGTTTTAATGCATGGTTAATAGTAGATCTACTATATAAAACATACACACAGCCCATAGCTCAGGTTCCTTTAGCTGAGGTTGATGACTATTAGAAAATAACTTTACCTATTGCCTGAGCCACCATTTTTGTTTCCTCCATTAAGAGACGAAAGTTATCTGGTGTCAAGGATTGTTGCCCATCACACAATGCTTCAGAAGGATTTGGATGGACTTCAATTAATAATCCATCAGCCCCAGCTGCCACTGCGGCCTTAGCCATTGAGGATACGTACCTCCATTTTCCAAGGGCATGACTTGGATCAACAATTATGGGTAAATGAGATAAATGATTTATTACTGGCACTGCAGATAAATCCAAGGTATTCCTAGTGGAGTTCTCATAGGTTCTAATACCCCTTTCGCAAAGAATAACATTATAATTACCCCCAGCCATAATGTATTCTGCAGACATTAACCACTCCTGGATAGTAGCAGATACACCCCTTTTTAATAAAACGGGTTTATTCAACTTTGCTACTGCCCGTAAAAGAAAGTAATTTTGCATATTCCTGGTACCAATTTGCAGAATATCTGCATATTCAGCTACCATTGGCAGGGTACTGGCATCCATTACTTCAGTAACAATTTTTAGACCTGTTCTTTCCCTGGCTTCCGCAAGGTATTGTAGCCCCTTCTCTTCTAACCCCTGAAAAGCGTAAGGTGAGGTGCGAGGTTTATAGGCTCCTCCCCTTAGGATAGTTGCCCCGGCCCTTTTCACTACTTCCGCTGCTTCAAATAGCTGTTCCCTGCTCTCTACTGCACAGGGCCCAGCCATAATGTGAATTTGATCACCGCCGATCTCAAGGTCCCCCACCTTAATTATTGTATCCTCTACCTTAAAAGCCCTACTAACCAGCGTATATGGTTTTAGAATTGGCACCACTTGATCGACCTCAGGCATAGCTTCCAAGGCGAAATCACCCATTCTTGTCTTATCCCCAATGGCACCAATTATGGTTCGTTCCACTCCCTCGGAGAGATGGCTTGCAAAACCAGCTTTGTTAAGCCTGTCCAAAACAGCACTTATATCTTCCTTTTTGGCTCTTTGACTCATTACTACAATCACCACACTTCTCCTTCCGTCCCAAAGACTTCGGTTCTATCATTCACTAATATAACCATAGAAACAAGCTTTTAGCTTTTAGTCTTTAGCTTTAGCTGTTGGACTTTTGCTATAACTAATAGCTAACGGCTAATTTAATTATATCAACTCAGAAAAATATTTTTGGAAAATTATTATTCTAATGATAAAATATTGGTAATAATTTTGTGAAAGGGGTTAATATATGGTAATTTCAGATAAAATTGCATCATCCTTAGGTAATGGTTCTTTTATTCGTAAAATGTTTGAAGAAGGTGACCGTTTAAGAAAAATTCATGGCCCTGAAAATGTGTTTGATTTTACCCTCGGTAATCCTTCCGTAGAACCACCCGAAAAATTCAAAGAATTGTTAAAAGAGTTTGCACTTAATCCTATTCCAGGGATGCACCGTTATATGAGCAATGCAGGTTACCCTGAAACCCGGGCCGCGGTAGCTGAAGTTCTTGCGGAACAATCAGGCCTGCCCTTTGAAGCTAAGCATATTGTCATGACCGTAGGAGCAGGCGGTGGTCTTAATGTAGCCCTCAAAACTATTCTTAATCCCGGAGATGAAGTTATTGCTCTATCGCCTTATTTTGTAGAATATGGTTTTTATGTAGATAATCATGGTGGAGTTTTAAAAGTTGTTCCTACAAATGAGGAATTCCTCCCAGACTTAAATGTACTGAGCTCTGCTATCAATTATCGAACCCGAGCAATTATTATTAACTCACCAAATAACCCAACTGGTGTTGTCTATTCAGCCGAAGTACTAGCATCCCTTGGCAAACTAGTAGAGGAAAAGTCTCAACAGTTTGGCCGTCCGATATTTGTTCTTTCAGATGAACCCTATGCTAAAATTGTATACGATGGTGTAAAAGTTCCATCGGTGTTTGCACAAATTTCAAATGCAATCTTGGTTACATCTCACAGTAAAGATCTCGCTTTACCAGGTGAACGTATTGGTTATCTCGCCGTTAGTCCCAAAATTAATAAAGGTGATCTCTTAGTAGATGGTCTTGTTTTTTGCAACCGTACTTTAGGTTTTGTAAATGCTCCTGCCTTGATGCAGCGTCTGGTAACAGGACTACAAAGGGAGTCTGTAAACATCCAAGAATACCAAGAAAAACGGGATGTACTCTATAACCACCTGACTTCATTGGGTTTTGAAATTAATAAACCCCAAGGAGCCTTTTACTTATTTCCCAAATCACCACTAAACGACGATATTGAATTTAGTCAAAAAGCTGCTAAGTATAATATCTTATTAGTTCCGGGCGGTGGCTTTGGTACTCCAGGGTATTTCCGTTTGTCTTATTGCATTGAAATGGATACTATAAAGAGATCCTTACCAGCTTGGACAGAGTTAGCCAAAGAACTAGGTATGAAAAAAGCTTAATTAAAAGGAATCGGATCAATTGGATCCGGTTCCTTTTTTATATAATGTTCACTTCAAGGTTTTTTCTTGAGAAGTGTAACACTTTCCATACCTTTTTCTTATTATGTAGCAGAGTTACCCCAAGAAAAATAATTTTTACAGGAGGCGTTATAATGAGCGGTTACGGTTACGGAAATTACAGTTTTATTGTTTTCCTTATTCTCATTCTTCTACTGCTGGGTGGCCCCGGTTACGGAACCTATGAAGTAGAGAAGTAGACCTATCGTACAATTTTATAACGAACAATATCTTTAGTTAGGAGGGTACAAGATGGGCGGCTACTATAATAATAGTTCCTTCATCGTATTCTTAATCTTGATTTTGCTGTTCTTCGGCGGCTACGGTTATGGCGGCTATAGTGTAGAAAAATAATACCTTTCAAAAACTAAGGCTGACGACTATTCTTATCGTCAGCCTTAGTTTTCCTATGCTCAACTATTTTTAGGGGGTTGACACAGCCCGATGGCCTAAACCTATAGACACTTCATCTAGATGTAAAAGCCCTACCCCAAAAAATACTGCCACACTAATATGATCTGCCTGCCTGGCAATCCCTATCTTACCACCTACGTTTAACCCCATAGCTTTGGCCATAACCATAGAAAGAGCTTCACGAGTAGCACCAGCCACAGCTCCTTCATCGGCATGGATTTCTTTGATCACGCCTTCTCTTTTGGCTGCAACCACAGACCTTTCTATAATACGATTAACAGAGGAGATAAAATCACCGCCATAGTCTACCGCAGCTGTTTTAATTCCGTCATGTAAAAACCTAAGCTTGTACTCTTTTTCTTGCTCTCTGGACTCGGTCATGGACATTTCTATGGCTGCTTTAGCCACTTTTCTACTACCGTGGAGACTCAAAGAACCCACCTCCAAAAATAACACCCTCAGTGTATTCCTTTTTTTACCTGCTAACTGCCTAGATTATATTATAGCTCATGTTCAATTGCAATGTTTTCCATATTCATCATCGCTCTAACGGTTAAACTTGCGTTCCAGTATGGTACGGTAGGATCTCATTTCCTCGGCCACTCTAAATAATAGTCTCTCTACATCATACTTTGTCAGTGCTAAATTAGGCGGGTCAATGATTTCAATTTTTCGGAAATCATCTCTGGCAATAAATCTTACCACATCTTCTAACGTCTCAGCCCGTAGTTGTATTATTACAGGTGCATAGGCTACCTCGGAATTGGTAAATTCATCTTGTACTACATAGACTTCAGCACTCATATCAATTTCTTCAACCTGAATACCTTGTATGGGCACGTTTCGAAAAACGGCAACCTGTTGTTCCCTTAAATCTTCTGCAGCCTTATCACCAGGTTTACCTCCAAATAAAAAGCGTCCCGGTTTTCCGACACCTTTAAAATCCAAACGAACCTTAACCCGTAAGGGACGGTACATAATGTCTTCATTCTGTAGATTCAAAAAAATACCTCCTCGCCAAGCCTATTTAAAAAATTCGATTTAGGCGAGAAAATTCCTGCTAAGTGTTACCACTGGATATCATGGCAACCACAGTTTGGACAGGTGTCAAAATAAATTTTCTGCTGTTCAAAGGCTTCCTGGGCATCATCCAAGCTGGCACCTTGGCATTCCATCGTTGTCAGATAACCCTCTTGATTAAAGTTCCCCATCAACCCATAGGGTGGTGCCGTTGCTGTTTGTGAACTGGGTAAATAGTGAGAACTGGCAAAACTTTCGTAATTACCACATCGCCTGCAATAGGGCATAATTAATCCTCCCACTTCTTAGCCTTCAGTTTTTAGCCTTCAGTTTTTAGCCTTCAGTTTTTAGCCTTCAGTTTTTAGCCTTTAGCTTTTAGCCCTTAGCTAATGGCTAATTATATTCTTGCCAAGCTAAGGGGGACTTATGCCTTAATAAGGAAAACACGGCTTGGGGCCGTGTTACTTTACTATCTACTGATTTTTTTATCAAAGTTATTTTTACTTCCCTTTGGGCCTCTTTTTTCCTGGTAACCACTAACACTTGTTTTCCTGGATTGAGTTTTTCTATCAGCAGGGCTCTTGTCCCTTCCTGGCTCATACTTTCCACTGGGTTTTGACTTTCTGGACACCGTACTACTTTTTTCGGCGGTCTTTTCCCTAACGGGGTTAATCTTACTTTTTCGGATTAGCCCTTTTTTATTTAGTCCGCCGGTTTGGTGCATATCTTGATAATCAAATTTTACCCCTACCAGCCTAGCTAACTCCCTTAATTCCTTCTTGGTTAGCTCCCTTACTTCCCCTGATTGCAAGTTGCCCAGTTCAAGGGTCCCAATACGAATTCTCCTCAACCGGAGAACTTTGTAGCCAATATGTTCACACATTCGCCGTACCTGTCGGTTACGTCCTTCATGAATGGAGATCTCCAGTAAAGCCCTGTTATCACCAATGCCTGCAAGTCTTACATCAGCCGGTGCAGTAGGCCCATCTTCCAGCACCAAGCCCCTAGCCATTTCTTTCAGTTGCTCGGTTTCTGGAACTCCATCAACCTTAACCAGATAAGTTTTCTTAACTTTATGCTTGGGGTGAGTAACGGCCTGGGTAAGTTCACCATCATTGGTTAATAAAAGAAGTCCCTCAGAATCATAGTCTAAACGTCCGACGGGATAAACTCTTTGGTCAACCCCTTCCAGTAAATCTGCAATTGTCTTGCGTCCCCGTTCATCATTGAGGGTTGTTACATATCCTCTGGGTTTATTCATTAGTAAATAAACCCTTTTTTCTCGCTGAGGGAGGGGTTTGCCTTTTACCTCAATTTTATCCCGTAAAGGGTCTACTTTAATACCTAGCTCGGTAACTACTTTACCATTTACTTTTACTTTACCAGCAACAATTAAATCTTCAGAGTGACGGCGGGAAGCTACTCCTGCCTGAGCCAGTATCTTTTGTAACCTTTCCATCATATAGTGCTAGATCTCCTTGTTTTATAGTAACCTGATCAATTGTATCATACCCGGACCGAGTACTACTAAAACATCAATTTACAAATCATAATTGAAGAAATCAGGGTGGTAAAATCCGCTGCTAAACCAGAGGCAACTGCATAACGGTACTTACGAATTCCTACCGAACCGAAGTAAAGAGTTAGTACATAGAAAGTAGTATCACTGCTGCCTTGCATGGTTGATACCAGTCGCCCGACAAAACTGTCTGGTCCATGGGTCTTGATAACCTCTGTGGCAATGCCTAGGGCTGCCCCACCAGATAGGGGGCGCATGACAGCGTGGGGCAAAATATCGGCAGGTATCCCCAGAAAACTTAATATTGGTGACAACCAAGAAGCTAACAATTCCATAGCCCCAGAAGCACGAAATATACTTACTGCGACTAACATAGCTGTAAGAAAAGGTATGGTTTTAACGGCTGTGGAGAAACCAGATTCAGCACCTTCCACAAAGGTTTCAAAAACAGGTACCTTTTTTATAAAGGCCAGTAGAGGAATAATTAGCAGTATGACTGGTATAGCCCAACGTGAAATCTGATTTATTACTTCATACATCAGATTCACCACCTATTCCTATACAGACTTCTCAAAATTCTGTCTGCCAGGATGGCAACAGTCATGCCGCAGAGAGTTGCAAAAATAGTTGTACCAACTATTTCTGTGGGATCTTGACTTCCATATAACACACGAATGCCAATTATTGTTGTGGGAATAATTGTAATACAGCCAGTATTTAGAGCTAAAAATGTGCACATTGCTTCTGATGCGGTATCTGGGCGCTGTTGATTTAATTTTTGCAATTCTTGCATAGCAATCAAACCCATAGGGGTGGCTGCATTACCCAGCCCCAGAATATTGGCACTAATATTCATCACGATGGCCCCCATAGCGGGATGGTCCTTTGGAACACTGGGAAATAAAAATCTAGTTATGGGCCTTACTAACTTAGCTAGACCCTGTATTAAACCCGCTGCCTCTGCAAGCTTCATAATACCTAACCAGAAGGTTATAATGGCAATTAAACTAAGGGAAGTTTTTACTGCCACCTGTGCTCCATCCAAAGCTGCCTTTGTAACCACCTCTATGTGTCCTTGGGCACCTGCTACGAGAATACCAAAAACAATCATAAACAGCCATACATAATTTACCATAAAACTCCCCCCCTTGTCCTCCTAGAAATATTTATGAGGGGGGTTGGCCAATTAGAACTGTTCGTCCACTGGTAAATAAACTGTAAAACAAGTCCCTTCACCTAATTGACTTTCTACTTCAATACGACCTCTGTGTTTGTCAACGATGGTATAGGATATAGATAAACCCAACCCTGTTCCCTTATCCTTAGTGGTAAAGAAGGGGGTTCCCAGTTTGTCCAGGTTATCTTGATGGATACCATGTCCATTATCCTTGACAGACAGACTAATTTCATTTTCTGTTCCATGATAGCAAGTGGATATAATGATAGTTCCTTGCTGATGCATAGCTTGGAGGGCGTTCTGACAGAGATTTAAAAGTACTTGTTTGATTTGATCCTTGTCAATAATAATTGTGGGTAAATCCTTTAATTCAGTGGTTATCTTTACCCCTTGAAGAAAGGCCTGGGTTTCAAATATTCTTACGAAACTAATAATTAAATCGTTTAATGAGCAGGACTGCATTTGGGGTGGTTTTGGTTTAGCTAACTGAAGAAAATTATTAATAAAATTATCAGCTTGATCTATTTCCCGAACCATAATCTCCATAAATTCTTTATAAATTATATGTTCTTCTCCCATTTTTTCACTCATTAATTGAGCAAAACCCCTTACAGCAGTCAGAGGATTTCTTATTTCATGGGCCATGCCCGCAGCCATCTGACCAACCACGGCAAGTTTCTGCTGTTCTCTAATGCGAGCCTCCTGGCGACGTATGTCTGTAACATCTGTAAAGATCCCTATGGCACCAGAAACAGAATTTTTTTCATCCAGTAGTAAACTGGTATTTACCAAAATAGACTTCTCACCTTGGGCATTACGACATTTACACTCAATATTTGTAATGGGCTTTGCCATCTGGATAGTACTAATTAATAGAGGTTTTGAATGTGGACAACGTCTAAAGCAGGAGAAAGACTTACCAATTATTTCGTTGGCATCTATGTTCCATATTTTTTCTGCCGCCCTGTTAAAAAAAGTAACAATTCCATCACTATTTAAAATAATAACACCCTGGGACATGGCATTAAAAATAATGTCACTCTGCTGCATTAAAACCCGTAGTGCCTTTCCGGTAGCTAAAAGGTTCTTTTCCAATTGGTTCTGCTTAATGGTTGCCTCAACTGCTTTGGCCGCTGCTACGGTTAAACTTAAAGTATAAGGACTTTCCATCCCACAGGGCATAATAACGCTCAGTACCGCTATAATATCACCTTTTTCTCCGATAATTGGTGATCCCACACCGGACCAACGGTGAAAGTCCTTTACATAATGTTCTGCTCCAATGACTGCCAGAGGCATCCCAGTGGCCAAAACAGAACCAATACTATTATTGCCCATGGATTGTTCAGTATAACTTATACCGGCCGAAAAAGGAACATTAATAAATTCCCTTGTGGTATCTTTGCCTGTAAAGGATTCTAAGATAAAACCTTCAGTGTCTGCTATTAGAATAAGAAAGGTTTCACTATGTGTGCTAAGGGTGGTTTTGATAGTTTGAATGTGGGGTTCAAGAAGATCCAGTACATCCTGTAACATGGATTTCCTAGTTTGAAGTACTTCCTCTGATATTTTGTTCGTCTTTATTTGATATGGGTCAATTTTATATTCAGTACAACGCAACCATGCTTTATAGGTCTCTGAGAAAATATTTTTAGAATCAACAATCTCTCCCTTAATATATCTTTCCCAAATTGAATACATCACTAACTGATTAAGGTGCGGTACCGAAATCAATCGATCAATCAACCAAACATCCTCCGTTCTTTTAGAACTTCTATCTTTGTTCGACAATCAAGATCAGGGTTCCTGCGAATTTGTATATAACTTTTATGACAAAGGTACTATTTTAAATTTTTTAGCAAAACTAAAAGTGGGGAAGTTTTCCCCACTTTCCTTAAACAATAGGTTGTGTGTTAATGTTTTCTTGAACTTTTTTGCCACCTTTATTAAACATGCTTTGAATTTGGTTTAACATTTGTGGTGCTGCATCAATTAAGCGGTCAAACAAGGCGTGACTATCATCCACAGGCAATAGACGTATTTGGCCATTACCAACTACCAAAAAGCCCATTGGCTGCACGGAGACACCTGCACCACTACCACCACCAAAGGGTGAACCAACTGACTCCCCGTTACCGTTACCATTACCTTTACTACTATTCATTCCTGTTGAATATTCACCACCACCAGCAGCAAAGCCACATGCTACCCTGGAAACAGGAATAATAACACTGCCGTCGGGGGTCTCCACAGGATCACCCACCACGGTGTTTACATCAACCATTTCCTTAATACTTTCCATAGCAGTTTTCATTAAACCTTCAATGGGATGTTCTGACAACATCATTCACCCCCCGTCTCTTTACCTTTTTGTACAGAATTTTAATACCAGTAATCATAATATTTCCAATGCGAATTTTAAATATGCAGTCAAAAGCTGTTGAAAATATTTCTTTATTAAAGTTTGGTTCAACCTGCAGCTCCGGTTTTGGTCTCCCTGGAGCAACCATTTTATAAAATAGTGACGTCAACCCCCCCATAATACTCCAGGCAAAACCAGTAATTATACCTGTGGCAGCTGCATCACCAGTACCAATTTTCAGTTTCCAAATAAAACGTTCCAGAATTAGGTGCTCCAATAGGTACTCAATATCCTCTCTTATTGCCTTCATAAAAGGGCACCAGCGGTGGTAAAGCTCCACCGCTTCCTTTATGCTTGTAATAGTGTGCTCTCCCTGCCTACCCATTAATTCTTTAGAGTATTCACCGCCAGTTTCCAATTCCGTTCTTGTTTTCAGGTAAATCCCCGAAAGTTTTTGCTGAAAGATAATTACAGGAACTTCCAGTTTATAGTTTATAAAACCTAACAGTAAGAATTCAAGACTGACGGTGTCATCTTCCCCAACGCGAAAATACTTAAAATGCACCTTCATGTAAGAAAAGAAGACCAAAGTCATTAACAATACTAATCCGATAAAACCATACAATGCTAACAGACCTTGGTCACTCCTCTCATTTTCGATTAGCCGTCAGCCTTCAACTTATGGATTAATTTTTAAAAGAGCCCAAAAAGACCCCTGAGCAAAACAAGCAGAAAAGCTGACGGCTGAAGGTGGAGGGCTGATGGCTAATCCATTCTGCTCCACTTACATGCATTTTAAATAAATGGTTGGCGATTTCAAATTACGAGTGTTATTATGATCTACGGTGCACCTAGGGGTTCAGGTTCATTGGTGGTAGTTGGCAAGATGGTAACAGGGACCGAGACGATATCTTTCTCAACTCCGCCTTCACCATTGACGAAGGCTTCCACCGTACCTTTCTCAGCATTAGCCGGTGAACTAAAGTTTAGAACTCCACTAAATTTATTTCCATTAATTTGCACAGGTTTTTCTGATAAGGTCAACCCGCTGGAATCTTTAATTCTGATTCTAATACTGCCATCTATGCCAATAGCAGTTCCTGAAACATTTATGGACCCCTTAACCTGTTCGCCTGGACTAGGGATGTCTAATTTTAAGCCCTTTTCCATGGTTTTATTGGGTACTGCTTGTTGGGGGGTTAACTGGGGAGAGGGAGCAGCAGGGATACGCTCCTGTACTTTTTCTCTTTCTATCTCGAAACCAAGAGCTTTTACAGGCCTGTCCAGGGTAAAAGAAGCAACTATAGGTTCCGTTTGTTCATCTTTATTACTGTCTTTCTCCTCTAATAATGAATTACGATAATTTAACTTAACATTAACCCAATCAAAATCATTTGCCGGAATTCTACGTTCAATTTCAGTAATTTCAATATCTTTGCCCGTAGGTAATTTTTGACGACTTACCACAACATAATTTGTACCATTTACTGCTGTCCAAGTAGCAAAATGTTTCTCTTGATGATTTTTTGCTAAGGCCTTAACAATTTCAGGAGCTTTATCAAAATCAAGGGTTTCAAAAGTTATTCTAGATACATCGGGCACTACAATGGTTTTAGGTTCTGGCTTGGGCTCCGGCTTTTTGGCAGGGGCACAACCCAGAGGTATCAGTAATATTAATACTAGACATAAGCCCCGTAAAATACTTCTCATAAAATCTCCTCCAGTGGTTTTTATTTATATTTTTAGCACTTTCTGGTGATTTATGCGTATTTGGCCAATTTACTTCATTTTTCATAATTGGTTTTAAAAAAAATGCGACAGCGGAAACTGTCCCGCTGTCGCAAAAAAATTTTATTCTTCCACCAAAAATTCTTCCAGTGGTGGAAGATCTGAAATATCCTTCAAACCAAAATGTTTTAAAAATTCATGGGTTGTGCCATAAAGCACAGGTCGTCCAGGACCATCACGCCTACCCTTCTCCTCGATTAAATTTCTTTCCAACAAGGTATTGATCGGTGAATCTATCTTCACACCCCTAATAAGTTCAACCTCTGATCGGGTTATAGGCTGTCTATAGGCAATAATGGCTAGGGTTTCTATGGCCGCCCGGGATAATCCTGTGCCACTTTTGCGATACAGTCTCTCTATATACGGGGCACATTCAGATCTAGTACACATTTGCCAAGTATCTGCTACTTCAACAATTTTCAGACCTCCTGGCCTTGCCCCATATTCCTGGGCCAATTCCAGTAATAATTCCCTTGCATCTGCCACATCAATTTCTGTTATTCGTGCCAGTGCCTGCACCGTAAGCGGTTCACTGGCCACAAACAAGAGTGCTTCCAGTGCAGATTTTGTTTGATCTTTAAATAATACTGCCAATCCTATGCCTCCTCAGATAAATTCTGAGCTCGACGCAAGATGGTTATTTCACCAAAGGTTTCATTCTGGGCTACGGTTATTTGCCCTACCTTTAATAACTCTAAAATAGCCATGAAAGTTACAACAATTTCCGTCCGATTTGCATTATGAGCAAAAAGACTTGTAAAGATTACTCCTTCCGGGTAAAAGATAAGTTTTGCCATCAGTTGACGCATCTTTTCAGGAACCTGAATTTCTTCCCGAGTAATCTCCATTGGTATAGTCAAACTTGCTCCGGCTCGTTGTAGCACTTTATGCAGTGAAGTTAAGAGTTTTTCTAAGGTCACTCCACTTAGAGGATCCTGGGGTCTAAAAAGGTGCTGATACATATCAATTTGATTGGTTCTTGTGTAGACCTTGCCAGCCTGCAGTTCTTGGTTCTTTAAAAAAGAGGCCACCTCTTTAAACTTTTTGTACTCCAGCAGTCTTTGCACTAATTCTTCTCGCGGATCAGGTCCAGCATCCTCCTCTGTTTCTTGCCCTACCTTTTTCCGGGGCAAGAGCATTCTCGCCTTAATGGATATTAAGGTGGCTGACATCACCAAAAATTCACTGGCCACCTCCATATCCATGGTTTGCATTTGTTCAATATAGGCAAGATACTGGGAGGTAATTTGGGAAATAGGGATATCATAGATATTAATCTGATCTTTATCAATTAAGTGTAGTAATAAATCCAAGGGACCCTCAAAGGTTGATAGTTTAACCGCATAGGACAAAAAAATCACTCGCAATTTCATTTTACAAATATAATGTAAGCGGAACTGTAGGGAACGACACGGGGGTCGTTCCCTACAGTATATCTACACAAGGCCAAAGGCCCATGGCTCATGGCACACGACTAACCAAAAATGGCTTCCCTAACCTCTGCCAGTGTCCTTCTGGTAGTCTCCCTAGCTTTTTCCTCACCGGCCCGCAATACTTCATCAATATAACCCTTTTTCGCCAGTACCTGTTCTCTGCGCTCCCGGATTGGTCCTAAATTCTGCTCTAGGGCTCCTGCCAACTGTTTTTTACAGGCCACACAGCCAATTTGACCGGCCCGGCACTCAGTTTCAATACCCTCCAGGATACCAGAGTTGTAGATTCGATGGAATTTGTGAACCACACAAACATCCGGGTTACCTGGGTCTGTTTTGCGAATACGGCCTGGATCTGTGACCATCATATTGACATTCTTTTTAATATCTTCAGTCTCCGCACCAATGGAAATGTAATTATGATAACTCTTACTCATTTTGGCTCCATCAACACCGGGCAATACTGCCACATCTTTATTAACGATAGCCTGGGGCTCAGGAAATACTGGTTTGAACAAATGATTAAAGCGCCTGGCCACTTCTCTTGTTAGTTCAATATGGGGTATTTGATCTTCTCCCACCGGCACTGCATTGGCTTTATAAACCAAAATATCTGCCGCCATAAGTAGTGGATAGCCTAAAAAGCCATAGGTATTAATATCCTTTCCAAGTTCACCTAGTTTTTGAATTTGATCCTTATAGGTTGGTACTCTTTCCAACCAGGAAAGCGGGGTAACCATTGAAAAAAGCAAATGCAATTCAGCGTGTTCAAGTACCGATGACTGCCTAAAGATAACACATTTTTCTGGGTCTAGGCCAGTTGCTAACCAGTCTGCAACCATTTCTATGGTGTTGGAATGTATTTCTTTAGCTTCCTCCCAACCTGTGGTAAGTGCATGCCAATCTGCTACACCATAATAGCATTTGTATTCTTCCTGCAGGCGCACCCAATTATTGAGCACACTCTGGTGCCCTAGATGCAGTCGGCCCGTAGGTCTCATTTCACTTAAGATAACTCCTTTTAAAGCCATAAGCATTCTCCTTTAGTTTATAGTGGCAACCTGGCAATTAAATTTGCCAGTGCAGTTAACAATTCCACAATGGGGTAAATAAAAAACCTTAGAATAGGGCTTAACGCACCAAGAAAAATTAACAAGAACAAGATAGCAGTGCCATAGCGCTCCAATTGATAGAGCCACTGCTGGGGGCCAGGAAGTAGGCCAGCTAATATTTTCGACCCATCCAGAGGCGGTATCGGTATTAGGTTAAAAACGGCTAACAGAACGTTAATGTATATAAAATAGCTGAGCATAAAGGCTAAGCCGCCTGTGGGGGTGAGTAATCCTAGCAATATGGAACCTATTACCGCCAAAAGTAAATTTGTCATAGGTCCCGCTAAGGATACTAACATCATTCCCTTTTTTCTGTCATCAAAATAAAAGGGATTAACTGGTACCGGTTTAGCCCAACCAAAACCTGCAATAAACAACAGTAATGTTCCCAGTGGATCCAGGTGTTTGAGAGGATTTGCGGTTAACCTACCTTCGTAGTAAGCAGTTTTATCCCCTAAACGATAGGCTGTGTATGCATGGGCATATTCATGCAAGGTTAAAGCAAACAAAATGGGAGGTGCCATTAATAATAATTCCTGTAATGTGGGAAAATTAAACAATAGGCTTCGTTCCCTTCTTTTTCTTTCCTTTTTTACCCTGGCTTGGTCCACCTTCCTGGATAGGTGGCTTTGGCTGTTTAGGCTGTATCTTGGGTGCATTATTATGAACCAGATAAGATTTTACATATTCTAATTCTTCTTCCCTTGTATGAATCTGTCCATCTAATCTCGCACGCCAAACAGCATCCAGTGCCCGTCGATACATGGGGCCTGGTTGGTATCCCATTTCCCTAATATCTCTACCATTCACCATGGGTTTATTTTTATGTACGGATTCCATAACTAAGCGAAAACGGCGAATGGCATTCTTATCTTCGAGTAAGGCTAAGAATAATGGGTATGCTTCCCTAGGTAAGGTTTGGACTATCTTAGTTAAATCTGAAAGGGGTACTTCTTCAGTGGTGGATAGTCTTCTTAACGCCACCCGGCCATAGGCAATGGTATCCAATACTTTGTCCGTTTGTCGGCGACCTAGATTATAACGTTCACAAATCCTATAGGCTATTTCCTGAGTAGTTAAATGTAAAATAGCCAGAAAATAAGGTAACCATTTCTCCGCAGGCTCAGCCCAACCCCAGTTGCGTAATATCATCAAGGCCTGAGGAATTTCACTAATCACGTATTGAACTTCCCAAAAAGTAACTTCCGGGAAAAGGTAATCCCATACTCCTAATTCTGACATCCGGTCTAGCATATGCTCTGGATCAGCTTCCTCCAATATATGACGGAGTTCCCCCCACATGCGTTCTGTGGAAAGGCGTGAAATAACCTTTTCCCTCACAGCTTCTTTTACCAAGCGTAGGGTCTGTGATTCTATGGCCATATCATAACGTTGTTCAAAACGGATGGCCCTAAGAATACGAGTAGGATCTTCAATAAAACTAAGATTATGTAAAACTCGAATTGCCCCTATTTGCAAATCTTCCCGACCATTAAAATAATCTACCAATTCCCCAAAGCGCTCTGGGTTAAGCGCCACTGCCATAGCATTAATGGTAAAATCTCTCCGATAGAGATCATGTTTAAGGGAGGACTGCTCTACTTGTGGTAAGGCAGCAGGATATTCATAATACTCCACCCTTGCCGTAACCACATCTACCCAATAACCATCGGGGAAAATAACTTCCGCGGTACCAAATTTTTCATGGGGTCGTACTCTACCTCCAATAACCTTAGCCAATTCGTTGGCCATTGCTATTCCGTTACCTTCCACCACTAGGTCCACATCCAGGTTTTCTACCTTTAGCAATACATCCCTTACTAGGCCTCCCACAGCATATACTTCATACCCTAGTTCCTTTGCTACCTGGCCGGCCTTGTTCAGGATATTCATAATGCGCCCAGGTAGCACCCGCTGCATATCGGGCCTAATATTAGTTCCTAGGTTACTTTTTTTATTATTATAGGTTGTGGAGTAGCGTCCCTTAAAACCCTCATGCAAGGTTTGCAGCACATCAGTACGAGAAACAATCCCTATGACCATATTACCTTCGACAACTGGTAGTCTTCCTATATCTTTTTCGATCATTAAATCTTGCACATCATGAATATTAACATCTTTGTTTACCGTTACTACATTAACAGTCATATAGCCTTTAACCGGAGCATGCCCCAGTCCATGGTGAGTAGCCTTTTCTACATCTCTTCTAGATATTACACCGACTAAGTTACCGTCCTTTATCACTGGTAAACCAGTATGTCCATAGCGGAGCATAATTTTACCGGCTTCCTCAATGGTGGTTTCAGGAAATACCATTTTTACGGGACTGGACATAATATCTCTAACCGTAAGGAGAGGTTGTATCTTTTTCTTGATTAATTCCAAGAGTTGTTCCGCTATTTCATCAACGGTTTTACCCTTGATGGTTGCAGAAGCCGCAGCTGGGTGTCCACCACCGCCAAATTCAACCATAATCTCCCTACAATTTACTTCCTTGAGAGCACAGCGTCCTACCAGGTGCACCCGATCCTCCATCTCTACCACCGCAAAGACTGCATCAGTGCGCTCGATCTCAGACAATTTATGAGTTAGGAGAGCTAGTCCCCCCACAAATTCATCCACATTTCCCCGGGCAATAAGAACCTTTGTCCCATTGATCTGATGGTGTTCTGCTGTTACCAAAAGCTTTTTAAGCAAGGACTTTTGTTCTTGGGTTAAGGGACGTCCTAAGAAATCAGCTACCACAGCCAAGTTTGCCCCCTGTTCCAATAGAAAGGCAGCAGCCCTGATATCTCTTGGCGTGGTATTGGTAAAGACTAAGCAGCCAGTATCTTCATAAATCCCCAGGGCCATAATGGTTGCCTCTAAGGGTGTAATTTCTAAACCCTTAGCCCGAATTTTTTCAATTAAGAGAGTTGTAGCGGCCCCCACGGTTTCCACAATTTCGATTTTACCACAAACATCACCCTCTGCCCGTGGATGGTGGTCATAAATATGTACCTCCACATCCGTACGGCTAAATAATTCCTTTAACTTAGATACCCGGCCAGGGCTTTTAGTATCTACCATAATAAGACGCTTTACTTTATTAATATTAATGTCTTTGATATTGCGAACATTTTTGAGGGTGTCTTTATGTAGTGCTAAAAACTCTTCAACATTACGAGATAATTTTCCGGGGAAAATCAATTCTGCCCCAGGATATAATTTTTGGGCTGCTACCATAGCCGCCAGACCGTCAAGGTCTGTATTCACATGAGTTGTAATTATCTCCACTCGGTAGACCCCCTAGGAAAAAAGTGTATTTTTATGTAAATACATTAAATTATATCATACCAAACAGAAAGAAAAAAGCACCCAACCGGGGTGCTAAACTGACAGTTAACTTTGTACTTACCGTCCTGATTTAGGATCTCAAAAAACACTTGTAAATTTAAAGCGGAGATGGGCCGTGTGCCATGGGCCATGAGCTAAAAGACCCCATAGTATATCATGCACAAAGGCCTAAGGCTCAAAACCCATGGCCTTACTTCGCTAACTTAATTAAAGAACTGCATATTCTTTCAGGTATTACATCATTACGAATTAAATCCGAGTAATCTTCCCGTTTGATAATTAAGTCTGCTTTACCCTCATTAACTAATACCATCGCAGGTCGAGGAAGTCTATTGTAGTTCATAGACATAGAGTAATTATAGGCCCCTGTACCAGCAATAGCTAAAATATCACCAGCCTGCAACACTGGCAAATTAATATCCCAAATCAGCATATCTCCCGATTCACAACATTTGCCTGCAATGGAGACCTTTTCAACGGGTTCTTCGTTCATTTTATTGGCTACACATGCTTCATACTTAGCCTGATATAATGCTGGGCGTGGATTATCACCCATACCACCGTCCACGGATACATATTTACGAACATTAGGAATGTCTTTTATTGTTCCAATGGTATAAAGGGTGGTTCCAGATGGACCAGAAATAGATCGACCAGGTTCTACCATTACCTTAGGTACAGGCAGGCCAAATTCGTCTGCTTTTTCTTTTATAGCCCCGATCAGGATATCTGCATACTCCTTAACAGAACGGGGTTGGTCTCCCGCAAAGTAATAGATACCTAAACCACCGCCAAGGTTTAGTTCCTCAGGAATAAATCCTGTTTCTAAATAAACATTCTTGGCAAAGGCCATCATCACATCGGCAGCATGGGCATAGGATTCTAACTCAAAAATCTGTGAACCTATATGGCAGTGGAAACCCTTGAGTTGAATATTGGGCAAGTCTAGACTAAGTTTTACTCCGGACATTGCCATGCCATTATCAATGGCTAAACCAAATTTAGAGTCAATTTGGCCGGTCTTAATATATTCGTGGGTGTGGGCCTCTACTCCAGGACTTAACCTAAGAATAATTGGTGCTGTAACACCTATTTCACCGGCAACGGAATTTAATAGTTCCAATTCACTTAAATTGTCAACCATGATCCTATTAACCCTATAATCCAGCGCCATACGGAGCTCAGCAGGAGATTTGTTATTACCATGGAAGTAAACTCTTTCCATTGGGAAGCGTGCTTTGGCAGCTGTATACAGTTCTCCACCAGAAACAACGTCTAAACTCAAACCTTCTTGCCCCACGATGGTGCAAATGGCAATGTTACTTAATGTTTTACTGGCATATATGACTTCAGCTCCATAGGTCTCTGTAAATGCCTCGTAATAAGCCCGGCAGTTTTGCCTAAACAGTGCCTCGTCAATAACATAAAGGGGTGTGCCAAATTCCCTTGCCAATTCTAATGTATCACAACCACCGATTTCTAAGTGTTCCTTATTATTTATTCGCATAGTTCCCTGCAATCTCATTTGTTTCCCTCCTGAAATATAATATCCATCTATGAGCAGCTCTGCCACAAAAAGGGTGGTTCCTTATTTTGGTAAGGGGGTTTTCATCTATAGCTTCTTTTTGATAAAACTGTTAGAAAAACGGCCTCAACTACTTCTAGGGGCCGCCTAATAATCTTATTTAAAAGTGCTCTTAGCCTTTAGCTTTATTATTGTCCTAATGGCTAATAGCTAATGGCTAACGATAGCTGCAAAAATTATATCATGTTAAAAAAAAGGGCGTCAAGGAAACCGCCTTTATAATGCTGTATACTTGCTAATTAAAAAGAAAAGGTTTCTTCCTGCACTGGCAGTAAGAAACCTCTCGCAACTAGTTGGATTCATCAACTGATTCTGTATTATTTTGGCTTCTACGAGCATTTCTTTTTTTGGTAGCCTTGGTACCTGGTGCAACTTCACCGGGTTTACCGTATTTCTCCCAAATTTCTCTAAGCTCTTCAGAAGACAATACGTAATCATGAACGGTGTTATCGGACATAAAAGCACCCCTCCCTATATACTAGCTAGGCTATTAATTATATAGGAAAAAAGGCAATGGGGCAACAGGTAAATAGTGGTATAAAGGCCATTTACTAGTGTTACAGTTTGACTACCTAATGATAAAATTAAATACCTAACTATTAATAAAATAACTCTACATATCGCAGGAAGACGTTTTTGACTGAACAATCGGGCTTATACCACAACTACCACTGTTTAAATAAAGAATCCATTTTTTAGCCTGATGAACTCTTTTTTCTAGCTTCTCAACCAATGGTACTAATTCATCATTACTATAGGACCCTTGAGGTTTATTATTAAAAGCATCTTCGAGCACTTTTTCAATTTGTTCAGCATTGTAGCCTAAGGCTTGCATGGAAAGCATTGCCCGTTCAATTCTCCATAACAATTCTCTTCGGTCAGCCAGCATCATCTACACCCTACCCTTCTTTTGAAGGAAATAGCATACGTTAATGATAATATTATACATTTTTTACGCTGAAAATTAAATGTTTTTTTGTCCGAAGAGTCAAAATTTGGTTAAAAATTAGAAAAATACTAGGAACTTACTTGTTTCATAGATAATGAAACTCTTCCCCGTTCTAGATCTACCGAGAGAACCTGTACATCTACAACATCTCCCACTGAAACAATATCAAGGGGATGACGGAAACGTCGATCACTCAGTTCTGAACGATGTACTAAACCATCATTCTTTAAGCCAACATCTACAAACACACCAAAGTCTACAACATTTCGTACTGTACCCTTGAGAGTCATACCTGGCAGTAAATCTTCGATTTTTAAAATATCGCTACGGAAGAGCGGTCCTGGTAAATCCTCCCGGGGATCTCTACCTGGACGCAGTAACCCATCAATAATGTCCCTAAGGGTTGGAACACCCGTCTTCAGCTTTTCTGCCATTTTATCTATGTCTAAGGATGTTAACTTCTCTTTTATTTCAAGACTTCCTATCTCACTTTCTGAACAGCCAATTTCTTTCAGCAAATTCTTTACGACACCATAGGATTCGGGATGAATACCTGTTTTATCTAGGGGATTGATGCCCTCTATTATACGAAGAAATCCTACACTTTGTTCAAAGGCCTTCGGCCCTAGCCTAGGTACTTTTTTCACCTGAGTTCTTTCAGTAAATTTACCATTTTCTTCTCGGTACTGAACTATATTCTTGGCCACTGTGGAATTTATTCCCGAGACATAAGACAGCAGTGAAGGTGATGCTGTATTTAAATCAACCCCCACCATATTTACAGCTGATTCAACAACCCCCTTAAGACTTTCTTCTAGTCTCTTAGGAGCCACATCATGTTGATATTGCCCCACTCCTATAGACCGAGGCTCAATCTTCACCAGCTCAGCCAAAGGATCTTGTAACCTACGGGCAATGGAAGCAGCACTACGTTGGGCCACATCTAGCCCTGGAAATTCCTTAGCAGCTAATTCTGATGCAGAATATACACTGGCCCCTGCTTCGTTGACAATAATGTATTGCACCCTTTGCCAGTCATTATCCTTTATTAGCTCTGCTACAAACTGTTCGGTTTCCCTCGATGCTGTACCATTTCCAATGGCAATAACATCTATTTGATATTTATTTACCAAACGGCATATTTCATTTCTAGCCTCTTGGACCTTCTTTTGAGGTGGCGTGGGATAGATTACTCCTACTTCCAATAATTTACCTGTATTATCAACTACGGACCATTTACAGCCAGTCCTGTAAGCGGGATCCAAACCCAACACAACTTTGTCCTTTACAGGGGGTTGCAAAAGAAGCTGCTTTAAATTCTTGGAAAATACTGAGATAGCCTGTTCATCCGCCACCTCGGTCAACTGGTTGCGTATATCTCTTTCCACAGCCGGAGCTAGCAGCCTCCTATAACCATCCTTTATTGCCTCTTGAATGATCTCTGCTACCCCGAATTGGGCCGATATCCAGCGACGTTTTAGGTTCTCCAGAACAGTCTCTTCAGAAACATCTATCCTTACCTTTAGGATATCCTCCTTCTCTCCCCTATTTATAGCCAGGATTCGGTGGGGGGGTGCTGTTTTTACTGGTTCTCTGTGTTCATAATACATGCGATAAACACCGCGTTCATCTGCCTCTTGCTTCTTAACTTCCGTAACCAATTCACCACGTTGGTAGGTAAAAGCCCGTAACCAACCACGGGTGTCTGGATCATCTGATACAGTTTCTGCAATGATATCCATAGCACCCCCTAGGGCTTCCTCCGGACTATTTACCCCTACCTCTGAATTTAGATATTTTGCTGCTTCTGCCAAAGGTTCTGCACCAGTGTTTGCCTTTAGCAACCATTGTGCCAGGGGTTCCAATCCTTTTTCCCTGGCCACACTGGCCCTAGTTTTTCGTTTAGGACGATATGGTTGATACAAATCTTCCACTGCTGTTATAGACTCTGAAGTTTCAATCTTTGTCCTAAGTTCCTCTGTAAGTTTACCCTGCTCCTCTATGGAATGAATAACCTCTTCCTTACGTTTTTCTAAGTTTCTAAGGGATGTTAAACGCTCAAATATTTTTCTAATTTGAACTTCATCCAGTTCACCTGTCATTTCCTTACGATAACGGGCAATAAATGGAACAGTGTTTCCATCATCCAGTAATTTAGCTGTCTGTTCTACCTGCTTTTCCCTAACTGCCATTTCCCGAGCAATTTGCTGATACAGGTTTGATTCTTTAGGCATTCTTATTCCCCTATCCTATTTATTCTTAAATATCACTTTTTCTATATTGTGCCTACTGCATCCTTCAATTGCAAGCACATAATCAATCCTATTGCCATAAGTTGTAACAAAATACAAAAGGAGGGATTTTATGTTTTGTTACACCTACCTAAGCAATGTTGAGTGTGGGCTTAGGGAATTAATTATGTGGTCTGAGATTAGCAGTGAGCACCCCATTTTCTTAACCAATGTGGCCCAATGCCTTAACATTACACTGCCGCCCAATATTGTGGCTGGTCTAGAACGCGTAAGACAATGTTTTATGTCTATTAATCAACAGGCGCGTCAGCTTTTAGGTTCTAGCCCCCAATATCGGAATAACCCTATGCACAATTACACCTTAGCCCAGCAAACCGCTAACTTAATGCAGCAGTTTTTACACTATGATCAAGAGTTTATTGGTATACTGCAGCAGCTACAAACCCTTGGCCCTAACCAACCAGTTTGGCAAACTCTGGTGCACCATATTGAACAGGAACAAACTTATATGTATCGATTAATTGCCAACCTATTGCAGCAACTCTCGCAACAGCCCACTCCCTATTCGAATATGTATTCAGTTTCCACTGATCCCGAGGCTTAAATAAGGAAACAGGAAATGCCCGCTAAGCAACGGGCATTTCCCCTAATCTATTGTGCTGTTAGCTAAGATTTCCCACGACTTCGCCAGTACTTAAAGCATTGGACCATTTACCACATCGATCTCCCCAACGGGCAATAATCTTGCCCTGTTCAGTCATTTCAATTACTTCGCAGAGATTTGGACAACCATTGCATTCAATACTACCGGCTTTATATTCCAAATCTGCTATCCCAAAGCCCTTAAAGCTAGTAGGTATTCCTTTGGCTGTCACATCTTTAGCCAGCAAGGCTGCACCCACTGCGCCCATAACATTAAAGTATTTGGGTATACGTACTTCCAGCCCTAGGGCCCTTTCAAAGGCCTTTTTCATTCCTGCATTGGCAGCAACACCACCTTGGAAGACCACAGGTCCCAGTATTTCCTTGCCTTTTCCTACGTTGTTTAAATAGTTTCGTACCAAGGCTTCACATAGTCCTGCTAGAATATCATCAAGATTATATCCCATTTGTTGTTTATGAATCATATCAGATTCTGCAAAAACTGCACACCGACCAGCAATACGTACTGGATTCCTTCCTTGGAGAGAAATATCCCCAAACTCTTCGATGGAAATATTTAATCGACTGGCCTGTTGGTCCAGAAAACTCCCTGTTCCTGCTGCGCAAACCGTATTCATAGCAAAATCCGTAACCACTCCGTTACGAAGTATAATAATCTTACTATCTTGCCCACCGATTTCCAAGATTGTTTGTACACCTGGAACAAGATGTGACGCAGCTATTGCATGGGCAGTTATTTCATTTTTTATAGCATCTGATCCTACTACCACTCCTGTTAGTTGTCGACCGCTACCAGTGGTTCCAACACCCCTGACCATTGTATTGGCTGGTAGTTTTTCTTTAATTTGCTTTAATCCACTCTGGACAGTTGCCACCGGTTGCCCGTTGGTCCGAAGATATAAACTTTCCAGAATATTATTATTTTCGTCCATAAAAACGATATTGGTGCTAACAGAGCCAACATCTATTCCCAGATACCCTTTCACTAGGATGTAAATGCCTCCTTTAGTTCATTCTTCTTCTGCAACAGATCAATAAATGCCTCTAATCTAGTGATCATACCTGCTTCACCAGAATGTTCATCCATAATTAGCGTCATAATAGGTAGACCCGTTCTCTCGCTTACCCTTGGTAAAATACTCTGGGCTACAATTTCCGGCATACAGGTAAAGGGTAAAACTTGCAGGGCCCCATCATAACCCTGCTGGGCATACCAAACGGCGGATCCAACTGTTTCCTGACCATGTCCCCCTACAAAATGATTCAGGTAAGGAGATGCAACCTTGTTAAATCTCTTACTACTGGGTAAATTCCTAAGCAATCCCATAAACAAGTGATCATTTATCCACTCGCTGAGCATCATTGACCTATCTATCTCTGCGCCTAAATAGCCTAAATGACGTTCAATATTTAGATTGGCAAAGGGCTCCAGTAGAGTGTAAATTTCACCAATTAATGCTACCTTCAAAACTGGACGACCAGGATCTATATCTACCCCTTCCATGACTTCCCGGGCTTTAGTCTCGGCCAGAACTAATTCTCTTGGGTTTTTTGCCGCATCAATTTCATCAATAGCTAGTTTAAGAGCTCGATCTGTTGCACCACGGATCAATTCCCTAGGACGTTTTTGATAGGATAATCTTTCTGCTATATCCACTGCCTTGGCCTTGAGATAGCCAAATCTTAGGGCCTCTATAACCTTGATCCAAGGTTGATTGCCTGTAATTTTTCTGATACGTCCCAGCAGTTCCCCAATATGTTTTTCTGGTGGTTCCAAGACCACTAAATTATAATTCACCTGCAAATCCTTTAATATTTCATTTTCAACATATGCATAATATCCAAAACGACAGGGCCCACAGCCTCCTGCCATCATAATGGTGTCTGCACCCAGTTCACTAGCTTCTATAAAATTGCCTACATTCAATTTCATAGGTAGGCAGGCAAATTCAGGGCTATTCTTCACACCTAGGGTTAATGTCCTTTTGCTGCAATGGGGCGGTACAATAACCTCAATCCCCAGATATTCCAGCATTCCCTTAAGTGAAACATACATATAGCCCATATGTGGAAAGGTTACCTTCATACAATTGCCCTCCTCCAGCGCACCATATCTAAGAAGGCTTCGACCCGAGTAATAATCCCTGCTTCACCAGTATGTTCATCTAAATTAATGTTCAAAAGGGGCATTCTTCCTTCCCTTCGAATGAATCTCTCGATTAACTCCCCTGTCATAGAATCGGGTCCACAGGCAAAGGCAGCCACATGAATGATACCATCTACTTTGCCGTTATCATGGAAATGTAGGGCCCCACCAGTTACTCTCCTAGAAAGGGTCCAAAACAGCTTCTTAGGGAGTTTTTTAACCCCTTGATCAATCATTTCTTCTGTTAAATGATCCGCTGTTAACACTCTCGCTCCCATTTTATTTAATCTATTTAATAGGTTCATACTGATAAAAGGATCATAAATGTTGTAAGGATGACCAATTACTGCAATGGTTAGATCGTTGTTAGTTTTGTTAAATTTACGTTCTTGACCTCTCAAGATGGCCATGGCTTCCTCTGGAAATAGGCCTTGCTCTAATAAGTCTTGATATTGTTTTTGTTTATTCATGGCTTGCCCAAAAGCTAGCCGGGCTTTTATAAATCCTTTGTCAAAATATGCAGCAACTTGTTGAGCAAAATCCTTTACATTACCCTGTTTTTTTCTTAAATTTATCGTAGTATCTATGACAACTGGTAAATTGTTAATGTTTTGCCGGACCATATCAGGAAAACCGAGAAACTTTGGACAAATATATTCTCTCTGGGCCACACTGACCATACGGGGTAAAAAAATTATATCCACGCCTTTGTCCACCAGGTTTTGCACATGACCAAAGGCTAATTTTATAGGTAAGCACGCTTCATCCACACAATGCTCTACCCCCCTAGTAAGTATTCTTTTGGTTGTAAGGTCAGAAACTATAACTTCTGCACCTAGTTGTTCCAAGAATTCCTTCCACAGCGGGAAATAATAATAATAAAGCAACGCCCTAGGTATTCCTACCCGAACAGACATTCACATTTCCTCCTCCTACGCAACAATCCATCAATTATTATTGGCAAAATTTCTCTTGGATATGCTTCCCAAGAAAAACTTGCTATAATATATTTAGCTAAATGAAATATATCTCGTTATAATCTGCTAAAAAAGGGGGATTGGCTATGAGTTGCAGTACCTGCAGTTCTGGAACAATGGGCGGCATTTCAGTAGGAAACAGTGATTTTACACCAGAATTGATTAGGGTGAATGGTATTGAGGAAGCAAATAAGTTGCTAGCGGAGGATTATTCTTTCGTAAGTATGTACTTTAATCAGGCGGAGCAAAAGGAGGTTTACATTCTAGCAAAGTTAAAGCCTACCCGTAAACAACATAAAACCATTGGATTTATACCCAGAGATTAAAATTGTTAGTGCGACAGTGGGGACGGTTCTCGCTGTCGCAAAATATTTATTGATAAAAAAATGCGACAGCGAGAACCGTCCCCACTGTCGCAGTCGAGAACTTCTTATTGTTTGTCTTACTTTCTACGCTTACTCTCCTTGGGTTGTTCTGTTAAACCAAGCTCTGTGCCAAGTTCTTCCATCATATTTCCTGTCTTTTTCATTGCTCCCTGTAACATACCTTGATCTCTTCTTTTTCTAGCCATTGTTATATCCCCCCAGATAATTTATTGATCCACATTTTTTGGGTGTCTTTTTCCTTGGGTTTACCCACAGCTCCAATTTCCTCTGCAAATTCTGTGTCTTTGTTAGCATTATAGTTACTGCTGGAAGTCATTGTACTGGTGTTGAAGGCTCTTTGTTTATTGGCTTTAATCTTCATCTTCTTTACCTCCTTCTGTACTGGACTTCAGTATTAATTTGAGCAATAATTTGCTTCATTATGTTTATAAAAAACTGTATTCAAATACAGTTATGACCAGTAAATTATCGTAGAAAAAGAGGCTGTTACACTAGACTTGGTTATAGTGCAACAACCTCTTTTTTAGCCCTCATTCTTTAGCTTTTATTTATTATTTATTCTATCTGCCTTGAAGAGTTGATAAGAACTTCAAGCAACTAACTAACCGACTAATAGCTAATAGCTAATGAGCTGTTAGCCTTCCAGTGCCTTTTTCTTAGCTTTACGCCTCTTTAACCAGTCCACAAGTTTCACAATAGAGGCACTCAACTCGAAGAGCAAATAGATAGGTGTAGCCATCATTAAAGGTGTGATTATGTCCGGAGAAGGTACCAGCACTGCACCTGCTACCACGGAGAAAAGAATAGCCATTTTCCTTTTCTTAACCATCCACTGATAGTCGATAACCCCCAGTTGTGCTAAGATGAAAACTGCCAAAGGAAGCTCGAATACCACACCAAAAGGTAAGATAAACATCATGGCAAAGGACACATAATTACCAATGGTTAACATAGGTAAAAGTTCTTCTCCGCCAAAGTGTAACAGGTATTTAACGCCAATGCTAAATACTGTGTAAAAAGAAAATAATATGCCTGCGATAAAAAACAAATAGGACACCACAACAAAGATGGTGAAGTAAATCTTTTCTGTTTTGCGCAGTGCCGGCATAATAAAGGACCAAAATTGCCACAATGTAACAGGTAGGGCAGTCAGAAAGCCAAGGAAAAAGGAAAGTTTAACCTTCGTCATTAAAGCTTCCATGATACCGATATAATGCATTTTATTACCAGTAGCTAGAACCGGCTGAAGGATGATCTCCAAAATCTTATCACTAAAAAACCAACATACTCCAGCCATAACAACAGTGGCAACTAAGGAGATGATTAGCACCCGGCGCAGTTCCTCTAAATGTTCCATCATCGTCTGATCTTTTTCTTCAAGCAAATTGCTACCCCCCTGTGGTGCCAATAAAGTCCTGTCTTTATGCTTGCTGTCTCTTATCACCCCGTTGATAACCCTCAGCTTGGGCCAGCTGATCTAATTCCACAGTGGCTAAATCTTCACAGAACAAATCCACTTCCCCTACAACCCGCTCATCTACGGTCTTTAGATAGCTCTTACAGTTATCACACAGGTAAACACGGTATTGTTTATAATTATCCGGTGTGATAAATGTTGTCTGTGAGGAGTTACCCTCCTTACAATAGGGGCAACCAATCCGCTTAAATCGCCATTCAGTCTCACAACGCCCACAATAAAGTTTACGATGCCCTTCTTTCCCTACTAACTTAGCCATGGTAGGTTGATCTCCACAAACCGGGCAGTGGCTATAGCTCCATTCAGTCAGGGGAACCCAGCTTAAAAATGCTTCTCCATATGATTTTAAAATTGGTTTAAATGTAGCTAAGACTATAAAATCAAGGAGATCCATTGGCACTGCCAACCTATTAGCCCAAGCATGCTTATTTCCATCTAATAGAAAAACTGCTTCAATCAAACTCTTTCTCTCAGAAGAATTCAATTCCCTTAGTGCATTGATAAACTCATCAGAAACAGGCTGAGGTCCAGCCTGCCATTTCTGGCAGGCCTGGGCCACAGTAATAAGCCGTTCAAATACCTTTTCGGTATCAATGCCCGGTGGAACAATAGCCAAAGCCGCTTCTCCTTGGGACCACCGGCTAATTTGTTGTGCATCAATATAAGTTTTCCACTCTAATGACTCAAATTCATTTTCCTGTTCCATTACTTCTAAATAAAAGTTGGCCAGTTTTTCTGCATTTTCCCTTATCTCCATTAGAGCAGCTCCTTTGATAGTTTTAGGCAGTCACCTTATGATGATGCTCTTCATGATCCAATACATTAAAGTTTTCAGCAGCAAAGCAATATACTAAGCAGCCTATGGCCACTAGACCAATACTAACTGCCCATTCCATGATAGATGGGAAGTACCAACCGCCAATGGCCGCGGACATACCGGTAAAGACAACGTTCATACGGTTGAAAATCAAGCCGCCACTAACTAATACCCCAAAGGTAACAAGACCTTTCCGGGTATTGCTGAGTCCGCTAAAGGCAATAAAAATGGGAATTATGACACCTAGAATAATTTCGAGGAGGAATAAGTTCCCCTCTAAATTACCCTTAAACATCAGGTTAAATACACCCCTGTTAGCCAGATCAAAGAACTTTAATCCCAGGTAAAGGATCATAAATACCCCAGAAATGCGCACTAGTCCCCGTAACACGTGTATGGGCACTTCGTGCTTAAAGGCCCGACCGGCTAAGGCTGTTTCCACACAAATCATGGCAGGTCCCACAAAGAAAGAGGACATTAAGAATAGCAGTCCCAAATAGGGTGACCACCACAAGGGATAAAGTTTATCCACCATAATTAGATACAATGCACCCAGTGAGGATTGGTGCAAGGTCGGGAAGATAATACCAATTATCATCAAAACAGGCAAAGCCTTTTTGAACATACCATGATATTTAGTACCAACCTTCTCCGTTACTACTTCACCAAATTCCAGTACCTGAACCGTGGTGTAGCAGGACACACACCAGAAAACTTCAAATAAAACTGACGTATGGCCCCAAGAAACAAAGGGACGCCAGAAGTTAAACCATTGACCAATATCCATGAATAATCCAGCCATTACTAGTAAGTAACCTAGTAACGAAGTTAACATTGCACTTCGGGCAATGGCGTGATATTTGTTACGGTGCAACACGTGCACAATAATGGCAGTACCATAACCACCACCAGCCAAAGCCACACCGGTCAGTACGTCAAAACCAATCCAAAGACCCCAGGGCCACTGATCATTCAGGTTAGTTGTTGGACCCATGCCCACAGCAAGGCGGAATAGCATACAAACTATACCAAGTCCAGCCAGTAACAATAATACTTTGCGAGTGGACGTCATGGTAAATTTCCAATTATATTCCTTTATTTCCTGTAGCAAACCTTTATTTGCCGACATTATTTTCCCCCCCAATAACCATTTGGTTTACCCTTTTCCGTTGCCTACATGTGAACATTTGTATCCTTTTCCGAAGCTATCTGTTCACGCCGTTTGGTGTAATGGTACAAGGCAGTTAATAGAGTACCCCAGCCCACGGCAATAATCGGCGTCCACTTGAGGAAGTTGTGGGAATACTCTGGTAACGGCTTGGTGCCCAAATTTGCACGGAAACCAAAGGTTTCAAAGGGAACATCGGAAATATAGAGCCAGGATGTGCCACCGGCTTCTTTTTCACCCATAACTTTTTTTAGATATTTTGGATCATTGTTAATACGCTGCCAAGCCTCTTTAAGCAGTTCATCCCGTTCACCATATTTTAAAGCTCCTGTGGGACAGGTTTCTACACAGGCAGGTCCTAAACCATGGCCTAGGCGATCGTATTTCCCATCGGGATCAAAGCAAAATTGACATTTTGCTATTAATGGAAATTGTTTATCCCATTGATATTTAGGGATATCAAAGGGACATGCCAACATGCAGTAACGACAGCCAACGCATAGATGAGGATAATAAACTACGGCACCTGTCTTGGGATCCCTCTGTAGCGCTTTTGCAAAGCAAGCTGATGCACAGGCAGGATGATCACAATGCATACACTGTCGCTTGGCTGAACGCATGGTATAGTCGTTTTCTTTTTCAATTACTTCAATACGGACTGTGGTATAAGTATATCCATCCATATCCGGCGGGCTGGTCAGTCCGTCCTTAAATGTAGGATTACTGGAGGGTAAATCATTCCACTGCTTACAAGCTACTTGGCAAGCCTTACAGCCCATACATTTAGTTATATCAACTAATACACCTTTAGACATTTAATTACACCCCCATTTTGCAGTGCTCATTAATGTTTGCTGGCTTTCTTAATATTACACAAGAAAGCTTTATATTCCGGAATATTGGTATTCGGGTCGCCTACGCTGGGTGTCAGATCGTTGGCCGATGCTCCAGTGGCAATACCTTGATAACCAAAGCACCAGGGCATACCAATTACTTCAACCTCTTTACCATTTACGTTAAGAGGTACACAGACACCAGAAACTGCAACTTTACAGGTGATTTCACCACGTACTGTTTCAACTATGACATCATCACCTGTTTTTACACCAATCTTCCGGGCCAGTTTTGGCGAGATATTGGCAAACATATGAGCAGAAACTTCTGCTAAGGAGGGACAGCTACGGGTAACGGCACCGCTCTGATAGTGTTCAATTACTCTATGGGTCGTACCTACATAGGGATACTTGTCACTACCTGTATCGGCAATTTTACTAAAATCACCCTTATATCGAGTAGCTAAAGGCATAGTCTGCTGTTTAGAGAGTATATTTTGCACAGGGCTTTCGATAGGCTCATAATGTTCTGGTAGAGGTCCGTCGTTAACTCCTTTCACTGCAAACAAACGTCCCCGACCCTCTTCTTGCATAAGGAAAGAAACAGTTTTTTCAGGAGGTACTGGTGTTGGTTGACCACCTGGAACCTTTGCCGGTTCAACTGCTTTAAAGTCAGGTACATCGGCATTAACCCATTTACCTGCCAAAGCATCCCACTTAATGAGAGGTTTTTTAGGATTCCATGGGTTACCCGCAGCGTCCGCAGAGCAACGATTATAAACAATCCGACGGTTTGCAGGCCAGGCAAAGCCATATTGAGGAAACAGCCCTAAGCCAGATTTATCTTTATTAATCCGGCGTTTCGCAGCAACGGTATTGGCTTCCTTATCCATAGCCCAGTAGCCTGTATGAACCCAACAACCACAAGCTGTGGATCCATCATCTTTCAGGTTGCCAAAGCTCTCCAAGGCTTTATTGGAACCAACTTCAAAACCATTGATTTCCAAGGCCACTTGATCAATGTTGGGTTCATCTTCGCCAGGTTTGTCATAATTCCAAACCATGTTAAAGATTGGATCAGGGTATTTACCGCCGCTCTGATACTCTTTTTTTACTGCTTTAAATAGCCTATCCGCGATCCATAGATCACTTTTGGCTTCCCCGGGTGGATTGACCGCCTTATAACGAAACTGTAACCAGCGCCCACTGTTAGTAACAGTACCTTCCTTTTCATAAGACATCGCTGCGGGAAGGAAAAATACTTCGGTATTAATCTTAGCAGGATCAGCTTCTGGACGATGCCAGAAGGCGGAGGTTTCTGTCTCAAACAGATCCACAGCCACCAGCCAATCTAAATTTTCCAGTGCTTTACGTCCTTGGAATGAAGAAGGACCACCTACAGCAGGGTTTTGACCCCAGGCAATCATCCCTTTAATATTACCCTGGGACATCTGTTCAAAAATACCCATATGGGTACGGTTTTTACCATCATGTTTAGGCACATAGTTAAAACAAAACTCATTATCCTTGGTGGCCTTATCGCCGTACCAAGCCTTTAACATACTTACGACAAACTTACCACGATTGGACCAGAAGCTAGTCTTCGGCACATCTTTATCCATATAGTCTTGCAGGGTAGAGTGCTTGCTAGCGTAAAACATAGGGTTATAACCAGGAAGCAGATGGTTCAACATAGCAAAGTCTGTGGAGCCCTGTACGTTAGATTCACCACGTTGAGCATTCACACCGCCACCGGGAATACCAATGTTACCCAAGAGAAGCTGCAGCACACAAAGAACCCGACAGTTCTGGGAGCCATAGGTATGTTGGGTAATACCCATAGCATAGATAACATTACCCGCCTTATCAGCTTTGCCGGTAGAGGCAAATAATGCATAGGTCTTCTTCAGAACTTCCTCGGAAGTACCCGTAATACGAGAAACAGTATTTATATCATAGCGACCTACATGTTTTTTCAAAATTTGGAATACACAGTTAGGATCCTGCATAGTAGGATCTTTCTTGATAGCTTCTTCCCTAATACCATCCTTTACAGGGTCCCCATCCATTTGATACTGCCAAGTCTTGGTATCATAGGTCTTACTATCGTCCTTTTCAACCAGTCCTGAAAATACACCATCTTCAAATTTATAATCAGGGTTAATCAAGAAACTGGCATTGGTATAATTAAGAACATAATCTTTAAAATATAGGTTGTTTTCAATTATATAGTTAATTAATCCGTTAATAAAAGCAATATCTGTTCCGGGACGGAGACGTGCATGAATATCTGCAAGGCCAGCAGACTTGGTTAATCTAGGATCAACAACAATCAGCTTGGCTCCCTTATCTTTAGCCTTCATAATCCATTTCATTGCTTGTGGATGGTTTTCAGCAGAGTTGGAGCCTATCATCAGGAAAACATCAGTATTTTTAAAATCGATAAAGTGGTTGGTCATAACACCCCGTCCAAAGGAAGCAGCCAGACCGGCTACTGTAGAGGAGTGTCAGAGGCGGGCGTGGTGCTCAATATTTATAAGCCCCCACGATCTAAACATTTTATGCAGTAGATAGTTTTCTTCATTATCCAATGAAGCACTACCAAAGGTAGCAATGGTGGTATTCCTATTTACAGTAACACCCTTTTCATCTTTCTCCTCAAAGGATTCATCCCGTGTCTTTTTAACTCGCTTGGCAATCTCAGCTAGAGCCCAATCCCAGCTTTTTTCTTCCCATTGGGTACTGCCAGGAGCTCTGTAGAGAGGTTTGGTAATACGAAGTCTATTAATAACACGGTTGCCTTTCTTTTCAATAGTGTTATAGGTATCAATAATTGCATTACCCTTTGAGCAAATGGAACCTTCATTAATGGGGTGATCTGGATCACCTTCACAATATACAATCTTGTTGTCATTATTGGCATATAAAATAATCCCACAGCCACAACCACAGAATGCACAAACTGTAAAGGTTTCTTTTACCTTTCTGATTTTAGAAGGTAGGTTCATCCCAGTAATTTTTTCATGAGACTCTGAGGCCACTGCAGGGCTTGCCAATAAAGTTAATCCAGCGGTCCCTAGTCCTAAATTCTTTAAAAAGTCGCGCCTGCTTATTTTTCTCATGTAATTTTAACCCCCTCGGTTTAACCGGGATTCTCTCTTTATTGTGGGTTACACTTGAAGCTACTTTTCTTCTTTAGCTGGAGCATCTTTATCTTTTTTCTCTTCTTGCTCAAAACTTGCTGAAGTAGCTCTTCTAAATTCGCTTACAGTTTTACCCATGGCTTTACCAACCTCTGGTAATTTGCCAGGTCCAAAAATAATTAAAACAACAACTAAGATAAGTATCAGGTGAGTTGGTTGTAAAATTCCCTCGAAGAAGACGTTCAACCCCCTTTCTAAATTTATTTTGTGTGGGACAAGTTTCACATTATGCGAAAAATAAAATAAGTCATACTATAATTATTATGCCAAAGATAGGACATGTTTGGCAACCTATTTTGTCCCACAGTCCTTAAATACTTAATAATCATTGGGTTTATAGTTGTATTGATACCTTCTTTAAAACCGCCACATAAAATAATCTGTTTTCTAGAGTTTACACCGGCTTTTCAAAGTACAATAGGACAAGTATAATAATAAATATATTGTTAAACGACTATATTTTACCTATTTTACTGCGTTGATTTAAGGGTTATTTTTTTCACTATTCTAAATTTTTTCTTTATTTGACGAAATTAATTACGTTGGGGATATGTTTCACAATTATAATTATTTTATATTAAGTGTATTCATAGACTATTTTAAATATTCAATCAGAGAGGTGTGCATACTTTTGGGTAATACTTGTCCATTTTCTGCGGTTATTTTAGCAGGGGGCAGCAGCAGTCGTATGAGAACAAACAAAGCACTATTAGAAATACATGGCAAGTCGATTCTCGAAATTATCATTGACAAACTACACCCTCTTTTTAAGGAAACCATTATTATTAGTAACAATATCGAGCAATACTTAAACTTCTATATGCCAATTTTCCCCGATATTTTTCCCAATCGAGGTCCCCTTTCCGGGATACATAGCGGATTAAAAAATATTACCACAAAGGGTGCATTTTTTATTGCCTGTGATATGCCCTTTTTTGATCCGTCATTCGCAGTCAAATTAACAGATTACCTAGAACAATTTCAGGCTGTGGTTCCCCGTCAAGGCGAATACTTCCAACCCTTGCACGCGGCCTATAGAAAAGATTGTATCCCTGCCATTGAACAAACCTTACAGCAACAAAGATCAAGAATTAAAGCCTTCTACGATTTAGTTCAGGTGAAATATTATGACATAAATGATCAGACCGATTATAACTGGGATAAAATTTTTTTTAATGTCAACACACCAGAAGAATACCAACTGGCCCTTAAACTTTAAGGAGATGTCGCAAAACTACTCTTTAGTAGGTAATCGACACTTTTTTACGATCTAACAGAAATAATGTATGTGCCACCCCACAGGGAACGACACGGGGGTCGCTCCCTTACATTAATATCTACCCAAGAACGATTCCATTGTGCAATAGACCCTTGTTTATTAGGATTGACCGTCTTGTTTATCAGGTTTGCGAGCAGGTTCAGGTACTGCCTGTCGAATCTTATCTTTCGGGTGAAAAATTGAGGGTCTTTGATTTTGAATTTCCACTGGCGTACGAACCAGTACAGACTTCATGGCCTTATAATCAAAGGGAACTAATGGCCAAAGGTAAGGAACTCCCACAGATTTAGTTCGCATGAGATAAATGAAAACTATTAAGGTAGCAATAATCAAACCTGGTAAACGGAAGGCAGCGGTAGCCAGTAAAAGAAGAAGTCTTACCATCCTAATGGCCCAACTCATTTCATAACTGGGAATCATAAAGGAGGCCACTGCGGCAATGGCTGTGTACATAACAACCTCAGCGTTAAATAAACCCACAGTGATGGCTACATCGCCTACTAATATTGCAGCGATAATACCTGTAGAAGTGGCCAATGGAGTAGGTGTATGAATAGTGGCCAACCTGATCATATCAATAGCTAGTTCTGCCAATAAAAACTGGATAATGATAGGAATTTTTCCTGGTTCATTAGGTCCAATGAACTTTAGCGCTGGAGGCAATAACTCCGGTTGCAAGACAAAGAGAAACCAAAGAGGCAATAAAAACAATGCTCCTAAAACCCCGACATAACGCACCCAACGAATGTATACGCCAACTGGCGGACCTTGCCTATACTCTTCTGCAGCTTGCAGGTGGTCCCACAAGGTACAAGGAGCAATAATAACACTGGGTGATGTATCAACCATAATCAATACACGGCCTTCCAACATATGTGACACAGCCACATCTGGGCGTTCAGTAAAACGCACCTTGGGAAAAAAATTACCATATTTCCCTGGCTCTATTAATTCTTGTATAGCCTTTTCCGCCATAGGGATCCCATCAATTTTCACCATCTGCAACTTTTCTTTAATATTTTTGACCAGCTCAGGATTTGCTATATCCTCTATGTAGGAAATAACTACATCTGTTTTAGAACGGGTACCAATCTGGAGCACTTCGTTTCTTAAGCGAGGATCTCTTAACCTCCGGCGAATTAATAAGGTATTCATTAATACTGTTTCTACAAAACCATCCCGGGGACCACGTACTACCTTTTCTAGATCAGGTTCCTGGGGTGAACGGGAAGGATACATCCGCAAATCAATAATCAGAGCTTGCTCTTCCCCTTCTACTAATAGGGCTAGGGGTCCGCTCAAAACCTGGTCAATGACTTTTTCCAATTCCCCCACAGTATCAACTTGAATGTGATTGATGTGCTCATTAAATAATTTTTTCAAGCTACCTGGAGTAACATCTGGTCTTTTTAACTCATCCAAGTTTCGTAAAATCAAGGCCATTACATCATCTTTGACAAAGCCATTGACGAAGTACATAGCGATTTCTTTACCAGCTACATTAAACCTTCTCAATACAATATCGAAGCTTTTACCATAGCCTAAAATATTATTGAGGTAAGCTATATTTCTTTCAAGGTTTGGAGATACCTTAGGTGCTTCCTTTTCTACTGTAGCTGCTCCCAATTAAAACCACTCCTTTCTATGATTTCCTGCAATGCCCTAGTAGTAATAGGAGCTCCGTAATGGTAATCATCGGCCCCATACATTTTTCCAATATCACCGATACCAACAACTACCGGTACATCTAGATCATTTACTATTTCCACTGTATCGCCCTGGAGTTCTTTTCTCTTGGTCGTTCTGCCAAATTTATTGACTGGCCCCTTCACCACTGCTCCCGAATCAGTAATTGATACCTCGACCTTGGCACCGTCACAGCATCCACTGTTGGATGCAACAGCCAGAACCCCCAAGATATTTATTTCAGGACTGTTATACACTTCCATCATTGCTTTTTCTCCAAAGCCTTGTCCCTCTGCCCCTTTATCATCAAACATAACAATTACTGGATCATGGGCAGCAGATTTAATTAATTCGACCAACTTCTGGCCTGTCAAACGAGTGGGATTGCCTGCTGACATAGATATACACCGAGCCCCTATGTTTCTAGCTGCCACTTCCAAGGTTCGTCGAGCAATTTGGTCTCCATCAGTAACGAGAATTACATTTCTTTTTTGATTCATTAAAAACACCTACCCCTTAGGTCTAAAAACCAGGGCAGCCAGATAGCCAAATACCACTGCTGCAGTAATCCCACCGGCTGCAGCACTTAATGCGCCCTTAAAAACTCCTAAAAAGCCAAAATTTTTTGCCCCTTCGATAGCACCCTGGGCCATCAGGTGTCCAAAGCCGGTTAGGGGTACGGTGGCACCCGCCCCGGCAAATTCCACAAGGGGTTGGTAAAACCCCAAAGCACTAATAATCACTCCAGTGGTTACAAAGCCAACTAAAATGTGGCCGGGGGTAACTTTATGACTGGTTAAATCCATCAGAAGCTGTCCTATTAAACATATGGTTCCCCCCACCAAAAAAGCTTTGAACAGCAACATATTACCCCCTATATTTCGATGGCGACCGCATGTGCAATACCGGGTATGGTTTCTCCTTGCTGGCAACTGCAGGGTGATAATAAAGCTCCTGTGCCAACGCCAAGAAACTTACGTAATTTACCACCTATCATTTCATTTAGTAGAAACCCACAGGTCACCACAGCCGAGCAGGCACAACCACTACCTCCAGCGTGGGTATCCTGTCTCTCATGAAAAATAAGTACCCCACAATCCTGATAAGTATCCGATAACCTAACGCCATGCTGTTCAGCTAATCTTACCACCAGTTCCCTGCCGTATTTACCTAGGTCCCCTGTGGCAATTAGGTCATAGTGCCCTGGTGTTCGGCCTGTATCTAAAAGATGCCTTATTATTGTGTCTGCAGCAGCCGGGGCCATGGCGGCTCCCATATCACTTGCATCACCTTCACCAAAATCAATAACTTTCCCAATGGTAGCACGGGTTATCCTTGGTCCTTCCCCCTGTGCTGCCAATACAATGGCGCCAGCACCAGTAACAGTCCATTGAGCAGACATTGATCTTTGTACTCCCTGCTCTGTTGGAAAGCGAAATTGTCTTTCTGCTGTGGCATAATGACTGGAAGCCCCTACTAATACGTGCTCTGCATAGCCCCCGTCTATTAACATACTGGCTAAGGCTAAGCCCTCATACATGGTTGAACAAGCTCCATATAAACCTAAAAATGGTATACCTATATTTCTAGCGGTAAAATTCGTAGCAATTATTTGATTTGTGAGGTCACCTGCCAACAAAAAATCTATTTCTTGAGCTTTTAGTCCCGACTTGTTTATGGCCATCTCCAAGGTTTCTTGAAAGATTTTTTGCTCAGCTTTCTCCCAAGTCTTTTCACCATAATATAAATCTTCAATAGTTTTATCAAAGGTTTGGCCCAGTGGGCCCTGGGCTTCTTTGGGCCCTGCCATACAGGCTGAAGCAACAATAACTGGCGGATTATTAAAAACAACGGTCTGTAGACCCTGTTTTTTTAACGCCACTATCCTTCAACACCCCCAATTTTGTTTAAAAAATGTAGGTTACTAGACCAACAAACCAAGCTGCAACAAGACCAAAAACAAGTACCGGGCCAGCTATCGTAAATAGTCTTGCACCTACGCCAAAAACCATCCCTTCACCGCGATATTCCATGGCCGGGGCAACCATAGAATTAGCAAAACCTGTGATTGGTACAATTGTGCCGGCCCCTGCGTATTTTGCTATTTCATCATAGATTCCCAAGCCTGTTAATAAGGCTGCCAGAAATATCAATATAGCTGATGTTGCCAGTCCCGCATCTTGTGCATCCAATCCTAATTTACTAAGGTAATTAGTAATAATCTGACCAAAGGTACACACTAAACCGCCCACGCCAAAGGCCATAATACTGTTTTTTAAAACAGTAGGCTTTGGCCTAACCTGACGTACCAAATCTTTATATTTTCCTTGCCTAATCTTGAAATGGTCCGAGGAAACCATTAAATTTCATTACACACCACCTTTTTATTTTTTAGGGAAACCAATGGTATTTTGCCATTTCATTAGGTATTATGTGTTTTAAAATATCTTTTATGCTTTGATCAAATTAAACAACACGAAGCAAGGGTACGGTCCTCCTGCTTTCCCCAGCGGGAAGGAGGAGAACCGTACCCTTGCTTCACTTTTATGTTAAGTTAACTACCTGTTTGTTGCATTAATTCTTTAAGTTTTCTTAGGGCCTGCCGTTCCAAACGAGAGACTTGCACCTGTGAAAGACCAAGCCGCAGTGCTACTTCGGACTGGGTTTTATCTTCAAAAAATCTCCATAACAAAATTTGTCGATCCCTTTCCGGTAACTCAATTAGTACTTGCTTGATGGCTAGCTTTTCCAACCATGGTGCATCGCCATCTTCCTCTCCACTGAGTTGGTCCAGGATATAGATGGGGTCACCGTCATCCTGATGCAGCGTTTCGTAAATTGATGTTGGCATTTGAGCTGCCTCAAGGGCATTAACAACATCTTCCCGGCTAAACCCAAGTTCTTCTGAAATTTCGTTAATCGAAGGTTCTCGGCCAAGTCTTGCTGTCAGGCGATCCCTGGTTTGCTGAATTTTGTAGGCTGTTTCCTTAAGGGAACGGCTTACTTTAACCGGACTATCATCCCTTAGAAAACGTCTGATTTCACCCACAATCATAGGTACAGCATAGGTGGAAAACTTTACATCATAGGTTAAATCAAATTTATCAATGGCCTTCATCAAGCCAATACAGCCAATCTGAAATAAATCCTCCAATTCATAACCCCTGTTATTAAACCGCTGTACCAGATTAAAAACTAATTTCAAATTACAATTAACTAATCTTTCCCGGGCTTCACTATTGCCAGATTGGGCCTTTTTGAGTAGATCTCTCATTTCCTTATCACCTAACAAAGGGAAACGGGGAAGGTTCATTTCTAGGAGTCTGGAAGAACTCACGGCTATCCCGCCTTTGCTAATTGGCCCGGGCCCGGGCACCACGTAAACCAATTTGCTTAAACATCATAACAGTTGTACCTTTCCCGGGTTGGGAATCCACCTGCATACGGTCACTAAATGATTGCATAAAAACAAAACCAAGACCCATTCTTTCTGGATCCGTAGAATAAGCTGGCTGCATCGCAAGATCAATGTCCCTGATACCAACCCCCTCATCCGATACTTTAATCTCTAACCCTTCTTTATAAATAGTTGCCGTTACATGGACTATATGGTCCGGTTTATTTCTATAGCCATGTAAGATAGCATTTCCCACGGCCTCCGACACTGCAACCTTTATTTCTTCAAGTTCCGGCAGCGTACAATCAAGTTGTGAAGCAAAGGACGCTATGGCCACCCTGGCAAAGCCAACATTTTCGGGAATACTAGTAAAATCAATTGAACAACGGTTGAGAATCTTCACCATCATCACCTCCTCTAAACAATCTTCGCTAGGGCCATACTTTCGTCAGGATATTCTTCCATTATTTGTACAAGGCCAGAAAGCTCTAGTATCCTACGCACCTGGGGCTGCGCACCAACTAGAATCACTTTTCCTCCACAATTAGCTAAACGTTTATAACGTCCTAATATCACTCCTAAACCTGAACTATCAATAAAAGTTACCCGAGATAGATTGAGGACTAAATTCTTTGCTCGCCTGTCAACTAATTCATTATCTAAAGCTTTGCGCATTTTATCAGCCACACCAAAATCCATTTCTCCTCCCAAACGAACTAACAAGGTGTCCTGTTGTTGTTCCATATCCAAGTGCATGTGGTACTCTCCCCTTTCTACCAATTGGTTATATTTTCCATATTTCTACCAAGATTCAGAATTACCTTCTAATTTTTTCCAAAATGAATGTCGAAAAGCAGCCCTTTCAAAGGGCTGCTTTTACAAGTCAAAATTTACTCCATACTATAAACACGATCTAACATATCATTTAATAACTTCAAGGGTGAAGCTTTCATAACATCCTGTGCTGCAACCAAATCCACCTGTAAAACTTCTTGGCCATCCTTATTTACTACATATTGGCCAACTACTTGCCCCTTTTTAACCGGTGCATCTATTTGGTCCGGCAGGTTTATATTACCTTGTACAGTTTTTTCCTGTCCTTTGGGAACTACCACTCCCACTGAGTCTTTGGTCATAATTTTAACCTTATCCTCAATACCCTTATCAACCTTAATTTCTTTAACAACTTGCCCAGCTTCAGCCAATGTCACAGCTTTATATTTGGCAAAGCCATAGTTAAAAATTTTAATGGTTTCTTGAAAATGAGTTCTTGGCATAGGACAACCCAGTACAACAGAAACCAATCTTAGGCCATCACGTTTGGCTGATGCAGCTAGACAGTAACTTGCTTCATTGGTCCAGCCAGTCTTTCCGGCATCTGCACCAGCATACCATTTTAATAGTTTGTTAGTATTCCATAGTTTAAAGTCACCGCCACGCAAATCGTACTCGTAGATCGATGATACCTCCCTAAACAATGGGTAACGCAAGCACTCCCGAAGAACCTGGGCCATATCATAGGCCGAGGTATAATGATTCTCAATAGGTAAACCTGTGGGATTAGAAAAATGAGTATTTTTCAAACCCATCTCCTTAGTTTTTTCATTCATCATAGACACAAATTCTTCTTCGGAACCTGCAATATATTCAGCCATGGCTACGCTTGAATCATTGGCAGACCCAGTGGCAATGGAAATCAACATCTCCTTTACGCTCAACTCTTCACCGGGCTCTAAGAAAATTTGTGATCCGCCCATACTACAGGCATGTTCACTGGCTATAACCTTATCGCTGGTTTTGATCTTTCCCTGGGCTTCCGCCTCACAAATAAGTAGCATAGTCATTAACTTAGTTACACTGGCCATTGGCCTTGATTTATGCATATCCTTATCTAATAAAACTTGCCCCGAACTATAATCCAATAGCACTGCAGTCTCAGCAGAGGTCTCCAACTGTGCAGAAGGGGTCTTTTCTTTAGAAGGATTAGGTTTAGATCCTTCTAGGGCTGTAGGCTGTGCAAAGGCGTTACCTAGGCCCAATAATAAAACTAAGATTAAAGAGATCAATGCTGTCCCAAATTTTTTTACTTTTCTTTTCATAACCTTTCCCCCTATAGTCACTAATCATTGCTGCTATTATTGTTATCTTTTAAGCATGTAATATGCTTTAAACAATAGAGGGAGTTTATGGAAAAGAGGTTAGCTTTTAGCTTTTGGCTAACGACTAATGGCTAATGGCTAATAGCTAAATATCTAAAGGTCATCCTCCGTTATCTTACCTAACAATATTTCTTTAGCTACGACCGGTTCACTTTGTAAAACATAGGCCTGACTGAGCAGATCTGAAGCCTTGGCGATTTCCTTGTTGTCATTATAATGCAGCTCTGCTATAACCTCACCTTTGTGTACGTAGTCACCAATTTTTTTCCTTAACACTAATCCCGCACTTAGGTCTATGTTCGATTCCTTAGTGGTCCGGCCAGCCCCCAACCACATGGCTGCCACGCCAACCTGTTCCGATTGGATCTCTTTCACATAGCCTTCGAATAACGAAGTCACTGGATGTATCAGGGATGCATGGGGTAACAGGCTGGGATTATCTACTACACTAGGATTGCCGCCCTGGGCCCGAACGAATTCTTGAAATTTCTTTAATGCACTACCCTTTGCCAATAAATCTTCCAACATTCTTCGGGCTGCAAATTTATCCTTTTCTATACCTGCTAAATTAAGCATCTCACTGCCCAAGTGGATGCATATTTCTTTTAAGTCAGCAGGACCGTTACCTCGTAAAGTTTCTATGGCCTCCTTTACTTCCAAAGCATTTCCTATGGCAAAGCCCAGTGGTTGATCCATATCCGTGACTAAGGCCACTGTTTGCCGCCCCAGATGGTGACCAATTTCGACCATGGTCCTAGCTAAGACAAAGGCCTCTGCAGAATTTTTCATAAAGGCACCACTGCCCACTTTTACATCTAAGACAATGGCATCTGCACCGGCTGCTATCTTTTTGCTCATGACTGAGGCAGCAATTAAGGGAATGCTATCTACAGTGGCAGTGACATCTCGCAAAGCATACAATTTTTTATCTGCCGGGGCTAAATGTCCAGTCTGGGCCACAACTGCCAATTTAATTTCTTTTACTTGATGCAAAAAGCTTTGATTGTCCATGGTTACTTGAAAGCCGGGAATGGATTCCAATTTATCAATGGTGCCTCCGGTGTGCCCTAAACCGCGGCCTGACATCTTAGCCACTGGTACTCCTGCTGCAGCTACTAAAGGGCCAAGAATCAATGTAACTTTATCTCCAACCCCACCAGTACTATGCTTGTCTACTTTTATCCCTGGAATTCCAGAGAGATCTGCCTGATCTCCGGAGCGGGCCATAGAAATAGTGAGGTCACCTGTTTCCCGGGGAGATAAGCCTTGAAAAAATGCAGCCATGAGAAAGGCTGCCGCCTGATAATCTGGTATATGGTCTTGGGTATAACCCTGCACAAAAAATTCTATTTCTTCAGAGCTAAGCTCCTGTCCCCGCCTTTTTTTTAGGATAATATCAACCATTCGCATGACTGTACTACCTTCTTTCTAGGCCTTGATTCTTAAATAATTCGGGCGCAAAGCTTTTTCCAACATTAAAAGTTACTCCGAAAAAATCGGCTAATGTAGCCGCAACATCACTGAAGGAAGCCCTTACCCCTAAGTCAACGCCACTTTTAATCTGCTTACCACAAACCAGCAATGGCACATATTCCCTACTATGGTCGGTACTGATGGTGGTTGGATCACAACCGTGATCCGCGGTAATGATTAATACCTCATCTGGCAGCATTGCTGCCAGGATTTCTGGTAATCTGCGATCAAAGGCTTCCAGTGCCCTGGCATAGCCCGTCGGATCATTGCGATGGCCATAAAGGGAATCATATTCCACCAAATTTGCAAAAATTAATCCCTCTTCAGTATCCTTCATAAATTTAATGGTTTGATCAATGCCATCCATATTATCCTTGGTTTTGATGGTATCGGAGATACCAACCCCTGCAAATATATCAAATATCTTTCCTACTCCCATCGTCTTAATACCTGCATCCTGAAGGACAGTTAAAATATTAGGTACCTGAGGAGACACGGCATAATCATGTCGATTGGCAGTACGTTTGAAAGAACCCGGAGTACCCACAAAGGGACGAGCTATGACGCGACCTACTTTATGTTCCCCATCTAACATTTTCCTTGCAATTTCACAAATTTGATAGAGTTCCTCCACTGGAATAATATCTTCATGGGCAGCTATTTGAAAGACACTGTCTGCTGAGGTATATACGATAGGAAAACCAGTTTCCATATGCTGTTTTCCTAATTCCTCTATTATTTGCGTGCCAGAGGCAACAACATTTCCTAATATTTTGCGTTGAATTTTATTTTCAAACTCTGAAATAATTTCGCTGGGAAAACCATTTGGATAAGTTCGAAATGGTTTCTCTAAAATGATACCTGCCAGTTCCCAATGCCCTGTGGTAGTATCTTTTCCCATAGATTTTTCGGCCATTTTACCATATGCGCCCAATGGATTGGCAGTTGGTTTTACACCCTCTATTGAATGTATATTTCCAAGCCCCAACCTACCAAGTTGTGGTAAATTTATTCCCTGTACCGCCTTTGCCACATTGGCTAGGGTGTTACTCCCCTTATCTCCGTAATCGCCGGCATCGGGTAACTCTCCAATACCGACACTATCTAGTACAATTAATGTAACTCTTCTAACCTTTCTTTCTGTCAACAGAATCACCTCGTAATAATCTCAGGCCCTTGGATGAGCTTTAGTATAAACCTCTCTGAGTCTTAGTTTAGTTAGATGTGTATAAATTTGCGTGGTCGATATATCAGCATGACCAAGCATTTCTTGAACAGCCCTTAGGTCTGCCCCGTTTTCTAGTAAGTGTGTAGCAAAGGAGTGTCTTAACGTATGTGGCGTTATGGTTTTATTAATTTTCCCTTCCTTTGCATACTTTTTGATAATTTTCCAGAAACCTTGACGAGTTAACCTTTTACCTTGCACATTCACAAAAAGGGCTTGGTGCTCCGTTTTACCCTTTGTTAGTTTGACCCTAGATCTTGCCAAATATTCCCGGACGTATTTAGCTGCAACTGAACCAAGGGGTATGATTCTTTCCTTTGCACCTTTACCAAAGCACTTTACATAACCCATATCCAACTCTACATCATTTATATTTAATGAAACCATCTCAGATACTCTAATTCCTGTTGCATAAATTAATTCAAGCATAGCTTTATCTCTTAAACCAGCGGGATCAGCCAATTGTGGTTGACACAATAAGTTTTCTACTTCCTCTGCAGAAAGTACGTGTGGTAATCTTTGCTTTAACTTAGGTGATTCTAGACTTATAGTAATATCCTCAGATACTAAACCATCTGAAACCAAAAAGCGATAAAAATGTTTCAATGCTGCTAAATGGCGAGAAATTGTTGAAGGTGCCTTGCCATCCTTTTGCAGCTTATAAAGATGTGATAAAATATGATTTTTATCAGCATGGTCCAGAGAAGTAACACTTTGATTTCTTAAATGGGTTAAGTACTGACTGAGGTCTATTCGGTAGGAGGCTAAGGTATTTTGGGCCAGACCCCTTTCAACTGACAGGTAACGAATAAATTCTTCCAACCAGCGTTCCATATTCCTCCCCCTTAACATAAAAAATAGTCCATTTTGTTTGGACTACTTCAACAAAAACCATATAATTCCTTTTTATTTTTTATCTTGTAGATACTTTAGTAAATGCTCCAAGATATTTTCCAGGCCATGGGTCCTTTCATCCTCACCACAAGCATCTGTAACAGGGCTTACAACCTTCATCGAATTGCCATTGGGTATTTCCTCTCTGTTGTAAACCCCGGTTCCCTTCAATATGCCTACCAATTGAACTAATAATATAGCAATTATAGTTAAAACCAGAGTGAATCTCATGACTTTTAATATTTTTCGTTTAAGTCCGGTAATTAGATAAATCCGCACTTTTTCCCCTCCAGTCTTAAATAGGATTGTGGGCCTTGGGCCAAATTTTTGTGATTTATCTTCATGGTAGGTTATTATGAAATTATGCAATAATGGGTAGTTTTAGACTATTTACAACTTTGGACATTTGGTAAGTCACAAAACCATTGACCTAGTCATACCTTGGTATAAAATAGAAAAAGACCGGAGGTGCCCCTATGGATCAAAATCAAGATCGTTTTTTGGATGCCCAAAGTCCATATACTCTTTTTTTAATTTTAATATTATTAATTTTAGGTACAGAAAAAGATCTGGAAAGCCATTTGGACAATGCTAGAAACTTAATTTTGGAAACAAAGCGGTCCATAGAAAATATTCGTGGTGGCTATCAAACCATGCACACCAGTTTGATGTCTTTTCATACACAACTAATGAACTTACAAAAATAATAGGCCCTTCTGGGGGTCTATTTTTTTAAATCGAGATAAAGTTTTGCTTGCCAACAAAGTTTTCTAAGCATATACAACACTTAAAACGGCATAGGATCTCTTAGATGGATAAAAATGGTTTATAGGGGGAGAAAGCTAATGCAAAGGGCCAATGTTATCTTATTAGTATTAATATTAATGGGCTTTTTTGCAGAATCTACACTACTAGCTACTGCAGGTTGTATATTATTGGTCCTAAGATTAAGTAAATTAAACCGATTGATGGTAATCTTGGAAAGAAGAGGTTTGGAAGTCGGTTTGATTTTTTTAATGTTGTCGGTTTTAGTTCCTCTGGCCCACGACAACATTATCTATAGGGACCTAGTTGAAAAAACTATTTCTCCCCAAGGATTGTTAGCCTTAATTGGAGGTGCTTTGGCCACCCATATGAATGGGGAAGGTCTTAAATTACTAAAATTAGATCCTCAACTTATCTTTGGCATGGTGATGGGATCCATCTTGGGAATAGTTTTCTTAGGCGGTATCCCCATTGGTCCTCTTATGGCAGCTGGCCTAACCGCTCTTTTTTTAGAAGCTTTTTACTGGTTTAAATAAGATAAGGTTCCGCCTTCTCATGGTTGGCTGGAACCTTATTGGTTACACGTATATTATTCTGTTATTAAATACCTATTTTTATAGTGCCAGGCTAATACTGCCTCCGCAAAGGCGACCATTTTTTTGGTCATACCACCACCCACTTCACCATTAAGCCGGCTGGGTAGTTCTCCTTTGTCTATTTTATCATAATTTGGTATCCCCAACTCCGCGGCCATTTCATTTCTAAATTCTGCTAGAGCTGGTTTTACATAGGGAACCAATTCTTTAGGAACTAAACCTGAAAAAGCTGTACTTCTAATAAGATCATACGGCACATCTACCCGGGTCAATTCCTTCGACATGTCGTCTCCCTCCTAGAAATTTGGCTTTTAAAAAAATTAGCATTCCCTTTGTCATTAAATATTATGCCCCGTACAAGAAAGAGTTATGTTTAAAACATTTTTCTTTTAAAAAACAGCTTTTACATTTTTATAAAATTTGCAGCAGCCTTAATTAATTCTGGAGTAATAAAGGCTTCCACTAGACCTGCAGCAGCAGATATGCTACAGACAATTAACATCAAGACATGATACCCAATGAGTCCAGACATAACTGGTAACTTTGAATTGCCAAACCTCTTGATAAGTAACCAGGAAAATGATAGTGCTGCTACACTTGCTAAAAAAATTGCCGGGATTAGCAAGATGTTCTGAGGGGCCACTGAGCTTAAGGTAAGAATAATCCCTTCACCAGCCTTTTCTCTGGTTAAGAAAGCCACGGTAAAACCTAATGAATAACCCCGGGCAAATAAGAGTGCTAAGATAGCAGGGGTACCAATTACGGTCAATCCAAGAAAGTATATAATACCAATAAATAATAAATTATTGAAAATAGTATTTTTCACAACCTGAGGTCGATCTATGATCACGTTACTGGCCTTGTTAACAAAATCATCTAGGTATTGTGAAAGTTGTCCGGATGTATCAACCTGCAGGGCATGGACACCTAAGGAACCAAAAAACATACCTGTGGCCAAGGTTATAAAGGCCAAAAAATAAATTGGCCAACTGTTGCGAAGGGAAGACTTACATAATTTTTTAAATGTCCTTGCCAAACCAACACCCCCGCTATGTCCATCTCTCTTGAGGTTTCTGTACATATTTATGCGGGTCTGTCTGGTAATTAGTACTTAGATTAAGAAAACCCTGGCTATTACCAGGGTAAACATAATTATCTAGATAAAAAACCTACTTCTATGATTTTTTTCATAATATACTCTGCGGCAAGTACATCTTCCATGGAATTAGCACTGGCAGCAACAACACAAATCCCTGTGTTATGTTTTACAGCAGCTTCTATAGCCCTCTGCGCCGCAGCCATGGCCGGAGCAGACCCTCTTTTTTTCATTGTCCTAGCCACAGTTCCGGTGATAACCTCAGGTGCTCCTGCGGTAAGGGCAGCATCATAGGCAACTCCTCCTGTTCCTGTGGCAGCTACTACAATACTACCGGTTAGACTACAAATTTTAGGTGTTTCTGCCCCAAGATTTGGAATGATAGAAGTTACTTTTGCACCTCCTTGACGAACACCCTCCAGAAAGCGTGCAGCGTTTTGGGATCGGTCCGCATCGGAACCAATCCTGGGTTCCGTTATTAATACTACACTGCTAGCTGCTTCTAAAGCCAGTCTAGCTGCTCTTCTACCAATTGCTTCTGGGTTCAGGCTGACTGGTGGTTTTGCCGTATCTGGGCTTGCCCCCAGTACTGCCAAAGCTCCGGCATCAATGGCTGCTTCTAAAGTTGTAGACATATCAATAATATCCACAACCATTACCACCATTCCCTCCCGGGCTGCCTTTGCCGCTCCACTGGCATTGGCACTCAGGGTGAGTAATTTCATAAAAAACTCCCTTCAATCGTCAATTAAACTTACCTCATGTGGTACATAAAGCAAGTACTCTTTTCATATACTGTCCCATAAATATTAGGAGGTACCAACATGTCACAACTTTATGTTTATTCAGACCGAATTTATTTCCTCTGTAAGGCCAGGGATTTATGTAAACTAATTCAAGAATACGCCAAGGAATATGGAACAGTAAAAAATCTGATTCATGCAAAGCTGAATTGATTTGTGCTTTTAACATCATGGCCTACAGTTAGAAACAGCGGTTAGCTAAAAGACTTAGCCGTCAGCCATCAGCTTTTTTGCATGCCCAACTTAGGGTTCTTTTAGGGTCTCGTGCCGTGTGCCATGGGCCATAAGCTAAAGACCATGCACAGAAAAGCCCAAGGCCCATGGCCCACGGCTCAAGGCCACCTTCAAAATGCTAACAGCTAATAGCCAAAGGCTATCTAAAGTTGACGGCTGATGGCTGAAGGCTGATGGCTAAAATAAACCCCTGCTGCGCCAGCGGCCAGGAAAAACTCGGGATCTTGCTCTACGGAACGGCCCATGGTTGTAACCTTGATACCGTATTGTTGTAATGCTTCCAGAGCAGGGGTAGCATCAATAATGGCTACATCATGTTTCTGGCTAATTGTACTGTCTTCAAGCTGTTTGAGAATTAATGCCATCTTGTCTGGCTCAAGTTTTGGTAATACAACGGTGGACTTGGTCAAAGCAATTTTTCCCAGACTTGTCCGGGTATGATGGCTTAAACCACAGTGTCGCTCACGGTTATCAGCAAAGCTGATTCTGGGAATTGCAATGGGCTTCCCACCGAGGATATTTATGGCATTAATAATTTCACCCTGTTCAACCCCGGTAAAGCCATAGCGTGAGCCAGTACCCACAATGCCTGGCCCCATGGCCACAATGATTACATCAGCTTTAGCCACTGCTTTACAGGCCAATAAGCCCGTATAAATATTAATTGCTTCTAAGTCTCCCCCAAAGGCATGACCACAGGTAATGGTTGTATCGATGAGACCCTTGTTTTTAAGCTCCCTGACCATTTTGGACAAACTGATGGGTAAAGCAGCCCCATCAGTCATTAAATAAGCAACCCTCACTGCGCTATTAGTCAACTTCTTGATGGCAGCTGACACAGGAGCAATCATGCTGTGAAGTGTACCGATTATAACCGGAGTTCCCTCCAAGGACTCGACCTGTTGCATTACATCTGCATAGGGGCTGTCCGGCTCTTCTACAGCAAGGATCTTGACCTGACAGGGGCTGTAGCGCAGTTTCATGATATGTCCTTCTTCAGGGACATCTCGATCAGTTTGGGATAAATTCCCCATAACAAAATGAGCACCTCCGGTGCCCAACTTCTTATAAACAGCGGTGGTATTTAATAAAACCTCATCCCCAGCCTTAACTGGTCCAGTAAGGTTATCATAATTAATAGCCTTTTCTCTGTTGCCCTCCACCGACACCCAAAGTTCAGTAATGCCGGGTCTACAGGAGATAATCTCCTTGGCCACGCCCCTTCGGATACGAATCAAAACAAAGTCCCCCTTGACTGAGGATTTATGTAAACTAATTAGTCACCCTACATTACATATTATTGACAGATTATTTCTTTGCTAACCAGCCATAGGCACTACTTAAACTTATTCAACAATGGTGTCAGGCACCAATGTTGAATAAGTCTGAGACACCTTTTTAGTTATTTTGGGAGACTCCCCCTGTAAGCTTTGCTAACGTGATCTCCTCCCTAACGGGCTTAACATGCTCTATTGTTTCTGATCTAACTTCTTAGCAATATTTTGCATATTTTTTTTAATATCCTGAATATCTTCTTCTATTTTTTCAAGTCGACTGTTTTCTGGGTTTACCCTTCCAGTGCGCCGGACAACTTTGATGATAACTACACTCAGGGTGACAAACAGTAAAATTAATATTAAAAAATTAAACATTTGAGCCAGCAGGGTTGCATTAAAACCCATACTTTCCATATAATCACTCCCTTTAGCATTTAGCTTTTGTTTTAACTAAAGGCTAATGGCTAACTGCTAATAGCTATACAATTTCCTGAGTCACTTTGATAATTTCCACAATAAATTTAGCATTCTGGATCAAGTGTTCCTCGGTAATAAATTCTTCTGTTGTGTGCACCTTGGACATCCCAATACCAAGATTGGCACAGGCAATGCCCTTACCGTTAAAGACATTGGCATCACTGCCGCCCCCTGTCTGGGCCAGATGTGGTTTTAGGTCAACACTTTCAGCTGCTTTTAAAGCAATACGTACGGGTAATGAATCCGCAGCTAAATTAATGTGGTCATATTGCTTAAGCACATTGAAATCTACGCTGGTACCGAATTTAGCAGCCGCTTTAACAAATTCCTCTTCCATGTGATCAATTTGGGCCTTGGCCTTGACGGGATTTAGGCTTCTAGCTTCTCCTTCTACAGTCACTTTATCTGGAACAATATTAGTTGCTAGACCACCGGAAATAGCACCTATGTTAGCAGTTGTCTCTTCATCAATACGTCCCAGCCTTACATTTGCAATGGCATGGGAAGCTACGACAATAGCATTGATACCTTGTTCTGGGGCAATCCCTGCATGGGCTGCTTTACCCTTTACAGTAGCTGTAAAACTATATTGGGTAGGAGCCTTAATAATGATCTCGCCTGGAGCTCCACCACTGTCTAAAACAAAACCCAATTTTGCTTGAAGCAAATTATAGTCTAATCCCTTAGCACCGACCAGTCCCATTTCTTCGGCTATGGTAAAAGCTACCTGAATACCTCCATGCTGTAACTGGTTTTCCTTAATCACCCTGAGGGCCTCCAGTATAGCCACAATTCCTGCCTTATCGTCTGAACCTAAAATCGTATTACCGGAAGAAATTATTTTGCCATTTTCTCTTCTAGGCTGAACACCCTTTCCAGGTTTAACTGTATCCATATGGGCAGATAACAATAAAAGCGGTCCATTTCCCCCATTGCCCGGTAAAGTACCTATAATGTTACCTGTAGTCTGACCAACTTCAATAAAAGAACCGGCATTATCTTCCCTTACCTCAAGCCCCAGATCCTTTAGTCTAGCTTTTAGTAAATCTGCAAGCTGACGTTCCGCACCAGATTCACTATCCACCTGCACTAATTCTATAAACTCATCAATAATTCGATTTTCATTTACCAAAGAGGACACCTCCATATTTTACTACCACTGTCAACCAAATTAATATATCGGGAAACTAAAGTCAAGCCAGAAAGCATTAAGAGACAAATCCTGACTCATTCGGTCCCTTCGGTAGGCCAAAAAACCAGTCAGGCATTATTGATTTCGCCCAAGCTGGTCTAAATAATTAAGCATTTTGTTCTTTTCAATGATTTTTGTTAAGCTATACTTTTCTGTAAATATATGAAAAGCAATTAATAGTATTAAATAGCCCATTTTTAGATTCTCAGGCAAAACCAGCACAGATGTAATACCAATTGTGGCACCCAAGGCATTGGAACCGGTATCACCCATCATGGCCCGGGCCTTTAGGTCACTGGGCAGGTATGCTAATAGTGCACCTGCAGTAATAACACACCATACTAAGTGAGATGAAGACCAACTAATTAAACCCAGTATTACCCCCGCTAATAAAAAGCCCTTGCCAGCTCTACCAGGTCTAAGGTCCAACAGATTAATAGCATTAACAGATAAGGCAACAACAAGGGTATTAACAATAATTTCCTGCCAATGATTACTAATGTTTATTGCCACCACCAAGGACATAATGCCCCCAACAACGAGTTTTAAGCCACCGGTGGTTAACTCTCCCCGTAGCATCTTCTTTAAGTGTCCCCTAAGACCACTATCCGCCCTGGAACCAAAAATGTCGTCTGTCATACCCAGTAAAGTCATTGAGCCGAGGACAAATAAATATAGTAATCCACCAATTTGATAAATATCACGGTTGACAAATATTAATAAGCCAGTTGGCAAAATAGCACTTAAAAAAAATACCAAGCCTACTCCAACTGGTATCTGATCCCCCCGAAAATTAGGCCGAACATATCCCGCCTCAGTTATCAGTCTTAAAATACTTGGTAGGATCATCCTTGCAATTATATAAGAAATTACAATAGAAAGAAGTAAGTGGAAATATATTTGTTGATTCATGTATACCTCACTACCGGTAATCCTTCAGCCGTCAGCTTTCGATAATTTTTGGAGTGGCCTTGTGTTTTTTGGAAAGACCAACCCGCCGAATTAGTAAGTGCTATCGTTATCCCCCTGAGCGACTTTGGCGGAGGGCCGATAATAACTCTTGACGAGTGGAGGGTGAAATCGGGGGGCGCGCTCAAGGACGAGCGCGCAGCCTTAGCTGAGACAGGACGTCGAATCTAAGGCGACCCCGATTTCACCCGGAACGAGTCTTAGAGTTATCGGCATGGAGCTCAGGAGCGAACGGGGGATAACGATAGCACCCCCCGCTGGTGCAATATATTTTGTATAGTTATTAGTAGTATATATTTGGATTATATCCATAAAAATATAATTTATTTCAAGCTTCTTGGGGTAAAGCCGTATTTTAATAGGCATCCAGTAAGAACCCTTGCTACGTGAACAAATTGTTTCCCCCGGTGCATGAAACCCTTTAAATCTCTCCCGGTTTCAGAATGGGACATTTGGGTAGGGACCTCAAGAACCCTAAAGCCAGCCCTTGCTACCTTAATGGTTAAGGCTACTTCAACACCATAACCAGATGCAAAGGGAATAACTGTTTCCAGTACACGTCTTGTCATTACCCTTTGACCTGACAAGGGAGCACTGCTTTCTAGGCCTGTAAAGTAACGAATACCAGACTGGGCCAAATTTTTGACCAGACCAAAGCCACCCTTCCTTTGGGCCCGGGGAAATTGAGCAATAGTCATATCAGCAACATTATTTAATATAGGTAAAATAAGAGCCCTTGCCTCGCTAGAACTTTTTCCTAAATCGCCATCTAAAAGGGCCACTATATCCCCAGTAGCCTTTGCAACGCCTTGATTTAGTGCTCCACCTTTACCCATATTCTGCATCAACCTAATTACAGTAGCTCCAGCCTGCACTGCGAGCTTCGAGGTCTCGTCCGTAGATGCATCATCTATAACAATGATTTCCGATACCTCAGGAATTTTTCGAATTCCTTTCACAGTATCGGAAATCTTATCCTTTTCATTATGGGCGGGTATTACCACTGACACTTTGACCTGACTGGCCACTTCCTACACCTCCAGTTGATTCAAAGGTTGGTAGTAACTGTTTGGCAGTGGGCTTTACCCCATAATGTCCTGGTTTCCCTGCAATGGCCATTACGAGGGCCAATTGGCCGGGAACCGTTTCAACGTTATCCACCGTACTAACTCTCTTTTTCTGATAAGCCTTCATATAGGAAAAACTTACATTTGTTTCTTCAACACCAAAAACCGGAAGTTTTTGTTGAAGAAAATAGTCAATCATGGAGTAGTCCAAAACCTCTGTCTTCACTAACAATTGATCTTGGCTCCCGCCAATGAATATTATGCCGTCTACTGGCACACCATAATCTCCGGACAACTTAAGCAAATCAACCTGAGCTAAGGTATTTAACATAGCCTGTTTTTCACCGGTTAAAATACCCCTAGCAGTTTCTGTAGACAGGTGTCTTATAAGTTCCTCATCGTTAGCTTCTTTTAGGTTTAATTCATTGACGAGACGGTCTTTTCTTCCGTCCAATTCAAAGCCCTCTAGCACTGTTGTTACGGACTGTACAGTAGCACCGGCCATAGTTAGGGTGCTAATTAAGTCATCACGGAAGCCATAACTATTGGTCTCTATGATGGCCAAACGCTTACCAGCTAATTTCCCAGCCACCAGAGGGGGTAGTACCTGCTTCTCAAATTGTTTTTGAATATTATTATCAATTTCGAGGTTATTGGCCCTAGCTTGCACAGCTTCATTCTTTTCTCTTAGTTCTTCCAGTTGAACCTCTAAACGATCAGCCAATTGTTTTTGACGTTCAACAATACCCTCATTACCTAACACAGCACTACCTACCAAAATACCTATACCCAAAGCAATAAAAACAGCCACCAATGAAGCAATATGGTAGCGATAATCAATAATCAAAGGACTTCCTCCTAAATTCCAAAAATTAAGCGTACATTTAGTACCAGTAAACGAAACAGCTCCCTGGTGGGTGGCGCCATGGCAATAACCACTGCCAACGGAACAAGTCCGGCCAATAATATTTGACCAACGTATTTCATTTTAACTCGGCTCTTATAAAGTTGGCTAACTCCTTTGGCATCTACTAATATATCACCAACTTTTAAGCGCACTAAAAAGGTACTGGCCATGCCTTTGCGACCTTTCTCCAAAAAGTCTAACATGTTCGAATGTGTACCCACTGCTACGATTAGTTCGGTACCCTTTTCATACGCTAACATCATCGCAATATCTTCACTGGTTCCAGGGGCTGGGAAAACTTTGGCCGCTAGACCGAGGTTATTTATTCTTTCCATCCCCGGTGCTCTGCCGTCAGGATAGGCATGAACCACTAGCTCCGCACCACTGCAAAGTGCCCTGTCTGTGGTACTATCCATATCACCGATAATTAAATCAGGCTTATAACCAAATTCTAGTAACGCATCAGCCCCCCCATCTACACCAATTAATATGGGGTGAAGTTCATCAATGTAGGATTTAATGGCGTTTAAGTCCTGTTTATAATTGTGTCCCCGTACAACAATAAGGGTATGCCTACCTTTAAAGGTTGTATTCACTTCGGGAATACGTAATCCACCACAAACGAAATCCACTTCATTTTTTGCATAATCCAAAGTATTATGAATAAAGCGGGATAATACACGATCCATACGGCTTCGGGATTGCTCCATGTGTTCTTTAACTTGGTGAAGTGATAAAGTAGTTCCCTTGGCTAAAACTTCTCTACCTAGATAGACAACCTCATCCCTAATTTCCAATTCAACACCATCTTGAACCTTTTCCATGATATCTTTACCAACATTATCAATAATGGGAATGCCAGCCTCAAGAAGTGTTACTGGACCTAGGTTTGGGTAATCATCGCTTAATGATGGTACAGCATTTATAACAGCCTTAACCTTTGCTGCTATTAACGAATCTGCTGCTACTTTGTCCAATTCATGATGACATATTACTGCAATTTCATTGGCATGAATTCTTTTAGCTAGATCTTTTGTTCTTTTATCTACCCGGGCGATTGATCTTATATGCACTTGCACAAATCACCACCTTAACACCTTCATTCTAATGTTATAAAATAGTTAAGTCAAGTACAGTCCAAATTTTTATTCTAACATTTAACTGGTATGTTATAATTTTACAATTTATATTAATATTTTATTATTTCCTTATCATTAGCTTATCCATTGATAAGTTTAACAATCTAATTAATTTATTGGAATAATCAGTTATACATACAAAAAACCCCTAATCAATTTCGTGTGTAGAAATTATTCGGGTATGAAAAATATTTAGATGTGGAATTATTATATATCATATTATTAGGAGATTTAATAATGCAGATTGCAATCCTAATAACCATAGTATTGTTAGCATGGAAATATTCTGATTGGAAGAACTGGAAACAGTACCATTGCACAATGCTCTTTGTTGCTCTGGGTAACCTGTTATATCATACCATTTGTGCTAGTTACTTTCTGTGGAGGATTCAACCACATGAGTTTAGTAACTATACATTTACTGGACTCATATATACCTTTATTATATTTCCTTTAACAACTCTAATATTTTTATCAAATTACCCAACAGAGCTAAAACCCCAGATTTTTCACATATCTAAATATATTCTTATTTATTTAGTTGTTGAATGGATTGGTTTAAAATTTCATACAATCACTTATTATAATAGATGGAATTTAGGTTGGTCAGCTCTCTTTCTTTGTGCAATGTTTCCAATAATTCGTGTACACTATAAAAACCCTCTATTAGCATACATACTGTCAGCAGTTGTTGTGGTTTTCATCGTGATATATTTTAATATCCCTATAGATATACCTATTGAAGAAAGAAAGTTTCCTTAGGTATCTAAGGAGAAAAAACACCCCTTTTCATTGGTTCTCAAAGACCAATAAGTAAGCGGTGTTAGTTGGTTTAATTTAAAATTAATGGACAAAAAAACTATCTAATAACTAGCTGGTTACAGGTTATTTTAACTAATGGATTCTTCCTGATTTAAGAGTTCTGCAAAATATCTTTCTAAGTCTTGTAAATAACCAAATTCACACTTGCATGGAAACATATTAATACCTGTCTTCTGGGCCAATGATTGATAAAAACCTGCCCATGGAGTTAATTCTCCAGGTAAAACATATGCTTCAATTTTATTATCCTGTTTAATTGTCACAATGGGAATCATATCTTGACCTTTTGGCATTAACCCTAATGAAAGTACTTCTACTACTAGTCCTTTTTCTTCAGTAGATTGTAAGATAGGAATAATTAATTTCGGTTGTTTGCTAATATCCATAAATATTTTAGCACCTTGTTGATTCACTATAAAATCTGCCATTTTTATCACCTCATTTGATAATTTTTGACATTTGGAGATATATCCCTTTATTATAGTTTTGAATTTTGTTATAAATTTTTCCCTGAAAAATAGTCATAAAAATACACCCCTTATATTTGTTGGTTTTGCTCAAACAAATAAATAAGTGGTGTTAGTTAAGATTATCAAAAGCAAAAATTCCTTGGTTTAAATTGCACTTTCATATTTATTTTCTAGCTATTGGTTGCTTTACCATTAAAAAAGCTTTGAATTTACTGACTTAACTTACTTTACTCTCTATTCTCAATTTATCTGCTACCATGGCGATGAATTCAGAGTTGGTTGGCTTGCCACGTTCAAGGTTAATGGTGTAGCCAAAGAACTTTGTCATCATTTCGATATTACCGCGATCCCAAGCAAGTTCGATGGCATGACGAATTGCTCTTTCTACACGACTAGGTGTGGTTTGATATTTTTGAGCGATCATAGGGTAAAGTTCCTTCGTAACTGCTCCTAACAAATTAACGTCATTGATGACACATAGGATAGCTTCTCGTAAATAATGATATCCTTTAATGTGGGCAGGAACTCCCATTTCGTGAATAATATTAGTTACTGCAACATCGAGATTACGAGGTTTACTGGGAGAGATATACTGGGCCACCGCTACTCCATCGGCCAGTTGCCGAATTCTGGTTGCTAATACAGCAAAGTCAAAGGGTTTTAATATATAATAGTCTGCTCCAAGTTCCACGGCCCGAGAAGTTACACTTTCTTGACCAAAGGCAGTTAACATAATTACTTTTGGTTTATGGGTAACAGAGCCAGTAGATATTTTCTCCAAAACTCCAATACCATCTAGATGAGGCATAATTATATCTAAAACCATAACGTCTGGTGCTTGGGAATTAATTATTTCCAAAGCCTCCAAGCCATTATTGGCAATGCCTACTAGTGAAAAGTCGTCTTGCTGATTGATAAATTCTTTAAGCAATTCACAGAAATCTTTGTTATCATCAGCAATTAATACTTTTATAGCCTTTCTCATCATAATTTAAAACCCCGCCTCCTATTTTTTCTCTTTATTTTCTATATATTGGAATCTACTTCTGATGCTCTTTTAGTTTCGACAGGCGGGGTATAAACTCCTTCTTAAAAAGGTAAATTTTTACTTTTTTGATTAAAATACCTTGATTCGACAGAAAAATGGTTGAATTCTGTTATTTTCTTTGTTTTAAGCAGGCGATTATACCTCTATCGTCATTTTGTTCGTTTTTTCTTGCACCCACATGTTTTAAAATGGTATTGGAATTATACAACATCCATTCTGCCAAGACCCCGTAACCCCGTGCAGGGTCGTTAACAAAAACATGTGTAACTGCTCCAATCAGCTTATTGTCTTGGATTATAGGGCTTCCTGACATTCCTTGGATGATCCCTCCGGTTTTCGCAAGTAGCCTAGGATCATTAATTTTAATGATCATCCCTTTACCTTCTGCTTTGCCATTAGGCATAACTTGCTGCACCTCAATACTAAATTTTTCAATTTTATTTCCTTTTATGACTGTGTATATTTCTGCTGGTCCTTCTTTAATTTCCGAAGCCATTGCTACAGGAATGGCTTTTTTACTATAAATGTTTTTAGGGTCTTTGTCTAGCCTACCAAAAATGCCACAATTGGTATTTCTAGTTATATTCCCAGTTATTTCTTCCTCCGCCCTAAATACCCCTAGCTTTTCACCGGGATGTCCCTTTTTTCCCATTCTAATTCCTTCTATATTTGCCCCTACAACTTTACCACTGTTGAGATTGATAGGTTGACAGGTATCAATATCGGTAATGATATGTCCAAGGGCACCATAGGACCTTGTTTCTGGATGGTAGAAAGTCATTGTTCCTACTCCAGCTGTACTGTCCCTAACAAACAAACCCACCCGGTATCGTTTTGTTTCGTTGCAGAATATAGGTGTTACAGTTGTATTATAGGGCTTGTTTGAATTTTTGCTTATTAAAACCATTTTTAGGGGTTTTCCAGACTGACCTAGGTTATTAATTAGATCCCTAACCTGCCCCTCTGTTTCTACCCTCTGGCCATTGATTTGTATTAATATATCTCCCAGTTCGACACCCGCATCGGCAGCAGGGTTATGACGCTTTCCCTTATCATCTATAATTGAGGACCTACCAACAACCATAACACCTTCTGTATCCACCATGATTCCAATAGCTTGGCCTCCAGGTATTACTTTAACCTCTGGCACCACACTGACCATCATTTGTCGAACAGGAATTAAGCCAAATAATTTCACCTCTACCCTAAGGTCACCTGGTTTTGCTGCAACCGGTGCAGTTTCTCCTAAATAAAATGTTGAAGGTTTTAAACCATCTATTTCAAATTTAAATTGATTTGTAAAAAAAGTGGGTAAATTAAGTTCAAGATTAATCTTTTCTCCCACTAAGACTCGCTGGTGTAACGGTATGTTTTGTAAAAACTGAAATGGTAGCTGTAAACAAAGGCCCAAGAATATAATCACCAGTAATAATGCTGGTACTTTCTGTTTCCGGTAGTCCAAGTACAGCCCCTCCTTTTATTTTTACTAATAACTTTTTATGATCACCCCCGTTTATAAGGAATCAATGGAAAATAAAGATATTAAGAAAAAACATTAAAAATTCTTTGTGAGATTAAGATAACCTCTTAAAAAAGCTTTTACTCATGGCTTTTTTGCCGTAAATTGCCGAATTCAATAAAATCACCCCATGAGATGCTTTTTGAAAGTTTTGTTTACTTTTCCGTTTCCAATAAAAAAACAAAAACGACCGCAATTGCAGCCGTTCTCAGCTATTAGCTAAAATTATTTTTTATAACTAGCAGACATTTTTAACATTTGTGATGCATGATCCTTGACAATATCCGTTATTTCGCGTCCTGCCAGCATTCTAGAAATTTCCTCTACTCTGCCTGCTTGATCTAATCTCTCCACTGAAGTTTTTGTATGGCCATTAACAACTGATTTACTGATTAGATAATGAGTGTCAGCAAAACATGCTACCTGGGCTCCATGGGTTACACATATGACCTGCCTATTTTCTCCAATTAGTGCCAATTTTTCTCCAATAGCCTGTAAAGCTTTACCACCCACTCCTGTGTCAATTTCATCAAAGATAAGGGTAGGTACTTCATCCACTCCAGATAAAAGTACCTTTAATGCTAACATAATTCTGGAGAGTTCACCACCGGAGGCAATCTTTTGCAAGGGTCTTAAAGGTTCACCAGGATTGGGAGCAATAAGAAACTCTACCTCTTCCACCCCCTGTGCTCTAATCCCAGTTTGTTTTTCCATCCCTACTCGGAAATCAAGACCAGCCATCTCTAAATGTTTTAATTCCTGTGCCACTTGATCCTCTAACCTTTTAGCAGCTTCCCGGCGTAGTTTGGTAAGTTCCTTAGTATATCGATGCCATTGTTGCTCTAATTCTTTGATTGTTCCTTTAAGTTCCTCTGCATGTTTCGTGCTGTTAGATAACTGATTTATTTCTGTCAATGCCGCTTCTTTGAATTCAATTATTTCTTTTATAGAAGAACCATATTTATATTTTAGTTGTTTGATTAAAGAGAGTCTGTTTTCAATATCATCTAAACGCTCAGGATTAAATTCTAATTGATCACGATAGGAGGATATTTCCCGAGACACATCTTCCAACTGATATAGAGCTGCATCTAAATTCTCCTGTAAACTGGCTATACCGTTATCAATTTCCACCAGTTCCTTTAGGCTAGCAGCAGCTTTACCCACAGTATCCACTGCTGGAGTTACTACGGACTCACCTCCGTAGAGATAGTCATAGATTTCCCCACTTAGGCGTAAAATTCTCTCTGCATTAACTAATAGTCGCCGTTCAGCAATAAGTTCTTCTTCTTCATCTTCTACTAGGTTTGCCTTCTCTATTTCTTTTGTTTGAAAGGTTAACATATCCAGCCTGCGAGCAATTTCCCTGGCACTTGTTTCCAGTTCATTGGCCTGTGCGGTGGCTTGCCTCCATTGTTTGTAAAGTTCACTAACTTTATGTAACTGATTAAGGACATCTTGACCACCTAATCTGTCCAGCAGCCAGCGGTGCTTTTCCTGATTTAAGAGAGATTGCTGCTCATGCTGGCCCAGCATATCAATTAAGCCGCTGCCGACTTCTCTGTAAACCCCTAAGTTAATGATTCTTCCATTAACTCTGCAAGCATTCTTACCACTACGACTTAATTCTCGGGCAAGGATTAGTAAATTATCCTCTTCGTAATCAATTCCTACATCTTCTAGTTTTTGTTTTAACCAAGGTATTTCTGAAATGTCAAAGGTAGCCTGTACAGTGGCTTTATCTCTACCGGCCCGGATAAAATCCACTGATGCCCTGCTGCCTAAGGCAACTTGTAGGGCATCAATGAGCATTGACTTACCCGCTCCTGTTTCCCCTGTAATCACATTTAAGCCGCGATCAAAATTTACCTCGACATCATCAATGAGTGCAAAACTCTTTATATATAGTGATTGGAGCACAGATAACTACCCCCTTGCTAATTCAAGGAACCTCTGCACAACCTCTGGTGTAGCCTCTTTTGGTTTTACAATAACAAGTATGGTGTCATCCCCGGCCACTGTCCCAATAATTTGCGGCCAATGGGCATGATCTATGGCTGATGCCATCCCCTGGGCTTCCCCAGGTGGTGTCTTAATAATAATTAGGTTTTCACTGGAATTAATATCGCTAAGTGACAAGCGAACTAAACGTTTTAACCTGTCTTCGCCGCCTCTTCTAATCATTGGTTCCTCGGGAGAAGCATAATAAGAAGTGTTATTCTCCCCTGGTATTTTGATCAAACTTAGTTCTTTGATATCTCTGGATACTGTTGCCTGGGTTACTTCAAAGCCCTCGGCCCGAAGGGCAGCGGCTAACTCTTCCTGGGTTTCAATGGGTCTTTCTCTTACTAATTCAAGTATTTTAGCTTGTCTTCTAGTTTTCACTTTTTTCCGCCACCTTCTCAATAAATATAACCCCTGGTGCTGAGGGAGGACGGTTAATTAGGGTCATTTTTAAAACCTTAAATTTAAGTGGATTTAACTTAGAAACCATATATTCAACAGATTCTTGTTCCAGTTTCCCTCCAGGGTGTCCAGGATAAACAACAATAACCATTCTACCCCCAGAAACAAGTAAATCAAGTGTATCTTCGACGGCCCTTAAGGTTGTTTGGGTTTCCGTAATAATTTCGTGATTTCCCCCTGGCAGATAACCTAGATTGTAGATTGCCGCCCGAATAGGATGTTCAATATACCGCCGCACATTCTGATGTCCGTCCTGGATTAGTTCTACCCGCTGATCTAGAGATCCGTGTGACACTAATCTTTCCCTGGTCCTTTGAACAGCCTGCTCCTGTATATCAAAGGCATAAACTTTCCCTTGGGGTCCTACCCTTTGGGCAAGGAATAAAGTATCATGACCATTGCCCATTGTTCCATCTATGGCAGCATCACCCTGACTTAAAACCTCTCCTAAAAATTCGTGCCCGATTCTGGCTACCGTAAACCAATTACTCAAGTCCGCTCTGCCACTCCTTTAATTTCTCCCTAAGAACTTTAAAAAATCCTGTTCTTTCAATTTTTAAGAATCGGGCTTTAATGGGTGCCTTTCTAACAATGATTCTGTCCGCTGCCTTCAAAGCTACGCCATATTGTCCGTCCAAATTTAGTCCCACATCATCAACACAGGGTAACACTTGTATTTCAACGTTACTTTCCGGTGATATGACAATGGGGCGGCTTGCCAAGGAATGGGGACAAATGGGAGTGATTAATATTGCCTCCATATCCGGTGATATGATGGGTCCTCCTGCTGAGAGAGAATAGGCAGTGGAACCAGTAGGACTGGCTATAATAGCACCATCTGCAGCAAAATTACCTGCAAATTCATCATTAACCAAAATATTTAATTGAACCATGCGAAAAGAGGCGCCTTTAGATACTACAGCGTCATTCAAGCATAGGGATTTTTCGATAACTTTACCACCACGTACTACACTGGCTTCAAGCATCATTCTTTCCTCAATGTAATAATGTCCAGCAATTAAGGCTTGCAGCTTTTCCCTAAGATCAGGAATATCTATTTCTGTTAAAAAGCCAAGACGCCCCAAATTAACACCGAATATTGGGGTACCAGTTGATGCTGTTTGTCTGGCACAGTTCAATAGTGTCCCATCACCACCCCAAACCATAATACAATCACAATGATTACCAAGGTCTCGGGTGGGCATACCTTGTTCAGGACACCCCATTAATGTGGCACTTTCCTCATTATATAAAACCTTTATCTGCTGCTCAGCCAGCCAAGAAATAACCTCCCTAACTGGTTTTGATATTTCGCCCTTACTGCTGTTGACCACCAGTCCGATGGTGTTCAACTGATAGTTCCCCCTTTAAGTAAAATATAGGTGAAGACTATTCCCATACAAAAGGAGATGATATAAGGTACGGGATTAAATCCCTTTGGGGAAGGAAAATCAATTTCAAATTCAAGCCTATATAACTTTTGGTTATCCATGTCTAGAACCAGAACCCCATCAGGCCGGTAAACTAAAAAATACTCCAACAATTGCCTTCTAATGTCCGGCGAAACCGGTTTTTGGGCTGTTTCACCTGTTTTTACATCCACCACGAATATTTGTTTTCCTTTTTGTACTATTAGGTCAGCTTTGATATGACTTTTATAGGGTTTTCCATTTACCTTTGTAACTACTGGAACCCGCTCCTGTACAGCCAGTACAGTATAACCCTCTGACTCTAAATATTTTCTGGCAGCAATTTCTGCCTTACCTGCTTTAAGTACTCTTCTTCTAGCAATATAGGATTGTCCTTGTTTAAGAAAATTATAGATGATTATAGCTCCAAGAATAACCCCAATAATAAGAAAGTCGCCTGGAAGCAAGAGAACACCTCCAACAGCTCCATTTGGTGACTACAGGGTACCATGGGACCGTGCCACAATTTCGTGCACCTTAGGATCACTGCACGTTCCCTGATGTCCCTTGAGGAAGTATAGTAAGTACTCAATGTTCCCTTCGGGCCCACGTACTGGGGAGTAGTCCAGACCTGACACCTGCCACCCTAAGTTATTAACAATCCCCAGTATCTTTTCAATTACTTCCACATGGACAGCCGGGTCACGAACCACTCCCTTTTTGCCTACCCGCTCCCTACCTGCCTCAAATTGCGGCTTGATCAAAGCAACTCCTTCGGCAACGGCTTCAGTTAGGAGGTCTACCCGGGGCAGTACTAGGGCTAAGGAAATGAAGGAAACATCAATGGTGGCAAAACTGGGCCGTTCCTGCAAGGCTTCAGGCTCTAGATACCTAACGTTGGTACGCTCCAGGCTAATCACCTTTGGATTGGAGCGAAGCTTCCAGTCCAGTTGTCCATAGCCCACATCAACAGCATAGACTAAGCGAGCCCCATTTTGCAAAGCACAATCTGTAAACCCACCAGTAGATGCACCTATGTCAATAACCACTCGATCTTCTAAATGAATATCGAATTCCTTGATAGCCTTTTCCAGCTTTAAGCCACCACGGCTAACATAGGGCAACTTGTTGCCATGTACTTGCACCTTGACCTCTGCTTTAACTGGATACCCAGGTTTATCAACCCGTTCCCCATCAACAAAAACAAGCCCGGCCATCACCGCGGCGCGGGCCTTTTCCCTACTCGGAAAAAAACCATTGTTTACGAGATAGACATCTAAACGTTCTCTGGTAACAGCCAAATTAAATAGCCTCCAACGTTTTTCATATACTAATTTTTTTATTTACTAATTTTTCATAGACCTTCTACCTTTTGATAATGGCCTTTAACGAACGGATTTTCATGGTTTGTACATCACTGTTGCGAACTACATTGGTAATTCCTTCGGCAGTCAAGCCATAATTAGCCCTTAATATCTCTTGTGTTCCATGCTCTACAAATTCATCTGGAATACCCATTCTTTTAACTTTAATATCTGTAAGATTAGATAACTCAAATAGTTCAAGAACAGCACTACCGAACCCACCGGCAAGGACATTTTCTTCTATGGTTACTACATGCTTTATCCTTTGGGCATATTTTAAGATCAGTTCATGATCCAAGGGTTTCGCATAGCGCGCATTAATCACCGTAGCTTCAATACCTTGGTCACTTAAACTCTCCGCCGCCGTTAATGCTTCCTGTACCATATTGCCAATGGCCAGCAAAAGAACATCCGTTCCTTCTCTTACAACCTCAGCTTTGCCAATGGGAATGGTTTGTAAATCCTTATCTATAGAAATCCCTAAACCATTGCCCCGGGGATATCTCACTACAACAGGACCATCATTGTCTATGGCAGTTTTCAGCATGTGGCACAATTCATTTTCATCCTTAGGGGACATAATTATTAAGTTAGGTACATTCCTTAAGAAGGACAGGTCAAAAACGCCGTGATGAGTAGGACCATCGTCGCCAACCAGACCTCCCCTGTCTAAGGCGAAGGTAACTGGTAAGTTTTGCATGCAAACATCATGTAAGACCTGATCATAGGCCCTTTGCATAAAAGTTGAATAAATGGCTGCCACAGGCCTATATCCCGTCGCTGCCATTCCTGCGGCCAAGGTAATGGCATGTTGTTCCGCAATACCTACATCAAAGTATCTATTAGGAAACTCCTTAGCAAAAAAGTTTAGTCCTGTGCCACTGGGCATAGCTGCAGTTATTCCTATTATTCTTTCATCCTCTTGGGCCAGCTTAACAAGGGTTTTACCAAAGACTTCAGTATAACTAGGAGGTCCGTCTACTTTGTTTATCGTACCAGTCTCTGGATCAAAGGGACCTACCCCATGAAAACGATCTGGGTTTTCCTCAGCGGGCTGATATCCTTTGCCTTTTCTGGTTATTACATGCACCAAAACCGGGCCGCTAACAGTCTTTGCCTGCTGCAGCAAGGTAATAACAGACTTGATGTCATGGCCATCAACTGGCCCTAGGTAAGTAAAACCAAGTTCTTCAAACAACATCCCAGGAACCACCAGGTATTTTAAACTATCCTTTAATCGATCAGCTAATTTAAGCAGCTTGGAACCATGGGGTATTTTTTGTAAAAGATCTGAAATCTCATCTTTACCCTTAGAATATTTAGGGTCTGTTCTGATCCGACTTAAATATCCTGACAAAGCCCCCACATTAGGAGCAATAGACATTTCGTTATCATTTAAGACAACTATCATATTCTTTCTTAGGTGACCAGCATGATTCATGGCTTCAAAGGCCATACCTCCTGTCATAGATCCATCACCTATAACGGCAACAACAGAGTAATTTTCACCCTTTAAGTCCCTAGTTAAAGCCATACCTAGGGCTGCTGATATAGAGGTGCTGCTATGACCAGTGGCAAAGGCATCATGGATACTTTCCATGGGTTTAGGGAAGCCGCTGATACCTCCATATTGACGTAAGGTTGGAAACTGGGCTAAACGACCAGTCAGCAATTTATGTACATAACTCTGGTGTCCGACGTCCCAAATTAGTCGGTCCTGGGAAGTATCAAATACCCAATGTAAAGCAAGGGTAAGCTCCACTACCCCTAAGTTAGGTGCCAAATGGCCACCTGTCTCTGAAACAGTTTTAATGATGGCCTCTCTGATTTCAGAAGCTAAGTATTGTAACTGTTTCATATTTAAGTTTTTTAAATCTTTAGGACTTATAATATTTTTTAGTAAAGAGTTCAATACATGTCCACCCTCTTTAAAAACCAATTACTTCTTTTTCGTCTTTTTATCAGAAATGTTCCAATAAGCCAAAAACTTTCCTACAAAGAATATTACATCATTTGCCCTTGATAAGGCTAGTGTTTTTCCCAAAGCCTTACCAGAAACTGTTACTGATGCAATCAGAGCAGTCATAACAATGTTTGCCCAAAAGGCATCAATTTTTGGATTACTATTGATTATTTTAACCATAATTGATATACCTAAAGCACCACTTACTGTTCCTACAATATCTCCGACCACATCATTACATATGTTGGCAACTTTATCTGCATTACGTAATAAAAAAACACCTTCTTTTGCCCCGCGAATACGTTTGGCGGCTTTGGCATGAAAAGGTGCCTCCTGAGCAGCAGTTACTGCAGTCCCAATAATATCAGCAAGTATTCCTATTAGTATAATAAAGAGTAATCCTGACAAGGATATAATAACACTTTTTACAACCCTTGTCATAGTTTCAGACAATAAGGAGAAAATAACAGCTAATGTAAAAGAACCAATAGATATGAAAAATACGTAACGACCAGAAGCATTGGATTTATTATTTCCCAAAAATTCCCACCTCAAATATGTAAATTATTATAAGTGAGTAGCAGATCAGGTAAATGTTGTGGCTTAGGTCCAGCAGGTTTTCCCATAGCGGTACCGGCTGTCGCCAAACCGGCGGTTTCCCATTAAACCCTATCCAAGGCGTCGCCGCTCTCAGAGCTAGATTACCACTTAGTCCACACTTTAATCCCTGACCTGCCTCGGCATATGCCGAACAGCCTAGGAGTTTTCCTCGACAACATTAATCTCTCTTAGACTCTTTTGCAGCAAAGGTTTCAACCCACAATAACAGATACGGGCCCGTATGCTGTTATTGTACCAGAGGTATCCACCAGTGCCACTTCAAGTCAGGCTACACTGCACGCAGCTTCCTACCACATGCAGGTTAACAACCAAGCCATAGTTTGTCGTTTCCGACTCTCCACGCACTTGGGTCTCCACGGGGAGGGGGTCGATGCCCACATGCCATTGCAGGTCGCCCCATCCCCTTAACTCCCAGTACCAGCCCCCAACTGGGCGTCGAAAGCCAGCACCAGGAACTTCATCGATGTGCCCTTAACGGATTTTTAGGCCCGTCTTCAGAAAGGTAATGTTGACTAGGATACTGCATCACTTAAAATATGTTTTAAGCACGTTAAGAAGTATACCATGTGAAAACTTTTGTCTCAAATGTTGATTTCAACTAAACTAGACCCACCATCATTAAGAAAGACAGATTTTCGATAAAAACTCATTCTTTCAAATAAGCAATCACTCAGGCTTGGTTTTAATAATCCCTATTGATAATAAAATGCATAATCCCACGCAAAAATTCCGCTTCTTGATGAAAAATTTTTAATGCATTGATTGCTTCTGCTGCCGATGCTGCAGCCATTTCCCTAGTCTTGGTTAGACCATAAATAGCTGGGTAGGTAGATTTTTGATTTTTTACATCACTACCTAAGGGCTTACCAATTTTAGCCTCATCACCCTCAATATCCAACAAATCATCTTTTATCTGAAAAGCTAAGCCCATTTGCTCGGCAAACAGGGTTAATGATTCCAATTGACTGGCAGTTGCTCCTCCCAGAATGGCACCTGCACGGATTGATGCCCTAAATAAAGCACCTGTTTTATGCCGGTGAATGTACTCTAGGGTGTCCCCATTTATAGTTTGATTCTCAGACAACAGATCAACTACTTGACCGCCAATTAACCCAACTGAACCAGCTGCCCGGGCTATTTCTAAGGTGACTTTATTTACTGCCTCAGCAGGAAGATTTTCTGCGGCTTGGGCAATTAATTCAAAGGCCAAAGTTTGTAAGGCATCACCCACAAGTATGGCCATAGCTTCCCCGTAAACCTTATGATTAGTGGCACGCCCACGTCTAAAGTCATCATTATCCATGGCCGGCAGATCATCATGCACCAATGAGTATGTATGAATAAGTTCCATGGCACAGGCCACAGGCATTACTTTGTCTGCACTCCCCCCCACTGCTTGGGCTGCTGCCAGTACCAGAATTGGCCTTAATCTTTTGCCCCCTGCAAAAACACTATAACGCATGGCTTCATGAATTACTGTTGGATAAGTCTCTGGGGATGGCATATACTTATCCAAAGCTACATCTACCTGTTTGGCCCAATGTTTTAGTTCTTCATTAAAGGTCACGGGATATTCCCCCTGACAGGGCAATGGGTGCTTCTTTAAGTTCACCATCTGCCATTAGAATACTTATTTTTTGCTCTGCCTGCTCTAATAAGTTGTTACAGTATTTGGATAAAGCAATGCCTTCAGCAAATAAGTCTAAAGCCTGATTTAGAGGAAGTTGAGTTGACTCCAACTCCCTCACAACTTCTTCCAACCTAGCCAGGGCTTGCTCAAAGGTTTGATTTTTTTCTTCCATCATTATCCCCCAGTGTTACATTCTTTCCCGTACTATTTTAAGAGTGTTCAGACTCAACCCTGCTGCTTCTTGTAAAAGGATCTCACTTTGCTGCTTAAGCTCGTCGGCTTTATTGGCCATGGAGATATATGGGATATTGGCATCTACCAAGAGTAAAGCTCCTTTTAGGGCTGCTTCAAGTAAATTAGCACCAACTCCCACATCACTGATGGCATACTTGCTGCCAATGGAGGCTAAATCTTTGGCCACTTGCAATCCAACCAGACAGCTTTTGGCCATCTCCATTGGCACCTTTGCCGATAATATAGCCGCCTGCTGTTTCTTTTCTTGACGCAGGTCCTTTTCTTCCGGTGTTTTATTGGGTAATGACAGGGCCCTCATAAACTCCTGGTAGGCTTGCATATCCTGCTGGGTCAAGGTCTTTAGACGTGCTGAACTTTCCCCAAGGGCCCCAAGGATTTCTTTAAATTTGCCTATCAGTATCGGATCCTTTTCTTTGGCTAAAGAGATTTGAGCAACCATGGTAAGCATGCCCAGGCCAAGAACCCCAGATATTGCAGAAACACCCCCACCACCAGGCTCTGGTTCCGTTGCTGCTGCCTTTGTAAAAAGTTCATCCACGGTCCAATTAAGGTAATTTAACAAGTAGGCTTCACCCCTATCTTCGACTCCATTTGCAACTCAATTCCCTTTAACACATTCTTTAACATTAAGACTGTGGTTAAACTGCCCACACCCCCTGGTACCGGTGTGATGGCTGTGGCTATTTCCTTAACCTGTTCAAAGTCAACATCGCCAATAATGTTACCATCTATATCAGAGATACCTGCATCTACCACAACGGCACCTGGTCGAATCATGTCAGCTGTAATTAAACCTGGCTTACCCACTGCTGAAATGACAATATCCGCCTGCTTGGTGAACTTGCTCAGGTCATCAGTTTTACTATGACAGACAGTGACCGTACAGTTTTCTGCCAGTGCCATAAAAATTAGTGGTTTACCTACTGTTTCACCCCGACCCACAACAACCATATGCTTACCTGCCAGGGAGATACCTGAACGCTTGAGGATTTCTAAGCAACTTAAGGGAGTAGCCGGGTGCAGACATTTACCCCCACTAATTAAATGTCCCCGATTGAAGGGATGTAATCCATCCACATCCTTCAAGGGCGATATTTCTTCCATAATTCGTTGTTTGTTAACATGGGGTGGTAACGGCATCATCATTAAAATACCATGGACAGCTGGGTCACAATTTAACTTGTTTATCTTTTGCTTTATTTCTTCTTCACTGGAGCTCTTTACCATTTGATAAAGTTCAAAAAGAACTCCTGCGTTACTACTAACCTTGCCCAAAAACTTGGCATAGGCCACCGAGGCAGGATCCTCCCCTACAAGCATCACTGCTAATTTGGGTTCATACCCTATCTCTTTAACAGTGGTAATTTCCCTCTTTAATTCTTCTTTAAGTATAGCTGCAACCTTTTTCCCATCTAAGATTATCGTCATTCTGGCTCCTTCCCAGGAAATTTCTAATTAGTCTAATTCTCTAACTCGTTTTTCCTCAACCTGACACAAAATATTACCCTTATGGAGAATAACCTCCACCGATTGCCCAATTTCCACATTGTCGGCATTGGTTATAATTTCTCCTTTGTTTGTGGTACAGATACCATATCCCCTGGCAAGGGTAGCCAATGGGCTAAGGACATTTAGTTTGCCAGCTAAATTAACTAAGTTAGTAGTTTTCTCAGCTAAACATAACTGCCCATTTCGATGCAAATTATTTATCAGCATGTCCAATGTTTGTTGCCTGTTACCGGTAATTAAGAAAGGTCGTTGTAGGGAAGGTGTTGACAAGTAGCCCTTTACCTTCTGCCTGGCCCTCTCTAGGTAATTACCCATCCCATTAACCAGCCTTTTCTCCAGAGTATCTAAATAGCGTCCCACCTCATTACAATCTGGTACCACTAATTCTGCTGCTGCTGAGGGAGTGGGTGCACGTAAATCAGCCACCATATCTGCTACGGTAAAATCTGTTTCATGTCCCACCGCTGAAATTACCGGAATTTTAGAATTGGCAATGGCCATGGCCACTACTTCTGTATTAAAGGCCCATAATTCTTCTAGGGACCCACCGCCTCTACCAACAATTAAAACATCCACTGCCCCGAGGCGATTCATTTGTCCAATACCCCCACTAATTGATGCTGGTGCCCCCTCACCCTGTACTAAAACAGGAGCAACTATGATCTGCACCTGGGGCCAACGTCGTCGAATAATATTTAGCATATCCTGTATTGCTGCCCCAGTGGGAGAAGTGACAATGCCAATTACATTAGGGACCCTGGGAATATCTTTCTTTCTAGTCTTATCAAAAAGCCCCTGGGCAGCTAGTTTTTGTTTTAATTGCTCCAAGGCAATGTAAAGGGCTCCAATACCGTCTGGCTCCATAGCCTCAGCATAGAGCTGATAGGTACCATCCCTTTCATAGATGGAGAGGTAACCTTGAATGATTACCGACATGCCATTTTCTGGACGAAACAGCAGCCTCCTGGCCCGGGAGCGGAACATAACTATTTTCAAACTACTGTCCTTATCCTTTAGGGTTAGGTAAATATGTCCGGAGCTGTGCAGCTTTAGGTTGGATATTTCACCCTTAACCCATAGATTTGACAGAAAGAAATCCTTTTCAAACTTGTCCTTTATGTATTTGGTCAGTTCTGAAACTGAAAGGATTTTCATAGAATATCCCTTTCATAACAAATTTTTAATCACTTGGCAAAAGTTTGAAGTTTTTTTACCAAATTGTCAAGCTTTCAACTTTATATTTTTTCTTTTTTATTAACTTCTTATGACCTATATCATAAACCACTGATGAAAATACAAGGGGTATGTAGGGGATATTGCATCAGCGGGGGAATGCTAATTCGATGAGCTTTGTTTTTCCAAAAAGCCCAAGCCCCATGACCCTCTCCCAAAAGCTGATGGCTAAAATTTACTAAACCCTGTAACCTAAAAGTGTATCGCCCCCTTAGAAGCGATACACTTTTACTTTAGCGGAACTAGTTTTTCTTAGGTCCTTTGGTCATCAGGTACTCATGAATACTATTAGCAGCTACACGACCGGCGCCCATAGCCTTAATAACTGTGGCAGCACCAGTCACAACATCCCCACCTGCGTAGACCCCTTCCTTAGAGGTTTTACCAAATTCATCTGCAACGATATTACCGCGCTTATTGGTTTCTAAGTCTGGTGTTGTACTAGTTAGCAGGGGATTCGGCCCCTGACCAATGGCTACTATAGCCACATCCACTGGTAAAACATATTCTGAACCTTCTATAGGAACAGGCTTCCGACGACCAGAAGCATCTGGTTCACCAAGTTCCATTTTTATGCATTGCAAACCAGTTAACCAACCTTCATCACTGCCTACATACTTAGTTGGGTTGGTCAAGAAGAGGAATTTGACTCCTTCCTCTTCGGCGTGCTCCACTTCCTCCAGACGGGCAGGCAGTTCGGCACGAGAACGGCGATATACTATATATACTTCTTCAGCACCGAGGCGGAGAGCTGTGCGGGCCGCATCCATGGCAACGTTACCGCCACCCAATACAGCTACCTTTTTCCCTACCTTAATCGGTGTATCGCACTCTGGGAAACGATAAGCCTTCATTAAATTAGAACGAGTTAAAAATTCGTTAGCAGAATATACACCATTTAAGTTTTCCCCGGGTAAGTTCATAAAGTAGGGGGTACCTGCTCCGGTGCCCAAGAAGGCAGCATCAAAACCTTCCTCTTGGAATAACTCGGCTAGGGAAGTGATTTGACCAACAATAGAGTTAGTTTCAATTTCTACTCCCATTTTCTTTAAGTTTTCGATTTCCTTCTGAACAATGTTTTTGGGCAAACGGAATTCAGGAATGCCATACATCAATACACCACCGGGAGTATGCAAAGCCTCAAACATGGTAACACCATGTCCTTGCCGAGCCAGGTCTGCGGCACAAGCTAATCCCGCCGGACCAGAACCAACAATGGCAACTTTGTAGCCAGTGGAATCTGTCTTTTCAATTTCAGCCTCTTTATTTACAATATAATCGCCGACAAAACGCTCCAGACGCCCAATGGCTACTGGTTCATTCTTTTTACCAACCACACAGAACTTTTCACATTGGTTCTCCTGAGGACATACCCGCCCACAAACAGCAGGTAAAGCGTTTGTACGCTTAATAACCTTGGCAGCTTCATCATATTTACGTTCCTTAACTAAAGCAATAAACTGCGGAATATCCACGCTTACAGGACAACCCTGCTGACACATTGGTCTCTTGCAGTTAAGGCAGCGTTCAGCTTCAGCCAGTGCTAACTCTTCAGTATAGCCTAGGGCTACTTCGTTGAAATTCTTAGCCCTTTCCAAAGGGTCCTGATGAGGCATTGCATGTTTTTTAGGGATAATTTGTTTAGCCATGGCATTTACCTCCTCCACCACAACCACAACTGGTCTTCTGCAGGGCTTGCTGCTCCTCGGATTTATATTGACGTGACCGAATCATTTGTTCTTCAAAGTCCACCAGATGGCCATCAAATTCAGGTCCATCCACGCAGACAAATTTTGTTTCACCACCGATGGTGACACGGCAAGCACCACACATACCTGTACCGTCAACCATAATGGAGTTTAGGCTGACCATGGTTTTAATGTCATATTCCTTAGTTAAATTGACGACAGCCCGCATCATTGGTAATGGACCAATGGCCATAACCATGGCAGGTTTGCCTTCCTTTTCAATATATTCACGCAAGACATCAGTAACAAAGCCTTTACGTACATAGGAACCGTCATCGGTAGTGACAAGTAATTTACTACAAGCTTCTTGCATACGTTCTTCCCAGAAGATTAAATCTTTGTTCCGGGCACCCATAATACCCACAACATGGTTTCCTGCAGCTTTCATTTCTCTGGCGATAGGGTAAACAGGAGCAACTCCCACCCCGCCGGCTACCATTACCACTGTACCAAACTTGTCCACATGGGAAGGAACGCCCAAGGGTCCTACAAAATCCTGTACAACATCCCCAGCATTTAATTGACCAAGTTTTTTGGTAGAATAACCTGCCTCAGCGAAAACAATGGTCACTGTTCCGGTTTCCCGGTTGAAATCAGCAATGGTGAGGGGAATCCTTTCACCATTTTCATCCACTTTTACAATAATAAATTGCCCTGCCCGGGCTTTTTTTGCCACCTTAGGCGCCAAAATTTCATACTCATGAATAGCTGGTGCTAAAGTTTTCTTTGATACGATTTGATACAACTTGATCTCCTCCTCTCCGAAGCATAAAAAGTTAGGTCTATCAGCATCAAGATTTAATCAGGCACCATACCTTTAAATTTCAATCTCGATCGCTAAACGCTGTTATTGCTTCGTTATTGTCTTTATCTAATAACTGCCCTAAGATCCCGTTCACAAACCGGGCGGAATCTGGACTACCAAACACCTTAGCCAATTCCAAAGCCTCGTTTACAGAAACATTCTCTGGTATATCAGACCGATACTTAATTTCATAGAGGGCCAGCCGCATAATATTACGATCTACGTTAGCCATACGGTTTAAATGCCATTCTTTACTAACACTGCTAATCATGGCGTCAATTTCCTCTATGTGCTCCAGGGTGCCCATAACTAATTGTCGGGCGAACTCAATCTCCTGGGGACCAGCCCCAAACTCCTCTGCAGTATTGGTAAGCGCAAGGTTTGGTTCGGTTTTGCCTAAGTCAATTTGAAATAATACTTGCAGTGCAGTTTCTCTGGCCTGCCTTCTGCCCAAGTTAGGACCCCCTCAAAATCTAATGTTTGTTCTTAGTTTTCCCAACTATCTTTAATTAAATAAATGTTTCCTTGTTACCATCGGTCCCGAAACAGCCAATCAATGGCTCGCCGGAAATCAAATCTTTCATCTACCCCTCTACCTATAAAATAACCAATGATGATGCAAAGGGCCACAAATAAAGCTTTGAAAAAACCGTAACTGATGGCAAACCAGCCAAATGCCAGTCCGAGAAAAATCCCTATAGCTTTTCCCTTATGGTTTTCGATAATTTTCTCAAACAGTTTTGTAAGCATTTTCGCCCTCCTTTGGCTGGGTTTTTACTCTACCCTAGGGCGGGTGCTGGATATGTTATCCACGATGACCTTGATATCATTAACGGTTATCCCAGTGGTTTGCAAGATATATTCCTGTACACGTTGTTGTATTTCTCGGCTCACTTCGGGAATGCTGATATCCGGAGCTACTATAGCCCTGATATGCAGTCCCATACCCCGTGAGGTTTGCACTACCCGGGGCCTAACCTCTTTTACACCGTGTATTTGATATACTGCCTTCTTAACCAAATTTTCAATAGTCATAATAGATATTCTTACTTGTCCTAGCATATAGTCGTGAACCACTGCTTTACCATTTTTTTGCCTGGTAAAGGATACCCACAACAATCGTAAACCCATAAGCAATAACAAACTAATAAATGCTGAAAGATAAACCTGTACATCATAAACATAGGGGCTATGCAATAAATAATATACGGGTTCTTGCCACCACCCGGAAACAATAACCAAAGATAATAGGCAAACTATAGTTATTATAAAGCTGTAAATAATCAGTAAAATACGGTCAAAGGGGCTCATTAAATCCCCTCCCTTTTTTATAATACTATGAACTGTTGCAAAATAAAAGCAAATTCTACTAACATACTATTTCTAGCTTAAATAATAAATTTAGCTTTACTTACTAATAGCTGGAATATAAAATGCGGAACCAATACTAATTGGTTCCGATTTATTGTACTTATTTTTTAGTTTTATCTTACGCGGTTGACCTCATCTTCTTTTGTATCTGCATTAGGAAAAGTAACTCCCTGTACGTGGATATTTACTTCAACCACAGATAGGCCTGTCATTCCTTCGATGGCACGTTTAACATTCATTTGAATCTGGGTGGCCACATCGGGAATACGAACACCAAACTCTACAATCACAAATAGGTCAACAGCAGCTTCCTTTTCGCCAACTTCAACCTTTACACCCTTGGACAGGTTCTTTCTGCCCAGCATTTCTGCAATGCCGCCACCTAAACCGCCACTCATACCTGCAACACCAGAAACCTCGGTTGCTGCCATGCCTGCGATCACGCCTACAACATCATCTGAAATGCGGATACCACCCAGACCTTCCTGGGGAGTCATAACCACGATATCACGCTTATTATCTGACATGGTACACCTCCAATATTATCCAATCCTTCATAGGAATTATAGCATATTGGACTAGTCACAGCAACTGAATCACTAGTCGGGCAGAATACGGCGTTGAATAAAGTTTGTATAGACTTCACCCCGGCGAAAGAAAGCGTTATTTAACACCTTCTTGTGGAAGGAAATGGTAGTCGGTACTCCCTCTATGATAAATTCATCCAAGGCCCTTTGCATTCTAGCAATGGCCTCATCCCTGTCTCTGCCCCAGACAATGAGTTTGCCTATCATGGAATCATAAAAGGGTGGAATAGCATAACCGGCAAAGGCTGCGCTATCCAAGCGAACCCCAGGACCCCCTGGCGGGTGATATAAATTTATGGTACCCGGATGGGGCATGAAGTTTTTGTCCGGGTCCTCTGCATTAATACGGCATTCAATGGCCCAGCCATCAATACGAATATCATCCTGACCATAGCCCAAAGAATCCCCAGCGGCAATGCGGATTTGTTCTTTGATTAGATCTATGCCGGTAATTAATTCTGTAACTGGATGCTCAACTTGGATGCGGGTATTCATTTCAATAAAATAAAAATTGTCATTAATGTCTAATAGAAACTCCACAGTTCCAGCATTGTAGTAATCTACTGCTTGGGCTGCCTTAACAGCCATTTCACCCATTTTTCTCCGAAGTTCTGAAGTTAAGGCAACGGATGGAGCCTCCTCAATAACTTTTTGGTTCCTTCGTTGTACCGAGCAATCCCTTTCCCCAAGGTAAACAATATTGCCTTCTTGATCCCCGAGAATTTGAAATTCTATATGTCTGGGTTGCTCCACATATTTCTCTAGATACACATCCCCATTGCCAAAGGCTGCTTGGGCTTCGTTCTTGGCAGTATTGATGGCTTTCAGCAAATCTGCTTCACTTTGAGCTACTCTCATGCCGCGTCCTCCGCCGCCTGCAGAAGCCTTGATCAATACAGGATAACCAATTTCTTTTGCTGTAGCAATAATTTCTTCCTCATCACTGACAGCTCCCTCGGAACCAGGCACAACGGGAACTCCCGCTTTAATCATGGTGCTGCGGGCCAGTGCTTTATTGCCCATGTATTCAATGGCATGACGGGAAGGTCCAATGAAGGTAATACCACAGTCTTCACATATTTCAGCAAAATTTGCATTTTCAGCTAAAAAGCCGTACCCGGGGTGGATTGCATCCACCCCAGATACTTCAGCTGCACTTATAATATTAGTAATATTTAAGTAACTTTTACCAGAAGGAGCCGGCCCGATACAATATGCTTCGTCTGCCAGTCGCACAGGTAAACTATCCCGGTCAGCTTCAGAGTAAACTATAACTGTTTTTATGTTTAACTCCCGGCAGGCACGAATAATACGTAGGGCAATTTCACCCCGGTTAGCAATTAATATCTTTTTAAACATGCGTTCTCCCTACTTTTTTCTTATCAAGAACAATTTTTGTCCGTATTCCACTGGCTGAGCATTTTCAACAAGAATTTGCACAATTTCACCAGCTTGTTCAGCTTCAATTTCATTCATCAGCTTCATGGCTTCAATGATGCAAAGGGGTTGGCCTTTCTCAACAACGTCCCCAACCTTTACAAAGGGCTCTGAATCCGGGGATGGTGCCTTGTAAAAGGTACCTACCATGGGCGCTGTAATAGAAATTAAATCCTCTGAGGTCTCGGTTACAGCCACTGGAGCTTCTGCAACCACTTCAGTTTTAGCTGCTTCAACGGCTGGAGCTGGCGCTGCTGCCTGGGCTGCGGCAGGTGCAACATTGGCTGTTACTTTTCCACCCTTACGAATGGATACTTTAGTACCATCGCTCTCCAGATCTATTTCGGTAATATCCGTTTGATCTAATACTTTAATTAGCTCTTTTAACTCATTAAGATTCATGTTATTGTCCTCCTTGGTACTCTTGGTGCCACTAACATCGGCAGGTGCTCCCGGTTTAATGGAGGCTTCCTTCCGCTGAGGGCCTGTTTCTCCCCTTTTACGTGCTTCAAAAAACTTCCGGGCTACCTGGGGGAACAATGCATAACTCAATACATCTTCCTGACTAATAGCTAAATCCTTAATCTCATTTCTTAGTTTATCCAGTTTTGGTTCTAATAAGTCTGCGGGGCGACAAGTAATGGCTTCCTTTTCCCCCAATACCTTGCGGCTAATGGCAGGGTCTATGGTGGCAGGAGGTTTACCGTAATAGCCTTCGATATAGAGTTTCACTTCACCAGGAATCAACTTATATCTTTGCCCTGTTAATACGTTTAATACAGCTTGAGTTCCAACGATTTGGCTAGTTGGGGTAACCAGAGGTGGGTAACCCAGTTCTTCCCTAACTCTAGGTATTTCTTCCAATACCTCTTCTAACCGATGTAATGCCTTTTGCTCCTCCAACTGGGAAACAAGGTTGGAAATCATGCCTCCTGGGACTTGGTGTTCAAATACTCGCATATCAGTAATACGGGTGACCCCCCGTTGCTGTCCCAGTACCTTTCGCACATCTTCAAAGTACTGAGCCACTTCAAACAGGGATCTAATACTTAATCCTGTGTCATAGGGGGTTCCCTTCAGTGCCCTTACCACAGTCTCTACAGGGGGCTGGGAGGCACCAAAGGCCATAGGAACAGAAGCTGTATCCACTACATCTACGCCTGCTTCAGCTGCCTTTAGATAGGCACCCACTGCCATACCGCCGATATAGTGGCAATGTAATTGCACAGGTACACTAAGATGAGCTTTAAATAATTTAACAAGTTCATAAGATTTAAATGGCGCCAACAGACCCGCCATATCTTTAATACAGATTGAGTCAGCGCCCAATTCTTCTAACCGCAGGGCGGTTTCGAGATAGTGCTCGGTAGTATGTACTGGGCTAACAGTATAAACCACCGTTGCTTGGGCATGGGCTCCAGCCTTCTTAGTAACCTCTATAGCCTTTTCCATATTACGAATATCATTCAAAGCATCAAAAATCCGAATAATATCCATACCATTTTCTACTGTTTTATAAATGAAAGGTTCTAATATATCGTCAGGGTAGTGCATATATCCCAGCAAAGACTGTCCCCGTAGTAGCATTTGCAGGGGGGTATTTTTAACATGTTTCTTTATCAACCGGAGACGTTCCCAGGGATCTTCATTTAAAAAGCGTAAGCAAACATCAAAGGTTGCGCCTCCCCAAACCTCCAAAGAATGATACCCCATTTGATCCAACTTTTCTATAATGGGCAGCATATCGTCAGTAGCCATACGGGTTGCCCACAGGCTCTGGTGTCCGTCACGCAGTGTCGTGTCAGTGATTTTTAAATGTTGACTCATCTTATCGAACCTCCTCCCCCAGCAAAGATAACAGAAAACTCAGGTTATTGTTATTCTGCAACAACCTGAGCTATTCGTCAGTTGCCGAAAAAAGTTTTTTTTATTCTATTATGATTATATAGAAGGACCGGAGGATTGGCTACTAAAGAAACACAAGTATACAATATTCTATAGATTTGTGAAAAAGCCTTCCTAAAAATCAAAAAATTTTTATTCTACTACCGTTGTCCTTAAGCCAACATTTGTCATTCTATCATAGGTTATTTATAGGCAGTGGGCCGTTAGTCGATAGTCGTTAGCCGTTAGCAGTTAGCAGTTAGCAGTTAGCAGTTAGCTTAAGGATATTCATTTTATAGCTTCGCTGTCACCTTCCTCAGAGGGGCAGTTGCGATAGCATGTTGGTTTCAATATGACTAGAAGCTAAAAGCTAAAAACTAAAAGCTGAAGGCAGATGGCTGATGGCTAAATTTAATTCTTCGGTATTATCACTATATTTTGCGGTTGAGCCTGGGTGCTGCGGGAAACAAGGTCGGTGATTTTAACTGCATCCTCTTGATTGAGCTGCTTTGCTTTAATAACAACGGTAACAGTTTTCCCTTCTAAGAATACCACAGAATCTTGATAACCTTTAGCACGAATTAGGCTTTCTACTTCCAATTCCTTCTGCAAATTATTGCTGATAACATACATTTGTTCCTGGGCTTTTTTCCTGATCTCAGGGTCCGAATTGGTGTTATTAATAATTTCTCTGGCTATCTCTATTTGATGTCCACGGCTTCTTTCCCTCTCTAAACGATACTCCACAAAGAAACCGCTGGTATCCTTCATGACATCATTTATCCCTGAGTCAGTTTTTTCTTGCTGTACTTCAACGGCGTTACCCGAAGGAGTGCTATCGGGTAGAGTAGTACCCTGATTAACGGCACTCTCTTCCATCACTGGACTGTTCGTCAGCTTAGCATTCTCCTTAACTTTATCTATGCCACCCTGGGACCCTACGGCCAATAAAGCAATGCCTGCCACTGTTAGTAATCCTAGAAACCAGAAACGTTTAGACATGTTATGCACCCGCCTTTCTGGCCATGACAATAACCTTGTGCGGTTCAATCCCTAGGGCTACCTGAGTAGCCCGGAATAGCTTTGCTTTAACGTTAGGATCATCTGCCCCATCTGCCACAACCAGTACTCCAGCCACTGCAGGGGCAATCTCTCTACTCAGGACTGGGGTTTCCTCACCACTGCGTGTCACTAATACCAGTTGACCTGTATCAGTATCTTCGGTTAGGGTTCTCGTTCCACCGGACTGGTCTTTTTCCTGGGTGGTCTTCTTACCAGTGGATGTATTAATCGCATATTCCGTCTGGGTAGAATTTTCTAGGCGAATGGTTACCTTTACCTTACCGGCCCCATCTACTTGTTCCAGCATCTCGCATAGCTTTTCTGCCATAAAGTCCTCTTCGGATGCCATGGCTGTTTGAGTCCTTGGGTTGTCACTTGCTTTTAGCTCCACCTTATCTGGTGTAGGAGGTAATGACTGGGCTTGTTTCTCGTTCCCTAAACTACCCATAAACAACAATCCAATACCAAGGGCAGCACCTAAAACCATAAATTTAATCTTCTTTAATTGCTCTTTTTTAGGTCCATCAACTTCGCCGTCTCCAACTAGTTTTTTCAACCAGCTCATAGAACAGCCTCCTTTATTAGGCATTTCACATTTCAATTCCTTTATTCCTTGCTTTCAACGACCTTCACTTGATCAAGGGGAATGTTATAAAAATTTGCTACATTACGAGCGACCTGCAGGGCCTCCCCATGATTAGACTTTGAGGTTTCCTTGGCTTCAGTCAAACCATTGACGCCAACAGTTATTTCTACGGGTTCTACCTTTGGTACATCCGTATCGTTGACTGGTTCCTTTGATATTTCCAATACCACACTGGTCAATCTGCCGTAATTTGGATCTTCTGGATTATCAGCAGTTGTTACCTGAACTCCAGCTACATTGATATTGCTTTGTAGCCTTGCCAGAGCCAACACCTGTTTTTCAATACCTTGTCGATATTCATCCATGGCTTCTTTTTTTTGTATCCCAGCCAGTCTTTGACCATCGCTGATAATACTCTCCAAGGGTGGTCCCTCGGTTCTAGAAGTCTGGGCGGGTAATTCAAACTTAAAATCTTGCTTGATTAAATTTGCCCCTGCTTCCAGCACCACGACAATTATCAACAAACCCATAACCATCTTGATATAACCCTGCATATCGCTGTTAGGAAGCAACATTTCTAAAAATACAGCCATAACGATGATGATGACTAGAACTTGTACCAGTTCTTTAATACTTTCCAATAACACCATCACCCCTCTTATTAACGTAACATGGTCATTAGATCACCCATTCCCACAACGATGGTTATGGCAAAGAAAAACATTAAGCCAACGGTAGCCACTGCTGCAAAAATACTTAGTAGACTTTTCCCGAGTACTGTAAGACAATCAGCCATTTGCTTATCCCCCACCGGCTGAATCAAAGCTCCAGCCAGCTTGTATACAAAGGCCACAGCAAAAATTTTTAGCATAGGCATTATGGTCAGAATAAAGATAATCACAACTCCAACAATACCCACTGCATTCTTAATTAATAGGGATGAACCGATGACCGCATCCAGAGCGTCTGAGAACATTCCACCAACCACCGGAATAAAGGCATCTGTAGCAAACTTCGCAGTACGTATGGCAACCCCATCGCTAACAGAACCAGCTACACCTTTGATGGAAAAGATGCCGAGAAAGATAGTTGTACACAATCCTAATACACTCATAGCTACAGTTTTTAAAAGGTCTGCCAAACGAGATACTTGAAACTTTTCTGAAAGGTTACTTAAGATGTTCAATATGGCGGAGAAAAAAAATAATGGAAAAACGATCACCTTTATCACTGTACCAATGGTGGTTATGGAGCCAAAAATAATTGGATGGAAAATAGCGGTGGAAGCAACTCCCCCCATTGCAGCTAAAAGAGTTAATAAAAGGGGCATTAAGGCTTGCATAAAATGAACCATATTATCAATGGCTTCCATGCCAACATTGACGGCCAGGGTAAAGGATCCTATGGCTAAGGTCACCAGGGCCATATAACTAACTGCATAGGCCAATTTTCCGGTAGTTCCCTTTTCAAAGGCGGACATTAAGTTTTGTAATACTGCACAAATAACTGCCAGAACCACCAACTTACCCAACAGTGATGCATTGGCCACCACTTCCTTAAAGAAGAACTTTAAAAGGCCAGTAAAAATATCTGATACCTGCCAATCTAAGTCCCCTTTAATTACTTGTATCACCAGTTCTTTAAAGTTTAGTGAGGGAACTGCCCCCTCAATTTCCGAGTTAAGATGTTCCATAAACTCTTCCAGTTTGCCCATCTCCAGCTCAGCCAATTGCCCCTCTGTGCTTAGGCTTTGTGGTTCCGATGCTGCCTGAACTGGTACCGGAGCCAAGAGCAAACATATCAATATCCAGGTATAAATAAATTTTGGCAACCTTCCTCCCACCTTAAGGCACCAATTTTATCAGGGATTGCAGCACCGCCACTATGATTGGTACTGCCATCACCAGTACAATAATCTTGGCTGCAAATTCTATTTTGAGAGCTAGAGCACTTTCCCCGGCGTCCCGACAAATCTGGGAGCCAAAATCTGCAATGTAGGCTATCCCTACAATTTTCAAAATGGTACCCATATAAGCCATGCTAACGTTAGCTTGGCTTGCCAGATCCCGAAGAACATTAAAAACTGCTGTAATTTGCGGCATCATGATTAAAAATATGATGACTCCTGCTGTCATGGTCAATAATGTAGCCATGGGCGGCTTTTGCTGGCGCAGGATGATAGCAAGGATACAAACAACTAAACCCAGTCCAACGATTTGTAAAATATCCATAGCCCTGACCCCTTCTCTAAAACAACTTAAAGACTGATTTTACTTGATCAAACAACCCTCCCAGAAGTTGTACCACCCAAAAAAGAACTACCGTCAATCCTCCCAGAGTCGCTAGAACAGCGTAATCATCCTTTTTATATTCCTTAAGCAATGTTGTCAAAACCGCTGTCAATAGACCAACCCCTGCAATTTTAAAAATTAGGTCAATATTGCCCATGTATCATATCCCCTCTCTTAAATAAGGATTAGTACCACGGTAAGGCCTCCTAGGAAGCCCAAGTAGTTATAAACCTTGGTATTTTTTTGGGAAGCTTCTTCGGCTTTGACATGTTCCAGCTTTAATTGTTCCTTAGCCAATACTAGATGTTTTACTTGATCTTCTCGATCGGATATGCCTAGACTGGCTCCCAATTCCATAAGAATAGCACGGTCTGTTTTATACAAAGCTGACTGCGGATAATATTCAGACAGGGCAATATCCCAGGCCTCCCTGGCAGTGATGCCCCGTAAACTCATTAGTTCTTCACTGGTCCGGCTAAACAACAATGCCACCCTCTGGTCACAGCGTGCCGCAACATTGGCTAGGGCATCTGGTAAGGGCGTTGCACCATAGGAAATCTCCGTTTCTAAGATCTGCAGAGCATTCAATAGGGACCGTATCTCACCGGGCCTTCGGCTATAGCTGCTGGCTATGGTCATGCCGATTAAAGTACAAAAAAACACCACTACGGCTGCACCAATTAATTTCAACATATTTTCACCCCCAACGACCTCATGGTTCGGCCGTCAATGATGTCTTCTATAGTCCCTACTCCCCTGGTCCTACCTAATAAAACGAACCTTTGAATAGCTTTTATTTTAAAAAGATATTGCAAAGCTGGACGATCAGCCAGTTCCTCCAGAGAAGAGCCGTGGACTGTAGTAAGAACCTTAACCCCGGCATTTAGCACCTCCTCCAGTGCTGCAACATCCTCCTGTCGCCCAATCTCATCAGTGGCTATAATTGCTGGGCCCATGGAACGCAGCAGCATCATCATACCCGCTGCCTTAGGACAAGCGTCTAAAACATCGGTTCTAGGTCCGATATCCCGCTGGGGAATTCCCCTAAAACAACCGGCAATTTCGGAACGCTCGTCCACCACACCAACGGTTACTCCGGCAAAACCCAGTTCAGGAATACCCTCACTGAGTCTTCGGATCATATCCCTTAGCATAGTGGTTTTACCACAACGGGGTGCCGATACCAGTACTGTATGATAAAATCGCCCCTCCGGCGAAATAAGATAGGGTAAGACCTTATCTGCCGCTCCGATTATTGCCCTGGAGATACGAAAATTAAAACCAGAAATATATTTAATATTTTTTATTCCCCCCTGATCCGTTAGGACTTTGCCGGTGATACCAACCCGATGGCCTCCAGGCAAGGTAATAAAACCATTCCTTAGCTCTTCTTCTAGGGCATATAAGGAACTTCTACTAACTAGTTGGGTAGCTCTTTCTACGTCTAGATTATTAACAACGTAGGCATCCGCTAGGGAACTAGTCACCGTACCCTTTTCACTAATGAAACAGTCCCCCTGGGCCAACCCCAACATCAATGGCCGCCCTTGCCTAACCCGAATTTCTTCTACCTCTTCTTTAATGGACATGGGCAGTTCAGCCAGTAATTGACGTAAATTTGGGGGTAGTAGATTAAGCACCTCTTCCAGGGGTATTCTATTAGTATCAAGGACTTGTAATTGCCTCAAGACAGACATAGTTTGTCCCCTCCCTATCCTATACATATGGAGAGGAAAACCATTTTATGCCAAAAACAAAAGAAAAAAGAGTGCCATAGATAGCACTCCCTTCTTAGCCATTAGCTGTTAGCTTTTAGATATCCTGAAAATAGCTCAGTCATTCGACGGTGCCAGGCACCTCGGTTGGATTAGCTATTAGCCATAAACCGTGGGTTCGTAGGGGCGACCTCTGGTCGCCCGTAATTGTTCATAGTTTTCATCCTTTGCTGGTGCCGTTAACGGCATTTGTGTCTATTAGTTGTATTAAAACAAGCTGTGCATCCCCCCTCTAAAAAGGGGATAATAAAAAACCTTCCTCGTAGAGGAAGGTTGCAGCAAAGCTGACGGAAGAAACTAGAATGTATGTCAAATATTTAATTTATCAGCCTACCGGTAACCAAATCAATATCCTTAAGCTAACAGCTAATGGCTAACGGCTAATAGCTCATGATATATACCGTATTTTCCTCCGCCTTCACCTGGCAATCTAGCCCTTCGGCGATGAAACGGATGGGAACAAGAACTCTGCCGTTCTTAACAAAGGCTGGCACATCTAGTATTTTCGTCTTACCATTTAGCGTGTATTTTCTTTCACCGATCTTCATTAGCAGATATTTATTTCCCTTGACCAGATATAGTTCTTGATCATTGATCATATTTAACCTGCACCCTAAAGCCTCGGCAAGATCCTTTAGGGGTACCATGGTGCGACCTTCCTTAATAATGGGTTGGACATCAAATTTCAGGGGTTTACCATTTATGGCTACATCCACTGGCTTCTCTAGACCAGGAAACATCTTTGCTTGCACTGTTTCCTGTTCCTCTTTACTGGTCAACTGATCAAGGTTAAGACTGTTTTGCGGTGTTAATACCGGTACTGCAATGTTCACATGCTTATCAACTTTGGCCTGGGAGATTATGTCCATCCCCAGATTAAACATTTTCATGGCTCCCTGGGTAGTATCAATGGTCAAGGACATATTTGATGTAGCATTAGTTTTGGTTTGATCATAATCCCCTGCCAACTTAAAGCTAAAAGCTATGTTTTGCTCTTTTACAACACCCTTTACGTCAAAATCCATGGTGCCTTTTATTTTATCGCCTGATTTTACCTGATCAACCTTGAAATTCATTTCACCTAAATCCTTGGCGGTGGTAGGATCCTTCATTTTCATATTCAGAGTAAAACTGCTGGGGCCATTTTTACCCCTGGGTATGACATAGGTCAAATTATTAAACTCAAAACCAGCTTCTGCCATTGACTTGATCATTTCATCAGCAGTGGGAACTTGATTATTTTCCACCTTAATATCTGCAAGAATATCCGACCTTATCACATCGTAACTCTGACTCGGATCCAAGGTTGTGACATATTTTGCCACCAGGTCTGCAAAGCGTTCCGGGTCTTTTTGGATTTTCTCCATAATACCTGCTAAGCAGGCGGCAAATTGTTGTTGGTCTATGGAAATCCTTAAATCGTTACCGTAACTGCTGATAGTGTTGTTTGGTACTCCCTCTAGGATAAAGGTTAGCAATTCGCTTTGCAGCGGCATTATAAGATTAATTTTAGAACCCAGCCAAGGGCTGGTCCACATCTGAGCAAACTCAGGTTGATCTACATAAAGATATTGAGGCATTGTATTTAAGTCAGGTAGGTCTGCTGCAGGGTTTATCTCCTTGATCATCTCAAGAAAATCTTTGGTAAAGATAACCCTGGAATCATCAAAGTAAAGATCACCCTGGTAGGTTTTCCCTTGATAATTCATTTTCCATTGCATACCCATTTGATCCGCAGGTGCATTTAAGCTATAGTCAAAGGATACCTTAGCACCCTGCATACCAGCCAATTGTGGTAACATCATCAGGGCCTCGCCACCCAGTTGATTCAATTTGTATTCAGCTGAACCTGTAGCAGTGGACGATAGGTCTGTATTCATCTCGCTCAGACTGGTATTAATCCTCTCCACCAAAGCCCTTTTATCCCTGGATAACTCCTCAGCTCCAGCAGGAACGATAAAAGAAAAACATACCACGAGAGATAATAACAGAATAAAATATTTTTTCATTTGTCCCCTCCTTCATAAAGGTATCAATATCTCATTCCTTAAAATCTTCTTGATCTATTCATAAAAACCCTTTTAATTAACAACTAAATAGAACCATTGAGCTAGATTTTTAGTCTTTAGCCTTTAGTCTTATTCCTGAGGTACGTGCTACCTTGTATCTTCATCCTGTTACTTTACCCTTACCGCATGCTCTAATGACTAAGAGCTAACGACTAAAAGCTAACGGCTAATAGCAAAAAAGAGACCCATGCAATCTGCACAGGTCCCTTAGTGTTCCTAGAAATCGTCCATATCAAAGATCCAGCCTTCCATGCCGGCTTCCATGAATTTTACGTTATTAAATCCAGCACCCTCAAGGATCCGGGCACCTTCGTAGGCACGGCTGCCCATGACGCATACAGTAACGATTTCTTTATCTCTTGGCACTTGATCCAGTTTTTCCCTTATTTCACTTAGGGTCAACTGTTGGGTACGCTTATCTTTAATGTTGCGCATAATGAACTGATGAGGTGGACGAACATCCAGCAGGACAAAGTCCTCATCTTTTTCTATTTTTGCTTGCACTTCCGCCGGTGTATAGGTCTTAGCTAGTCCTTCAAGCTTATTCTTCAAGGCATTACCGGCATGGACCATGGGATCAATGGGTGTGTTATAGGGAGGTGCATAGCCAAGGTCTATAGTTAGCAGATCATCCAAGGTACCACCATAATGGAGCATGGTTGCCACTACGTCTGCCCGTTTAGCCACTTCACCTTTACCTATACCCTGCATGCCGAGAACCCTTTGGGTACCCTTTTCAGCAATCATCTTGATAATAACCTTATTGCTGCTGGGATGATAGTGGGTCATATCAAAGGTAGCCACAGTAATGGTTTCAATATCATAGCCCAGGGCCTTGGCTTGTACTTCACCCAAACCTGTCCGGGCAACATTCATATCCATACAATGCAATACACCGGTTCCTAGGACACCTTTAAAGGTAGACTTACCTCCAGTAACATTATCACCCACCACACGACCTTGACGGTTAGCATAGGTAGCCATAGGTGCAAAGACCTTTTTACCGGTTATTAGGTTAACATTTTCGGCGCAGTCACCCAGTGCATATATATCTGGATCGCTAGTTTGCAAATATTCATTTACAACAATGCCACCTGTTTCACCAATGGTGAGACCAGCCTCTTGAGCCAACTTAACATTGGGACGCACACCCACAGCTAAAATAACTGCATCTGCGTCAATGGATCCTTTATCGGTGATAACTTTAGTTACACGACCATCTTCGCCCTCTAACTTTAGAACCTTTTCTCCAAAGCGTCCTTCTAGGCCTTGCTCATAGAAGTTCTTATAGAGTATTTTGGCCATATCAGGATCGAGGATACCAGGTAGTAAAGTATCTTTGAATTCTACCACGGTTACGGCACGTCTGGGGTTGAAAATGGCATCCACAGCTTCCATACCAATAAACCCAGTACCAATGACAACAACTTCATTTACTTCACCAGCATCCAAGGCATTCTTAATTGTTTCAGCATCTGTAAGGTGATTTAGGCGGTATACCCCTGCTAAATCAAGATTCTCAATGGGCGGAGTAATGGGGTAGGATCCTGTACCTAATACTAATTTATCATATTCATAAACCTTTTCTTCACCAGTTTCCACATCCCGGGCAACAACCTTCTTGTTAGCACGGTCAATAGAAATAGCTTCTACTCCGGTAAATACATCCACACCACGCTCAGTTTTAAAGAATTCAGGATCACGTTTTACACCATAGGAGGTAGAATACAATTCATCAAATTGGTGAATTTTGCCAGAAAGATAAAAAGGCATGCCACAACCGGCATAGGATATGTACTTACCCTTTTCCAGGATTGTTATTTGTGCTTCGGGATCTAAACGACGAACACGGGCTGCTGTTTTGGGGCCAGCGGCCACACCACCAATGATCAGTATTTTTTTGCTAGCCAAGTGTAGTTCCCCCATTTCTACATTATTTCAACATTCTTATTATAACTCCATTTGTCGAATGGATTCAATAGTCCATATAGCCGTGGGGCTTTTTGCAGGTCTCTTGCCGCAGTAAAACTTCTAACCAAGCTAAAAATTTACAAGAGTGCAAGTGCCTGCACCGGTGAATAGCCCAAAAGCTAACAGCTAACGGCTAAAAGCTAAAGGCTAAAAGAAAAAACAGGGCCCTAAGTCCCTGTCTTGTTTGTTGCTATATATTGATTAGGAATGTCTGGTGCCGTCCTTGCCTTCCAGGGGTTCAGAATCATCGACATCGTTGACGAACACCACTTCATCACAATTTGGGCAAGTAACTTCTATAACGTCATCGTCTTCCAGTATATCTGACTCAAACATGACCGTTTCACCACAGCCGGGGCATTCAACCTCTACATAGTCGCCCTCTTCACATTCACAACTACCAAGGTCTTCCTCCAGCGTGTAGAGATCCTCATCAATGGTTTCTACATAATCTTCCAGCTGCTCCTGGGCTTCCTCTAGGCCTTCTAATTCTTCGGCTACGTCTTCTAGAACACTTATAATGCCGTTCAGTAACCGTCCTTCTTTGTTTTCCACTGGCAGATCCATTCCGTCAGCCAGTCCTTGTAGATACGCTACCTTTGATTTTAAACTATCCATGAAAAAACCCCCTTTACATTTGGTACCGTAGTAACCCTACAGTATTATTCCTCATGTAAGGGGGTTTTAAACATCAGAGGATATTATACCCGTTTTACATAGTTTCCGGTACGGGTATCTACTTGCAGTACATCTCCAACGTTGATAAAGAAGGGTACGTTGATCACCGCGCCTGTTTCCAAAGTGGCTGGTTTGCCACCGCCAGAAGCAGTATCTCCCTTAATGCCAGGGGCTGTTTCGACAACTTCCAGTTCAACAGTGTTGGGAAGATCTACACCCATAATGCTGCCATTGAAGCTGGCAATGGTTAGAGTCATATTTTCTTTCAACCACTTCACTGCATCACCCATATCTTCTTTGGAAACAGTGAATTGATCGTAGGTTTCCATATTCATCACGTTATAGTTTTCACCATCATTATATAGATATTGGACTTCTTGACGTTCAATTCTAGCTGGAGCCAATTTTTCGTTAGGGTTAAAGGTTCTTTCAATAACAGCCCCTGTGCGCATATTTTTCATTTTGGTACGTACGAAAGCAGCACCTTTTCCGGGTTTAACATGCTGGAATTCAATAATTTGATAAACGTTGTTTTCAATTTCGACCGTTAAACCGGTCCTAAAATCACTGGTAGAGATCAACGTAATCGCCCTCCTAAAACTAAATTTACAATCTAATTAGCTCTTTTTTAGGTGAAGAAGTGAGTATCTCACAACCATTTTCGGTCACTAACACACTATCCTCTATACGCACCCCGCCCCATTGGGGAAGGTAAATGCCTGGTTCAACTGTCACAACCATGCCCGGTTGTAAAATGGTTTCATCCTTGGTGTTCAACCTGGGACTTTCGTGAATAGCAATACCCACTCCATGACCAGTACCATGGCCGAAATATTCTCCGTACCCATGATTTGAAATCACTGCCCGGGCTGCGGCATCCACTTCCTTTGCTGGAACCCCTGCCCTCACCGCTGCCAATCCAGCCATTTGGGCTTCCAGAACTATATTATAAATTTCTTGCTGCTTACTGTCGGGTTGGCCCAATACCACTGTGCGGGTCATATCGGAGTTATAACCCTGATATAAGGCACCAAAATCCATGGTTAGAAAATCCCCAGTTTGCAGTAGACGTTCACTGGCAACACCATGGGGCAGAGCCGATCTTGGACCGGAAGCCATGATGGTATCAAAGGCCGTGCCCGAAGCCCCAAGTTTACGCATAAAGAATTCAAGTTCCAGGGTCAATTCCAACTCCGAAGTACCGGGTTTTATACATTTCAAAATATGGTTAAAGGCTTTATCCCCTATTTGCATAGCACTACGAATAACATCGATTTCAACTTCATCTTTGATCATCCGTAAATCTTCCAACAATTCCTCACAGGGCACTAGTTCAATGCCTGGCAGTTGGTTCTTGAGTTCCTGATATTGTTTATGGGTTAAATGGTCAGCCTCAAAGGCCAGCTTGTCACTTTTATAATTCCTCAATATGTCGGAAAGTAATCCAAAGGGCGACACTTGATCAACCTTAACCACATTAAAATGCGGGCTTTGTATTTTAACCTGTTCTATGTAACGAAAATCAGTTAAAAAATCCGCAGTGGCTTGGCCAATCAACAAAACCCCAGTGGTACCGGTAAAACCACTGAGGTAAAAACGATTCTCCGGTTTAGTAACAAATAAATGGGAAATCCCCTGTTCAGACATTTTTTGACGTAGTCTGGTTAAACGTTGGATCATTTTTGATTCCTCCTGGATTGTGCAAGGGATACGGCTGCCCGAACACCAAGCAAGTAACTTGCCGAACCAAAACCGCTAATTTGACCGGCTGCCACCGCTGCAATAACAGATTTCTGACGAAATTCTTCCCGGGCATGTATATTCGATAAATGCACCTCGATCACAGGAATGTCAAGGGAAGCCACTGCATCCCGCAGGGCTATACTATAATGGGTAAAAGCCCCAGGGTTAAACACCACAGCATCCATCTTTTCCGAAGCTGCCTGTAGTCGATCTATTAGGTCTCCCTCGTGGTTGGATTGATAGGTTTCTACCACGGCTCCCAATTCCTGGGCCAAATTTATGATCTGACCATTGATTTGTTCTAGGGTAGTATGACCATAAACCTTTGGTTCCCTTTTACCCAATCGATTTAAGTTGGGCCCATGCAATACAAGAATGTTCATAATTTTATTCTCCCCACATACCGACACACATTTTACCATATTACATATCCTCTTGCAAAGATAGTAACAAAACAAAAAGTTTTCATTTTCTTTGAGAAATATAGAATGGGCACTGGAAAGTGCCCATTGGCCTAGCTGCCGCTGAGAGACATTGAGGCCACACGCAGGGTAGGTGCCCCTTTGCCCCCAAAAAACTCCAGATCATTGCCCACAGCATCCACTGAACCCAGCAAGTCCATAATGTTACCTGCAATGGCAACACCCCGGACGGGTTGTGTCAGCTTACCATTTTCAATCCAAATTCCTGCTGCACCCAGGGAAAAATCTCCCGATATGGGGTTTGCCGTATGCATGCCCATGACCTCGGTTACGTAAAGCCCATTATTAACCTCTTTAATTATTTGCTCCGCACTAACTTTCCCCGGTTGGATAAAGAAGTTTGTGGTTCCCACCTCCGGCGTACCCTTAAAGGTTCCCCGTACACCATTACCAGTTGAAGAGATACCCTCCTTGGCAGCTGTATAGGTATTATGCAAAAAGCCCTTTAATTTTCCTTGTTCAATTAAAATGGTTTCAGATGTAGGTACTCCTTCCCCATCAAAGGGAGCAGAGGCAATACCTCCCTTAAGCCTGCCATCATCTACCACAGTAATCAATTTGCTGGCCACTTCCTGACCTATCTTACCCCCAAATAGAGACCTACCCTTTTGTACAGCTTCTCCGGATAAAGCCGGTGCCAGTAGGCCTAAAAAATTGGTGGCAATATAGGGATCTAAAACAACAGCAGCTCGCTGGGATTTGACCGGCTTGGCCCCTAGCATGCGCACGGCCCGTTCCGCCGCAGTTTTACCAATGAATATTGGGTCCAGATCTGCATATTTTAAACCATATTTCATGGCAAAACCAGTTTGGCTATCCTCCCCTTCACCGGCCACCAAGGATAAATAGATACCACAGTAAGCCCCCTGATAATGTGCCTGCAACCCCAGGGAGTTTACAATACTTACTTCCATTTCACCATCCTGATAGGACGAACTTTCGATAATCTTAACTCTGCTGTCCTGTTGCTTAGCGGCATTTTCCATTTCCACTGCCATTTTAATTTTAGCCTCTACAGAAGCATCACGGATGGCAGGATCATAAATATCTAAGGCCGGATACGGTTCACTTATACGTGGAAGAGTATGATAGTTATCTGGTTCTGTATTGGCACCATTGGCCAAGGCTTGTTGAACAATCTGATCCAGACCTGAAGTACTAAAATCAGTGGTATAGGCAAAGCCTACCCTTCCATCTGTTATAACCCGGATACCCAGGCCCCTGTCTTCGGCCAATTTCATGGTCTCTACTTCACCGTTCCTAGTTTCAATGGATAACTCCTTGCCACTGAGCAAGAAGGCCTCAGCCATTGCTGCACCCTCAGCCGTTGCCCTTTGGACAGCATTTTGCGCAATGGTAATATATTTATCACTCAAGGCAAATACCCAGCTCCTTTCACTCATCTTAATTATTGTTACCTTAAAACTTTAGGTTATTAGAACTGATTTCCTGTCACTAGATATTTAAAACAATCTGGAAATTAATTACACTACAGATTAGTTGTTGTTAATAGAAAAATGTGCGTACTTTAAGGTTCCATTTTTATTCATCATTTAGTGTTAATTATATCCAAAAAAAGTAGTAGCTGTGTATAATATGTTATCTCTAGAGAAAAAAAATACTTCCAAGCTTGAATAATAATATCCAGAGTATCTGTGAAAATATGCTGCATAATGAACCTGAACGGAGACTATAAGAAAACACCGCTAAAAAACTATGCAAAAACGAAACCGCCATAACGGCGGCTTTCGACATTATTTACACCAATATTTACACCAATAAGATAAAGGTAGATGGTCTGACGGAAAGGAATCAGCTTGCCCAGGTCTAGCAGCAAGCCGAGGCTTTTCTAGTGCACAAAATTCTGGGTTAAAGCAAAGAGTTTTCTGGCCGAGACCGGATTGAGCTCCTGCACCGAAGCTTCTACAATAAGATTAGGATCTAATAGGGCCAGAATTGCTACCTTTTCACCAGTCCTCTGATTGGTATAAAAACCCAAAACACAGAACTGCATATCTTCCCCGTAAATCTTCCTTGTTACAATATCACCAATTTTCACCACCTACTACCCCCTATAGAAAAAGGTCATAAACATACCTGCCATTATTCTTACATTAACATATGACTTCGGGCAGGAAGTTGTGTCTGGCCACCTTCTTCACTTTTCGTTGGCAATAGTTTAGATTTATAAAAAACGTAGATACCAATCAATCATTCTCTCACCCCAAAAGGCTGATAAAACTGCACCCACAGCCAAAAAGGGACCAAAGGGAACTGGGTCCTTACGTCCCTTGATGCCTGTTACCAATAATAACATGCCAATCAAGCCACCTAATAAAAAGGAAAGGAAAAGGGCTATGGCCACTGACTTTAACCCCAGATAAAGTCCCATCACTGCAGCCAATTTAATATCACCACCGCCCATCCCCCCTTTGGAGACAATGGCAATTAACAAAAATAACAGCCCTGCTGCAAAGAATCCAATCAAACCCCACTTTAATTGATCCAGGGATTGCAAATATACCATTGGCATCCCCAGTATTCCGCCTACCAGCAGCACCCCATCGGGAATAATTTGATGGTAAAGGTCAATGACTGTAGTGACCACCAGCATGGAAAAAAATATTAACATGGCTAGGGCTTCCCAGGAGATACCCCAATTAAAGACAGTGGCCAAAAAGATTACCCCGGTAACCAGCTCCACCAAGGGGTACTGCCAGGATATTTTCACCCCACAGTATCGACATTTACCCTTTAATAAGACATAGCTGAACAAGGGTACTAAATCCCAGGGCTTAAGAGGGGTACTACAATTCAAACAATGGGAGGGCTTAGTAACCACTGTTTCCCCCAGGGGAACCCGGTAGATGCAAACATTGAGAAAGCTGCCCACCACCAGACCGATGATAAATACAAAAACGTAAAAAGCAACCACTTTACTCCTCCAAGTAACGCAAATTAAACTATTGGTATTTTATTTCTTCTCTGCCTGAAAAAACCCTTGTATAATAGTATGAAAATAATCTTGTGCCATGAACTATGGCCTGGGTTCCTTAGTGCAAACAAAACTCACCGAATTTAGAAGTGCCATCGTTATCCCCCTGAGCGACCTTGGCGGAGCGCCGGTAATAACTCTCGACGAGTGGAGGAGTAAATACATAATGTTTAGAAAAATAACATCCGGTTTTCTAGTACTTTTTGCAGTGTTATTTTGGCTGACCTTTTATTCAACACAGGCTTGGGCCAATCAATTGTTGACGGAGTTTGAAAAGGTAGAAGGCACTAAAGAGGTAGATCGGGGTATCACAGCCCTCCAAACAGAGGATGGGGGCTACGTTGTGGTGGCTGAAACCATGTCCTCCTATCTCCAAGGAAGTGGCAAATATGATGCATTGCTGCTAAAGTTTGATGAGAAGGGTTTATTAAAATGGCGAAAAACCTATGGTGGGGGTAGCGAAGATCGGCTCCTCTCCATAAACCAAACCAAAGACGGTGGTTTTATTATGACTGGTGTTAGCCAATCCTTCAACTGGGGGGGCTTGGATAAAAATGTCTACCTGGTAAAAACCGACGCCGCAGGGCAGCAAAAATGGCAAAGAACCCTGGGTGGCAGCAGCGACGATAGTGCTAAATGGGTAGAGGAAACCTCCGATGGGGGCTATATCCTGGTGGGGGAAACAAACTCCTCCGGGGCCGGGGATAAAGATATTTACCTGATCAAAACCAATGACCAGGGTAAACTGCAATGGGAGCAGACCTTTGGCGGCAAAAACCTTGATACCGGAGTCCAAGTTTTAGAAACCAAGGATGGAGACTATCTGCTGGCAGGACAGACCAGTTCCACAAAAACAGGTGGTCTAGATATCTATTTAGCTAAAGTTGACAGCAAGGGAAAAAAGCTATGGACGAAGACATTAGGTGGCAGCGGCCTGGACTGTGTGAATTTTTTGCAGGAAACATCTGACGGTGGTTACCTATTGGCCGGGGAAACTTCCACCTCTAACCCAACGGGCTCCGACGCTTACCTAATAAAAATTGACACCTCGGGTAATCAACAGTGGCAGAAAACCTATCGGGGAAATGGCTGGGCTGTGGCTAAATCAGTACAGCAATACCAAGATGGTGGCTTCCTGCTGGCCGGTTGGACCAACCCCAAGGCCGGGCGGGGATATGATCTTTACCTAGTCAAAACTGACGAAACAGGTCAGAAATTATGGGAGAAAACCCTGGCTGGCAGTAAATTTGACCTCGGTTTTTCTATCCAGCAAACAGACAATAGTGTAATGATCACTGGTTGGTGCATTGATAAACTTAAATGGACCCAAAACCGTAATGATGATGTTGAGGTATTCTTTATGAAGCTTAACCTAGAGTAAAGCTATTTTCATCAACCACCTAAAGTGTAACAACATAACACCCATCTTTGTGGCCAAATTAGCTTTAGTGCTGCAGGGAGCCAAGAAGGGTAGTATAGCCAAATCTTGTTATTTAAATCAAATAAGCCTAACAGGTAATGAAAGACGGTGCCGGTTGTTGAAAAAGTCACTTATACAACAACCGGCACCAAAACTTTTACTAGGGATCATAAAATACAAGGTATAACAAAGAACTGCATCTTAGAAATTGAATCTATGTTACTATATAATTAAATTGAAAAGTCATTATCGATATAACCTAAGAGGTTTTCTTTTTTTGGGGAGGTTATTTATGCAGCGGCTAAGGGGTATTGTCATTCCACTAATGATTCTAATGCTATGGTTTATTGGCTCAGCCACAGAATCTATCAACCAGTATATTATTCCCCCTCCCTCTAGGATCTGGCAAACATTTCTTGACCTTTCTGCCAGCGGCGTATTGCTTGATCATATCGCCATTAGCTTGTACAGGGTCTTTGCAGGTTTTCTCTTAACTGTTATGTTTGCCTTCCCGCTGGCTGTTTTGGTTGGCATGAACCGGAGGTTGGCACCTTTTATTGATCCTGTGCTGGATTTTCTAGGACACATTCCGCCCATTTCCTGCATCCCGATTCTCATTCTCTGGTTTGGCATTGAAGAGGCTTCCAAGCTTGCGGTGATTATTTTGGCTACCTTTTTCCCTGTCTTTCTAAACACTGCCAACGGTATCTTAGGCTGCAGCAAACAACTGCTGGAGGTGGGCGATGTATTTGGCTTTAACACCTGGGACAAGTTTTCACGGATTATTATGCCTGCAGCCCTCCCCTCCATCATTGTGGGATTTCGACTGGGGTTAGGCTACAGCTGGCGGTCACTGATTGGGGCAGAACTGATTGCAGCATCCTCAGGCATTGGCTATATGATCATCGAAGCGGAACAGCTTTCTCGTCCAGATATTATTATTGTGGGCATTCTTACCATCGGCTTGTTCGGCTATATTATTGATTTTAGTTTCTTTAAACTAACTAATTACCTACTCCCTTGGACTGGAAAGAGGGTATCTTATGGCAGGAGTTAACATAGAAAATCTTAGCAAAACATACACCATTCATGATCAAGAAATAAAAGCCCTCTCAAATATTAATTTAACGATCAAAGACGGTAGTTTTGTCACCCTGGTGGGGAAAAGCGGTTCTGGTAAAACCACTTTACTGCGGCTGCTTTGTGGCTTAGAACAAATTACTAAGGGCCACATTTCATTCCTTGCACCAGAAAAGGAAAGGGCCACAGGAAAAGAAAGAATTAGCATAGTCTTTCAGGAACCCAGGCTGATGCCCTGGTTAACGGTGCAAGAAAATATGGCCCTCCCTCTTATTAAAGAAAAGGATCGCCAGCAGGTAAGTCAAACTGTTGCCCACTTTTTAGACTTGCTGGGTCTGAAAAAATTTAAAGATGCTTATCCGTCACAGATCTCCGGCGGTATGGCCCAGAGGGTTGCTCTGGGAAGAACTCTTTGCTACGACCCTGACATCATTCTGATGGACGAGCCACTGGGGGCACTGGACGCCTTTACCAGAAAAAATTTGCAGACCGAATTGATTGATATCTTTCTATTAGAGAAAAAGACCATTATTTTTGTTACACATGATGTGGATGAGGCTGTCTTTCTTGGCCAACGGGTGGTGATTTTCGATGGAGGAAGCATAATTGAAGATGTTCCAGTGCCCCTGGACTATCCTCGTGACCCACTCTCGCAGAATTTTTTCCAGATACGGGAACAAATTTTACGCACAATTACCGGAAAATAAACGAAATAGGGTGAAGTTATGAAAAGAATTTTTCAATTGATTGCTATACTTATACTGACAACACTGGTACTGACAGGGTGCGGTGGACAGCAAGCTCAAACCACTCCTTCCTCAGCACAGGATGATCAGGCTCAACAAAAGGTTGAAAGCATTAAAATCTCCTATGTGAAACTCCCACTTAATGTTCCTTCCATTGTAGAAAAGAAAATGGGATTATTTGAAAAAGAATTTGCACAGGATAACATACAAGTAGCCTTTCCGGAAATTACCGAGGGGCCAAAAATGACAGCAGCCCTTGCTTCGGGATCTTTGGATTTTTGCAACGCCTTGGGCGGCACTTCTGCTATACTGGCAGCAGCCAACGGCGTTGATCTAAAAATTATTGGTATGTACAGCAGAGCGCCCAAAGCCTTTACCATCATGGCCAAAGACCCAAATATTCAATCTGTAGCCGACCTAAAGGGTAAAAAGGTTGCTGGTCCTAAAGGTACCATCCTACACCAACTTCTTTTGGCTAGTCTGCAGGAAAATAACCTAAAACCAGAAGATGTAGAATACATCAATATGCCCATACCTTCCGCCTTATCTGCCCTGCAATCTGGTAATGTCGACGCTGCCCTCATTGCCGGCCCAGCAGTACCAGGTGCCCTGACAAGCGGTGCCCGGATTATCACCACCGGCGAAGGTCTCTTGGATGCTACCATTGTTATAGCTGTATCTGGCGACTTTTACAAAAATCACCCCGATCTGGTGCAGCGCTATTTAAAGGTGCATGCAGAAAGTCTTCAATACATGAAAGAAAAACACGAAGAAGTTTATGCCATGGCTGCCGAGGAAACCGGCATCTCCCTGGCGGACGTCGAGCAAATGTACGGCTGGTATGATTTTAACCCCTCCATCACAGACAAAGATCTCGAAGACCTTGAAAAAACCCAGGAATTCTTGCTGCAAAACGACATGTTAACTAATAAAATCGATATTAAGGATCTCATTGTAACTCCATAATCCAAAAAATAATAAAAACTCCCCCTATCTTCTTAATGTCTCGTAGAAAGGTAGGGGGAGTTTTTATTCGGAGTCAATATAGTACAATCAAACAGGGATTTGCAATGATCAAACACTTTAGTTCGTTAAGTTTGTAACATGTGTGGGAACATTCCCTATTTGGAAAAATTCGAAAGACTTTTAGCCTTCCGGATTTTATCCGGGCAACCGAATGTGGCAAACTAAACGTCCCTTTGCCATGCTTACTCAACGGGTTTCGTAAAATATATCGAAGTTATTTGGCCTATAGTACCGCTTTTTAAATTATTTAGATAGACTTCTGACGAAATCCTATAATCCTTTGACATTTTACCATTGTTTCCAACCACATCGAACCTAAGAACCTTCGCTGGCTTAAGTTCAAAGAAAAGTGTATTTATTACCGGACTGGTTATAGACTGTCTTGTTATGAAACCATTACTATTTACCATATCGATAATTATTTGATTACCCTCAAGTCTTATGGAATAATATTTTTGTCCAGAAAATGTATTGGGACTATTACTAATTTGATCTGCATTGCGAATTTCTTTTGTGATTTTGGCTGCTGCAGACCTAATATCTCTCTGTATATTGGATTGACTTTCACCCTGGTCAAAACTATTTTTGCCAACAAAATAAAAAGAATAACCAACAGCCAGGACAATACCTAACAATGCTAAAGTGATCATAATTTCAACTAGGGTTAAGCCAATCTTTTCATGGAGATATTTTGTAGTCATGTTTACCTCCATTAATTACTTTTATTTGCTACAAAGGTTTCAACTTTAATTGTTCGTTCCTGACCATTGCTTTCAGTATATTTTTCGTTTTTTATAATTTTTGCCCCTTGAACATTTAAAGTGAAATTTGTAAAGTAAAGATTCAATGTTTCTTCTCCGGTATTGTCATATCCAGCAATATCACTCTCCAACTTCTGCTGAATTGTATATAATGTATTACTTTGCCTCCCTGCAGAAAAAATAGCTGAATAGCTGCTGCTTAACAAAGGTGCAAAGGCAGCAATAATTATAGCTATAACGGACATGGCAATCATTATTTCCATAAGTGTAAAACCTTTAATATTTCTTACAGGTTTATACATAGTCTTAACTCCCTACCGGTTATTTCCACGTTGTATCAGAATTACCAGTATCTTCTATGGGTATTAATCCGGTCCCCAAGGCAGGTGTAACATTCGGTTTGCCCCATAATTCGACACCGTTTTTAAAATAATACGCACCTTTAGGTACTATTTGTTGCCCACCCTGATTTACTACATCTTTATAAAAATAGACCTTACCATAACCTGAATTAGTAGAAGTATAAAGACCTACTACACCAAAATTTTTATCATGTGGCCCATCAAGCTCCACAGTTCCCTCAAAAACAATAGTATCTGAATGTAGATTAAGTATATTGCCCTGTTTAATCCATAGGCTGATAGTATCATTCTTAAACCAAAAGTTTTCTGCGTGTAAATTAAAACTTTGTTGTCCTTCTTGATGCTCAACCACTAGGTTTTCAGGAAATCCAACAGCTAAGTAACTACCAAGATCACTCTTAATACGCCCTGTGGTATCCTTAGGGTTACTAACTTCTACCCAGTTGGGTTCTGCCGTATCATTTTTATTGGATCCGTTTAACCAATCATCTTCTTCAACAGTACTAGGGAAAACAGAGCTAGATTCTGATGGAAGTACACCTGACATGATGTCAATATTTATTTCAACGGTTTCACTTACATCTTGTACTGTTCCCGTGGATAGTATTTTTACTTTCTTACCTATATCCAAGTTCGTTTCCGAGTCCTTTATTTTTTCAATAGTCGTAACTACTTCAAAATTTCCATTTTCAAAAAAATCATTATTTGTATTTCGAAGTACAACTGGCTGGTCATTTTCCCAAACGATTAGGCCTAATATTGTATTAATCTTGGACCTTGTTGCATCGGCACCAGCCCTGGCAATGTAGTAGGCCTGCATTCTTTTTTCGTCACGAAAAACCTGCAATCTATCAGTGGAACTGTACTGCCATAATGCAGTGCCAAGAAGTGCTACCACTAGTAAAACCATTAGAGCTACAATCATAGCCGCACCCTTTTGATTATTCAATATCATAAAATTTCCCCTTATCTTATAGGGTAATTTTTTCTATATGCCACAAAAGCTAATAAATTTATTTATCATATTCTACTGAAACCTAAGTGGGACCACACACAAATAAATTTACCAAGTAGGAACAAGACTCCCTACTTTATAACTTGTGTGGAGACAGTAATGTAAAAAATCTCCCACTATGGCCATAAAGTGGGAGAGTTACTTGGTAAAACGTTTTAGTCCGTTAAGTTGGTAACGTATGTAGAGACAGTCCGCATTTGGTAAATATCGGAAGTGCCGTTAGGCCTTCCGGTGTTTACTTGTAATGAGTTAATGGTTGTCGAATTTTGTAGGTACCGGGTACCTTCCGGACGGGAGGCCTGCTGTGCAGGAATCCTGTTCGCCGTTAAAGTGGCAACGCATAGAAGGTCAGTCCCTTTCTGGGGAAAATTGGAAGACCCGGGGAGGGGATTCTGGTTTTTCTCCAGACCGAGCAAGTGGGGGACAGGACTGTTACTATATGATATAATCAATCCAAAAGGGTGTGATTAAGTTATGATGTGGGCAGAGGTTCGCAAACTTTTTCCTAACCAATTTGTGCAAATGAAAATCCTACAATCACATATTGAAGATAACTACGAAGTTATAGATGATGTAGCTGTGATCCGTAGTATCTCCGATCCTAAGGAAGCCACTAGGGAACTTGTAAAAAGCAAGGGCGATACCTTAGTTTATCATACCTCTAAGGAAGAAATTAGGATTAGAATTAGGTTTTCTCCAGGCTTTCGAGGTATAATTTGATGACTAAATTAAAGTTTAAAAATGGGTTACTATATACATTTTTAAAGGTTTATTATAAAGGAAGAGTAAAAAACATTGATAAAATAGTAATCGATACGGGTGCTGCCAATTCTATATTATCTACCGATGCCGTCGAGGACGTTGGACTTATCATTGATGATGACGATGAAATTATTATTAGTGTTGGCATTGGTGGTAAGCAATTTGCAGTGATTAAACAGGTTGATGGTGTAGAGGTTGATGGTGTAGAGGTTGATGGTGTAGAGGTTGATGGTGTAGAGGTTGATGGTGTAGAGGTTGATGGTGTAGAGTTTAATGGTTTTAGGGTTGAGAACTGTAAGATAGATATTGGCGAAATTGATTTCGGTGTAGGAATTAATGGATTACTAGGTTTGGATTTGTTAATTGAAGCAGGCGTGGTTTTAGATTTAAAAAACTTAATAATATTTGAAGCAGTGTAAATTGTATTCCCTTAGCGGGATTTTTTTATTGCCCTTTTAACATTATTTCCGTTAATATTGGTAAATATCGGAAGCGCCATTAGGACGTCCGGTGTTTACTTTTAATGAGTTAATGGTTGTCGAATTTTGTAGGTACAATTTTGTAGGTACCGGGTACCTTCGCGTACCGGGTACCTTCGCGAACGGGAGGCCTGCTGTGCAGGAATCCTGTTCGCCGAATAGTAACTCCATAATCCAAAAAATAATAAAAACTCCCCCTATCTCTGAATGTCTCGCAGAAGGATATGGGGAGTTTTATATTATGAGTCACCTTTGGTAAAATTAGGAGTCCCCGGGAGACCTTCCGGAATTAAAAATCTCAGGGTTTTAAATTTATTGTTTGAAAACTATACTATTTCCAGAATTACCAACAATCTCGGAAATTTTTAATGTGCGTACTTCCTTAGTCATCACATAAGGATGTTCCTCGTTAATTTTCCCACTTATTGTATACCCTAAAATGCCATTTTCTATTTTATTAAAAGTTATTGATAAATTAACATCTTGGGAATAGCCATCAAGAATATCTTTGGGAGGTAAGCCATCTTGATAATGCATCATAGTGCCTTCTTCTATATAGATAACTTCCTTACCCTCAGCACTTGTGACATCCTGAGAAATCATTATTTCACTGGCCCCGCGTACCATGTTCTCTATACTTTCACTGGCCATACGAACACAAAACTGAACCTCCGACTGATTTGATGAAACAGTGTAGGATTTGTTTACATAAAAATTAAATAAGTAGCCAACTGCCAGTACTATACTTAAAATAGCTAGGGTAATCAATAACTCAACTAAAGTAAGTCCTCTTTCCTCTTTTAGCCCTGAAGAAATTGGTAAAGCCCCCTTATTCATCTATATCAGCCTCTATGAACGAAGAAATTGTTACATGCCGCTGTCCGTTCTGGTAAAAGACCACAACCGTTACACTATAGCCATTCTCAGTTTCACTACTATAGGGTTCTACAAAAATATTTCTATCCCGGTTTTTATAGTCAGCAACCTCTTCATACGGAACTAATTCTAGTTCTTCCAAATAAGTTCCATTGGTAAAGTAACCTTCTTGGTCTTCTTTATAGAATAGTTCTTCCAGGACGTTCTCCGCATTGGCCAGTGCCTTATCCCTCTCTCCGGTTTCAAAAATACTTGTGGTGTTCCAGCTAAAAAATGTGGTAAAAGCTACAATAAGGATAGTTAATACAGCCATGGAAATCAATAATTCCACTAAAGTAAAGCCCTTGTTTTTTGAGATACTTTTCATATCCTCACTTCACTTTGCTTTTGTTTCTAAGTTGTCATTAATATGGATTATTCAACTGATTAAAATAGATTAGAAGAGATTGCAATTTTATGAACGTTCTAATCTAGATAATTATATTTTTTTCCATTCACCATATCCTCGCCAAGATTCTTCCTGTGTCATAGACAATGAAGGGGGTTGACCTGATTCCCAGTTTAGAGAATTAAAAAATGCTATATCAAGTGAATCGTCGCTAGTGATAACATTTTTCTTATTTCCACTACCTATAGAGCAGCTATTGACAACAACAGTGCCAATAATATTGGGATTTGCCTTATTAAGATCTAAATTTGCATATGGCGCATAGATAAGACTGGCTTTAGTATCCATATCACCTTTTATGTTAAGATTGGTACCACCTATAATAAAACTTCCGTGAATATCATCTTTACTGTTTTCATTACCTATAGATAAACCAGCAGTTTTTGTATAAAGGGAACCAACGAAAGTTCCTTCGATATTTAGGTCCTCATTCCCTGAATAATATAAAATAAAACCATTGGCATCCCCTGTACCATTTATACTGACTTTTTTACTATTTCCATTACCATTACCTTTACCATTTTCTTTGCCAAATGATATGTTCTCAGCATAAACTTCTAACTTCCCACTACCATTAATGGTTATATCATTATTAATTATGAGTTCATTAACATATATTCTTCTTACATCATTACCAACCTCTATTGTTGTCGGTTCAGTTATATTTATTGCGTCATAAAAACCATTTTCTATCTTATTAGGTATAAAATAATCCCTATGTTCTAACTCTGGTTTCTGAGGAAATTCAGGCAGTGGAAAACTCATGGCCGAAGGAAGTTTATTAATCAAACCTGACACCTTTTTTTCGTCTGGTTTGTTAACATTAGGACCAATGTATAGATCACCGTCAATCTCACCTTGTGGCCAAAAATTTAGAGAATTATTGGCTACTACATTACCAATTACCGTAGCATGTAACCTTTCAATTTCGTTAGCAAACAAAGCAATGGGACCTCCACTTCCCCCAGAGCCACGTCTAATAATTGATAAAATGGCGCCCTTGGTAATGCCATATTCTAAATCATCTTGTGCCTGTATGGCCCCTGAACTCTGACCCTTTCTAACAATACCAACAGATTTAATAGTAAATTCTTCTGTTTGATCATTATATGAAAGATCATATTCAACATTATGAGTTTTAGTATTTTGTTCTTCTTTAAATGTGCCGTTAAGATGTCTGTAATAACTTATTTTGTTAAAACTTGATAGTTCAAGCGTACCAGCCATTTCAGCTTCACAACGATATTTTATATAGCTGATAGCCATTTCCACGCCTGCCTGGGCAAAATAAAAGGCCTGGGTCTGGTCCTCAACCCTTTCCGAGGCTAAAGTCTCCTGGGAACTGGCATACCATACCGTAGTACCTAGCAAGGATGTTATTGTTAGAATTATAAGGACTGAAATTAGTGCAATTCCCTTTTGATTTTTTAACAACATCTCATCTACCTCCCTCAATGAAGGTCAATAACAAACTTTCTCTGATAATCGGTTGTTAATAGATTCTGCCATTGAATCATGGATGCTTTCCTAAAGTTTTTTACTAGTTTTCTAATATAATATCTTATATAGGATAGTTTCACCACTATAACTCTTAAATTTTATGGGTTTTTAATGCTCACTATGATATATGACTTTCCTCGTTCCTTTTTGCATTTTAATAGATTACTCCCGCTAATTAATAACAAGAGGGTAATTGGAATAATAAGTAGTTTGTTGGCTAATATACGTGAGTATGTTATCCGTCTATACCTCAAGGTTAATATTTTAACAAGTCAGAGTAAAGACCTCTATTACAAGGTTTTAATAGCGTAAGTCAGTACAATAAAACCTACCCAAGCAGCACTGTTGTCGAATTTTAGGGGTACCGGGTACCTTTGCGAACGGGAGACCTACTCTGCAGGAATCCTGTTCACCGAGTAAAATTAAATTATAATTTTATCTAGAAGACAAAGCAGTTCTGATGCAAGAATGCTCCCAGTTGCCCCTTCAAGTATGTTACGAAAGGATTTAATGCACTCTTTTAATTTGGAATACTTGAATTCGTCTGATGCTAGCTCGGACTCCATTAAATTAATTTGTGTTACAGCATCAGTATATTGATGGGGAGAAAGATTAAGGTTTTCAGCTCTCTTCTGGCATCTAAAAGATAATTTGACAAGCTATTGCTGTAACAAATTTTGGAATTGATAGAGCAACCTACTACCTCACCAACATTTTCTGCGTCTCCCATAATTTCAATGTTCACTTGTGAATGACAATCCTCAATTATGGTTTCTTCTGCGTACCCAACTATGCCCCCAACATTTTTTGCATTTCCATTAATTTTTATTGTACCATTAAAATTACAATCCTTGATTACTCCACCATTGCTATAACCGGCTATTCCACCAATATGAACATTCCTTATTTTTTTCTTCTTTATGCTAAACACCCCCTTAAATCCTATACTATATAAATATCTTACGAATGGTAATTTTTTTACAGCCCCTTAGTTTACTACTATCTATAAAATAAACCTCCTGCTGGATTCATAATAAGAGGCGTAATTACTGTAATAATATGTAACTTGTTAAAGCCTAGTATATGTTAGTGTAATTTACTGTTGTTAAATTTTTGGAGTACCGGGTACCTTCGCGAACATTAGAGCTGTCGGCGTCAGGAGCTAATGGGGAATAACAATAGCACCCCCCGCTGATGCAATAGGCTTTACACTCCCACTGTGAGCATTTACGCTTAAGAACAAACAACTCCCTCGTTGTCCCAACGGGAGAGTTGCTTGTAAAATGCTTTAGTTCGTTAAGTTGGTAACGTATGTAGGGACAGGCCCCTATTGGTAAATATCGGAAGTGCCGTTAGGCCTTCCGGTATTTACCCGAGCAGACTTGTCGAATTTTGAGGGTACCGGGTACTTTTGCGAAACAGGAGACCTGCTCTGCAGGAATCCTGTTTCGCCGAGTATAGGGACTTCAGGTTCCACCCCCGTGTATGTGCCTATTCTGAGTCACTAACTAAATTGGGAGTAACTGTTACAGTCCCATCAGTATTTAATGTTACAGTATAAGCTGTTTGAGAATCTTTCCAAGCATCTTTCATTCCTTTAGGTAATGAAGGAAACGGGGCTTGAACCCACTTGCTACACAAATAATTGTCAGCTCCAGAAGTAAGTGCTGTCCATGTGACCGTCGCACTAGGTGTACCATAAGATGCAATAGCACTGTTTGCAGCACCTACTAAAGTTCTAACATTTGCATTATGGGCCTGCTTGGCTGCATTTTCAGTAACTCCATTATATACTGGCACAGCAATCCCCGCCAAAACCCCAATAATTACAACAACCACCATCAATTCCACCAAAGTAAAGCCTTTCCTATTCCTTAGCACCTTCGCAATTTTCAACATCCAAATTCACCCCCTTTCAAAGAATAATTAATCTTCATCAGAATCCTTTTTATCAGAATCCCCTTGTGTAATCTCCTCCAACTTCATCTCCGTCACTAAATCCTTCAGCATCCTAATCTTATCCGGTGATTCTTCTACCCACAGCACGTGGATGGGTTCTGAGCTGGGTCCCAGGTTGCGTGAAATATTCATACTCCCAGAAGATACTCCACTAATCTCACTAAGGAGATCCCGGGCAGAGACTAGGGCTTGGTGGGCGTAGGTTCCCTTGGCTGTAAGAACCGGTGCCCTAGTTCTCTTACGGGTGCCATCTATACTATTCAGTGCAGTCTTCACTTCTATTTCTATCTTTTTAGGGCAGATCACCATGAGTTCATGACCATATCTGTCACCATCAGTGGCAATGGTCACAATATCTTCAAACCCAAACTTCTCCAAGCGGGCGGCAGCATCTGCTGCTACGACGTTAGTTAGTGTATATACAAACCTGGCTTGTTGTTCGTCCAGGGGTTTTTCTTGGACATCTTCCACATCTACGTTAGCAATTAGTTCGTGAACTTTATCTAGGGCTTGGGCTGTGCCCTGGACCCAGATAATATTGGGGTTGGTATCCACCAGAAGACTTTTTACTCCCTGCACGCCCAACTCACCAATCATCTGTTGTACTTTATCGGTTGTTATATAATATGTATCAAATCTGGTTAAGATCATCTGGCTAAAGAAATCTTTTTCCAAATCTGCCGGTGTGCCCACGATAAGAATGTCGCCGTTCTGTACATAGGCCAGGCCCTGGCTTTGAATGAGTAGTTCAAAGGCTCCTTTGGCAGAGATATTTTGGACCTGAAAATCTATTTCTGTGGGTTCGGTACCCAGGAGGATGATGTTGACTCCCATTTTCATGGCCAGGGCAGAAAGAACATCCCTAAGGTCTGCTCCCCTGACGTCTAGGGAGAATCCCCCCTGGCTGCCAGTGTCAGTGGCCGCTTCTGTGAAGGTTGGGAGGTCTTCGTTACTGGGCACAAGTGTTCCATCAGCATAGGCTCCTGCTATACTGAAATTATATGACAAAATTGTTAACATAAAAGTAATAATTAATGTCTTTTGGATTACTTTTATCATGTGATGTTGCATTGCCCGACCCCCTTTCTGCTATTGCTTATCACTGTCGTTATTACTACTAGCAGTATCATTTTTACTATCAGCTGTAGTGGTAGTCTCGGTATCCTGTTTCTTTGCCTGTTCCTCTGTTTTTTCCTTGTCTGTATTGATTTTCTCTGTTTTGGCCCGGCCATCAAACTTTAGATACATTCTTTCATCTTTGGTTTTAAGTACCACTTCATCGGGTTTTATTAGCTCCACAAATAACCCCTTGCTTAATTCTGTTCCTGGTTTAGCAATATAGGAAGTATTATTCAGCTCAATAATGGCCAGGTTGCTTCCCCCTCCACCGGTCATGATGCCCTTTAACTTCATTCTGCCAGCAAAGGGATCCTTTACTGTGGCTGCTGCATCAAGGGTTCTTTTTTCCTGGGGTAAGAAGGTGGATACTGGCAATTTGGGATCGACACCCTCGGGTGGGGAAACTTCGGCGGTTTTGCCCCCATTGCCGGATTGTAAGACGTCCATATTGAACTTAACCAGATAGATTCCTCCGACCAGGATTATTACAAATAATACTAACCCCAGGGCCACCCCTTTGTTTTTCCTAAGATAGGGTAAAATATCTTCAACCTTTGTTTCGTTAAGCTTTTTCCAAATCTGCCGAAAAAGTTCTTTATTGATTTCAATATCTTTCAGGCTTTTCTTCTGCATATAATAAACTTCCCCCCGGCTAAAAAGCCAAGTTTTAAAATAATGGAAATATATTGTTTGATTGTTAACTATTAGTGTAAAAGGTACAGGCAGTTATATCAATGTTAATGAGGGGCAAGTCAGGGTCAACCTTTGTAATGTTGATATCTTTAACCAAGACAGCCCTGGGCCCCCTTTGCAGATCCTTTAAAAAGCCTATTAGGTCTAGATATTGACCCTCTAGGGATAAAGCAAAGGGCATCTCTATAAAATCCTTCTTGTTGGTATATTGATCAAAGGAAACTTGCAGCAACTGTAAATCATGACTACTGGCTTTGGCCTGTAGATCTTTGATCAGCATGTCCTCCAAGGGTGCTGTAGGCATAACCTGTTCCAATTCAACTATTTGTGCTTGTAAATCTACCGCCTGTTGCTTAAGCTTTTTCAGTGACTGAATTTGCGTATTGGTTTGTCTTAGGGTTGTCTCTAATTCTACCGCCTCTTGCCGGGCCATTTTCAAGGATGCTAGCTGCTGATAGATAAAGAAAACCATCAGAGCACCGACAATACCTATAATCAGGGCAGTAAAATATTGTTGCGGTTTCTTTTGCTTCATGCTAAATTACTCACCCGCTTTATGGCCTGTTGATTGTGCAGCTTTAGGCACTACCAGGAAGGCTTTAATTTCAAAGGTAGTGAACAGTTCCCCTGCAGTTTCTTCCTCGGCAGTAGATTGGCAGCGAATATCCTTTAGCTGGGGTAGCTGCTCCAGGTCTTTTAGCCAATTGGCCACTGCAAAATTATTTAAGGCGTTACCCCTGATCAATACTTCCGCGTAGGATACCTCTTGTTCTTCTTTCTTGTCTGTCTGATCTTCCGCAACTTGATGATCTTGGCCCACCATAGTCTCTGCCACTTGATTTACCTTGTTTAACATTTCGTTATCTGGAGCTTCCTTCTGGCCATTTTTCTGGTCTGTACCAACAGAAAATTCCTCTAGCCAGATATCAGGCGGCAAATATAGGCCAATCTGTTCCAGCATTAAGGGGTAGTCAGGAAAAGTTCCCAGGGCTTTTTTTACACGGTTATCCACCTGTTCTTTCTTGGCCTGAAGTTCCAAATAGGGTTTTAGTATGGATACTTGTTTTTCCAATGCCACTTTTTGTTGCTCTAGCTGCGCTAAGTCATGATTGATTTTTTTAATTGCTATTTGGAGCCCTACCACAATACAAATAAAGATCAGGCAAATAACTGCAGCTAGGAGCATAACCCTTTGCTGCTTTTTCCTTTGTTCAAAACGGTTTTTTAAATCCTGGGGTAATAAATTAATTCTAATGTCCATCTAGCTATGCCCCCAATCCCCGAAGGGCCAGCCCTATACACGAGGCAAAGGCTGCATCATGCTGGGCTATTTCTAAGTCGGTGCTGTGCAGACTTTGTTGAAGATTTGCTAAGGGATGCAATACCTCAACCTGCACTCCCAGTTCCTCCTGCAGGCGTGATGCAAGTCCGGGAATAGCAGCCCCTCTGCCACTGAGGATAACAGTTTCCACTGAACCTGCATTGGCCTGAGCCAGGTAATAACTAACTGAGGAACGAATTTCATTGGCCAGGTTAATGCACCAGTCCTCAGCAAGGTTAAAGCCAGTATATCTATCAACTTCCATATCACTGGCTGCAGCCATCAATGGCCGGGAGATCAATGCCTCGTCAGCCAAGGACAATCTTAGTTCACGGGCATAGGTTTGTAGAGAATGGGATATTACCCTAGAAAAACGCGGTATACCTTCATTTACCAGTTGAATGGTAGTAAGACCATTGGTTAGGTCTACCAGCACAATACTAGCTGCAAGCTGCTCTTGGCTCAAGGTTCTTAGTAGAGCAAGATAGGAAACATCAACAATTTGGGGTTGCAGTTGGGCAGCCTCCAAAGATCTCAGAGTTATATCCAACAAATCTTTCCTGACACCCACCAGCAGTACCTTTAATTTGCTGTTCTTTTCTGTTTTATCCTCACCAAGGAGGGCGTAGTCAAAAACAAGTTGGGAATTATCAATGGGAAAATACTCCCCGGCATGAAAACGCAGGGCCTGGGCCAGTTTTTTATCCGGTATTTTAGGAAATGAGGTATAGCGCATAAAAACCCCTTGATTACCGATGCCCAAGACAACTTCACGCCTACCAATACCAAGATTATCCCATAAATCCTTTAACGCTTGGGCTACAGTTTGTACATCAACAACAATCCCATCAACCACAGCAGGGTTCGGAATAGCAATTTGTCCGGCGGTAACCAGTGAAGCAGAGCGAAGGGTGCCCCTTAACTCCACAGCCCTGATTGTTCCGGTATCTATTTCTAGACCCACTGCCCCGGCGGGTTTAAAAAGTGCCATAAGATAACCTCACAGTTTAGCCGTCAGCCTTCAGCCGTCAGCATTTAGCTTTTTTTGCTTGTTTTCATTTTGATGCTTCTTTGTCTTAGCCATGAGCCTTGGGCTTTTTGTGCATGTTAGGTTTAAGGGTGTTTTTGAGCTCGTGGCTCATGGCTCACGGCCCATGGCCTATATATTTAGACGTCTATTGGCCTACGGAAGTTACGACAGTAAAAATAGGCAGATAAATAGCTATGACAATGGCACCGATGGTAATACCAACTATGATCAGTAACAGGGGTTCCAGGATAGAAGAAAGACCTTTGGTCATGGTGGCCACCTCTTCCTCGTAGAAATCAGCCACTCTGCCCAGTAAGGCTGACAGTTGGCCTGTTTCCTCACCCACCGCAATCATATTGATTACCATTGGCGGAAAGAACTTACTTTCTCTTAGGGGTGTGGCGATACTTTGCCCTTCTTGAATCCGTGTACCTGTGAGGCGGATGGCCTCCGTTACCTGTCTGCTGCCGGAGGATGGTCCGGCAGATTCTAGGGCCTGCAAAACCGGAATACCACCGCCAAGTAATGTTGCCAGCATACGACAAAAGCGAGCTATAGTGGCCTTTTTAAAGAGTTCTCCAAAGATGGGTAGACGAAATTTGATTTCATCCCAGGTTTTACGACCCAACTCACTGTTTAAATATATTTTTAGACCCAGAATGGTCAATACAAAGCCTATGACATGTAGATACCAGTAGTTCCGCAAGGAATTACTGAATCCCACTACAATCTTAGTAGGTAGGGGTAATTCCATACCCGGAGGAAACATACCCATAAATATTGGCACCACAAAAAACATCATGGCAATAATTACCAGGGCAGCGAAGGTCAGAACTACAGAAGGGTAAAAAGTAGCCGCCTTTAAACTATCCTTTAGCAGCTTATCCTTCTCCAGTTGGATAGATAGTCTGGTTAAGATTTCATTTAAGGAACCACTGAGTTCCCCTGCCTTAACCATCTCAATATACATGGGTGAAAAAATATTTTTATGAGAACCCATAGCTTCTGAAAAACCAGTACCACTTTCTACCTTAGTAGCAATATCACCGGCACAGGCAGCCAGCATTTGATTACTGGTTTGCTCGCTTAGGGTATAAAGACAGCGAGTCAAGGGAATACCGGCCAAAAGCATAGCTGCCAGTTGACGACTGAAAAAGGCCAACTCGCCAATTTTAACCTTACGCTTGCCAAAGGTAATTTTATTAGTGGACTCCTTAATTTCTTCCACTGCTAGGGTGGTGTAGCCCATCTTACTCAATCGGGTTGCCACAGTCCACTGGTCCTCTGCCTCTATTTTTCCTTCTATCATGTTGCCCAAATTATCCATTGCTTCATAGGAATATAAAGGCATTCTACCACCTGCTTTGTTAAATTAGGTTAGGGTAATTTTCTAGCTATTACCGTTTGACTTAGGGGTAGTCCTTTGGTCTTTGCTATTAGCTATTAGCCGTTAGCCATTAGCTCTTAACTAAAAGACCTAAAAGCTAAACGCCTGTATTGGTTCAACGGTGCCAGGCACCTAGATTGTCGTTTTGCACGGGAGTCAGACCCCTTTGGTTAGTTAAAGCTAACAGCTAACAGCTAACAGCTAACAGCAAACAGCTAACAGCTAACAGCTAATGGCTAAAAGCTAAAACCCCCTATTCAAAGCTCGTTCCAGTTCGATTTTGTCAACGCAGCGTTCGAGAGCCATGTTACGGGTGATTTTTCCTGATAAACAAAGGTTAGCCAGGGCCTGATCCATGGTCTGCATACCGCTGTTACGGGATGTCTGCATGACCGTATAAAGTTGATGCTCTTTACCTTCACGAATTAAATTTCTCACAGCGGGATTGGTAAGTAATAGTTCCACTGCGATAGTTCTTCCTTTGCCGTCTGCCTGGGGTATAAGCTGCTGGGCAATGACAGCCTGTAATGAGTCTGCCAACTGCTGTCTGATTTGATTGCGCATACTGTCGGAAAACACATCAACAATACGGTGTACAGCCAGGGTGGCTGTTTGGGTATGCAGGGTTGAAAATACCAGGTGACCAGTTTCCGCAGCAGTAAGTGCTATGGAGATACTTTCGATATCTCTCATCTCCCCCACCAAGATAACATCCGGGTCATGGCGCAGGACATGACGGAGAGCGTTGCCAAAGGAGTGAGTGTCAATACCCACCTCCCGCTGTTTGACAATGGACCTTTTATGACTGTGCAAAAATTCAATGGGATTCTCTATGGTAACAATATTTAAGCTTCTTTGTTCATTTATTAGATCAATAATTGAAGCCAAGGTAGTGGATTTGCCGCTGCCGGTGGGTCCGGTTACCAGCACCAACCCCCGAGGCAAGCGGGAAAACTCCTTCACCGTGGGCGGTAAACCTAGATCAGCCAGTTTGGGAATATCTATGGAAACCACCCGAAAATTGACGGCCAAGGTTCCCCTTTGCCACATAATATTGCCTCGAAAACGGCTAACTCCCGGAATGGAATAGGAAAAATCCAGTTCTAAATTCTTCTCCAGTTGTTCCCGATGGTGGGGCTGTAAAATAGGATAAATGATATTTTCAATATCCTTGGGCATCAGCCTGGGTACATCTTCCATGCGTACAAGTTCACCATATACACGAACTGCCGGAGAGGTGCCCACATTTAAGTGCAAATCTGAACCTTTCATATTTACGGTACGCATTAATATCTCATTGATATCCGGTACTTTTCGGTTTTCCATATTACACAACCACCCTTAATACTTCTTCCAGGGAAGTAATACCTTGTTTGACCTTTAGTAAACCATCCTGCCTTAGAACGACCATACCTTCTTCTAGGGCAGTCTTAGTTATTTCTTTAGCTGAGGCCTTGGCCAGAGCCAAACGTTGGATTTTTTCTGTAACAAATAATAGTTCGTAAATACCTAACCTGCCGCGGAAGCCAGTGTTGCTGCACCTCATACATCCCTTCGGTTTATACAGGGTAACTTCGTCTTCACCTGCTGCAAAGGGAAAGTCAGGAATTTTGGCCAAATCCTTTCTGGTTAACTGGATCTTTTCCTTACAATGGGGGCAGAGTACCCGTGCTAACCTCTGGGCCAAAACACATACTAAGGAGGACGCAGTAAGAAAGGGCTCAATACCCATTTCCGTTAGGCGGCTAATGGCACCAGGTGCGTCATTGGTATGTAAGGTAGCAAAGACCATGTGACCGGTCATGGCTGATTCAATGGCAATTTTAGCGGTTTCTTGGTCCCGGATTTCACCCACCATGATAATATCCGGATCACTTCTCAGGATGGAACGAAGGCCCAAAGCAAAGGTAAGACCTGCCTGGGGATTAACTTGAATTTGATTAACTCCTTCAATACGATATTCAACAGGGTCTTCAATGGTAATAACATTTTTACCGACCCGATCCACCCCAGTTAGGCTGGCATATAGGGTAGTACTTTTTCCACTTCCGGTGGGACCTGTAACTAATATAAAACCATAAGGTAAATTAATAACCTCACGGTATTTTTCAAGAATTTCTTTAGCTATGCCCAGTTCCCCCAGGGTAATCATCCTGGCGGAGCCATCCAACAGGCGCATGGTCAATCTTTCACCATAGGCTGTGGGTAAGGTAGCCACACGAATATCAATGGGTCTCCCTTCGATTTTCAGGGACATCCGTCCATCCTGGGGCAACCTACGATCGGCAATATCCATATTGGCCATAACCTTAATCCGAGATACCAAGGAAGCGTGCATCTTTACCGGCGGTTCCATGATATCATGCAAGACGCCATCAATTCTAAAGCGCACCCTCATACGTTGTTCGTATCTCTCTATGTGAACATCACTGGCCTTGGCGGCCACAGCCTGGGATAAAATCATATTGGCCAACTGGACAGCTGGTTTCTGATCGTCATCTATAGTGGCTGTTATTTCTTCAATCTGCTGTGTTTCTTCTTCAACTTTGTTGAATTCCATAGCTTCTCGGCTATACTTTTCAAAGGCCACTTCCAGTTCACTATCAGGAGAAAATACCGGCATAATTTCAAAACCTGTTAAAGCACGCAAATTATCAACGGCTACAATATCCGTAGGTTTTTGCATCGCCACCAATAGCTTACCTTCACTAAAGCCAATGGGAAATGCTTTATAGCGTTTCATTACTTCAATAGATACGGTGGCAACAGCGGCGGGGTCTATGGTGTGATTTTCAAGCGAAACAAAGGGAACCCCCGCTTGCTTCGCAATAATTCGAGCTATATCGTCCTCCGAACAATACCCCAACTGGACCAAAGTCTTACCCAGAACACCAGCACCTGGGTTTTGTTTTTGATAGTCTAGGGCTTCTTCCAGTTGTTTTTGACTAATAATACCTTCATTAACTAACCAGGTTCCTAAAAAACTACGGGTAAATTTCATAACCTTCCCCCAATATATTAATACAAAAAAAACGAAACCAATCGTAATAAAACTTAGGTTTCGTTTTTTAAGCCTAAGGCAACCCGGCTACCATAGACTTAATGTCTTTAGGCCCGAAGCTTTGCGTCCTTCCCTTTCAGGAAGTATGCCTCAAATATTCTACATATTGGTTAATGATATTCTACTTTTCTTATAAATATCCTGTTGAATTAAATAATCTAAATATAAAAATATCTAAAAATAATTTAAATGCAAAAAATAGGACGACCATAGCCGTCCTATTTTTTAGATTCTTCTAATCTTTCCAGAGCATTTTTCTAACTGCCTGCTCAATTGTTGAGTATCATCGCCGTGGGCGGTACCCCCCACTACCAGTTCTTTGATGGCCATGGTAGGTTGGGCATCGGAAACCGGCGCCCCTTGGCCATCCTTACCACAGGTACCAATAGTAAAGCCCAGATCGGACCCAACCCTTTCCACCATACGTAATACTTCAGGACCATTGCCCGTAAGGGTCGCGCCGCGGACCATTTGGCTAATTTGACCATCCTTAATCAAATAACCCTCAGCTACATCAAAGACAAAATCTCCGGTTGTGGTGTTCACCTGACCACCGCCCATTTTTTTGACCAACAAACCACTTTTATAGTCTTTAATTATTTTTTCTGGATCCTCTTTGCCAGAGGCAATGTAGGTATTGGCCATACGAGGTATTGGCTTGTGCTGGTAGGATTCCCGGCGCCCATGTCCATTGGACTCCCGACCTTCCTTGGTGGCTGTCAAATGGTCATAAAGGTAGTCTGTTAGGATACCATTTTCGATAAGTGTAACCTTACGGGATGGTACCCCTTCATCATCAAAACGGTAGGAACCGTAACGATTGTCTAAGGTGGCGTCATCCACCACCGTTACCAATTCACTGGCCACCTGCTGACCCTTCTTGTTGGTGTAAACCGACAGTTCCCTTTGTTCCAAATCGGCTTCCAGTCCATGACCGCAGGCCTCGTGAACCATGGTGCCACCGGCTTCTCCAGCCATTACCACAGGCATTTTACCAGAGGGGGCAGGTACAGCACTAAGCATATTGACTGCCCGCTGGGCCGCAACCCGGGCAAATTCTTCGGGATTGTGTTGCTCAAACAATTCAAAACCTGCGTGACTGCCGATGGCATCATAGCCTGTTTGGATCACACCGTCTTCCGAAGCCACCACATTGACAATTATCCTGGTACGGATTCTTTCATCTTCCACAAAGGTACCTTCGGTGTTGGCGATGGTTACCCTTTGTACAGTATCACCGTAACCAACGATGACCTGCTTGATTTTTTCTGTATCCACCCTTCTGGCGGCTCTTTCCACCTGTTTTACCAAATCCACTTTAGCAGTGGTGGGAACACTTTCCGGTCGAGTTTTAATTTCAAAGTTAACCAGTGGTTTAATAGAAGTTAAATCTAAATTAAGGTCTTTTTTATTACCCTTGGCAGCATGACTGACAATTTTAGCTGCCTCCAGCAGACCAGCTTTACTCAGGTCATTGGTATAGGCATAGGCTGTGACTTCCCCAGATAACACCCGGATACCAGCTCCGGCATCCAGACCTGAGTTAACCCGTTCAATTTTACCAGCCTCCATACCAATACCAGTTGTTTGTTTCTCTTCGATAAAAATATCAGCAAAGTCGCCGCCATTGGCTAGGGCAACATTTAAGACCTCTTGTAATTCGTTTTTATCAACCAACATTGGGTCCCTCCTAAAATTCCACAGACTATTTTTTCTAGTTTCTACCTATTAAAGAGAATCTATGTGTATCATTTTATATTATATTTTATCCATTGCCAATTAGTTCCTGTTTGTCTTGAAGGGTTCCTGAATAGGGAATTGTCATCTCATCCAGTGGAGAAAGAGGTTCCAACCATTGAAAGGCATCATCCCGTCCAACCTTCCAGCGTTCTGCCAGTTCCTTACCTTCCACTAGGGCTTTGGTTGCATCTTTCGCTGAAAAAATTACCATGTCTATTTCTACTGTAATGTCTGTGTTGGTTTCTAAACTCGTGGTTATATTGTCAACCGGGCGAAATTCCGCCCTGCGAATTTCTGATACATTAGGTAAGCTTTCTAGTACCTGAATATAGTTCACAACAGACTGGTAGTTACCTTGAACCTTTAAGGTAAAGGGAATCTCAAAATAATATTTCTTATCTACCACCTGCAAGGGCTTAAGATCTTGTAGGAAAGTATGCCTTTTATAGGCTTGCCAATTTAAATAGGCCAGGACATTCCCGGTGTGCACCTGAGTATTAAACAGGCATAGGACCGAGTTAAGTTTAGTTTCCACTTCCTTAGCCCTTTCCTGTTGCTGTTTTTCCCCTGCCAATAGCTTTTGGGCCTTAGCTAATTCTTGCTGGGTAAGCTGAAGCTTGCTATCCAGATCTGTATATTGATTAATTTGCTTCTCCAAAACCAAGCTGTAAAAACCCAGGCAAACCAGCATGCCAAGGAGGCCTAGGAGGAGTACTTTCTCCCTAGGACTGAGGAATTTTAATTTTAGCCACCAGTTCAAACTTTATCATTCCCTTTTCCCGATCATATTTTGCTTCCACCAGTTTTACATTGTGGAAATAGGGCAATTTGCTTAGGTTGTCCACCAACACGCCCACGGAGCCTATGGCCCAACAGGCACCATAGATATACAGTATATTCGGAACTGGTGGCGACTGGGGGATGTTGTTAATTGTCTCGCTAGTCTTTGTTTTTAGATTCTCCTGTGCAATTCCGTTATGGGGACCTAAAACAGAAGATACAAATCCTCCTGCCGTGGAGATGCCTTCAACCCTTTTGATTTCAATACCTGTAACCCAAGTATCCATGGGCAGTGCTAGAGGTAAATCTTGTAGTAGGTCATACCATTGCAGTCGGTTACTGGCGATGCCAGAAAGGGCAACAAGTTGTTCTTGCTTCATTTTGTTTAGGACCATTAAATTTTCTATTCGTTTGCTTTTGTCTCGTTGTTGAACTAATAGTTTTGTTTGCTGTTCCACTTGTCTATGCAGTAATGTAAGCTTTGTATAAAAGATCCCGTAGCTTAGGAAGAGGAGTAAAAATAATAGGCTAACCAGCAAGATTAAGCCAAGTTTCCTCCGATAATCCTTCGGGTTCTGTGGTTCCAGGTAAGGGGGGAGGAGATTCACACGGTACATTCAAATAACCTCCCTTAGAGCCAGGCCTAGAGAAACTGCATAGGAAGGATCATAGGGTGTATTTTGTTCTGAATCTTGGTCATAACTCCGCCAATGGGCTGGTATTTCGATCTGACTTGGTACACTACAAATTCTGCTTAAATATTGCTCCACGCCATTAAGTTTAGAGCCGCCTCCGGTTAAAATGACCCGTTGAATGGTTTCTTCGCCCCTTTGACTACAATAGTAATCTAAGGATCTTTTTAGTTCCAGTGCTAGGTTATGCATACCGCCTGGGGCCTCAGGGTGATTTAAGAATGCAATTTCCTGTATAAAGGCTTGACTTCCGATGGTTATGCCCCTAAGGAACTTGATCTTGCCTTCTTTCATTACTAAAACCTGGGAATAGGTTGAACCAATATCCAAAACAGCTAGGGTCCTAGTGCTCTCAGTCCTACCAAATAGGCGCCAAAGTCCAAAGGCTTGTAAATCAATGGCCTTAAGGGTCAAACCTGCCATGAAAAAGATATGGTAATATTGTTCTACTAAAGCAGTGGGAACGGCAATCAACATAATATTCAGTTGATCTTCCGCTTCACCTTTTTCAAGTCCTAATTTTACATAACGTAATGTCAGGTCCTCCACTGGCAAAGGTATATATTTTGAGACCTCGGATTTTACGGTCTCTTCTAAAGCCCCATCCTCCATAGGAGGTAGTTTCATTTGCCTTGTAATTACCTTAGCACCGGATATGGCTGTGATAACTTCTCTGCTGCTGATGCCTGCAAGGTCGGTTAAACGGGTAAGGGCCTGGGCTGTTTCCTCCTCAGCTAACTTGCCTTCCCTTAGGGGAGGAGTTGCCATACTGGCGTATTTGTGAATCAGGGGGACTCCGTTACTTAGTTTTAGTTCAATAAGCTTTATCTCCTGGGTTCCGATATCCACTGCCGTTAAGCAGGGCTTAGGCCTGATTAGTTTCCGCAATAAACTTTTCACCTTACAACTTACACCTCTTAATTCATAGGAAATACTGGGTATTTTTCTTGCCAGGCAAGGATTTCAATTTCTGTGGTGGTCCAGGTAGGATGAACACTGTTAAGTAGTGGTTGATTACAAATTGCAGCACCATGACAGCTAAAATCTTTGCAGATAACTGTCCCCGCCAGTAGTGCCTGGTTAGCCAACTGCATAGTCCCAGCAGTATAGACCAGGGCCTCAACCTGGGCTTGACTTTCCACTTGTACTTTGTCCTTGGCTAGGATAAAAAAGGAGTCCCTTCCAAGTTTATTTGCTTGCAAAGATGCAGCAGCGGGAATGGTAATGAAACCAGAAGAAATAAGGGTAATATTTCCTTGATAGAACCCTGAAAGAGTTACATTCCCCTGCACATAATGAATGCCCTCGGTTAAGTCCTCGGCCCGAAAAACTTGATCTCCGACATAAAAGTAATCACAGTTGTTAGCATACCAAGTAAGATCTAGGTTGGGGTAATCCAGAAAGGTGTGGCTAATGTACTGAAACTGATTGGCAAAGGCGGTACCAAACTGAAGAGAACTTTCCGGTGTGATGGTTCGAGTGGCATAGATATCCCCATCCCACGCCAATTCTCCATTTTCCAATAATATGGGGTGGCCGACATGACCATCTCCTACGGTAACATTCCCCCCACTTCTGACCAACCCACCCACAATATCACCATTCAATAAAACATCACCACTGGCCAGTAATTGTCCATTTATTTGAGCCCCGCTAGCCAAAGTAACGTTACCCAAAACTTTGAGGGTTGCAGTTGTGATATTAGTGCCAGACTGAAGGAGACAATTACCCTTTATATAAATGTTATTATCAAAGGAACCAACAGGCTGGAATTGAACTTCACTTAAAATATATAGGGGAGATTGCAAGCGAGAGTTATTGGTGATGTTAGGTGAAGCTTGGACAAAAACTCCCTGGTACCTGTTCAAGGGTAAGCCAACCTTTATATTGGTCACCAAGGACTTTTGGGCAGTGCCATATTTAGCTGACGCCTCAATCCTAAGCTGATAGCCATTGCTTGTGGCAGATGTTTTGGTAATATTTATGGTTTGGATGCTGCCAGCCTTAGTATTTTGTACAGGAGTATAGGATGTACCATTCTGCTTAGTTACTTCCAGGGTTTTATAAGATAAACCAAATAAATTTCTTAAAGACTGAACACTGGCTGCATTTTGACCCGATAGTACTTTTTGCAAACCTTCTAACTCAAACTTACCGTAGGTCTTGTTCATTGCCATTGACTCTAATACCAGCACGTTGTTTTTAAGAATGGAAAACACCTTTTCCACGGCTGCCTCGGCCAAATAATAGGCCTGTAATTCTTCCTGAGAGCCAGCCATGGTGAGCTTTTCTGTATGTATTAGTTTAAGTGCAGCGGAGCAAACAATACTTAATAGCATCAGGAGCATACAAACAAAGATAAGAGCCTGACCCCTTGCATCCTTTACCATGGCTCCATAGATCACCATCCTCTTTCAGCCCTTACCCCAACCATAGAGGTTAATATAACAGGTTTGTTCAGGGAGCCTTGACCTTTAATCGTAATTCTCACTGAGGTTTTATAAGAATTATCAGGTGCATTTTCCGGTAAGTAGAAGAGTTCCAATGATTCAATATTTCGCGCTATAATATTAACCCCTTCATTCAAACGGCTTGTGGGATCCCCACGGTTAGGGGTTTCTCCATCAAAACCAGTAATTGGGATGTCATAGATACGGCGCATTAATTCCCCATCATTAACATAGTAGGAGATGATTTTATCTCTGTCATATTTGATAGGAATTTGTTTGTTACTCTCAGTCATATGATTGGGAATACGAAATTTTAGTATCGAAGGACTAGAGTTAGTGGTTAGCCAGCGGGCTTCCCGCAGCTCCCTTTCCATACGGTTCATGGCAATTCTTATTTGGGCCATATTATCAGTACCCTGACTCAAGCGATGATAGGAGGACAGGCTGCTAAGCAGCAATCCGTAGGCCATGTTGATTACTAATACAAAGATAACCATTGCTATCAAAACTTCTATTAGGGTAAAACCGGAGTGGCTCAAATTGATTTGTTTTACCTGCGGAGCTTTTCGGTATAAAGGGTCTCCCATCTTTCTTTTCCCGCTTCCTTATAATAAACAGTTACCTGGAGGGTATAGCTTAGATTGCTCTCTCCTGGTAAGACCTGGCTGCGATAGGTAAATTGGTTAGGGCTAAGACCGTACTCTGCTCCAAACTGACCAGGTTCCTCTTGATTTAGGTAAGAAGGGTCATCTAAGTAGATACATTTAAATTCCAGCCAATTCAGTGCCTTTATTTCTTCAAGCTTAGCTTTGGCCAAGTGTAAGGCCTTTAAATGAAGTTCATTCTCCATGTTGCCACGGTTTGTTAGAGACAAAGTTGTGGACAGGGGCAACAAAACCATCATTAATATAAACATGGCCACCAGCACTTCTATAATGGTGAAACCTTTGCTATGGCTGATTCCTTTACATCCCTGCATGGCTTACCCCCTAGGTTGTGGCAACTCTAACCCTGCCTGTTAGTACAGTTATATGAATGAAATAACCTTTACCTGACTTTCGGTTTTGAATCGTTATGGTTCCGGCCTTGAGGGGGTTACCCTGAATTGTAAAGGTTAAAAAATCCTGCATTCCTGATTGACTCAAATTAGTAGCAACCAAATCCACATTGGGTGGAAATGTCACGGTTCTTAAAATACTGGGACCGTGTTTAATAAGGTATTGTTCCCTATCAGGTTTGAATACAATTTCATAGAGGGCATAGGCATCTTCGCTTTTTACAGCCAATTGCTGCGTAAATTGAATGTCAGAGACAAGCTTACGTACGATGGTAACTGTTTGAAAATGGGCTAAAGTATTATTAAGTTTCGGTATAGATATGGCTAAGATTGCTGAGATAAAGAGGAGGGCAAGAATGACTTCAACCAGGGAAAAGCCCTTTTCACCAAAGCCCCCTGCAAAAATTTTAGAAGCCCACCTCTCATGCCTTTGTCCCGGCTGCCACCTAATCATTTGCTTTATTGGAGGAAATGGTGAGTTCGGGCATAGCCTCATCTTTCCCATCAACATAAATTTCTGTATCGTCATGCTTGGTATAAATATTATCGTCTGTTTTATCTATAGCCCCTCCAGACCAAATACTATAACTATCCTTTTTAATATTAAGACAATAGGGATTACCCCAGGGATCACTTTTTTTCCCAAATTTACCACCTAAAACGCCACTCTCATTCATAACCTCAGTAACTGCCTCGGCAGTAGTCGGATAAATATTATTTTCTGCAAAATACATATCTAAGGCATTTTTCATGGTCTTAATCTCGATCATGGCCCGACTCTTCTTGGGTTTATCCAATTGATCAGTTATTTTAGGAACAAAAATTGTTGCTAAAATGCCTATCATGGCTATTACCACTAATATCTCAATCATCGTAAAACCTCGAGCACTTCTTAACCCCTTCACAATTCTTCTCTCCTTTATGTGGTAAATTACTGAATAGAATCCATGATGCTAAAAATAGGCATTAAAATAGAGATCATGATCAGACTCACAATCCCTCCCACCAGGCAGATTAAGATAGGTTCCATTAATGTCATCAGGCGGTTTATGGATCGATACACTTCCCTTTCATAAAAGTTCGTAATTCTATGTAAAATTGTATCCAGCTCACCGGTTTCTTCTCCAACCCCAATCATACTACCTACCATAGGGGGGAAATTGGAGTTTCCCTTAAGGGGTATGGATAAGCCATTTCCTTCTTTGAGACTTTCGATAGCTTGATCCAGGGCCTTTGCAAAAACTACATTTTGTACTTGAGATTTGATCATCTCCAAACTTTCAACTAGGGATATGCCACTTTCTAATAGAATAGCAAGGGTTCTACAGATTCCTACAATATTGATCTGTTTGATAATGGTGCCGTATATGGGAACTTTCAAGCTGAAGTGATCTAACTGCCCTTTGCTTTGCGGTCTGAGGCTAAGTTTTTTATACAAAAGCCCTAATAAAAAGGGTATCACTATTAAAAAATACCAACTTTTTTGTAACCATTTACTTAGTTGAAGGACTATGAAGGTAGGCAAGGTAACAGGAGTTTGTAAATCGATGATAATTTGTGCAAAGGTAGGAAGGACAAATATAAAAATACAACCAATGGTAATCAGGGATATGACCGATACAAACATGGGATAGGTAATGGCTGTTTTAAACTTTTCCATTAATTCGTAGGTGCTCTCAAAATAACCAGCTAATCGTTCAAGAACATGATCTAAGGATCCACTTATTTCACCTGCTTCAATCATATTGATAAAAAATGCGGGAAATAACTCTCTATGATGTGCTAAGGCTTGGCCCAGGGAATTACCAGCCTGCAAACTTTCGGCAATATCATCTAAAGACTTTATTAATGCCCTATGCTGCGTCTGTTCTGCTAAGATATTGATACTCTGGATGATGGGTATACCAGAGCTGCTCAAAGTAGCAAATTGTCTGCAAAACAGGGCCAATTCCTTACTGCTTACCTTAGACCTTGGGCCTAATCTAATATTGCCAAGGAAGTGAACACCATTGGTGGCTTGCCAGATTTCTGTAACAAACAGTCCCTTATTTCGTAACTTTTGAATAGCTGCATATTTATCTGGAGCTTCTGTATCCCCAGCAACAGATTCTCCGACGTAATTTCTGGCCCTATACTTAAAGATCAAAGCCAAAGGAACCACCTACAAAATTCATAAAAAATAAATCATTTACAAATTAATCTGTATTTTCTACAAAAAGAAAAAAATTCCTGCTAGATTCAGGTATTATATTTATATTTATATAAATTTCTTATTAAGCCATTTCTTAACTTTGTTCATAGTAAGCTACCCGCATCACTTCTTGTATGCTAGTTAAACCCTGCCGGGCCTTCTCCAAGCCATCTATTTTTAGGGGTGTCATCCCTCCCTGAATGGCTGCTTTTTTCAAAACATCCAGGAGAGCTCTTTCCGCTAACAGTGTCCGAAGACTGTTATTGACTTGTAGAACCTCATGGATGGCCATACGACCTCGGTAGCCAATCTGGTTACAACGCACACAACCCTTAGGTTTATAAAACAAATTTTCCTGCCAGGGAGTCTCCCCTAGGAAAAGATACTCTGGGGAATTCCTTTGAGGTACATATTCCTCTCGGCAGAAGGGACATAGTTTACGAACTAATCGCTGAGCTACCACACAAAGAACAGAGGATGCTACTTGAAAGGATTCCAAACCCATATGAATAAGCCTATCAAAGGCACCTATGGCATCATTGGTGTGTAAGGTTGAAAGTACCAGGTGTCCAGTACTGGCCGCATTGGTAGCAATTTCCGCAGTCTCTCGATCCCGTATTTCACCAACCATCATAATATCTGGATCCTGTCGTAATAGGGCCCTTAGCCCTCTAGCAAAGGTCATGCCTGCCTTTGTGTTGACCTGGGTTTGATTAACACCCTCTAAACGATATTCAACCGGATCTTCTATGGTACTAAAATTTCTTTCTTCGTTGTTTAGTTCATTCAACACAGCATAAAGAGTAGTTGTTTTACCACAGCCGGTGGGTCCGGTAATTAATACCATCCCACTGACGACCATCAGACATTTACGAAAGCGTTCAAGATTAGAGGGGGAAAAACTAAGTTGTGCAAGTTGGAATTTTTTAATGTTATCGGAATTCAAAATCCGAATAACTACCTTTTCTCCGTAGACCGTAGGCATAGTGGCAACCCTAAGATCGTACTTCCAATTATCTATTTCATATTGAATACGTCCATCCTGAGGTAATCGCTTTTCGGCAATATCCAGTTGGGACATAATCTTAATTCTGGAAACCACAGTCTTTTCAATTTCCGTTGGCAAATCCATTACCTTAACTAAGATACCATCGATGCGGTATCTAACCCTAACCCTCATTTCCATGGGTTCGATGTGAATATCACTGGCTTCTTGCTCAATGGCCCTATTGATAATTTGAAAAACTAACTGAATTATCGAAACTTCCCCGTCTTCTTCGTGGGCCCAAACTGCCTTTGGTTCCCTAATAGTCATTTCATTTTTGTAAGTATCAAAGAAGTAGTCAATGACCAACTCTATGATTTGTTCCTGTACCTCCACTGGAACAATATCACAACTAGAAATAACCTTTAAATCGTCGATAACAATCACATTGGACGGTTCTGCCATAGCAACCGTAACTTGATGATCCTTTTTATAAAGGGGGAATACTTTATATCTACGCAGGATGTCTTCCGAGAAGATTTTCAAGAGGCTTTGATCGAATTCTTGTATATTAATGATCGGATTGGATACATGCTCCTGGAGGTTCAATATTTCAGAGATTTGCGCCTGGTTAACATAACCCAGGTCAACTAACACTTGCCCCAAGGGTTGCCCACTTTGTCGATGGATATCCAGAACTTCCACCAGTTGCTGTTGGCTAATTAAATTCTTTTCAACTAATATGTCTCCAATCAAACTTTTGGGTGTAATTTTTAACAAACCACATCACCTCAGCATCACTGTACAGAACTAAGCAATTAAAATTAGCTCAGTTTACTTTAAGTCACGCACAGAAAAGATTGCCAATTACCTTGGACTAATAGCAAACTAATCAACTCAGGCAATATTAATGGTTCCTAACAATGACTCCTCTTTCCAAAAGATATTGGTATATTATGTGGACAATAGTATCTGGATCTAAATGATCAGTGTTAACGGAATAATCGGCCATTTGGTAAGCGTCCTGCCGATCCTCAAGTAACTTGGTTACCTTATGTTTTAAATTTCCCCTAGCCAACAGCGGACGAGTTCTTTTGTTTTTTACTCTTTTACAGATCGTTTCCGGAGAAGCCTTTAATAGAATAAAAATACCGTTTGCCTTGAGTTTTTCAATATTTTGGGGATTAAGCACCAGACCGCCTCCAGTGGCGATGACTAAATTTTCTTTATCTGCCAATTTACTTACCAATAATGCCTCTTCACCCCGAAAACGCTTTACACCATGTTTGGCAAAAATCTGTTCCACCGTCAGTCCAGTAACTTCTTCGATTGCATAGTCTGTATCTATAAAATCATAGCCGAGTTTACGGGCTAGTCGACGACCAGTTGAACTTTTTCCGGAGCCCATAAATCCCACTAAAACAATATTCTTCATTATTACACCTGCCTAACCCATTGTTTCCAGTGGTTAAGTCTTTCTTTAATCACTATTTAGGTTCTCCTCTAGGTTACTCTTATTTTGGATCAAACTGTTGCAGCAACCTATATCTCATAACCTCAACCGGCGCCTTTACTCCAGTCCACAATTGAAAGGCCAGAACCCCCTGATAAAGCAGCATCCCTAAGCCATTCATAGTTCTACTGCCCTGGGTAGCAGCTTTCTTAAGAAATGATGTTTGGCCAGGGTTATAGATTAGATCATAAACCAAGTGTTGAGACGTCAATACATGAAAGGGAAATACTGGAACTTGGTCCACATGGGGACTCATTCCTAGGGATGTAGCTTGTACAACCAAATCTGATGCTGCTACACTTTGCTCCAAAAGGTTGCTCTCCCAGGGAATTGTACTTATAGCTGTAGCGGCGGATTTATTAATGTGCCAAGCCAATTCTTCCGCCTTTTCTTGATTGCGGTTTGTTATGTACAGGGACTGAAGGCCTGAAAGGGCCAATTGTACCGCCACAGCCCGAGCAGCTCCCCCTGCACCAATGATAATTGCCTTTTTTCCCCGGGGGTAAAAATTGGCTTCACTGGCCAAGGACTGTACAAATCCTTGGCCGTCGGTATTGTAGCCTATCAGCTTACCATTATGGTTTACTATGGTGTTAACTGCCCCTATGATCCGGGCAGCTGGTTCCAATTCATCCACAAATTGTAGTACCCTTTGTTTATGTGGAACTGTTACATTGACACCAACCAGATTTAGTGAACAAATGCTAGTTACAGCCTCTTTCAATTTATCTATGCTAACAGCAAAGGGTAAATATACCCAATTTAAGCCCAAATGGCAAAATGCTTCATTATGCATGGCCGGGGAAAAGGAGTGTTCCACCGGATAACCAAACAAGCCACAAACACGAGTATTTCCATTGATTTCGGAAAATCCCATAAATCCCCCTCCCAGATGTAAGAAAAGCTTGGCCTCTGACCAAGCATTATTTAGTAGGATGTTTTTTGATGTGCCCTAAAACTAGCTTTTCCAGCTTCCTGTTGACCCTAGTTCCGATAAACTCCTTACCTGCCAGAGGTGCCACAAGAATGGTATATAAACCCAACCGATTACCTGCTAAGACATCGGTAAAAACTTGATCCCCCACTAAAGCAGTTTCCTCAATACCAGTTCCTAATAGTCCTAATGCTCTCCTTAAACCTTTACGCCGGGGTTTACCAGCTTTATGTACACCGGGCACCTGCAAGGATCCCGTTAAGGCAGAAACTCTCTTTTCATCGTTATTAGATACAAAACACACCTTAAAACCATCATGTATCAGGCCTCGAAACCATTTTTCTATTTTGGGATCCAAATCCTTGCTATCCCAAGGGATAAGCGTATTATCAATATCAAAGAGAATTGCTTTTATACCCTGCTTTTTTAGGTCATTCAAATTAATATCAAATAAAGAGTGTGCATATTGCTTAGGGTAAAGCTTTGATAACATGATCTCCCCCGTTTTGCATAATTTTGTTCATAATAAGTTGCTGTGCTTATTTTACCTTTATCTGGCATCCCTCGTCAACTTGTAAAGACCCAATCAGAAAGAAACCCGTTTGGCACCTATGCAGCTAGGTTATTGGCAGTATAGCTATTTTAACCTTATACTATTTATACAGCGGTCTAACCTTGTTAACATCCTGCCAAAAAATAGATGGTTAGAACATCGTTTTGTCCCTTTTGATAATAGCATTTGTAACTGTCAAATATGAAATCAAGTTATTATTCTCATCAAACATTTCAATACTCCAAACATGGGATGTTGTTCCTTTGTGCATAAGTTTTCCTTTTGCTATAATACATCCTTCAATTTTTTTGGGTTTTAGATGATTTGCAGTAATGCATTGGCCTACTGCCACTTGATTATCTTTTATTTTTTTATTTGAGGCATAACCCGCAATGGTTTCTCCATATGCAATTGTTGCCCCTCCATGTAAATAACCAAAGGTTTGATCATGAAAGTGTGTTAAATTCATTTTAGCCTCAAAATTACTTGCGTCCACATTGATATATTCAATATTTAATCCCTCTATTAAATTCATGCTATTCACCGCCAAAATTAATATAGTCAAATGTAAGCTTATCTAATAGCTTCTCATCAATTTCTACCCCTAAACCACAACCCCTTGGAATTTTAATCATACCATTTTCAGCCCTAATTTCTGGTTTAATCAAATCCTTTTTAAAATAACGCTTTGACGATGATAAATCTCCGGGGATAAACGTATCTTTTAAACTTGCTAAATGAACATGCAGTATTTTAGAAATACCACTTTCAAGCATACTCCCTATCCAATAATTAATATGATTTTTTCTGCATATCTCTATCATTTGCTTAACATAATATATTCCTCCAACCCGTCCTACCTTTATATTTAATACTTTAAAGGCCTTTAACTTAATTGCTGTTTTTAAATCTTCAATTGTTTGAACACTTTCATCTAAACATATGGGGGTCTGCATTTCTTTTTGAAGATGCTGATATGCTAGTAAATCAACTGAATCTAAAGGTTCTTCCAGACAAAGCAAATTTAGCTCATCTAATTCCTTTATTTTCTCCATTTGCTCAATCTGATAACTCTTGTTGGCATCTGCCAGTAATTTTATATTCGGATATTTTTCCCTAATAGCCTTTAACTTAATAAATCCGTCTTCTGGTTTGATCTTTATTTTAAAGCGAGTATATCCTTCTTCTTGATAATGTTTAATTTGTTTAATAAGGTTTGGAACATCCTGATCTCCTAATACAATTCCTGAGTATATCTTATCATTAGTTTCTTCACTAAATAAAATATCCATAATGGCCTTATTTTGGCGTCTAGCATACAAATCTACCAAAGCATTTTCTAATCCTGCCAGTGCCATAGGGTATGCTAAATTAATCCATTTGTGAATATCAAATGGGTGTGAAATATCTCGATAGATTAGCTTTGGTAGATAGGCATTGATCAATACATATTTAGAATCCATCAGTGTTTCCTTCGTATAAAATGGTTTATTAAAGGCAACCACTTCACCATAACCTATATTTCCAAGTTCATCTGTTACTTTTATTATAATTATCTCCCGCTGATTTATGGTGGTTTGTGATGTTTTAAATGTGAAATTCAGGGGTATGCTAACATGAAAAAGCTCTATTCTTACAATTTGCATCTAATCAACCTCTATCTGGCTGTCTAAGTCCTTTTTTAAAACTTTACCTAATGAATTTCTCGGTAACCTATCCAGATAGATAATCTTTTTAGGTAATTTGTATTTGGCTAGTTTATTTACAAGATAATTAAATATTTCCGTTTCATCTAAAGAAGAAACCACGTATAAAACAGGAACTTGTCCCCACCTTTCATCTTTTCTGCCAACAACTGCACATTCAGTTATTTTAGGATGTGCATATAAAACATTTTCAATTTCTTTTGGATAAATATTTTCGCCACCAGATATAATAATATTTTTACGACGATCCAATATATATAAAAATCCATCTTGATCAAGGCAGCCAATATCTTCCGTATTAAAATAACCAATAATATTTTCTTTGCCAAGATATCCATCCATTAACATGGGACCTTTAATTAAAACTTCACCTATATCTTTTTCATCAGGGTTTGCAATGCAAATATCTACTTGCTCAAGGGGCAATCCCACTGCATCAATTTTTTCCGGATATTCTAAAACAGAAAAAGTTGCACATTGACTTGTCACCTCTGTCATTCCATAGGTCTTGTATATAGGAATATTTTTACCTATGCATTTCTCAACCAGAGCATTAGGCATAAATTCACCACCTATCAACACTACACGTAAACTATGTTTTTCAATTCTATCAACTATTCTATTTAACATGGTCGGTACAATAGACAACATATTAATTTCATTACTTTCAATTAGTTTTATCACTTCTGCTTCATCAAATTTATCTAAGATAGTAATTTGCGTTCCATTGTATAGACTCCGTATTAAGATGGCTAGTCCTCCAATATGATACATCGGTAGTATAACAAGCCAATTATCATTATCTACTACCCCTAGAATTTTTTCAGATGCCTTTACATGGGCATGAAATTGTTTCCATCGAATGGGAACCGCTTTAAATTCACCTGTTGTAGCACTAGTGTGCATAATAACTGCTATATTTTCACTGCTAAAATCTTTAACTAATGTTATATCTTCCTGTTTACTTTGATATACTTCATTAAAGGATATAAATTTATTATCATAAGAAAATATAACTTTAATGCCTAATGATTGTAATTGTTTCGTTATTTCTTGATCCGTCAAACGTACATTGATCATCAATATTTCTACTTGCAAAAATTGAAGTGCTAAAAAGAAGAGTACCATATCAACTGAGTTATTGGAATAAATGGCAACTCTTTTCTCATTTTTTACATATGAAGATAGTTTTTTAGCCAAATCTGTTACACGGTTATAAACTTCTCCAAATGTAAGATTATTGATGAAATTTTTGTTCGTTTTTTCCCTATTATGCCTTTCCAGCCAATTCATACTGTCTCCTTTATTTAAGATTAATCTATTTTTACTATTCTTATGGAAACTTGGGGAACTTATCAAAATCTGGCTTTCTTTTTTCTTTAAAGGCGTCTCGTCCTTCCTTTCCTTCGTCTGTTGTGTAAAATAACAGTGTAGCGTCTCCCGCTAATTGCTGTAAGCCAGCTAATCCATCTGTATCTGCATTAAATGACGCTTTTAAGAAACGCAGCGCAGTTGGTGAATGTTGCAAGATTTCCTTTGCCCATTTTACTGTTTCTTCCTCTAATTGATCAAAGGGAACCACTGTATTCACTAATCCCATATCAAGGGATTCCCTGGCAGTGTATTGACGACATAAATACCAAATTTCCCGTGCTTTTTTATGGCCAACAATGCGTGCTAAATACCCCGCACCATATCCACCATCAAAGGAACCAACTTTGGGTCCTGTTTGACCAAATTTAGCGTTTTCAGAAGCAATTGTTAAATCACACACCATATGCAATACATGCCCACCACCAATTGCATACCCATTGACCATGGCAATAACTGGTTTTGGAATAATCCGAATTAAATGCTGCAAATCCAACACATTTAGACGGGGAATTTGGTCATCTCCCACATAGCCTCCATGTCCACGTACCCTTTGATCTCCACCAGAACAAAAGGCTTCTTTATCCTGACCCTGGCCGTGATTTGCACCTGTTAGAATAATTACACCTATTTTATTTTCTTCACGGGCCAGTGTAAAAGCATCAATTAATTCTATGATTGTTCCAGGGCGAAACGCATTTCGTACTTCTGGACGATTAATTGTAATCTTTGCAATTCCTTCATAGGTTTCATATATAACGTCTTTATAATTCCGGTTTAACTTTTCCCAAGGGAATTTATTCATCAGTTACTCCTCCTTATAATCTCTTGCTAAAAATGGAATTTAGGCAGGACATATAACCTTATTTGGGGTGGAACAATAAGTGTAGCTCGGCGGGGCAAACGGTAAAACCTCCCGAACTACCCTAGCTAAGTCAGAGAATTCATAAGGTGTCAATGATTGTGCACCATCACAAAGGGCGTGGCTTGGATCATTATGGACCTCAATTATGAGCCCGTCCGCTCCGGCAACTACTGAAGCCAGTGCAAGGGGTTTAACCAGGTAGGATATGCCCGCGGCATGACTGGGGTCAACAATAACCGGTAAATGTGTCTTCTGATGAAGTACAGGAATCGCTGATATATCAAGGGTGTTTCTTGTTGCAGTTTCGAATGTGCGGATACCTCTTTCACATAAAATAACATTCTCATTGCCACCGGCCATGATATACTCCGCACTTAGCAGCAATTCTTCAACTGTATTGGCTAAACCGCGCTTAAGTAAAATGGGCTTTTTTAACATCCCAAGCTCTTTAAGTAATTCAAAATTTTGCATGTTTCTGGCACCAACTTGAATTACATCTATTTCCTCAAATAGCGGCAAGTGTGAAATATTCATAAGCTCTGACACAATTGGAAGCCCAGTTAGCTTTTTTGCTTCGAGCAAGAGTTCTATTCCTTCAGCTTGCATGCCTTGAAAAGAATATGGTGATGTACGAGGCTTAAAGGCACCACCACGCAGTATGGTTGCACCAGATGTCTTAACACTTTGGGCAACTGAATAGATTTGTTCCCATGACTCAACCGAGCATGGGCCAGCAATTATTTGAAAGTTGCCACCTCCAATTTTGTTACCATTTATATCAATTACCGTGTCATCATTTTGAAACTTGCGGTTGACTTTTTTATATGGTTCCTTGATTCGCCGAACATCTTGAACAATGTCAAAGGATTTGATTAAATCAATATTAACAACACCAGTATCACCAATTAGACCAATGACTGTCTGTTGTTTTCCAACGATAAAATGTGGACTGATGCCTAAGCTTTCTAGCCAAGTAATAAGAGGTTCAACCTGTGCTGGATTATTTTTTTTTAGGGTTATAATCATTTTTTCCCCTCCCCCATAGACCTTGGCTTTCACAACCGGGCTCTAAAAGGTTGCTTATAAGAACTCACTTAAAACGTTTTTAAAGGTATTAGGATCTTCGATGTGAGTGTTATGTCCACAACCCCTGATTGAGACATGCTTTACATTAGAACCTAACTTTGCAAAATCATTGCCTATTTGTTGATATTTTTTATCATATTGCCCACTAATGTATAAGATGGGTTTAGATAAATAAACTATTTTGTTTTTTAGACAAGGAAATTTCCCTTGTCCAGTGCATAGTAATGTATTGGAAAGTGCATGGGCTACATTGCCTAAACGTCTTTTGCTTATTTCATTTAATACGGACTTTGGTAATCTTTTTTGTGATACAAAAATGCTTAAATTTGACCAATATTCATTAAACCACTCTATGCCCTTTTCTCTTATACCTTTTGCAAGTTTTAGATCATTTTTCCGACGTTTTAAGCGATTTAATAATCCACATTCACCATAAGAAGCACTTTCTAAAATTAACTTTTCAACCTCATTTGGGTAAACTAGTGCATAGGCTAATGCAATGCGGCCTCCCATGGAATAGCCTAAGATTGAATATTTTTTAATGTCTAATTGATAAATTAGCTTATTTAAATGTCTGAGTATTACCCTTAAACGATAACATTTACTCTGGTGTGGTTTATCACTTTCACCATGTCCGATTAAATCTACTAATATCAATTGATATCCTTCTAATTCAAGGAAATCCCATGTGCTTAAATTCTCAGAAAATCCATGTAAACAAACAATAGGTTTTCCTTTACCTTTTACTTGAATATTATATTTAATATCTTTAATTGTAATAAACATCAGAATAACCCTTTAGTGTTGTGTACTTATCATGCAATAATTTACTTAGCTGGGAATCAATTTTTACCTCAATTAACTTAATGCCATACATAGTCATTGCTTGTTTGAAAGCACATTCAAACTCATCATAATTCTTTGCTTCATAATAAGTTATTCCGTATAAAGTTCTTAGCCCTTCGAAATTTATACCATGTGGGGTTAAAAATAAATAATCAAAATGTTTCTCTTTACTTTGTGGCAAATATCTAAAAATCCCTCCCCCATCATTATTGAATAATATAATAACAAGATTTAAATTATGTGTTTTGCCAATTAATAATCCATTTAAATCATGGTAAAACGACAAATCACCAATTAATAAAACAGTAGTGTTATTTGCAGTGGATACACCCATTGCTGTAGAAACTATACCATCAATTCCGTTAGCCCCTCTATTACATAATACTTTGATGTCTTGATTACGGGACTCAAAAAAGTAATCCATATGACGAATTAACATACTATTTGCAACAACTAATCGAGTTGTTCTGGGCAATAGATTTTGTATCTTCTGAATTAACCTCCCTTCTAATAAATCCATCTCATTTTTTACATCATTCAATTGTTGACGCATCTTTTTTTGATAGTTACACCATTTAGTTAAATATTCTGTGTTGCCATTTTCTATACAAATAGACTTAGCAAATAATCCTGGTGATGACACAATATATTTTTTCGTCGAGAGAGCAGGGTTACGATAATCGAAGGTTTCATCAACTTGTAGATATAAAACATCTTGATGCATGGACAAAAATTGCTGCAATCGTTTGGATACGGGAACTTGTCCAAAGTGAATAATAAATTGAGGTTTTAATTCTTTTTTTATTAAGTCATTATTAAGAAATGCATCATAACTATCGATAATGATATCGTTTAAGTAATTTCTTAAATTTGAAATAGGATCTGCTAATATTGGTGCCTTTAGCTGTTCCCCTAATTTAATCACTTCTTGATGATAATTTGCATAAGCATCTCCACCACAAATAATAATTCCATTCTTATTTTCTATAATTGAATGGTCAAATAAAAAACAGCTTTCTCCTTTTAAGCATTCGAATGTATTTTCTAGCCGTCCTTGACTAAAATCCAACTTGCTTAAATTCGGAATTAAAGGGTCACGTATTGGTACATTAATATGGGCTACCCCATATTTTGGAGTCATAATACTTGTATATGCCCTTTGCATAACTACACGTACATAGCGATACATATTTTCATTTTCTTCAGGCAGTGATAATTCCTCATAATATTTTGTAAAATTACTAAATATTTTAGTTTGGTCAATGGTCTGAGGTGCACCAACGTGGCGCAATTCAGGTGGACGATCAGCTGTTAAAACAATTAATGGTACTCGTGAATGCTTGGCTTCAACAATGGCTGGTAGATAATTTGCCACTGCAGATCCAGATGTACAAACTAATATAACTGGCCTTTCATTTTCTTTAGCAATACCAAGTGCAAAAAAACCTGCTGAGCGCTCATCAATATTTACATAACTTTTAAAACGGTGTTCACAAAATAATAATGCCAATGGTGTAGAACGTGATCCAGGACTTATTACAACTTCACGCAAACCTAATTGATACAATTCGTCTACTAATGCCGCAATATAATTTGTCATACCCTTGTACCTATAGACTTTCTGTTATTGTTCTTAATTTATATTTAGTCTCGTTATATTCAATTTCGCAATTAGATTTATCTACTACACCACAACCTGCATATACAAAGGCTAAATTTTCATAAATAAGTGCGGATCGTATTCCTACCACAAAAATACCATCACCATTCTCATCCATTACACCAATTGGAGCACCATACAATCCTCTTTCATGTTTTTCGTGCCGTCTAATTAGTTGCAATGCATTATCTACAGGATTTCCTCCTAAGGCAGGGGTAGGGTGTAATCGCCTTGCCCATTCATACAATGTACTATCTTTATCCTTTGCATAAATACGCGTATACAAATGATGTAAGTTATTAAGTGTTAAAATGGTTGTTTTCTCTACTGTCACCTCATGTGTAAACTTCTTCATAACTTCTACAATAGAATCAGTAACGATTTGATGTTCATAACGATTTTTATCATCGGCTAACAACATTGTTTTTTGTAGTTCATCATTTTTTTCAGTTCGTAAAGCAGTACCTGCCAAGGCATAACTTAAAATATTATTTTTCTCCTTTTGAACCAAAATCTCTGGTGTAGCACCCAAAAAGGTTTTTCCATCTTTAAAATAAGCAAAGACAAAGCTATTTATATTATTTTTTATAAGGTTTTGCAATACACTCTCTACATTTATTGTAGTATCACATTGAATCTTAACTTCTCTTGATATAACAACCTTATTTACTTCGTTCTTTGATATCGCCTTACTTGCAGTTGTGAATAACTTTTTCCAATCCTCATAATCATCTGCTACATCTTTATAGGAGTGGTTGTGTTGACATATTTTTACTTCTTGATTTTTAATTTGAACTAAATCTTTAAGGTAGTAAAATGTCTGTTTTCCGTCTTTATCAACTAGATAATATTCAAATGCAATAGTCTCATCACCAAAACCTGCCCACTTTTCATCTTTGATTGAATCAAAGAATGTCATTGATGAAAAAGTATATAAATAATCCTTTGGCTTTTCTCTCACAGAGAAAGTTTTTAAGCGTTTTGCCCCTAGAATATACTCTTTTTTTTCTGGATTATAAAATAAAAAACGTTCTTGATTTTTAAAGTGGGTCCAGAAGGAAAGAGAATTATCTAATTTAATTTGTTTTTCTAAATATCTCAAATTATTCACCTCCATCATTTAATCTGAAATGTTTTTCTAAAAACAATTCTCCTTCAAAAAAATGAACACCGGTTCATTTTATTAAATCTTATCTTAAAATCTCCTTTCTCAAAAGTCAATAATTGGAGAAAGGGTAATTAAAGTTTTTTATCTAATTTTCTGTCAGGATCTTAGGCGGCAAGTGCTATCGTTATCCGTGAATATGCACTTCATTGTTCAGACCGGACAGACACCAAATAATATTCCCCTCATATCATATATTGTTGACTCAATTTTATAGGGGGGATTCATGGATGCTACCCGGCCTTTGGACGGTCACTGCTCTTTCGGTTATCAACGGTTTAATCGCTCTGGTTTCTTATATTGCCAACAACACTTTTCCCCAGCCTTTAAACGAAGTGGAAGAGGCACATTACCTAGCTTTGCTTGCTAATGGAGACGAACCAGCAAGAAATATTTTAACCGAAAGAAATCTACGCCTGGTTGCACATATTGTTAAAAAATTTGATTCGACGGGGGAAGATGTGGATGATTTAATATCCATTGGCACGATCGGATTAATAAAAGCCATTAATACCTTCAAACCTGACAAAGGAACCCGTTTAGCAACCTACGCAGCCAGGTGTATTGAAAATGAAATCCTTATGCACCTAAGATTTATCAAGAAGGTAAAAGCAGAGGTTTCTTTATATGACCCCATAGGTGTCGACAAAGAGGGTAATGAAATTAGTCTTATAGATATTCTAGGTACTGATCCGGAAGTGGTTGCGGATACTGTTGAATTAACCTTTGAAAAGAACCGGCTGTTAGAAAAAGTGTGTAAATTAACAACCCGTGAAAAAAGAGTGCTGGAAATGCGTTTTGGTTTAGGTTCAACTGTTAGGAAAACACAACGGGAGATTGCCCGTACTCTAGGAATCTCCCGTTCTTATGTATCACGTATTGAAAAAAGAGCATTAAATAAATTAACTAAGGAATTTACAGCAGAAGGCTGCCAATAAAGGCAGCCTTCTTTTAATATCCTAATTCTTCACCAATAATTACAACAGTTATATCAGTTAAAGAGGGTTTTTTCTTTAGTACAGAGTAGATGCGACAAATCCTAGATGCATTTTGACAATTGGCACAACTACCAGTTATAGTGCAAGGATTTTCCAAATTAAGCCGTTTGTTGTTTTTGGGAGCAGCTATGGACTGTAACCGACCGAAGGCAGCCTCTATATCCTTACAAATTTTATTAACTCCCGCCACTACAACCACTTTTTTGGGGCCAAAGGTCATGGCAGCTACCCTGTTACCATTGCCATCAATATTTACTAAACAACCATCTAGGGTAACGGCATTGGTACTGGTTAAAAAAACATCACATATCTGTTGCTGCCGCATAACTTCTAGTTTCTCCTCAGCAGAAAGTTGGGGGTCACCATGTACTAAGAGTTCAGCACCTTTGGCCTTTGTTTTTTCCACCAATCCCATACCCTCTGTTAAGGTCATGGAACCACCAAAACCCACCTGGGCACCGGGGGAGATAAATTTTAATATATATTCCCCTGCTTCTTCTTTACTTGGAAAATATACAGCATCAAACTGATTTTTAATTAATGCCTGTACAGCTTTTTGTCCTATTGTATCCCTATGCCATTGATGAACAGTCATAATATCTTCCGTTCCTTTCTCTTAGAAAATGGTACAAATATATTATATAGAACAAATCCTTAACTTACTACCCATTTGTTCTTAAAGACTGTACCTTTACTGTTCTACAGAGCAGGCTGCATGACCAATTTGATAATCGGTTTCTATCATAAGAACAAATATTTTACTTAACTCAGGATCGTAATGTTTTCCGGCTAACACGGTAATTTCACTGCAGGCTTCTAGATAGGACTTCCCTTTCTTATAGGGCCTGTCGGTAGTCATGGCGTCAAAACTATCAGCAATACGAATGATTCTTGCCCCTAGGGGGATATCATTGCCCTTCATGCCCACGGGGTATCCTGTGCCATCGTAGTTCTCGTGGTGGTAGTGGACATAGGGCCTTACTATTTCAAGGGACTTTATGGATCTTAAAAACTCACTGCCCCAATAGGGGTGCTGCTTTAAGACTTCCCATTCCATTTCTGAAAGATTATCCGTTTTATTTAAGATATTAACATCTACTTCTATCTTTCCGATATCATGCAGGTAAGCTCCATACTGAATTAATCGTACTTCTTCCTCATCTAGTCCACACCTTTGGGCCAGTTTCGTTGCGTATTCTAACACCCTTTCAGAATGGCCATAGGTGTAACGATCCTTGGCATTAATGATACTTAGAAGGGTTTTAGTAGAACTTAGTAGGCCCATTTCAGATTGATCACACATTCCTTTTAGTGAATCTAAAACATTAAAATAAAGTTCTATTTTATTTTTACTAGTCTTCTTAGCCTTGTAGAGAGCATGATCAGCCAGATCTAATAAGTCATCCCCTGTTTTTGTATGTTCCGGGTAACTGGCCAGCCCTAAGGTAATGCCTAATTTACCTGTTGGCAATTGCTTAAACTGATCATTCTCTGCAAAGTGATCTTCAATAGTTTTCTTAAGTTTTCTAGCGAATTGTAATGCAGCTTTAGAGTCATTGCCGGGGAGTAATATGCAAAATTCATCACCACCGTAGCGTGCTGCGATACCGGGCTGCTGTACTTGCTGCAGTAGTATTTGCCCCAGGTCCTTTAAAACGGCATCCCCGGCCGGATGACCAAAGGTGTCATTGTAATACTTAAAGTAATCTATATCAAAAATCAGAAGACTAAGAGAACCATTAGATCTCTTGACTTCTGCCAGGGTTTGCTTAAAATAGACATGGAAATAGCGATGGTTGTAGGTTGCTGTTAAGCCATCTTTATTGGCTAACGCTAATAAGTGATTTCGAGAGTCCAGTTCAATACTTGCTATGCTACCAATAAGCCAAGCACAGATAAACATAACACCGGTAAAGATAATATCTGATTCAAGGTTTGGGTTAGGAAAAGTAGACCCATAGGTCCAAAAGTCCCGAAAACATAATAAAATGCCACTTATTACGGCTAGGCAACAACCAAAAAATTTGTTTTTGATAAAGGCGATGTAGGCAACAGGAATTATAAGCATTTCTTTAACATAAGTAATATTGTAATAGCCAATAAATGCAAATATTAAAAGACACAGGAACATAAAACCAGAGTAAATAAAATTTAGCTTAATGACAATGATACAAGCCAATAGAATTAGAGCAAAACACATAATTAGGATAAAATTTTCTAGATAAAAGGCAAATATATCTTCTATGGACAGAGCCAAGGACGCATTCCAAGCTGTCATTAATATAGCCAAAGTAAAAACCATAAAACAGAGGATGTATGTTGTAATACGAACCTCTTTTAAATTTTCTTCCCTTTTAGTTTGCCAGTCATTCATAATATCACACTCTAGTAGAGAAAATATATTACAAAAACAAAAGAGTGAAAATCACTCTTTTGCTTTTTAGTTAACTATTTTTTTAAAGCTTTGGGTAATTTTGGCTGATAGTGGCCTGCTGAGCATGCTGAAACAGCATTGATAAATGCTGATAGAGTAAAGGTAATCGTAACCAAAGTAAATACTAAGGATTTCAGCCTTTTCATAAATATCACCTCCTCCAAAAGCAATAAGTAAAGAGAAAATGATCTATTAAATTCATCAATCCTTGTCCCCAAGTAGTAAGCATAAAATATTGCCAAAGCATAATCATACTAACAGAATAGTTCGTTAAAGGGTGAATATTATTGATGTAAAACAAAAGTTGCAAAACGTAAATTACACCTACAAATACTAAAGATAAAACCCGTAGTGTTTTTCTTTGTTGTTTGCCTAAAGGTTTTTGTGGAGACTCAACTGGTGCCTTCAAATAGATAATTATTAATCCAAGTATAAAAATAATAGTAATGGTTAATAGCATATAGCTTTTTATAACATTTATGGTAAGCAATGAAAAGTAAGCAATAACATTATAGATTATTACTGTAATTAGTAAACAATTTAAGGGGTCATTACTGTGTGCCCCTCCTGTTGTTTTTCTTATGAGTATGGAAATTAACAACATATAAAATATTTGAAACTGTAAACCCAGTACATACCCTATTAGCAGAGTAAAAATGATACCAAAGAAAGTACCAAAAAACACCTCTGCCCCATAAATAAGAATTTCTTTTTGATCTTCATCCTCAATATTATTATTTTTTATCAGGTATTTAGCTGCCTTTTTCCCTAAAGACATTAGACTATCTCCTCGATTTTATTAAATAGGCTAATAATAATAATAATAGGATATGAGGTAGCCCTGAAAGAAACCACCACAGGGGTTTGCTTAATATTGCTTCATGATTTACTAACAGCACCTTGGAAATCACTAACACAACCAATAATTCTGAAACATAAATTATTGAGAAAACAGTTATTAGACTAAACAACATTATTGAAAGTCTTTGTTTGTAGTAATAACTTAAAAACCCCCCCGTTATAGAAATAAAGATCAAGGAATGTATACCAAAGCTAATAGGGAGTTTCCTGATTAGCAGGGTGAAAATTGCATATATTAAAGAAATAATTAGTAGTTCTTTTTTGGAGTAATTTATTTTTGAAAAGGAAAATATAAAAATAAATACACCAAGGGCCTCTAAAAAAGCTAACAGAATATATAAAAACATCGGTACCTCATTCATATTATGTCTCCTCTTCAAAGATGTTTATATTACCGAGTATTGATAGATTCGCCAATCTTTACCTTATTCCTTCTTCTTTATTTAAAATTAAACATAATAGTCAACAACTTTTTTTATTTTTTAATGTTATTTTTATGAAAATATTATTTTTCGATTTATGCTAATTTTATCTTTGTGTAAATTTACATTGTAATTTTAATAAAAAATTGTAACATTACTTTGGTTATGAAACACAGTTGTGTTCATTAAATCATTTTATGTGGGCACAACTATGTTAGATCTTATTATCCAATATAATTGAGAAAGTGAGGCAAACAAATGAGGAGAATGGGACTCTTAACCAGATTAGTCATTGGTTTAGCTTTTGGTATTTTCGTTGGTTACTTTTCCAAAGAAATTTTGCAATTTGATGCCCTGGTTCGTTTGTTAGCAACCTTCAACAGTATCTTTGGCGGGTTTTTATCCTATGTTATCCCTCTGATTATTATTGGTTTTGTGGCCCCTGGAATTGCCGAACTGGGTAAAGGTGCAGGTAAGTTGCTCGGTATCACCACACTGCTGGCCTATGCCTCCACAGTTATTGCAGGTACCTTAGCTTTCCTAGTGGGAACAGGATTATTGCCACGAATTGTCAATGCAGTGGGTGGACAAGCTTCTAACCCTGAGGAGGCCTTGGTCAAAGGTTTTTTCCAAGTTGATATGCCTCCCATCATGGGTGTCATGACAGCATTGATCACGGCTTTTCTTTTTGGTCTAGGCATGGCCTACATTAAAAGTAAGTCCCTATATCAAGTGACTAAAGATTTCCAGGAAATTATAGAAAAGGTTATTCAAAGTGTAATTATCCCTTTGCTGCCCATACACATTGCCGGCATTTTTGCCAATATGACTTACGCCGGTGAAGTGGTTAGAATTATGACAATTTTCGGCTGGGTATTTGCCATCATCATATTAACACATCTGGCCATGCTGTTGTTCCAGTACACAGTGGCAGGTGCTGCTACGGGCAAAAACCCCTTTAGAGCATTAAGAAACATGGTGCCAGCTTATCTGACTGCCATTGGTACCCAGTCTTCTGCGGCCACAATACCGGTAACCCTGCGCTCTGCTAAGAATAACGGTGTTTCGGAGGGAGTAGCGGATTTTGCAGTTCCCCTGTGTGCGACCATTCATTTATCTGGTAGTACCATTACCCTAACCTTGTGTGCCATGGCTGTTATGATGATGTCCGGTTTAAATCCAATCTTTAGTATGATGTTCCCCTTTGTTCTGATGCTTGGCGTTACCATGGTTGCGGCTCCTGGTGTACCCGGTGGTGCTGTCATGGCAGCTCTGGGACTGCTTCAAACCATGTTAGGCTTCAACGAGGCACAACTAGGTCTAATGATCGCGTTATACCTCACCCAGGATAGCTTTGGTACTGCCTGCAACGTAACTGGCGATGGTGCCATTGCTCTACTTGCTGACAGATTTGCTCGAGGTCCTGTTACGGAACCTCTCCAAGAAAAAATTGCTTAACGTAGATTAACCAAGGGAGTCAATGGGCTCCTTTGCTATTTAATAATCAACTTTACTATATATATTAATAAAGGTAAGTATTTAAAGTCATAATAACTACAAGCACTAGAAAAGAGGAGTGATTGTAGATGGATATTCGTGAGGTAAAAGTAAATGCAGCAGGTGAAGTTACTGATGTGATGATTAATGGAAATACCTATAGCATGGAAAAGGCTGTGGAATTTGCTAAATCAGGTAAAATTAAAGGGGCTAAAATTGAGGCCAGACACAATGGAGAACAATATATTTCTCATCTGGGGGATATGGAATTAACCCAATTGCCTAGATTTGTATAGCATAGGTGGTTAGGATCAAGGCACAATTAAGAAGAGGAGCGCCTGCTCCTCTTCTTAATTGTTACGGTAACTGGTTTTGTGAGAGACACGGGCCATAAGAGAAGCCAAAGTTTTTCGCTCCTCATCATTTCCTTCATCCCATAATTCTTTCATTAAACGTTGTTCATGATTAGCAGGGTCCATCCTATTTGCAAAAAAATCACCTAAGCGGTAAGCAGCATTATTAATGGTTTCTTCCTCCATACCTACTCTTTCTCCCAACCCCACTGCATCACCCAAAATCTCTTTCCATTTATGCCAGTTGTGTCCAATTTCCATTAATTTCACCTCCCGAATACTATTTTGTCCTATAATCAAAATCAAATTCTTTTATAAACAGAAAAAGAGGCCAATGCCTCTAATTAGTTTTTAGCATTTAGCTAGTGGCCAATAGCTAAGACTAATGGCTAACTGCTAATAGCTCTAACAGCTAATAATCTATCCCTTAAGGTTCCTTTTATCTCTTAGGGCATTTTTTTGTTGATACAGATAATACATCAATGCTAGTGCAACTAAGATTGTAATAACCGAGGATGCTTGGGCTGCTTTTAAATTCATAATGGTTCGCAGACTGTCACCTCGCCAAAATTCAAGGGTAAATCGCCCCACTGAATAAAGTACAAAATAACTTAGGGCTATAAAACCATCAAAGGGCCTGCGCTTAAAAAATATTAATAATATGCCCAGAGACACCAAGTCCCAAGCTGCTTCAAATAGTACTGCTGGAAAAAGTGGTTGCGACCCAAAGGCAAAGTAAGCATCGGTACCCTCTGGGTACACAATACCTAAATGTTCATTGGGAAGTCCATAACAACAACCATTTAAAAAACAGCCAATACGTCCAATGGCTTGTCCGACCAAGACACCGGGTGCCAAGGTATCCATCATGGCCCATACTGCTATATTATTCTTTTGGCAATACCATATGACTGCCAGCAAACCACCTATGATCGATCCTTGAACCGATATGCCACCCTGCCAAATAGCTGGGATCTCAATTAAGTGTTGGGAATAATAGTCCCAACTAAACATAACCTCCCAGACCCTTGCTCCAACAAGGCCTCCTAGTATTGCATAAAAGGCTAAATCCATTACTTCTTCATAATATCGTCTTTGCCCTTTGGCTACCATTAAAGAAACAATTAAGCCAGCCATGATCCCCAACGAAAGCATTACACCAAAGGAGCGCAGGGGGAAATCACCAATATAAAAAAGTATCTGATGCAAATAAGTCAACTCCTTACAAATACTGAAGATGACGTTTTATGTAAACCAACTCCCAGGTAAGTGGTGCCAGGGCACTTGCTCGCTTGTGGGGTTAGCTTAGTTCGGGAGTTTTTTCTGCGGCAAGAGCCAGGCACCTAGGTTTGCGTTCGGCAAGGGAGTAAGATCTCTTTGGTTTATCATAGTCTAGCAGAAATCTATGGACCAAAGGATGACGGCCAAAATATTGAATCCTCCGTCTCGAAACGAGCGGAGGATTTAATATAACTATAGAATAGCGTTTAGTTTCTTCTCAAGATCTGCTTTACCAGTAAAACCAATTACTTGATCGGCTTTCTCGCCATTTTTAAAGAATATAATAGTAGGAATACTCATTACTCCATACTGCTGAGCCAGCTCCCTGTTCTCATCCACATTTACTTTCGCAACTTTAACTTTACCAGCAAACTCTGTAGCTAATTGCTCTACTACTGGTGCTATAGCACGGCAAGGTCCACACCAAGCTGCCCAGAAATCTACGAGTACGGGAATGTCAGATTTAAGAACCTCAGTTTCAAAATTAGCAGCATTTAATTCTAATGCCATGAAAATCCGCCTCCTTGTATCATATAAGTTGCATAAAAATATCAATTGCCAAACACATATTAATGATACTATATTCACTCTTCGCTAGCAATATACTTTAAAAATTTTTAGGTTAACTCAGATTTCTTAAACATTTGAATAAAGTTTAAAATAAACTGAAGTTCTTTCTCATTCAAATTACAAACCAAACCCAATACCGCTTGAACATTGGGGTGAATTAACAATTCCCTTAATTCTGGGTTCATTAAACTTACCATTTGATCTACAGCACCAGGCTCCATGATAAAATAACATGGAGAAACACCCATCACCTCAGATAATTTTTCCAATGTCTTTAGAGATGGTTGTACTTTGCCTTGTTCAATTTGCCCAATTAGTCCTGCAGTTACACCAGCCAAATTAGCCAGTTGAGCCTGGGTCAATCCATATTCTTCTCTTAGATGCTTTAATTTATACCCTAGGGAGCCCTCATGCCCCATCAAGGCAGTGGCTGGCACTCCCAACCCTTCTGATACCCTTTTCAAGGTATTTAGTGCTGGATACACCGTACCTCTTTCAATTTCACTAAGATATGATAAAGATATACCAATTTTATCTGCCAGTTCCTGTAAAGAGAGACCGCTTTCATTACGAATAATTCTAATTTTCTCGCCAAGTCCAAGGCCAGAATCTGTAATCTCTCCCTCAACCAACTGGGTTTTCGAAACATTTAAGGCCGCAGCTAATTTGTCTATTGTTTTTAAGGATGGTCTTTTAGAACCCCGTTCTATTTCGCTCAAATAGGATAACGATAGTTTTGCCCGGCGAGCCAGGTCTTGTAATGTGTAGCCTCTTTCTTCCCTTAAGGCTCTAATTTGATCCCCCCGCACTATCATGGCTTTATCCCCCATACTACACAAAATATACTAACATTCTACGCTAATTTTAATACAGCGTCAATGAGACGGCGATAGAATTTGTTCCATTATCTGCCTAAACACTGGAGCAGCTGTACTACCACCACTGATACCCTCTCTCACCAATACAGTCACAATATATCGAGGGTTATCGTAGGGAGCATATCCAACAAACCAAGCATTAACCTTTCCTGATTCTGTGGCAAGCTCCGCAGAACCAGTTTTCCCAGCGCTTCCGAAGCCCGTAACAAAGGCTTCTTTTCCAACCCCTTGGGAAGTAACAAGACCTAATAGTCTTTTTAATTCCTTTGAAGTCTCAGAGGAAATGGCTTTGTGACTGTCTCCTAAGGAAAATTGCTGGGTATATTGGTCCCTTTCGTTTTTAATTCCTTTGACCAGCCTAGGCTTTATATAAACGCCATTATTTACAATGGTATTTAACATTGCCGTTAGCTGTATAGGTGTGGTCAAAACAGGACCCTGGCCTATGCTGCTGTTTACTAAATTGTAAGGTTGACTTATTAAATCGAGTTTTTGCCGACTATCCTTGGGTACAGGGTAGCCAATAATGTCTTGTGATTCCAGACCTAAGGCCCTAGCATAATGAATAAGTTTTTCTGACCCTAACTTTAAACCAAGTTCAGCAAACACTGGATTACAAGATTCTGCAAAGGCCTCCTCAAATGTAATGGGACCATGGCCGTTTTTTTGCCAACAGCTGATTAAATGATCCTTGTCCCCCAAACAAATAAAGGTATCTGTTGGTTTTACGATTTTCTCTTCCAGGGCTGCCGCAGCCACAACAACTTTAAAGATAGATCCAGGTTGGTACAAAGCCGTACAGTGATCTATGAAAGTATCTTGATCTTCTGATAAAAATAAAGAAATATTTGCTGGGTTAAAGTTTGGTCTGCTGGCTAATGCAAGCAAGTCACCAGTACGTGCGTCCATCACCACCACTGCACCGCGCTGGACCCGCTCATCCATAATTTTTTCTACAGCCTCTTGAATTTGGATATCTAAGGTTGTAATTACATCCTGTCGTCCAGTATCATTTTCACTTTCCCTGTGAATACCAAGGCCAGAAATCAAATTACGGTATACGTCAACATAAGCTCTAGTAAAACTGGCTGGTTCACCGGCCTTTAACTTAGCCTCATAATAATACTCTAGGCCAGTTTTACCGATTAAATCCGATAAATTATACTTTTTACTGCCCAAACTATTAAGTTGTTCCAGCTTGTCCTGTTCAGAAATTCTTCCTAAGTGTCCAACCACATGGGAAGCCAGCGGTGTTTCCCCATATCGAAAATATATATCTTCCACCAAAAGTCCTGGAATTTTTAAATCTTTTACTGCGGCTATCTGTTTTTGACTAAGCTTATGGGGCAGAAAACCACTGTTCCCCTCAAACAAGGGTACCAGTTCCTGGGCTGAACAATCAAGAATAATACTTAATTGGTCGATTACTTCTTCCTTATTCTTAATAAGTTGGGGGTAAAGAACAATCTTTGGTACTTTCCCTCCCCTATTTAGAGAGTTCACCCCATATCTATCCAGAATTCGCCCCCTTGGTATCTCCTCCAGTGCAACCTTTAAGCTACGTTGTTCTAACGCCTTCTTATTGTATTCATCACCGTGGATTAGTTGAATAATACCAAGATGTACGATAAGGGGTATAAACAAAAATAGGATTAGGTAAAAGGTCTTAACTATTCTCTTTTGTTGAAAATAACCCATTGGTTAACATTCCTTTGGTTGGTGAGTGTGCTACTATTAGCTTCACCAAATTTTGGAATGTTTATGCTTTATTCAATTCTCCTTAACATGGACATGGGCTCAACCCTTTGCTGAACCGACAATTCAACAATTTGCTGCGGGTGAGGGGCAACCTCCAGGGGTTCGCCTGTCTCCCCATCAAACATTGCCGTCACCCTAAGGCTTTTGTTTTCACCAGAAGGGGTCATAATTTCTAGCTTGTCCCCAACTTTAAAATTATTCCTTTGTTCGACAATAATTCTCTGACTTTCTTGGTTATATGATAGTACCAGACCCACAAAGGCAGCCAGGCGGGTATAACTTTTTTGTCCTGGCTCAACCGTAGCAGTTCTGCCTTGATCCCCCAGTAAAAATCCTGTGGTGTATTCACGATGGCTAACCTTACGAATTTCATCTAACCATTGCTCTTTAATTTGGTAGGCTGCTGGATTTTTAATAAAGGTATCAAGGGCTTGTCGATAAGCCTTCACAACTGTAGCCAAATAGTGAATACTCTTCATTCGCCCTTCAATCTTGAAACTAGTAACCCCTGCCTCTACCATCTGAGGAATGTATTCCATAAGGCATAAATCCTTACTGCTCATGAAATAGGTACCTCTTTCATCCTCTTCCACTGGAAAATATTGTCCCGGTCGTTTTTCTTCTACCAAGTGATACTTCCAACGGCAGGATTGCGCACAATCGCCTCGATTTGCATCCCTTCCGGTCATATAATTACTAAGTAAGCAACGACCTGAATAGGACATACACATGGCCCCGTGAATAAAAGCCTCTAGCTCAATATCAACTCGTTGCCTTATTTCCTTTATTTCTTGCAATGACAACTCCCGGGCAAGAACAATTCGTTCAATACCTAACCGTTTCCAAAAAGCTGCACTAGCCCAGTTGGTAGTATTTGCTTGGGTACTAAGGTGAATGGGAAGTTTTATTTGCAACTGCATAATGGTATCAATAATACCAGGATCACTGACAATTACTCCATCAACCCCGGCTGCCACAAGAAACTGTAAATACTCTGGCAGGTCAGTTAGATCTGAGTTATGGGCAAAAATATTGGCTGCTACATAGACCTTTACATTGTGTTGATGGGCAAATTGGACACCCTTAACTAAATCTTCATTATTAAAATTGGCGGCTCCCGCCCTTAGACTAAACTGCTGCCCACCTAGGTAGACCGCATCTGCACCGTAAAGAACAGCAATTTTTAACTTTTCTAGATCCCCTGCCGGAGCTAATAGTTCTATCCTTCTCAAAATGGTCACCTCTATAAAAATAAAATCAAGCTAATTCAAGTATTTTTGCTTATTTTGATTATGCTCAGCCAAGGTTTTGGCAAAGACATGGGATCCATCTGGTTTAGCTAGATAATAAAGATAATCAGTTTCTTCTGGGTTTACTGCTGCCAGCAGCGACTCTCTCCCAGGTGAAGCAATGGGTCCAGGCGGTAACCCAGGAATTTTATAAGTATTATAGGGTGAATTTACCTCTAAATCCTTATAAAATATTTTATCCCTATGCCCGCCTAGGGCATACTCCACAGTGGCATCAATTTGCAGCCGCATACCAATTTTAAGTCTATTATGAATTACACTGGAAATTAATGCTCGATCCTTATTTATCCTGGCTTCCCGTTCTATCATCGATGCGATGGTTATGACCTGATGTAAGGATAGATTTTTTTCTTTAGACTTTTCTTCTAATTGGAGTTCCTTAATCTGCCTCTCCATACCAGCCAGCATCACATTTATAATGTCCTTCTCGGTGCTATCTAAACTTACATTATATGTTTCTGGAAATAAATATCCCTCTAATCTATTTCCACCGGCTGGCAAGTCCTTTATAAAGGAATAAGGAAATTGACCCTTACGCAATAAATCAGTAAATAATTCTTCTTGGATGTATCCTTTATTAGCCAATGTGTCTGTGATCTGTTTTATGGTGTAACCTTCGGGTATAGTAAATCCCTTGGAAGCCGTTTTACCACGTACCAGTATATGCAAAATTTCATCCACAGACATGGCTGGGTTCAGTAGGTAATAACCCGCTCTAATTTGATTATCCAACTTTTGATAACGAGTATAGTATTTAAAAGTCTGGGCATTTTGAATCAGACCTTGTTGTTTTAACAATATAGAGATCTGACCTGTGGAAGTATTGGGTGCAATCCGCACCAAGGTATCTGAGGATTTGCCGACTGGATCAACTGGTTCTAAGGTGCCAAGGGCATTGTAAACAATAATACACATCAGTACCAGAGTAGCCAAAAAATATAGACGTTTTTTTGCACGGTATCTTTTTGCCAACAACAACACAACCTTAAATAATATGTCCAATTATAACACTTATCTTCTAAAACAGACAAGAAATGAGTATTATAGGAAAGGCATCTCTTGATTTAGAGATGCCTTTCCTATTGACTTAGTTGATTCTCTTACTGTTTTCTTCTGGTAAAATGGGCTCAAATAATACCATGGGGTCGGCCAACCCTTTAACTACTTCATCTAGAACCAAGTTCATATGAACTCCTTTAGTTGCTACAACTGGTATGATAGGCTTCGTCCTGTAAATCCGCTGCAACAACTTTAAAGTAGTAGAAGTAACATCCCGTGGTGTCTCATCAATCTTAGTTACTACCAATATGTCTGCTTCATCCAGTAGAAAGTTACCCGCTTCCATAATAATTTCTCCCTTTAATCCAGCCGGGATAATGGTTACCAGCACATCTGCCAGCCTACGGCATTCCTCTGACTTATAGCCATCGTTTATTCCCACTGCTTCAATTAAGACCACATCTGGCAGTACCGCTGTTTGAGGAATATCTTTTTGGGAAAGGTTACCTAATTCCAGTACTGAGCGTACTTTGTTTAGTTCTTCTAATGCTTTACGGGCATTCTCTATTAGTTTATTCTTTTCCTTAATCTGATTAAGGGCATTTCGAATGACTCTGTCGATATCTGACGTAATATCTCTCCCTGGTTCAGGAACAGCAATAGTAAGATAACTAGGGTCTATCCCTTTATGCAAATAAGGTTTTTCATCCTGTACACCTGAACCAATTGCCAAAGGCTTGTAACTCCTGTTTTTTAAACCTTTATAAAGTTCACCTAAAATAGTTGATTTCCCACCATCATTACGACCACAGATAACTATTTTTTTCACCGAGCCCCCTCCTTGAACGCAAATATCCTTGGGTAAATTTATATGCCAGAGGACCGGGAAATTTTCCATAGTAATAAAAAATTCTATTTCTAAAGCTGTATTAATTGTATGTGTTTAATATTTATAAAAACCCTTTCTTCTTTAGCTGTAATCAAATTAATAAATTCACCTGTTATATCCTTTAGTAAGCCGCTATTATAAGGGCTATTTTCCATATTTATTTGTATGATCCTTCCTATGATATGCTGAAATTGTTCTTTGAAAGTAGGAGCTGTGTTAAAAGAGATGGTTCCTTTGTTAATATCCTGTACATTTAAGGTGTAATATGTTTGATCACTGTTAAGTAAGCATAACCATTTTAAATGTTCAAATGGTACCAGAATGGTGTTGTAAACTGGCGAAAAGAAAACAAGATAATCAATAAAAACTTCTTTGATATACCCATATATTAAATGGTCCCCTACAACAGCTATTTCAATAAATAGTCCTTTGGCTCTTTCTAAAATCTGACGATAAGAAATCCTATCGGTAGAAACATTGATTGGCCCAATGATGGTGTTAGGTGGATCTAAGTTATTGAAAATACATAGTCTTAGGTGACGTATATGAGCTACTGGTAAATAGACATAATTTTGCCCATTGAATAGGACAGCAATATCCAAACCACAATCCACAAGAATCCCTTCCTGGGTCTTTCCTGCAAGTTCTATTATCATATGCTTTCCAATATTGTCTGTTAAAAAATCCATGGCCTTGATTCACCCCTTAACTAACAGATTAGTAAAGCAATTCTGCCCAAAAATATAAGCTTATTAAACTTATCAGCAGGCTGATAGGGATAACAACAATCGTCACACTGATATATTGCTTCCAGGTAAAGGGTATATTGTTTTTCTTTAAAATATACATCCATATCAGAGTTGCCAATGTCCCCATAGGCATAATTAAGGAACCAATATCACTGCCTAAAATATTAGCTAAATAGGCTATTTGCAGAGTAAAAGGATCTAAGCTCATTTCAGTAAGGGCCAGTGTCCCCAGCATAACAGCAGGCAGATTATTAAATATGTTTGATAATACTGTAAGAGTTAAACCTACAATTAATATAGCTGAGTAATGATCATTGAAAACCGGCTGCTTGAATATTTCTATGAGTATTGAAGTGAAACCAACATTATGCAACCCATAAATGATAACGTACATGCTAAAGGCAAATATAAGGATATGCCAAGGTGTTTTTATGATTACATCCTTCATACCAGTACCCTGTTGATACCATCTGATAAATATCATTAATACTGCACCAAAAATTGCAATCCACTCTATAGGAATCCCCAGATCTGATAGGACAAAAAACCCTCCTCTGACAAATACAATTATTGTCATGTAGACTTTAAACATCGACCAATCTACAGCAACAACATGGTTTATCTGCGTTAATGGGTGCGGAGAGATTATGTTATTGTGCTGCCTATGTGGTGGTGAAACATACCTCGGTACGGCATTAAGGTTTTTTGGAATATCCTTTCTGAAATAATAAAAAAGTAGGAGACTCAGTGTTATTAATCCAAGCATAGAGGGAGGCAACATTATTTGTGCATAGGTATTGAGATCTAACCCAACAATTTTTAAAGCAATGAGATTTGCCAAATTACTGACACCAATGGGTGCACTGGAAGCTGTGGCGATTAGAGCACCGCTTAACAGAAAAGGTATTTTCTGATGAGGTTTAAGATTTAACATTGATAAGGCTTGAATAATAATTGGTGTAGTAATTAGAATACTCCCATCATTGTTAAAAAATAGAGTCATTAGAAAACATAAAGAAATAATATACCAATAGAGTAATATACCAGATCCATTAGATCTGGTAACAATATTAAAGGCAGCCCACCGAAAAAAACCTACACTCTCTAATACAATTGACATGACTATAGTTGAAATAATGGTAATAGAGGCACCAGTAACAATTTGCAGTATGTGGTGAATATCTGAGATGTTTACTGTCCCTATTAAGAAAATACATAATGCTCCAATAGCCGTGGGAATAGACTCATTGATACCTAGGGGCCTCCAGATTAAGAATAATACTGTGACAATAAATACAGTTAACGTAAGTGCTGCCGCGGTGCTAAGCATCTGCCCTGACCCCTGTACAGACATTGGTTTTTATAAACCTCTTCATGTAATTGGTCTATTAGTATAGTTTCTGTTTGGTTTTCTTCAGGTGCTACTAGGAAATACAGGGCAAAACCCGCAATTAAGATAAACAATGCAGTAATGAGCATTTTTACCACCCTTTCCACAAATTTCATTGGATGTATTACAATATGTGGAAGTAATGGATGCAGTTACATATTGTTAATATATATAATTTGGTAATATTTTACTTTATTGGTTTTATCAACCAAGGTTTAATTCTAAGAAACCAATGCAGTACAGTAACCCTTCCTAAATAAATCCATATAATGTCATATATACCAAAGGACCTATGTTTTGTTGTCCTTGGCATTATTTAGGAGGGTGATTTATATGAATCAGTCGGTAGATGTAGTTTATCAAGGTTCTACTAAAGTAATTTGTGAATCTATCACTAAAGTGAAACCTCCCATGTCGAAGATAGTGGGGGAAAAGTTTGATGCGAAGGTCACTCATTATATCACTTTTTGTGATAAAGTATTGGTCAAGGGGATAATTGAAAAAACTGTATTGTATTTGCACCCACATTTCCATCACCAGAAGGATGATCAATGTCAAAAAGATGATGGAAAAAATAAAAAAAGAGATCATAACGAAAAAGGCAACAACAAAGATGGAAAACAAAAAGGCTGTCAGGATGAATGTAAAAAGGATATTATAGATTACAAGAAATTCGCCTGCAAACGAGTGGATTACCAAGAAGGTATCGTACATTTCTTTGAAGACACTTATGAATTTACTGCAGTTATAAATGTTCCAGGGGTTAAGGCTGGCGATATTTGCAAGTTTAATGTTTTTGATGTAAAAGTAAAGGATGTAAGTGACTTTTTTGTAATGGATCGTGACAAAAAAGGTCTGGTTACCAAAGGCAAAGAGTTTTTCCTACTAGATGTTAGAATTAAATGCAAAAGCAAGTCCCACAAATAAGTAATACAGCGGGCCATGGGCCGTGTGCCATGAGCCATGAGCTAAAGACCCTTGGGCATTAGGCATTACAAAAAGCCCATGGCATAAGGCTCATGGCTCATGGCCTTTCCAGGGCTATCTTGAAGCTGAAGGCCATAAGTGCATGGGCCCCTACCAATGCTTCTAAAACCGATGTCTGACGGCTATATTTTTTCACAGTAAAGGGAGGGCCGCATTGCTACTAAACAGTAGTTTGCGACACTCCCTTAATATTTTATTGATATTACCACATTTTTAATTTTTTTACTCTATGACCTTTAGAACCCTTGGAGCCTTTAGAGTGTTTGGGAACTTTCCAACCTTTTGATCCTTTAGAGCAATGGGTGCACTTGGATTTTTTATGGCCCTTGGATCCCTTAGAACCTTTACTGCACTTGGATTTTTTATGACCTTTTGATCCTTTGGAACCCTTAGAGCCTTTACCGCACTTAGATTTCTTTGAACCCTTCGAGCCTTTTGACCCCTTAGAGCCCTTGGACCCTTTACTGCACTTGGATTTCTTTGAACCCTTCGAGCCTTTTGATCCCTTAGTGCCCTTGGAGCCTTTACTGCATTTGGATTTCTTTGAACCCTTTGATCCTTTTGACCCCTTAGAGCCCTTGGAGCCTTTACTGCATTTGGATTTCTTTGAACCCTTTGATCCTTTTGACCCCTTAGAGCCCTTGGAGCCTTTACTGCATTTGGATTTCTTTGAACCCTTTGATCCTTTTGACCCCTTAGAGCCCTTGGAGCCTTTACTGCATTTGGACTTCTTTGAACCCTTCGATCCTTTTGACCCCTTAGTGCCATCGGAGCCATCACTACCCTTGGACCCATCAGACCCATCTGAACAGTCACTACCCTTAGATCCCTTCGAGCCCTCAGAATTACAGCAGGAATTCCAGGGGTTATTTTTCATAAACATGTTCTTAAGTTCAGCAACATTTTGATCGCAAAGTAGTAACCGTAGTTCATTTTCACTCAACTCGCGCATAATAACACTCCCTTATGAAAAATTCCCTACATTATATAGGTTTTCATACATAATATGGTTTCTTTTACGATTTGTGCTAATTGAGTGAAATCAAATTGAATCAAAACGTGGTCACTTTCTATTGCCAGGTAACATTCCAATAAATACTTTATAAAATGGTTAATAAGACTTGGTGAAAGGAAGATTGTATCTATGAGTGACGGCACGGCAAATATACCATCCTATTCTCTTTTTATTAACCCTAAGGATCTTCGGGAACTTCGCAGTGATATATGGAGTAATGAACATGTACCCGCCCAGTTAAAAGTAAACCAAAGTTCATATAAAATTGAAATTTCTTATAGAGGTGCCCTTACCCGTGAGTTACCAAAGAAGTCCTACCATATCCTTTTCAAAAAACCCCGCAATTTCTCAGGAGCAAGAGAAATTCATTTGAATGCTGAGTACCTAGACCCTTCTTTACTTCGCAATAAACTTTCTCTTGATTTTTTTAGAAGTTTAAACATTTTAAGCCCTGAAGCAAAATTTGTTCTATTAAATTTGAATGGTTACTTTAAAGGTATCTATCTTCATTTGGAATCAGTAGATGAACAATTTTTAAAGAAAAGGAATTTACCAACCGGGGCCATATACTATGCCCATAATGATGATGCAAATTTTTCCTTATTAGACCCTGATAACTATGATGTTAAAAAATCACTTTTGGCCGGATATAAGCAAAAGCTTGGCTCCACAGCAGACGATGGGTATCTTCGTGAATTGATCTTCAAAGTAAATACTATTCCACGGTCAGATTTTGGCAAGGAGATTATCAAATATATCGATATAGAACGATATTTGCTCTGGTTGGCAGGAGTAGTATGTACTCAGAACTACGACGGATTTATTCAAAACTATGCCCTATATCGTAATTCCGCTACCGGTTTATTTGAACTAATCCCTTGGGACTATGATGGTACCTGGGGCCGCAGTTGCCATGGCAAGGAAATGGACTATAATTATGTTCCTATTCAGGGTTCTAATACACTTACGGCACGTATTCTGGATATCTCTGATTTTCGCCATCGCTACCGCATATTATTGGAGGAAATTCTTGAAACTCTTTTTACCCAGGATTTACTTGAACCAAGGATTACTACTATATATAACATGCTTCGCCCGCACATCCTCCTAGATCCATATAAACGTGAGGATATTGAAAAGTTCGAAGCAGAACCTGAGTATATCGTTCGTTTTATTAAAGACAGAAATTGTTATTTAAAGGAGCAATTGTCGGAGTTAGTTTGAAATAGCCTTCAGCTTTAAAACATTGGAAAAAGGCCATGGGCCAAAACAAGGTAGTGTTGCAATAATGCAACACTACCTTGTTTTTAACACTCAACAGCGAGACAGAGTTTCCTGGTACTGTCAATAACGGAGTCTGCTAAGCTGATGGCTGTAATGACAGAAACCCCATCTGCCCCAGCCTCCATTACTATATGGGCATTTGCCGCATTAATTCCACCGATACCTACAATGGGAATAGTTAGTCCTTCTTGCCTCAGGTTTGTGATAAGTGCTGTTCCTTCAACCCCTTTAACATCTTCTTTGGTTGTGGTAGGAAAAACAGGACCAATGCCAAGGTAATTTGCACCTTGTTGGATCGCTTGATAAGCCTGTTCCCTGGTATGAACAGAGACCCCCAGAATTTTGTTGCCTAGTTTTCTCCTAACAATCTCAGCGGATTCATCCTCTTGTCCAATATGCACACCATCTGCATTAAGGGAGAGGGCTAAATCCACATCATCGTTAACGATAAAGGGGATGCGGTACTGTTGGCAAATTTGTTGCAAATCTTTAGCCAATTTATACTTTTCTTCTCCGGCCAAAGCACCTGTACCCTTTTCCCTGTACTGAAATAATGTAATACCTCCCTCAATGGCCTGACGGATTACTTCTAAGGGGTCCTTTGTGCAGTTTGTACTTCCTAATATGAAATATACCTTTAATAACTCCCGCATCTTGGAATCTGAAGTTATTGACATGGTCTACCTCTCCTTTTCTTTCTTAGCTTCTTTTCCTGTATGCCCAATGATTAGTTGGTCCATTTCCGTGACCCACTTCAATTTGATTTTCTATGGCAGCTTGGATAAAAGCCTTAGAAGTTTTGACTGCATCTTTTATATGCATGCCCTTGGCAAGTTGTGCAGCGATGGCAGAAGCAAAGGTACACCCCGTACCATGGGTGTTCTTGGTATTTACCCTTTTACCTGTAAAGTAAGTGAATCCCTGACCATCATATAACAAATCTATAACATCAGTTTCACCTTCATCATGTCCACCCTTGATAACAACATAGGCAGCACCCAGATGCTGCAGGTGTTTGGCAGCTTCCTGCCGATCCTCCAAGGTTATTATGGTCATTCCTGTTAATACCTCAGCCTCTGGAATATTGGGCGTGATGATGGTTGCCAATGGCAATAGGTATTTTTTTAATGCAACTACCGCCTGACTTTGCAGCAAAGATGCACCACCCTTGGCGATCATAACGGGATCCACCACAACATTTTGCCATTGATAATGTTTTATTTGTTCAGCCACCACTTGAATGATTTCACTACTGAAAAGCATACCGGTTTTGACAACATCTGTCCCCATATCTTCACCGATGGACCGGATTTGTTGCTGCACAGCCTCTATTGGCAAAGGATAGACCCCTTGTACACCCAGAGTGTTTTGTGCAGTAATGGCTGTAAGGGCAGACATACCATAGACCCCTAGTTCCTGAAATGTTTTTAAATCTGCTTGGATACCGGCACCACCACCACTGTCCGAACCAGCAATGGTCAATGCCTTAAATGTTTTGTTCATAGTCGTTCCTCTTTTACTTCAAATTAGTTATTACAGAACCATATTTAATAATTTCCTCATTAGATACTTTGGCCAATTGATTTAGGAATTCAATTTGGAAACTACCTGGTCCTTCCTGTCCTTTAAGAGTGGCGGCAATTTCTGCTGCCACCCCATAGCTCACCAGTGCAGCCGTCGATGCCAAAAGCAGTTCCTGCTCCACTGCACAAAAGGCTCCAATAACTGAGGAAAGTAAACAGCCAGTTCCCGTTACCCTAGTTAATAGGGCATCCCCGTTGTTGACCACATAGGTCCTTTGACCGTCGGTGATTACATCTTCTTTACCCGTTACCACTACCACTGTATCCAGCTGTTTGGCGGCGCTTTGAGCTAGATAAACTACATCTCCCTTGGCTTGACCCGCATCAACACCTCTGACGTCCCAGTTTTCGCCAATAACATTGGCCACTTCCCCAGCGTTTCCCCTTAGTACAGATACCTTGACTTCTTTTACAATCCTTCGTGCTGTTGCAGTTCGGTAAGCAGTGGCTCCTGCCCCAACCGGATCAAACACAACTGGAACGTTATGCTGATTTGCCGATTTACCCGCCTGAAGCATCGCTTCGATCTCTTTTTCATTTAAAGTCCCAATATTGAGAACTAGGGCTCCCGCAATGCTAGCCATATCGGCCACTTCCTCCACTGCATAGGCCATCACCGGTGAGGCGCCTAAGGCCAATAGTCCGTTGGCAGTAAAATTAGTTACCACAACATTAGTAATATTGTGTATCAGAGGGTTTACCTGCCTCACCTTTTGCAATGTAATGGCAATGTTTTGTAGATTCATACGATACATTCCCTTCCCTTCTACGATTTTAGTACTTCCTGAAAGTGACATAAAAAAGAGCACAATGCGTAAGCAAAGTGCCCATACTTTTCTCATCACTCCCTACGCTGGCATTATCCAACAGGTTCAACCGGTCAACGACGGTTTAGTCGTACTCTCAGCGTGCTTCCACAAGCTCCCGGATTTATATATTTTTTAAAGTATACCAATCAATCAAGCCACTGGCAATAGTTCTATAACAACAAAGTATTTTGATCAAATCTGAGTTAAGGTTCGTTTTAAAAATTCTCTGGTGCGTTCTTGTACTGGATTATTAAAAATTTGCTCCGGACTTCCTTCTTCTGCAATAACTCCTTTATCCATAAATACTACACGGTCAGATACCTCTTTTGCAAATCCCATTTCGTGAGTTACGATTAACATGGTAAGACCAGATTCAGCTAGTTCCTTCATAACTTTGAGGACTTCTCCTACCATCTCTGGGTCAAGGGCTGATGTTGGTTCATCAAACAACATCACATCTGGTTCCATAGAAAGTGCTCGAGCAATAGCCACCCGTTGTTTTTGACCACCTGATAATTGTCTTGGTTTTGCGTTAATATATTGATCCATGCCAACAACTTTTAAATATTTCATAGCTATTTTTTCTGCTTCAGCCCGAGAACGTTTTAGTACTTTTATTTGTCCGACTACACAATTGTTTAAAACATTGTGATTATTAAATAGGTTAAATTGCTGAAAAACCATACCTAAATTGGTGCGGTAAGCATAAATATCATGCTTATCATCTAATATATTTTCCCCTTTATATATAATTTGGCCCCCACTTGGTTTTTCTAACAAATTAATGCAACGAAGAAGAGTTGATTTACCAGAGCCAGATGAACCTATGATACAGACAACCTCTCCTTTGCTAACTGAAAAATCTATATCTTTTAAGACTTCGTGGGCTCCAAAGGATTTACTTAAGTGTTGAATATCAATAACTTTTTCCATATGCTCCCTCCTCCGTCTAACTAGTTTGTGTTTTACGCAGCTTGTCTTCCGGTCTTTCTAATTGCATTTGATTACCTAACAGAATGTAATCATCTGGCCCATCTAATTTCTTTTCAAAGTAACGTAAAATTCTAGTTACTGTATAGGTCATAATAAAGTAAATAACACACGCCACAAAGAATGATTCAAAATATCTGAAGTTGTTGCCTGCAACTGATTTGGTTTGGAAAAATAATTCCGATACAGAAATTACGTTAAGCACAGAGGTATCTTTGATATTAATAATAAATTCATTGCCTGTTGCCGGTAAAATATTGCGAATTACCTGTGGTATTACAACATTAATCATCGTTTGAAAATGATTCATACCTATGGCATGGGCTGCTTCAAATTGTCCCTTATCAATAGATATAATACCACCACGAACGATTTCGGACATATAAGCCCCTGTATTAATAGATACAATAAAAATTGCTGCCGCCAGCCGGTTCATATCCACACCAAAAGCTAAAGCAGAACCATAATAAATTACCATGGCTTGTACAATCATAGGTGTGCCCCGGAAGAATTCTATATAGGCTGAAAGTAAAGCATTAATAATTTGCAGGGTAATTCTTTTGGCCCCCCGCTCTGGTAGAGGAATAGTACGCACAACCCCTACTAATAAACCAATAAATGATCCTATAATAGTACCAATTATAGAAATTAAGAGTGTTATACCCGCACCCCGAATGAACATTGGCCCGTAGTCAGAAACAATCTTTACTATCCACTCAAAGCTCATTTTTCTCCTCCTTACGACAGGCGTCATAAAACCGGGTGCATAATAATGCGCCCGGTTTCACATACTGGTTATTCAGCTGCCGGTTGATTTTTAATAGCAGTATCCATAATGTTTGTACGTTCTTCTTCTGGGATACCTGCTAATATTTTATTGATTTGTTCAGTTAATTGACTACCTTTTGCAATACCAACTGCAATTGCAGTATCATCATCTGATGTAGTAAAGCCCTCTGTAAATTCAACCATGGCAAAGTTTTGATTAGCAGCGGAAGCACTAACACCTTCTGGACGTTCTGAGACATATCCATCAATAATTCCTGACTCCAAAGCAACTCTCATGGCCGGGAAGTTATCCATAGCTGGTTGTTTATTTACACCTTCAATTTGATCGATTACTGTATAGTGGAAGGTATTTAATTGGGCAGTAACCTTTGCTCCTTTGAAATCTTGAATAGACTTAGCGCTTTCATAATTGCCACCCTTTTTAACAACCATAACTAAATCTGATTTATAGTAGATGTCTGAAAAGTCAATGGTCTTTTTACGTTCTGCTGTTGGTGACATACCTGCAATGATTGCATCAATTTTACCAGATGTTAATGCTGGTACTAGGCCATCCCATTCAGTTTTAACAATAACTAATTCTTTTCCTAAACCCTCGGCAATCTTTTTAGCGATTTCTACATCGTAGCCACCTGCATATTCTTTACTACCATCAATTTTAACCCCACCATTTGAATCATCCATTTGTGTCCAGTTAAATGGTGCATAACCACATTCAAGTCCCACCTTAAATGTTTCACTTGCAGCTGGCTCTTTTTGAGTTTCTGAATTACTGTCAGATCCACATCCTGTTACTAACATAATTATTGATAGTGACATTGCTAATAATAAAAGTATTTTTTTCTTCATGACTCATTCTCTCCCCCTATTATAATAAGTTTAATATACTATTACGATACTACAAGGTCAACCTAAAAATAGAAAGTTAAAAAATAAAATTGTATAAATATTCCCTATATTTAAATAATTGTATCATTAATCATAGGTGATTACAAGAAAAATTCTATATGACCATAAGCAACACCTAAGTTGTAAGTATTATCAATGTGTAGTATCCATATAATTCCATAATTTTATAATATATAACAAATAAAACCGCATACTAAAATTGCATGCGGTTTTATATAATAACAAATCTGGTATTACTATATAATTATGCTTTATAGTTCTTGGTTTATTTCTAATAATACAATGATTAATAGTGTAAGTATGTCTCTTCATCAAGACCTTACTTGATTTTTATTTTGCTTAATAAGATACTTACAACTCTTCACTATTGTTTTAACCATTATTCTTGAAGGTCGTCATAAACCTCTTCTTCAACTTCATTATGCACCGGCAGTTTTGGGCTTTTGAGGATTGTACCTGGAGGTGCCATACCCTGGGAAATAATTTGGTTTCTTGCTTTATATATACTGGTAGGTAGTTTTTCCACTTTAATCACCTTATTGTTTTTCATCACGATGCGCTCCCCGGTTGCCCTGTAACCCTGGGCACCTTTTTGACGCACTACCCTATCCCCCATTCGTATACCATAATCCTCCTCAGTTATTGTTTTGGGATCATAGGTTTCCTCAACCCAACTGCGGATTACTACATCTCTTTTAAATTCCGAATTACCAAAGATCTTGATGGTTAGGGTGCCACCCTTAACATAGGATTGGATATATAGCCAGTAGTCTGTATTATTCTTAAATTTAAAATCAATGGTGTCAAAAACTACCGTGGCATCTCTGCCAATGGGAATGTAGGATATGGGTATTGTATGATTGCTTCTTTCAACGACCTCTAAATTCGCCAACAATACGGCGTTATAAAGAGTAGTTGAAACCTGACACACGCCACCACCCAATCCGTCCACCATTTCATTGTTAATAATCACTGGAGCATTTTTATATCCTGCTTCGGTACTACGGGGACCCACAACTTCATTAAAGGAAATAACCTCCTGGGGGCTGACGGTCAAACCATCAATGGCCGCTGCAGCTACACTAACATTATAGGCTCGGTTAACTTTATTAGGATCAAACTGAGTGGAAAACATACCCAATAGGGAGTCCACTCCCATGGCCTTGATTTCTTCTGTGGTTCGTGTGGGCGGAACCTCAATTAACTTCAGTTCAATGGGTGCTAAACCTCCTGTCAGCAACGCTTCTTTAATGTCGGATTCTAACTGATCGATATCCACTAGCCTGCCACTATGGCCTGGAGATATCTCCACTGTCTGATCTGATTTTATAATTAAACCAGCCTCCCGGGGAGGCAGGATAATAACTTCAGTTGCCTCTGCCACAAGTTTTTCCAGCAAACTTTTGTCCAAAGAAATTTCAGGTTTTAACCTTATACCTTGAAAGGCCTGTCTACGCTCCAAAAACTGCTGCCACAGGGACCCTTGACGTCCAATGACCAAAGCCCTTCGGGCCTCTTTCTCACAATCTATTTTCAAACCCACTTGATCCATGGGCAAGACCCAGAGTAGATCCTTGTATTTTACTTTTATTGGTTTTTGGTATTGTTGTTCTAGCTTTTTTAATGAGTCCATTGCCTGTTCATAACCTAACATAGACATATCTATGTTGTGGATGCATATGCCGGGCAGTATTTTATCTTGGGGAGCAAAGCTCATATGGGCTGCTAAGAAAACTGCAACGGTCATCATAATTACTGGCAAAGATATAAATGCTAATAATTTTTTTCTTTTCGGCCCCACAACAATACCCCCTCCCAAAACTGTACCTAGCTATATCTTACTAGGGACATGCATCTGCTATTCCTAAAACTTTCTTTGCGACACCGGGGACGGTTCTTGGTCGCAAAAAGGCAATAAAAAATGCGACACCGAGAACCGTCCCCGGTGTCGCATTTATTTTTGTTACTCGCCGTCTTCAGCAGTTACCATTTCTTCCCATGCATCGGCAACCTTTTCCCATTCTTCGTCGCTTTCGATATCTACTAGAATTTCATTATCATCCTCGTCTTTAGCAAACTTGAGAATGACTGCTTCGTCAGTATCATCTTCAACGGGAAGTAATATTGCATATTCGGAACCCTCTACCTCAATAACGTCAATAACGTTAAAATCATGTTCAGCTCCATCTTCATCAATAAGGGTAATTACTTCGTCTTGTTCTGGCATAATTTGCACCTCGTTTCCAAAAGTTGTCTGTATTGTATCCAAAAAAACAATTTCTGTCAAGAAATTCCCTCTTATGCTTAGTTTAGTTCGCACCTGCATCGAGATAACCCTGCAAAATAACAGCGGCTGCCATTTTATCAATTACCTTTTTTCTTTTACTACGGCTGACATCGGCCTGTATTAACATTCTCTCTGCAGCCACAGTACTCAATCGTTCATCCCAGGTCTTGATGGGCAAATGAGTATTTTCTTTTAATTGTTCAATAAAAGCTAAAACCTTTTCACCCTGTGGGCCAATGGTTGCATTCATATTTTTGGGCATACCCACTAATATTTTCTCTACCGAGTATTCCTTTATAATTTGGCCTAAACGATTAAAATCTTTTTCTAATGTATCTCTACGGATAACTTCCAATCCTTGGGCCGTCCAACCCAAAGGATCACTTATGGCAACCCCTATGGTTTTATCCCCCACATCCAGCCCCATAATTCTCATCTCAAAAGTCTCCATTCCTATATAACTTTGATGGCAAAAAGTGGACATACAGCACCACAGTAACCACACAGGCGACATAGTTCTACCTTTACCTTTACTTTCCCCCCATCTAATTGTAAGGCTGAAGCTCCACACTTTTTCACACAGGCTCCACATCCTTCACACCAATCATCAATATGTAATCGACGGGGCTGCCTTACTACTCTCTCCTGTAGATCCTCTGGTATATAAGTTTTACTAAAAAAGCGAGTATTATAATCCACTTCATTAATATTTTGCATGCCTACGGCAATTGAAGCCAACTCTGGAATACCCAGTGCAAAGTTAAATGCCTCTTGGGCATGCGATAACAAATTGCCCCCTCCCAATGCTTTCATTCCATAGATGCCTTTCCCTGCAGCATGGGCCATTTTAATAGCAGCCAGCATATCTTCTACATTCCCATCTGCAATTCCCACACCGGACATATTGATAATGGGATGAATGACCTCAAGCTCCGGTATGTCTACAGCAGCCCTTACTGCAGCCACATGGTGGGTAGAGATGCCCACAGCCCGTACCAAACCTTTGCTTTTGGCCTCCAGCAGATATTCAATGGCCTCCCAATGCCCTTTTATGGTAAGGAGTGACTCTTGCTCATGGAGCATAAAGATATCGATATAATCCCGATCGATTCCTTCCAATGCAGCCTCTAGGCTTTCTTTCATGCCATCTCTTGTATAAGCATAACATTTACTACAAATAATCACTTCTTGCTTTCTGTTTTTGATGGCCTCACGAATATATGGATACGTTCCATATAACTCTGCGGTATCCATAAAATTTACGCCTCTGTCCAAAGCACTGGTAATAACTGCTGCTCCTTGCTCTAGGGGAAGATTAGCCTGTAGGGGACCGATAGTCAGGACCCCGAAACATAAACGGGACACTTTCAATCCTGTGCCCCCTAGTGTTTTATATTCCATAATATACACCTCTTAACAAAAACAAACCCCTATTAGGGGTTATTTCTGCTCCAGGTAGTTTTTAACAAGTTCTTCCAGTAGCTCGTCCCGTTCTAATCTACGGATCATACTACGAGCATTCCCATGACTAGTGATATAGGCAGGATCTCCTGATAATAAATATCCTACCAGTTGGTTTATAGGGTTATAGCCTTTTTCCTTTAACGCGGCATAAACAGTCAGAAGTATTTCACGGGCCTGGTTAACTTCTTCCGCCTGGACTTTAAACATTACTGTTTCTTGCGAAAAATCTTGAGCCACGGCAAAGACCTCCCAGTCCTAATATTTCCTTTAATAGGAATATTAATTCAACATAACCTTGCATTTTCCTTTAAAAATCAAAAAATATTTATATAATATACTTCTGATTAAACAACAAATCCCCTTAAGTTTGACCGTAGTATGTTATAAATACTACTGTCTACCTCGGGGGGATTTGCAAATGACTTGACTAATAGGACATTAATTTGAATAGGTGGTGTAGGAGTGGGTTGTTATAGGGTACCATTTCTTGTCTACTGTTTTCTCTCTTTACACTTGCTGTATTTTCCTGCATTCTGGCTTTTACCTTTGAATATTCCTTATGCATACTCTCCATCTGTATGGAAATAGTTTCGGCTGCTTCCTGCATTTTCTGCATAAAAAGCATAAATTCTTCCATTTCTTCTTTAAAGCCTGGGCGACGACTTAAGCCCATCATTAATAAAGTTCCCATCACTTGAACGTGATCAACATTTAAGTTTAAATTTAGACCTGGTATACCGGTTTGCACTGGCATCCCCTTTGGTGGGGGACCGGGCCTTCTTGGTTGAAAGAACATCAAGAACCCCCCTTCCATAATAAACAAAGATTTCTGATCTTTCATCATATGAAACATTAGAAGAGAAGGTTACATTCTTAGCCATCTGCCCTCAGCCATAAGTTTTAGATGCCTTGGACCCTGGGGGGCAGGCTTTTAACCATTAGCTCTTAGCTTTTATGTTTGCGCCAATGGCTAATAGCTAACAGTTGACCCTAAAGGAATACCCCCAAGCTTTCATACTGAATTAGGCTCTGGGTTCTTCTCCAAACCACTTTTTATAGATCTCCGCGTACTTGCCGTTTTCTTTTATCTTTTTCAGTCCAGTATTTATATCATCTAGGATTTGTTCTTTGTCTTTGGGAACGGCAATACCATATTCTTCAGAGGACATAATATCCCCTACCATCTTTACCTCTTTGTTACCCTGTTGGATAAAATATGCTGCAACTGGGTAGTCAATAATGACAGCATCAGCGGCACCATTTTTCAATTCCTGAAGTGCTTGATCAGCGCCTGTAAAATATGTCACTTTTCCCTTATCGGTAGCTTTTTCGGCCTCCATAGCACCAGTGGTTCCACTTTGTACTGCAATGGTCTTACCCTTTAAATCTACAATACTGTTAACCTCGTTGTTGCTGGCTTGTACTACTACAATCTGACCAGCCTTATAATAGGGTTCACTAAAATTAACTACTTTTTGACGTTCTGGAGTTATGGTCATGGCAGTGACAGCACAGTCAACCTGACTGCTCTGGAGAGCAGGAATAATGCCATCAAAGGCCATACTCTGAAATTCCAATTGATAACCCATTTCCTTTGCAATGGCGTCAATCAGGTCTAAATCAAACCCCACATATTTTCCGCTGGCATCGGCAAACTCAAAGGGTGCAAAGGTTGCATCAGCAGCAGCCACTAGTTTTTTATTTCCACCCTCTTGGGCAGGTGACTTTGCCTCCTCTTTTCCTGCACAGCCAACCACCACTAAGGCTAGGGCCAGCAGGGCTAAGCCAGTCATTGCATACTTCAATACCTTTTTCAAAACCGTTTCCTCCCCTAATAAATTGTAAAAAACAAACTTGGTAGCAACCAAATTACGATTCGACAAATTTCTACATTCCCCTTCTTATAATTATCTTTTTTTGATAACAAAATGCGTAGCACCCTTCAAGGTGCTACGCATTTTTATAATTACTTCAAATGTCCTTCTACTACACGGCACACAGCCTCAACTGCTTCTGATAATTTCTCTGGGTTTTTGCCGCCTGCTTGGGCCATATCTGGCCTGCCGCCACCGCCACCGCCAACCATTTTGGCAATTTCTTTTACCAAATTACCAGCATGTAGACCCCGCCCATGTAGGTCTTTGGTAACTGCAGCCACTAAATTAACCTTTTCTCCAGCAGTGCTTCCCAACAGTATAACGCCGCTGCCCATTTTATCCCTAAGCATATCTACCATACCCCTTAGATTATCCATATCTGGGGCTGCTACCACTGAGGCCAGTACAGGTATATCCTGTACCTTTTTTACATTACCTAAAACATCTTGAACTTCAGACTTAGCTAGTTTATTTCTAAGAGCCTCAATTTCTTGCTCCAGGGCTTTGTTTTGCTGGATGAGAGCTTCTGTACGACGTACCAGTTCCTGAACAGGACTTTTTATAACAGAGGCAATTTCCTCTAATTGAGTCTCTTTGGCCCCAAGGTATTTGATAACACCAAGACCAGTCACTGCTTCAATTCTACGTAGGCCAGCTCCAACACTGGTTTCATTAAATATTTTAAACAGGCCCACTTCAGCGGTAGACGTCAAGTGAGTTCCTCCACACAATTCCATGCTGAATTCACCCATTTTTACCACGCGCACCTGCTTACCATACTTTTCACCAAAGAGAGCTGCTGCTCCCATTTCTTTGGCCTTGGCCAGGGAAGTTTCGAAAATCTCAATGGCATAATTGGCTAAGACAGCCTGGTTCACAATATCTTCAATGCGGCGAAGCTCTTCAGGTGTTACTGCTGCATAATGTGTAAAGTCAAAACGTAAGCGATCTGGTTCTACCAGGGAACCGGCCTGATTGACATGCTCACCCAATACTTCCTTCAAAGCTTTATGTAATAGGTGGGTTGCTGAGTGGTTCCTTGCGGTATCTTGACGCCGTGGTTGGTCAACCTTAACCTTAACAGAGTCATGTCTCTTAAGAACTCCAGTTAGAACTTTGCCCCGGTGTACTATTAAGCCCTCAACAGGTTTGTTGACAGCTACAATTTCAACTGTCAAATCAGGTCCTTTTACCAAGGCGTGATCGGCAACCTGACCGCCAGACTCTGCATAGCAGGGAGTAACATCCAGAATGATCTCAACTGCCTCTCCTGCCTCAGCAGATATTTCCTGCAGGCCATCTTTTAAAATTGCCATGACGTTAGAGTCAGTTTCTAGGGTACTGTAACCGTTAAATCTGGTTTCACCCAGTTCTTCCCGTAAAGCTTTATACAATACACCCCGCTCGGAGATGTACTCCGTCTCTTGACGGGCACTGCGGGCGCGTTTGCGTTGTTCCTCCATAGCAGCATTAAAGCCGTCTACATCCACAGTTAATCCTTGTTCATCGGCAATTTCCTGAGTGAGTTCCAAAGGAAAACCAAAGGTATCATATAGTCTAAAGGCATCATTACCTGTTATTTCACTGGTACCTCTGACCTTTGCTTCACTAATCAAGGTGCCAAGAATATCGCTGCCTGCAGCCAAGGTTTCCAGGAACCTTTCTTCTTCGGTGTGAATTACCCTTAGTACATGCTCACTCTTTTGCTTTAACTCGGGATAGGCATCACGCATTTGCTCAATAACAGCCTGGGAAACTTTATAAAGGAATGGTTCGTGTACTCCTAAGACTCTGCCAAAACGAACAGCCCGGCGAAGCAAACGACGGATAACATAACCACGACCTTCATTGCCAGGTAGTGCACCATCACTAACTGCAAAGGTTACTGCCCGACAGTGATCAGCGATTACCTTGAGGGCTAAATCAATATCGGCATCCTGACCATACTTTTGTCCTGCCAGGTTGGCTGTAAAGTCCATGATTTCCCTGAAAATATCCGTATCAAAGTTAGAAGCTACACCCTGCAGTACTGACGCCACACGCTCCAAACCCATTCCGGTGTCAATACCCTTGTTTTTCAAGGGTGAATAATTACCCTCTTCATCCCGGAAAAATTGGATAAATACCAGGTTCCAAATCTCTAAATAGCGATCACAGTCACAACCCACTTGGCAATCAGGAGATCCACAACCCCTAGCCTCACCTAAATCTACATAGATTTCAGAACAAGGGCCGCAGGGACCAACCCCAATCTCCCAGAAGTTTGTATCTTTTCCTAGACGAACAATTCGTTCTGCGGGTACCCCCACAGTCTTATGCCATATTTCAAAGGCTTCATCATCATCTTGATAAATGGTAATCCATAGTTTATCCTGGGGCAGGTTCAGTTCCTTTGTAATAAATTCCCAAGCCCAAGGGATTATGCTCTCCTTAAAATAATCACCGAAGGAAAAATTGCCCAGCATCTCAAAAAATGTATGGTGTCTTGCTGTACGTCCAACCGATTCAATATCCGGGGTACGAATACATTTCTGGCAGGTTGTAACCCTTTTGTATTCTGGTACAGCCTGTCCCGTAAAGAAAGGTTTAAAGGGTACCATCCCCGCTGCAGTCCAAAGGATACTGGGATCATTATGGGGTATCAGTGAAGCACTAGGTAAAATTTGGTGGCTACGCTGCTCAAAAAAATGCAGGTATCTTTCCCTAATTTCTTTTCCGGTCAACAATTTATATTACCTCCCAATTGGTGAATAAACCCGATTAAGCTGCATCTTACTACATTATCCTTCAAATATTTATATTATAGTAATTTTATCTAGTGGTCAAGCTAGCTAACGGATATCTACAATCCATTGAAACCTATTTAAAATAATTATTAATTTAGTTTTCGCCAAGCAAAAGAAACAATAATTTTGAAAATTGCTGCCATTGGGACCGCCAAGAGCATCCCCCCAATACCAAACAAATGACCTCCCGCCAGTAAAGCCACAATAATTGCCAATGGATGAAGCCCCACCCGTTGACCTAAAATCCTAGGTGAAATAACATTACCTTCTATTTGTTGAATAAAAAAAACAGCTAAGACAACTTTAATAACCATCCATTTTGAATGGAGCAAAGCCATGGCCACTGCAGGTATGGCACCGATCAGGGGGCCAAAATACGGAATTAGTTCAGTAATTCCCGCAATAATACCTAGCATTGTAGCAAATTCAAGACCAATCAACATAAAGGATAGGCTAGTTAAGACGCCAATGATCACCACAACCGTTAAATGCCCCCGTATAAAACTTGAAAAAACTAAATCAATTTGTTTGGCCAGGTAAAATACATCAGCAGCCATTTCTTTAGGAACAATGGATCGAGCCCAACTTTTTAAAAGTTCTAGATCTCTCATGATGTAAAAGGCTAAGACCGGAGCCAATATTATATTAAAAAGGTTACTTAAGATTGTCATTAATAAATCTATTGATTTGCGAACTACAGCCAACAGTTCTGCCTCAACCCAGCCGATTCTCTCTTCTACTATCCTTTGCACTCCGGGAGGTACTGAACTATCGGCAAAGGATCGTTGAAGGTTTTCTACCATTAACTCAACCTGATCTGTATAAAGAGGAATACTTTCTACTAGCCTTTCCAATTGATTAACCATCCTCGGAACGCCATACATGAATAGGCTGGTAATGACAATAATGACTCCCAAATATAGAGTTAATATGGCCACAACCCTGGAAGAACCCCGTCTTTCCATGCGATCAACCAACGGGTTTAGCAAATATACCAAAAGGATAGCTAAAACAAAAGGAACAAACAGTCCCCGGACAAGATAGAGAAAATATAAAATAAGGATAATCAATAAAGAAAGAAAAAGATAACGATAGGTATACTTCTCCTTCCACCAGGCCATATTTTCCTCCTTTAGGAATAAAGAACACTATTAGTGTAAAAAAGTGAGGACTTTTGTCCCCACTACCTTGATTTACTTCATCATGTCGTTTACTTTTCTGGACATACCCTTCATCATCTTTTGTGCTCGACGACTTGCATTACGGGTACTTTTCATAATTAATTGTTCGGGTTTACGTTGTGGTCTAAAAACCATTCCCATTGCTGCACTAATCAGACTACCAGTAATAACTCCCCGCCAGAATCCCATCTCCAACTCACCCCCTAGGACTTAATACAAGCCTGTATTGTGTGGGTCAAAGGAAACCAAGCTACCATCTTCAGCCACTTCGAAGACATCTACACCTTCTTTGCTTAAGCGGTATTCTACACAGCAATCCCAACAGTAATACTGTTCAATACCAACTTTTCCAATAGCTTTTCCTCCACAAACCGGGCAATTCACTTTATAGGGCCCCCTTACTTAAATCCTAAAATATGCTAAAAGTATTATTGCCATACAAACAACTAATAATGCACCCGTATCATAACTTTTTGAACATATAGAGATCAGGCTTAAATTATCAAGTCTGACTCCAATTTTCTAATGCTTCTTCATTAAAATAGTTTTATAATTTAACTAGCCTGCACTGGAGTGTGATAAAACTGTTTCCTAATTTAATTTTATCTAAAGAGGTAAAAAATAAACCCCGAGGCTTCCGAAAATATTTGCTGGTGGGAGCACTATTGGAAGTCACTTTCATTCTGCTATTTTCCTGGCTAGCAACATGTATGCTACATAAAAACTTAAAGTGGTGTGACGAAACCCTGCTTGAACTAGTCAATAGTTTAAATAGCCCCTTTGCTACAGTGGTTCTAAAATCTATCAGCTATCTGGGTTCATCAACAGTGCTGATTGGTATAGCCCTGACAGCAGCACTGCTGCTTTGGGTGGTGAAAGGTCACCTTTGGGATAGTACATTGGTATTGGTTGCCCTGTTGGGAAGTTACGGTAGCAATGAATATTTAAAGTATCTATTCCAACGTGCTAGACCCAACATTGCCCCATTAGTTGAAGTCACTGGTTACAGTTTCCCAAGTGGCCATGCTATGGTTGGTCTGGCCTTTTATGGCCTACTTGCCTACCTAGCGTGGAACAATATAACCCGCCGCCCTCTGCGTTATCTGTTATCCTTAAGCCTTACCCTGCTGGTGCTGGTCATTGGCATCAGTCGGATTTACCTGGGTGTCCACTACCCCAGCGATGTGTTAGCTGGCTATATCGCAGGTTGTTGTTGGCTGATTGCTTGCATATTAGCCCTACAAACCACCCGCTACTCTAAGTAATAGGGAATTGTCACTATTAGTTTTATTTAATAATTTGTTAAATAAATATTAAAGGAGAAACTGATGAGAAAACTTACCGCTACCCTCATAGCTTGCTGTTTCACTTTGGGAATCAGCACCGGTGTATGGGCTGAAGCAGCCAATAAAGTTACCTTTCCAATTAACAGTAATAAATATACCGTTAATGGAAGGGAAAAAAACATGGATAGTAAGACTTTTACCGAAGCGGGTAGAATCTACGTCCCCTTTCGTTATTTAGGTTATAGCCTTGGGGCTGGTGAAAAAGAAGTTTCCTATGACATCTCTAATAATACAGCGTATATTCAACTAAATGGTCAAACCATTGTGGCCACCCTGGGCAGCAAATTCCTCCAGATCAATAATACCGATGTCACAATGGACGTTGCACCCCTCTTGCGGAACGGTCGTGTCTATCTGCCAGCCCGTTACATTGCTGAAGCACAGGGGTATGCTGTCCAATGGGATGCTAGCACCAATAGCGTATTGCTCTCTAAAGAAGAGCTTTCGCCAAACCAGCCTAAAATTGCCACCAAGAAAATCCAATCTGAAACTGATATATTAATAGTAGATATAGAACTACCTGTTATTAGTGGTTTGAGAAATACTGAATTGCAGGAGTCCTTAAATAAACAAATTATGTTTGACGCTACCCAAAACCAAGCAACCCATGAAAAACAAGCCCAAGAAGATAAATTAGCCTCACAGTCTGGAGAATATCCCTTTAGGACTCATTCCTTGTATACTAAGTACCAAACCATTCCAACCAAGGATGTGCTTGCTCTAATAATTTTGTCTAGCGATTATACCGGCGGTGCTCATGGCAGTAACTATCGGCAATTTTTTAATATCGACGTTAAAAATGGTAAACTAATCACTCTCAAAGAATTATTTAAGGATAATGTCGATTACAAGCAAATCATAAATCCAGAAGTAGCTAAACAAATTAAGGCCAGTGAGGAAAGTGGAGAACGGTTCTTTTTCCAGGGAGATCTAGCCTTTAAAACAATTAGTGATACTCAACCCTTCTATATCAAGGGGGATTATCTTGTAGTTTGTTTTGACCAATATGAAATTGCACCTTACGCCTCTGGTTTCCCTGAATTTGAAATCCCCCTCAGCCAATTAAAGCCTTACATGGATGACAATATTGTATCTTTAATTAAATAAATATAAATTCGAAAGGGGTCAGACTTGAATAGTTCAAGCCTGACCCCCTAACCATTTTTATTTTAAGGTTTTTTCAATGGTACCCCCGCCCACTAAGTAATCTCCCTGATAGTAGACTACAGCTTGTCCGGGCGTGATGGAACGCTGGGGACTTTTAAAGACTACCTTTACCATTCCATCTCCAATGGGTTCAATAACAGCCGGAGAAGGTTTACTATTGTAGCGAACCTGTGCCTCCAATTCTCGGGGACCTGTAAGCTCTTCAAAGAGGATAAAATTATTCTCAGAGGCAATAAGTTTAGTCCCCCAGATAGCATCTTCAGATCCCACTGTCACAACATTATTGACTGGGTCAATATCCACCACGTAAGTTCTTTCACCGGTGGCTAAACCAAGTCCCCTGCGTTGCCCAATGGTGTAAAAAGGGATTCCTTTATGCTCACCAACAACATTACCCGCCAAATCCTTGAAAGGACCCGGCTTAATGCCACCCTGTGAACGCTCATCCAAGAAATTACGATAGTTGTTATCATGGACAAAACAGATTTCTTGACTCTCTGGTTTGGAGTAAGTTGGTAAACCCAACTCCTTCGCTATGGCACGCACTTGATCCTTGGTATAGTCAGCTAATGGCATTAGGGTATGAGCAATTTGATCCTGAGTAAAACCGTATAAGACATAGGTTTGATCTTTTTTTTCATCCAGTGCTTTACGTACGGTATAGCGATGGTATTCCTCACTATAGCCCAATCTAGCGTAATGTCCGGTGGCAATATAATCAAAACCCATCTGTCTGGCCTTTTGCAATAATGCTTCAAATTTGACAAACCGATTGCAAGCTATACATGGGTTTGGTGTCCGTCCTTGGAAATATTCATCCACAAAGTATTGGATAACCTTTTCTGTAAAGAGCTCTCGGAAGTTAAGCACATAGTAAGGAATGCCTAAGACATCTGCCACTCTCCGGGCATCATCAACAGCCGTAAGGGAACAGCAACCCACATAATCGTCCCCCACCACTGTAACCTCAGGATCCCATATTTGCATGGTTACGCCAACTATATCGTAACCTTGTTTTTGCAAAAGTGCGGCGGTGACAGAACTGTCAACCCCGCCGCTCATCGCCACAAGTACTCTTTTTTTGGTTGCCAAAGGCTTCACCTACGCATTTTGTTTTTTCAAGTAGTCTTCAATGGCTGCCTTTAAAGCATCTGCAGCTAAGTTAGAGCAGTGCATCTTGGCCGGAGGTAGTCCTTCCAAAGCCTCCGCCACTGCCTTGTTCGTAATTGTTAAAGCTTCATCAATGGTTTTACCCATTGCCATTTCAGTTACCATACTGCTGGTGGCAACTGCTGCACCACAGCCAAAGGTCTTAAATTTGATATCTTTAATAATATTATCTTCAACCCTTAGGGTTATTTTCATAATATCGCCGCAACTAGGGTTGCCAACTTGACCAGCACCATCTGCATTTTCGATTTCACCAACATTACGTGGACTTGTAAAGTGATCCATTACCTTTTCGGAATACATAAGAAAAACCTCCTCATTCCCTGTTCAAGATATTTTAATATTCTTCTTCATATTCCCCATGATCATGGTGATGATCCTCATCATGCACTGTGCAAGTACCACAGGCACAGGGATTACATCCTTCACTTAGTGGGGACATTTCTCTTAATCTCTCAATGATTGGCGGCAATGCCTCTAGGAAGTAGTCCACATCTTCTTCGGTATTATCTTTACCCATGGTCAAACGCAGGGATCCATGGGCCACTTCTTTGGAAAGTCCTATGGCAGTTAACACATGAGAAGGCTCCAATGAACCAGAGGTACAAGCTGAGCCACTGGAAATAGCAATACCCTTCATATCCAGCATCAAAAGCATAGATTCCCCTTCGATAAATCTAAAGCAGAAACTCACATGGTTTGGCAGGCGTTCCTGTGGATGACCAGTCAAGATGGTATTGGGAATTGTGTCTAATACCTCTTTGATTATACGATCTCTGTATTTTGTTAGACGTTCAGCATCAGCATACATTCTCTCTGTTGCCAGCTCGATGGCTTTTCCTAGACCAACAATGGCTGCAACATTTTCAGTACCAGGGCGACGGCGACGTTCCTGCCCACCACCGTAGGTAATGGGTTGCCAAAAAGTTCCTTTGCGAATATACATGGCAGAAATACCCTTGGGACCATATATTTTATGTCCGGATAAGGTGAGTAAATCTACTCCTAATTCATCCACATTTACGGGAATTTTGCCTACGCTTTGCACGGCATCTGTATGGAAAAGAATTTTATTAGCTTTGGCCACTTCACTAATTTCACGTATGGGCATAATTGTACCAATTTCATTGTTGGCATGCATAACGGAAATTAAAATAGTTTTATCAGTAATGGCATCGGCAACCTGTTGGGCTGTAACTCTGCCATATTGATCTAATGGTAATACCGTTACAGAGAAACCTTCTCTTTCAAGTTGCTTACAACAAGCCAAAACTGCACTGTGCTCCGCAGCGGTGGTAATTATGTGATTGCCCTTTTGACGGTTGGCATAAGCGACACCCCGCAGAACCATATTATCCGATTCTGTACCGCTGCTGGTAAAAGTTATTTCTCCTACACTGGCTGCACCAATGGCTGTGGCTACCTGCTGCCGAGCTTTTTCAACTGCCTTGCGTGCTTCACGTCCAAAGGCATGGATGCTGGAGGGGTTGCCAAAATGTTCGGTTAAGTATTTCATCATCTCTTCGACAACGGCAGGATCCATTGGGGTTGTTGCCGAGTGGTCGAAATAAACTTTTCTCATAATTTGCTCCTCCTTAGATACCTTGAATATATTACGCCTCAGTTCTGTTATATTGAGCTTTTTGTGCCTCTAAACACATATCTTCCAGAGTAATAGAATCCAATACCTCTGCTATGCTATCTCTCACCCTAGCCCAAATATCCCTAGATATACAATAACTTTCTTTTTCACAATAGGTTGGTTCAAATTCACTAACACAATCTAATGGTGCAATGGGTCCCTCCAAGGCCCTTACCACATCTCCTACCTTAATCTCCGATGGAGGCTTGGCCAATATATAGCCACCTTGGGCACCCCGAATACTTTTCACTAGACCGATTTTCCGTAAAACCGCAATCAATTGCTCTAGATAGTGTTCAGAAATATTTTGCCGCTCTGCCACTACCTTTAAGGGGATAGGCTCAGACCCGTAGTGCATGGCTAAATCAAACATAGCCTTTAGCCCATAATGACCCTTTGTGGACAGCCGCAAGCAACATCCCCCCTCACTAATCCCAAGTAAACCACTCGGTTTTCTGGGGATATAATAACATGCTATTTTTAGTCTTGTCAATATTAATTCCGACCAAAACACTCAAGATTAGTGTTTAAGAAATCTAATTTAAGAAAATACCACCTTTTAGGTGGTATTATGCAGATAAGCTCAAATGATTAGCTGCTAGTTTTTAGCTTTTAGCCTTTAGCTTTACTAGATGATTAATTGTTGCGCACCCAGGGAACGGGCGACCACAGTTCGCCCCTACAGCCCAAGGCTCATGGCTCATGACCCATGGCCATTTTTCAGGGTAGCCAAGGGCTAATGGCTAATTGCTAATGGCTAAAAGCTAAATGATCTCCCTCACCACTGCCCCAGCCATAATCAGCCCCGCTGCGGCTGGCACAAAGGAAATACTACCCGGGGCCAGTGATTTATTGGGTTTAACCATGGTATCGGAATCGGCGTTTGATTTATATATTGGGGTTTGGGGTGTGATTGGTGGCTCCGTGGAGAAAACCACTTTTACTCCTTTATGTATATCGTGTTTCCTTAATTCTCGGCGAACAACCCTAGCCAAAGGATCTACGGAGGTTTGCGAAATATCCGCTACCCGAAAGGCACCAGGATCCAGTTTGTTCCCTGCGCCCATACTGGATATTACAGGGATATTGTGTTTATAACACCTTTGGATAATGTCAATTTTCCCCGTTACATTGTCAATGGCATCCACTACAAAGGAATAACCCTTGGTTAATAGTTCATCACCCTTTTCTGGGGTATAAAACATCCTCAGTGGAATTACTTTGGCTTGGGGATTGATTAAACGAATCCTTTCTGCCATTAAATCCACTTTATATTCCCCAATGGTGTTGTCCATAGCATGCAACTGGCGATTGATATTAGTAATATCTACGGTATCAAAGTCTACCAAGGTTAAGTCCCCAATACCGGCCCGGGCCAAGGCCTCCACAGTATAGGAGCCTACCCCACCGATGCCAAAGATAATTACTTTGGCAGCTGCCAGTTTAGCTAAGCCAGCCTCCCCCAGCAGCATTTCTGTGCGAGAAAATCTATGTTGATTCACGGGCCCCTCCTATTTTAAATTTATTTGATGCATAGACCGGAAACATTATTGTAAAGGTGCTTCCTTCTTGCAATATACTCTTAACTCTGAGCGTTGCCTGATGCTGCTCGGCAATCCACTTGGCAATGGACAAACCTAAACCAGTTCCTCCCACCGGTCTAGATTTATCTGACCGATAAAAGCGAGCAAATATATTTTCCAACTCGTCAGGTTCAATTCCCATACCGTTGTCCTTTACCTCAATTTGAACTTGGTCTTGATTACATTTCACTTGCAGCTCAACGGTTCCCGGTTTAGTTGTATATTTAAAGGCGTTATCCAATAGTATAAATACAAGTTGTTTAAGATAATCAGGATCAGCCAAAATTACGGTTTGTTGACACTCTTCCGCCAGGGAGATCTTAAAATCAATGGCTCCGGCCAATAGCTTAGCCTGCCTGGCCACCTGTTGGATGACATCACATAGGACCACTGGCTTAAGGGGCAGGGTAAGGCCTGCATCGGCCCGTGCCAGTACCAACATATCCAACACTAACCTACTCATGCGTTCTGCCTCTGAGGCTATATCATCCATAGCCTCGTGCCGAATATCTGGATGCTCATCGCCCATTTTCCTAATTAAATCTATGTTACCTCGAATGGTGGTCAAAGGTGTTTTTAATTCATGGGATACATCAGCTACAAATCTTTTTTGGGCATCATGGGACTCTGCCAACTTTTGATAAGCCGCTTCCAGGCTATCCAGCATACTATTTAATGTTTCCACCAACTGCCCAAGTTCATCCCGGGGGCCCTGATAATCAATTCGTTGTTGTAAATTCAAATCCTGGCGAATTACGGTTGCAGTCTTTGATATGTCTTCAACCGGTTTAAGGGCCGCCTTAGCCAGCCACCAGCCAATAGTACCGGCAGCCAAGATCATTAAGCCACTGATAAACCACAATAGCCATCTAAGCCTACCCAAAGCAGCCTGTACGCCAGCAAAGGTCTGCCCCACTTGCAGCAATCCCACTACACGATTTTCGGCTACCAAAGGATAATTATATATGCGCATCCTTTGGTCTCCCACTTCTAGCCACTCATAAAAGCTTTCACCATTTTGAGACTGTGCCAGGGCAGCTCTACTGAGAGGGAAATTATAGTTAAATAGATTACTGGATTTAGCCACCACATTGCCATTGCTATCGACTACTTGCAAATAAGTGTTTGGATAGCCAAAAACATCTACGTCCGGCAGCACAATTTTTTGAGACCTAAGTAAACCTGGGTCTAGGACCTTAATAGAGCGTACTACCCCCATGGCTCGTCCCGCCAAATTTCTGTCAATCTCCTGTGCCAGGCTGTAGGATAAAAAGGTATAAATAATTATGGAGAAAGCAATTAAGGTTAAGCCGATGACTATGCTGTACCATAAGGTAAGTTTGAGCCTAATTGTCATTACTCCTGCTCCTTTAGGACATAACCAACTCCCCGAACAGTATGTATTAGCCTTGACCCATAGTCTTCCGTCTTCTGACGCAGCATATTAATATATACTTCTAAGACATTGGAGCCGCCTGTGAACTCCAAGCCCCAAACTCTATCGATAATTTGCTCTCTGGTTAGTACCTGGTTAGGGTGCTGCATAAACTGAGCCAATAGGTCAAACTCCCGAGAGGTAAGGGTAATTAATATACCCCCTCGACGCACTTCCCTGGTTTGTAAATTCATTTTAAGATCGGAAAACTGCATAACCCTTTCAGTAGTTGCTCTTCGTCTAAGTAAAGCCTGAACACGGGCCAACAATTCTTCTAAGGCAAAGGGTTTTCCTAAATAATCATCTGCTCCTAAATTAAGACCTTTAACCTTGTTTTCTACTTCATCTCTGGCACTGAGGATTAAAACAGGGGTAAAGTTATCTTTTCTAAAACGCTGGCAAATCTCCCAACCATCTAGTCCAGGTAACATAATATCCAGTATTAATAACTCTGGGGGATTTACCTTTGCCTTTTTCATTCCTGTGTAACCATCGTTAGCTACCTCAACCCGATATCCTTCAAAGGTTAGAATTCTCTGAAGCATGGCCGTTATTTTGGGGTCGTCATCAATAACCAATATCCTGGCACCCATAAATCCCCCTCACCTTCTATAAGCTGACCAAACTATTACTTTATATTGCTCTTATCTCCCATTATTATCTTAATTTCCTTCATTTGTCCAGAACTGATAACCTCTAAGGTCACTTTTTCCCCCACCTGAGAATCAGCTACCGCATCAAGCAATCCCTGGGTTGTCTCAATATTTTTACCATTAAACTTTACTATTACATCACCTACTCTTATTCCAGCTGCATTGGCTGGGCTATTTTGAATAATGCCAGAAACCATTACACCCCTCTGATCCTGTGTAGGTTGAATATTTACCCCCAAATAAGGATGTGCCACTGTTCCTTTGGTAATCAGTTGATTATATACGGACGCCACCGTCGTTGAAGGAATAGCAAACCCTATACCCTGGGCTTGGGAATTTATTGCTGTATTAACTCCCACAACTTCTCCTTGCAAATTAATTAAGGGGCCTCCAGAATTTCCTGGGTTAATTGAGGCATCTGTTTGTAAAAGGTTACGGAAATTCTTGTCTTCAATAGCTACAGGTCTTCCCTTAGCGCTGATAACTCCTACTGTTACAGTATGATCCAAACCATAAGGGTTGCCAATGGCAATAACCCAATCCCCTACTTCTGCTTGATCTGAATTGCCTAGCTTAAGGGTTTTTAATTTTTCATCGGGGCTAATTTTTAGCACTGCTAAATCTAGTTCCTTATCCGAGCCAATTACTTTGGCCTGATAGCTTTTATTGGTTGTTAATATGACCTTTATTTCTGTGGCACCTTCAATTACATGGTTATTGGTTATGATATAGCCATCTTCAGAAACAATGAAGCCTGAGCCCATGCCCTTTTGTATCTGTGTATTGGTCATGCCACGACTTTCAAAAAATTGTCTAAAAAAGGGGTCGTTTAAATACGGATTTGCAGTGACGTTGCTTTGAATTATGGTTTCAATCTTTACCACCGCAGGTGAGGTTTGTTTAACAACACCAGAGATATTAGCCGGACGGATAACTCCCTCTGCTTGCTGCTGAGCTATTGCAGAACTATTGCCAAGTGAAAGTAATTGCCCTTGGCCACTTGAAAAGTGAATACCTACGACAAATAACAGAACAACAAGCCCAAATTTAGCCAGCATAAGGCCATGAGTTTTTTTATACTTTTTCCAATGCAAATACATTTCTTCTCCTCCTTCATTTATTTAGTATAGATTAATACTAAGGCCATAACCTTAAATGATCCTTAAAAGGGCAGAGAAAAATAAAAAAACACCTACAAAGAGGTGTTTTGCTGGCATATATTGGAGACCCCACCGTGCCGTGTACGTACCCAAGGTTTTTTGAACCTGTTCTCGAACAGGTGGGTGCCCTTCCGCATTTTCCTGTTTCCTTATGCAATAGTAAGGTTTACATTCCCTTGCGTGAAACCGAGCTCCCGTTTTTCAAAATGTTGGCTCAAAACCCCAGATAAGCCACGTACAAAGTAGGGTAAAGACCTTGTTCAAAGTTGCACTTGTTGATTATTATGTTAACACAACAGCCCCTGTTTCGCAAGTCTGCGAATGCTATCCTGGCTAAAATTAAATGTCAACCAGTCAAAACCACTGATGAAAATACATAGGAGTGTGTATGGGATATCGCATCAGCGGGGGTGCTAATTCGGTAAGTTTGGTTTTCCTAAGAGGCTCAAGGCACATGGCCCATGGCTTCTAAAGTTGAAGACTGATGGCAACTGGCTTTTTCAAACAACAAGTCCTAGTCAATCACCTTGACTAGGACTTGTAAGTTTCTTCAGTTAATTGCTCTTTTTAACAGGTGCGGTACTGCGTATATGAAGCTCCGCCAACTGTACAGGATCTACCACGTCTGGTGCCTGGGTCATCAAACAGGTTGCACTGGCGGTTTTGGGGAAAGCTATAACATCACGGATGCTGTCTTTGCCTGCCAATAACATAACTAAGCGATCTAAACCAAAGGCAAGGCCACCATGGGGGGGAGCACCATATTCAAAGGCTTCCAGCATAAAGCCAAATTTTTCCTTTGCTTCCTCTTGACTAAGGCCCAGGGCCTTAAACATAAGCTCCTGAACCTCTCTGCGATGGATACGAATACTGCCGCCGCCTACCTCTACACCATTTAATACCATATCATAGGCCCGGGCACGTACCTTGCCAGGGTCACTTTCCAACAATGGCAGATCTTCCTCCACTGGTGAGGTAAAGGGGTGGTGCATGGCAAAGAAACGACCTGCTTCGGCATCATATTCCACCAAGGGGAAATCAGTTACCCAAAGGAAATTCCACATTCCCTCAGGAATTAGTTTTAGTCTTTCTGCTAGATGAACCCGCAGGGCTCCTAAAGAAGCCGCCACCACTGCCGGTTTATCTGCCACAAATAACAATAAGTCACCAGGTTGTGCTTCCATTTTATCCATAATGGCAGCAATTTCTTCTTCGGTAAAGAACTTGGCAATGGCAGATTTTACTGAACCATCTTCATTGATAATAAAGTAAGCTAAACCTTTTGCTTTGTATATAGCCACAAAGGCAGTTAAGTCATCAATCTCTTTCCGGGAGAATGTGCCACACCCCTTTGCATTAATCCCCTTAATTTGCCCACCGCTGGCGGCTGTACTGTTAAACACCTTAAAGCCACACTGGGCAGCAATGGGTGTTATATCCTTTAGCTCCAAACCAAAGCGTGTGTCGGGTTTATCTGAACCGAAACGATCCATTGCCTCCTGATAGGAGAGTCTTGGGAAAGGTGTAGGTATATCCAGACCATTGGTGTCTTGGCATACTTTGGCAATCATTTTCTCCATAAGGCCCATCACATCTTCCGCTTCCACAAAGGACATTTCCAGGTCGATCTGAGTGAATTCTGGCTGGCGATCTGCCCGCAGATCCTCGTCCCGGAAACAACGCACAATTTGGAAATAACGTTCCATACCAGCTAACATTAAAATTTGTTTAAATAGCTGGGGTGATTGGGGTAAAGCATAAAATTTACCAGGGTTAACCCGGCTTGGTACAAGGTAGTCCCTGGCACCTTCTGGTGTGCTCTTGGTTAACATAGGAGTTTCAATTTCCAAAAAGCCATTTTGATCCAGAAAATCTCGAATACTCTTAGCAGCCCTGTGACGCAGGGCGAGAGACCTTTGCATGTCTGGACGACGCAAATCCAGATAGCGATACTTTAGACGCAAGTTCTCATCCACATCAATGTTATCTTCAATATAAAATGGAGGTGTCTTAGCACGGTTAAGTATACGCAAGGTATGGGCATATACCTCCACCTCTCCAGTAGCCATATTGAGGTTAATGGTTCCCTCCGGACGACTGTTTACCTTGCCAACCACTGCCAAAACATACTCATTTCTAACCCCTTCGGCCTTTATAAAGGCTTCCTGGTCAACTTCTGGACTAAATACTACTTGAACAAGCCCAGAACGATCCCTTAGATCAACAAAGATTAAACCACCATGATCCCGGCGTCTCTGTACCCAACCCATTAATACAACTTCCTGACCAACATGCTGCTGGCTCAACTCACCACAGTATAGTGTGCGATGTAGGCCATTCATAGATTCTGCGGACATCTATATTTCCTCCAATACTTTCTTTGATTTTAGCCTTTAGCTGTTAGCTGTTAGCTATTAGCTTTTAGACTTCATGTTAGCAAACTTACCTTTAACAAATGCTAATAGCTAATGACTAATGGCGACCCCATAGACTATCCCTTATGTTTAATAAATGAAACTAATTCTCCCAAAGCTACCTCTTGCTGTTCACCAGCCTGCATATCCCTGACCACGGCCACACCACGGTCAAATTCTTCTTCTCCAAGAATAATTACAAACCTTGCAGCCAATTTGCCTGCATATTTCATTTGGGCCTTCAAACTGCGATCTAGGTAATCTTGCTCCGCTGTAATACCCTGTTGTCTCAAATTCTGCAATAATCCGAAGGCCTTTCTTGCTACGCCACTACCGACAGTTGCAATAAATACCTGAGGGCCCCTGCTTACCGGGAACACAATACCTTGCCGCTCGGCCGTAAGAAGAATACGCTCCAAGCCTAGGGCAAAGCCAATACCAGGAGTTGCCGGACCGCCGCATTCTTCAATTAACCCATTGTAGCGACCACCACCACCAATTGAACTTTGGGCACCAATATCCCGAGTCATAATTTCAAAGGCGGTGCGAGTGTAATAATCCAAACCCCGTACTAAACGATTATTAATGGTATAGGAAATTCCCACTTCATCTAAGTAACCCTTCACCGCCTCAAAATGACTGCTGCAGTCAGGACATAATACATCCAGTGTAGTAGGAGCATCTTTGCCAAATTCCTGGCATTTTTCACTCTTACAGTCCAAAATGCGCAGGGGGTTTCTCTCGTATCGTCCCTGACAGTTGGGACAAAGATTTTCCAGGTGGGGTTTAAAATATTCCTGTAATTTTTGTCTTAAAACTGGCCGACATGCCGGACAGCCTACACTATTTAAATGTAGTTCCAATTTTTTTAGACCTATTCGCTGATAGATGTCCATAGCCATGGCAATTACTTCTGCATCAATGGCAGGATCATTGGAGCCAAAGACCTCTACCCCGAATTGGTGAAACTGACGATACCTTCCCGCTTGGGGACGGTCATAACGAAACATAGGACCTATATAATAGAATTTCAAGGGTTGTGGCAGGGCATGTAACTTGTTTTCTACATAGGCCCTAACAGTGGAAGCAGTACCTTCGGGCCTCAAGGTAACACTGCGGTCTCCCCGGTCAGTAAAAGTATACATTTCCTTTTCCACAATATCAGTAGTTTCGCCAACACCCCTGGTAAACAGCTCTGTATGTTCAAAAATCGGAGTACGAATTTCTCCATAACCATATTCCCTGCAGACCTGCCCTGTGAGTTGCTGAAGGAACTGCCATTTTTCCACTTCACCTGGTAAAATGTCATTGGTTCCTCTGGGCCTAGTTGTTAGCACAAATGTAAACCTCCTTGTAACGATCTATAAAAACAAAATCCCGTCCCTGGCATGCCGACGCATGGCCAGGGACGGGTTATTCCCGTGGTGCCACCCTGATTGAACAAAATGTTCCTCTCAAGTCGACTGCTAACGGTGTCGTGCCGTACCAGCCTAATCGGAAATCCTTTCGGTGGTAACTCCCGGGTGTTCTTCAGCAAAAATTCTTAGAGAAGAGCTTTCAGTCTAGGGCCCTTCCTCCCTGTTTAAGCTTCTTAATGCTTACTCTCCCGATCATAGATTTAACCTTATAAACCTGAGAATTATTGTATTCAATTGAAAGAAATTTGTCAATGTCAGACAACCTAAGGGTTGTTGGAAAATGTTAATAATTAGCAATATGTGTCATAATATTAATAGTTTCGGGACTAGTAGCCAACTTGTTCCTGATCCTCTGGACATGCTATACTAAATTTGAGGTGATTTCCATTATTACAAAAGAATTAATAGATAAAATTAATTTATTAGCCCGCAAACAAAAGGCCGAAGGCCTAACCCCAGCGGAAAAAGAGGAACAGCATCAATTACGTCAACAGTACCTTAAAGGGATCCGTGGACAGGTCATTGACCAACTCTCAAGAATTAAATTTGTTGAAGATGAAAATTGCAACTGTGGTCATGATCACAGCGGTCATACTGATAGCTGTGGTTGTGGCGGCCACGACCATAAACATGCCACCCAAAATAAGAAAGGTGATTGTGGTTGCGGCAGTCAGCACGGAGACAAAAAAGGTCATTTACACTAGAAAACCAAAGCGGAGGAAAGATGTACAAAACAATCCTTTTTGATCTGGATGGCACCCTATTGCCAATGGATTTAAATATTTTTCTAACTAATTATTTTGGTCGGCTTACCCAAGCTTGCTCCCATTTGCTAGATCCTAAGTTGTTATATCGAAACCTCTGGGCTTCTACTGAGGCTATGATCCGTGACAACTGTGCCAACAAAACCAATCAGGAAGTCTTTATGGAAGACTTTATACCTAGATTTGATCTCTCAGCAGATGATATCATGCCTTTATTTGACCAGTTTTACACCAGTAAATTTACTGAACTCATTCAATGCACCACCCCCACATCCCTATCTCGGCAAATTTGTCAAGAACTAGTGGCAAAGGGTTACCAATTGGTCCTGGCCACTAATCCCATTTTTCCCGATGTGGCCACTGCCCATCGGATGCGCTGGGCAGGTATTGAGGATATTCCCTGGGCATTAGTAACCACCTATGAGAACAGTCATTATTGCAAACCCAACCCTAATTACTATCGGGAAATTTTACATCGTATCGGTGCTAAAGCAGAAGAAACCCTTATGGTTGGCAATGATGTAAAGGAGGACCTAGTGGCTGGAAAGTTAGGCATTGATACTTATTTAGTGAAGGATAATCTGATTGACCATGGTCAACCAGACTATGAAACAGATTTTGAAGGCCGCCTTGAGGATTTTATGAATTTTGTAAAAAAATTACCAAAAATTAAATAACCCATCCTAATTAAAACTAAAGGAGTGTCGCTTGCTACTAAAAAGTAGCTTTGACACTCCTTTCTATTTAGGAAACTTTTAAGGTAAAGCTGGTTACAGGGGGGGTTAATGGATCAGTCGGGTGATGCTCTTCTTCTTCCATGACCAGTGATAATAGGCATATTGCAAAACTAGATTAACAAGAAATGCCGCAGGATAACCGATCCAAATGCCTTGGATGCCAAGGGTAGTAAAGGTGGACAAATAATAGGCCACTGGAACTTCGACACACCAGATTGAAACAATACTAAACAGCGTGGGCCAAAGGACAGTCCCACTGGCCCGCATGGTGGCGGTGATAATCTGAGCATGGCCAAAAATCAAGTAGCTCCACAGGGTAATCATGAGGAGACTATGGGCAATTTGCTGGGTGTTTTCGCTGGTTAAGAACCAAGATAAAATGTCTAGGGAAAATATATAAATCAAGATGATAATAACTCCACCGATAACATAATTGAGTAAAACCCCTGCCCGAATCACGTCTTTAAGACGATTAAGCTGATTGGCTCCGATGGATTGCGAGGCGAATATGGAGACAGCTATACCCAGACTGACCGCTGGCATCTGAACATAACTAACAACCTGGTTTACAGCACCGTAGGCTGCTGTGGCATCAGAGCCAAATCGATTGACAAATGTAATAACGGCGATTTCAGAAAGTGACACCAATATCATATTGATACTAGAGGGAATGCCCAGACGCAACAACAATTTTAATATACTGACATCAATTCGCAGGTGCTGCCTTACTGAGGCATCAAATTGTAATGGGTGGTTGATTTTACCAAGGTAGATGAGCATCAAAATAAAGGTAATGACCGTCGATACCACAGATGCGTAGGCTGCCCCATAGAGGCCAAACTTTGGTACACCTAACCAACCGAAGATAAGAATTGGTAACAGGATCAGGTTTAGTACGGTGCTAACTACCAGGGTATAGAAGGGTGTTTTAGAATCGCCTGTACCGCGCATAAAGGTAGTGTAGGCAAAATATAAAAACATGACTGGCATAGACCAAAACAAGATCCGAGCATAATGGACACTACTGTCAATGATATTGGCCGGAGTTCCCAGCAGACTCAAGATATCCCTAGTGAATATGCCGGTGAATACAGAAAGGACTAAGCCCAAAAGAAAAGTGAAGGTAAGTGTCGTCCCGACGATTACCTTCATCTTTTCCTCGTTACGTGCACCATAGGCCTGACCAATTAAAATTGAGCTGCCCGCCCCAATACCAATGAAGAAAGACATTAACAAAAAGAAGAGTGGAAAGAAGGCTGAAATGGCGGCTAAGGCATTAACACCGAGCCACCTGCCCACAACAATGCTGCCAGCCAGTTGGCCCACCGATTGTAATATATTACTAAGGATTAGTGGTACGAGAAAAATAAGCATAGAGTGCCATACTGGTTGACTGCCAAAATGTTGTTTGTGGTAGGAAGGGGCTGCTTCCCCGTCTGTTTCCGGGGGTTTCTCAATGGTTGCTATGTCGGTTGGTGATTTATCCATTGTTGTTTAATAACTCCCTTTTTAATGAATCTTATTTTTTATAAAAATCCATACCTGCTTGGGCCAATTTTTCTTCCCAAATCATTTTAAGTAAAGCTAAATCCTCCGTGTAATCGGTTTTCGTTTCATCCTTGTCATATTCAAGGTTTTCCAGTACCTCAACGGTAAAGGCCCCTTCACCATGTTCCTGCCAAGCCCTTTGCAATTCCCGGTTGCGATGGGAACCATTTTTTAATTGAAAGGTGGCACTGTTCATTTTACCCTTTAAATTTGGCGTTACCTCAATATAACATTTATTATCAGCATGGCAACGAATAATAATAATCCCCATAGGGGGTTTCATTTGCTTATACTGTTCCTTTAATTCCTTTTTTCTGTCCATCAAATATCACCTTGCTTTTCATCTGCTTTCTGGATAACCCAATATTTTGCTCCATTGGCTGTTCGCCCGAGAAACCTATAATCGACCAGTAACCTTCTCAAGATAAAATAATCTCCGAAAGTATGCCATCCATTGATAATTCCATTAACCTCTTTTTCACTGTAAACCCTGCCCTTTTCGAATTTACTTGCTAAATAGCTTAGGACAGGTATTTTAGTCCTGTTTGGTGCTGGCAGTTGCCTTATTTTCCCAGCATCATCTAAGAAGACTGAGATGTTGATTTTTTTCTTTGCAGTTATCATTTTTAATAACCCATTTCTTTTAATATTCTAGATAAGGTTTTTAAACGTTCGCCGATAAGCTCGTCATCATCACTAAGGGCCTGGCTAAACAATTTAATATCTTCATCAATCTTTTCATTTTCAGTACAGACAGCCACTGTCATGGCATCACCCTGTAAACCAACTCTGTCTATGACAGGTTTTTCAGGATCATATAATTTTTCATACCTGTAGGCTTCTCGGAAATGAAGCTTTGCCCTGCAAACAAGAATAGCCAGATCAAGTACACGGTGAAGTGGCAATTCCTCCGATTGTCTAGACCATTTTCCTCCGGTGTGCCGCCATACTTTAGCAGAAATATCAACCTTGCCTCGGTCATTCCATTGGGCTAACCCTAATGAAAGACCTTTAGCATCAGTATGATAGGCATATCTTCCATCAACATTTTCATAGTTATCAGATACAATAACAGGTTTATGTTTTAAGTTTGTTGGTATTTTCATTTTGTGACCCCATTTCGTTTTTACTAAATTAGTAAATTACTAAACTACTAGTTTAGAATAATATCTTTAATACACATTGTCAATAGGTCTACGAAAATTTTAATAATCAACCTGTGGAAGGACCAAAAAAATTATTGACCAATGGCATCTATTATGTTAATATCATTTCCAATACAATGACTCAAAAATGATGATGGAGAAAAGTATGTCAATTCCAACCTTACAGGGAGAAGAAGTCGAGACTGGAAGCTTCTTTAAGGTATGATTGATTGAAGTTCACTCCGGAGTTGCTGTTCTGAATTTCCAGTAGGGACAGACGGGTTTTCCACCGTTATCATGGAAGAGGTATCGGATCAACAGTCCCGTACCGGTAAAAGTGGCCAACGCAATTAGGGTGGTACCGCGGATAATGATTCTCCGTCCCTTGAGGATAGAGGATCTTTTTATTTTACCGGCAACCTGTTTTTCCCGTACCTATTGAGGTGGGCTTTAATAGCCAATTTGGGTGGTAACGCGGATATAACTCTCCGTCCCTTTTCGGGATGGGGAGTTTTTTTATTTGTGTACGAAGGGAGGGAGACAGTTGAATGATAAAGCTAATATTATCTTAATTGGCTTCATGGGATCAGGTAAAAGTTCAGTTGGTAGCATGTTGTCTAAAGAGCTAGGCTATGAGTTCATTGATATGGATAAAGAAATCGAAAAAACTACCAAAATGGATATTCCTAGTATATTTAAGAACTATGGTGAATTGTGTTTTCGCTTAGAGGAAACTGCTTTATTAAAAGTGTTATGTTCAAAACAAAAGACAGTGATTTCCACTGGTGGTGGGACTCCTATGAATGATGATAATTGGCAAATAATAAAAAATTTAGGTCTCGTTATTCATTTATATGTAACACTAGATACAGCAATAGCCAGGACTGGGGGCAAAGATAGGCCTATGCTTAAACAAGATAAATCACAACTGGAAAAAATGTGGCTAAAAAGACAGTTGATCTATAATCTGGCTGATCATACCGTTGACACTGAGTATAGAAATATTGAAGAAATCACTCAACAAATGTTGAATTTTATTAAAACTTTAAAGGGATAAAGATGTGAAAAATTGAAACTCAGGAGGTAAAAAAAATGATTGTAACACTTAAGGAGAAAAATCTAGATTCCAAACAGGTTGAACCTCTTATTACTTGGCTGGAAAGCTTGGAAATCAGTACACATTTTATAGTTGGAAAACACCAGACAGTCATCGGTCTAATTGGTGATACCAGTGTCGTTGATATTGATCTGATCAAATCCCTGGACATCGTGCAAAATGTACAGCGAATTCAGGAGCCCTATAAAAAAGCAAACCGCAAGTTTCACACTGATGACACGGTAGTTGATATAAACGGCATTAAAATTGGAGGAGGCAACTTTCAAATCATTGCTGGCCCATGCTCAGTTGAATCTCGTGAACAAATCTGTTCAGTTGCCCAAAGTGTTAAAACATCCGGAGCAACCATGCTGCGCGGCGGTGCTTTTAAGCCTCGCACCTCACCCTACTCTTTCCAAGGTATGCATGCTGAGGGAATTGAGCTCTTGCTTGAAGCAAAAAAGCTAACTGGCCTGCCCATTGTATCAGAGCTTATGAACATCTCACACCTACCCCTATTTGAAGAGGTAGATGTGATTCAGGTAGGCGCTAGAAATATGCAAAATTTTGAACTACTGAAGGAGCTTGGCATGATTAAAAAGCCAATCTTACTAAAGCGGGGCTTAGCCAATACTTTGGAAGAACTGCTAATGAGTGCGGAGTACATTATGGCAGGTGGCAATGATAATGTTATTCTATGTGAAAGAGGCATTCGCACATTTGAAACTGCAACTAGAAATACTCTCGATATATCAGCCATTCCTATACTACATGAGAAGACACATTTACCTGTCATTGTTGATCCAAGTCATGCCGCAGGGATCTCCAGTTTGGTAAAACCCCTCACATTTGCAGCAATCGCCGCTGGAGCAGACGGACTAATTATTGAGGTTCACAATGATCCAAGTCATGCCCTTTGTGATGGTCCTCAATCGCTGACACCTGACGCCTTCGATCAGTTAGCATGCAAGGCACGCGAGGTATTAGAGTTAATGAGGAGGATTAAGCAATGAACATTGGCATTGTCGGTCTAGGATTAATTGGTGGATCATTAGCCAAGTCAATTAAACAACATACCAATTTTAAAGTGTTTGGCACTGATATACAGGAATCAGTTGTTCATTGCGCCAAGCTGGTTGGGGCAATTGACGGTTCTCTTAATGAGGAACTGCTACCGGAATGTGATATGGTTATTGTAGCTCTTTATCCATATGACACTATCAACTATATACAAACAAATGCAGGAAGATTTAAAAAGGGTTGTATTGTTGCCGATTGTGGAGGCATCAAACAATTAGTTTGTGGTGCTCTTCAGGACGTAGCTAACGAAAATGATTTCGTATTTATCGGTTCTCACCCTATGGCAGGAATTGAATTTTCCGGATTTGGACATTCTCACAGTCAGCTTTTTAATAATGCATCCATGATTATTACTCCCTACAACGACACGCCGCTCCAACTGCTAGAATGGATTAAACAATTTTGGCTGAAATTAGGATTTTCAAGCATAGTGATATGCTCTCCTGCAGAGCATGACCGGATGATAGCATACACATCCCAATTGGCCAATGTCGTTTCAAATGCCTATGTTAAGAGCAAACTAGCACCTAAGCACAAGGGGTTTTCGGCAGGCAGCTTTCGTGATATGACAAGGGTAGCAAAGCTAAACGAAAAGATGTGGGCCGAACTTCTTCTAGGAAATAAACAAAACATTATAAGTGAACTGGACAGTTTGATCGAACATCTTGTTGAGTATAGTGATGCTCTTAAATCCAATGATCGGGAGAGAATTGAGAAACTTCTACAGGATGGAAGAATAATCAAAGAGTCTATGATGAATTGAAGAGGGAAATGGGGGGTTCTATGAAAAATGTAACCGTTAACGCATCTAGGAGCTATGACATCATCATCGGACACGGAATTTTGCCTATGACAGGTCAGGAGATATGCAAAAGAGTTACTGCTTGCACTGCTGCAATTGTAACAGATAATATTGTCGATTCACTTTACTCAGATGCGGTCTGTAAATCATTGCAAGAAACCGGCTTTTCTATTTGTAAATTTGTTTTTAAACATGGGGAAAGTTCAAAGAACCTAACAACCTTCGGCCAAATTCTTGAGTTTTTAGCACAAAACCAACTGACTAAGTCCGACATTGTGGTGGCTTTGGGGGGTGGTGTGACTGGAGATATAGCAGGCTTTGCTGCTTCTGTTTACTTGCGCGGCATTAAGCTTATTCAAATCCCCACCACATTTTTGGCTGCCATTGATTCATCGGTTGGGGGTAAAACAGCAATCGATCTAGCTGTAGGCAAAAATCTTGCCGGTACTTTTTATCAACCCAGCTTGGTGCTTTGCGATCCTGACAGCTTTTCCACCTTACCGAAAAATGTCTTTGCCGACGGCATAGCCGAAGCTATTAAATACGGTGTTTTATCGGCTCCTCAGCTGTTTGACAAACTGGCTCAGGGAAATCCACATCTGGACTTGGCAAGCATTATTGAACAATGTGTAACAATTAAGCGTGATTTGGTAATGAGGGATGAATACGATAATGGTGATCGCCAGCTGCTTAATTTCGGGCACACAATAGGTCACGCTATTGAGCATTGCAGCGGCTATACTATCACCCATGGCCATGCGGTTGCAATCGGCATGGTAACTATTAGTCAAGCAGCATGGCAATTGGGACTTTCCGATCTGGATTGTTCAAAACCTATTAAGGCATCGCTATTAGCAAATAACCTGCCTGTTTCATCCCCTTTTACCGCTAAGCAGCTTTCAGAGGCAGCTCTACTTGATAAAAAGCGCCGCCAAGACAGTATTACCCTTGTTATTCCCAGAAAAATAGGACAATGTATCCTGCATCAAATTCCGATTTCTTCCCTGTATAATTTCATCAATCAAGGTATTCGTGAGGAGGCATAACATGGATATTCGTATCTCACCATCGGATTTAAAAGGTAGGGTTCAAGCAAACCCCTCAAAATCAGACGCCCATCGTATATTGATCTCAGCTGCCCTGGCTGATCAGCCAACTTCTGTCAAGCTTAGTTCCTACTCCAAGGATATCCATGTGACAATAAACTGTCTAAGATCCCTAGGAGCAAAGATAGGTACAGATGCACCTGACCTTTTGCAGGTCTCACCCCTTTGGCTTAACAGGGTTGAAACAGCAGACCTTGATTGCGGCGAAAGCGGCTCATCATTCCGTTTCCTACTTCCACTGGTCGCGGCACTAGGTGTTAATGCCACTTTCACTGGACATGGTCGGCTGCCAGAACGCCCAATTCAACATCTTATTGACCAACTCCAAAGTCACGGTTGCCAATTTGATAAGACTAAGCTTCCCTTCACGGTTCGTGGGAAAATAACTGGAGGGAACTATACTTTGCCCGGTGATGTCAGTTCACAGTTTATCTCAGGATTGATGTTTGCATTACCGCTGCTAGAAAAAGACAGCCGTATCGTTCTCACCTCGCAGTTGGAATCAAAGTCCTATGCCAAAATGACAATGTCAACTCTCAATAAGTTTGGTGTTGTTATTGAAGAACTATCAGATGGCTATCAAATCAAAGGCGGACAAAAATATCACTCACCACAACACCTTAGTGTTGAGGGAGACTGGTCCAACGCCGCTTTTTGGATCTGCGCAGGAGCCCTACAGGGCAATGAGATTCTATGTAGCGGCCTTAATCAAGAATCAGTTCAAGGTGACAAAGAGATTATCAACCTACTAAAAGGTTTTGCTGCAGATGTGTCTTTTATAAAAGGTACAGCCCATACAATAGGGAAAAACCTCACGGCACAGTATATTGACGCCGCCGAAATTCCCGATTTAATTCCCATTATTTCAGTGATCGCCACAGCGGCTCGGGGGACAACAGAAATATACAATGCCAAACGACTACGTATAAAAGAAAGTGATCGCCTAGCGGCAATGACTGAAAATCTAACCCGGATTGGCGCAGATGTTACCGAGAAGGAGGACGGACTTATCATTCATGGTGGCAAACCACTGCTGGGTGGAATCGTCAGTGGTTTTGGAGATCACAGAATCGTCATGTCCATGGCTATCGCTGCAAAACTTTGTCAAAGGGAATTAATCATTGAAGGTGCGGAGGCAGTTGAAAAGTCCTACCCACAATTCTTTGACCACTATAAAATGCTCGGAGGAACAGTAGATGTCATTTAATTTTGGAGATAATTTAAGAATTACGGTATTTGGGCAATCACATTCTGAGGCAATCGGAGTTGTAGTTGACGGCTTGCCGCCGGGTGAAGAAATAGACTTAGCAAGGGTACAAAGTTTCATGTTACGCCGTGCTCCCGGTAACAATACATTTTCAACCTCTCGACGGGAACCTGACAAAGCAAAAGTCATCAGTGGCCTTTTGGACGGCAAGACCTGTGGCTCGCCCCTTTGTGCCATCATTGAAAACACTGATTGTAAATCCGGGGATTATGCAAATATATTAGATGTTCCCCGGCCTTCTCATGCCGATTATTGCGCCTATATGAAATATAAAGGAGCCAATGACATTCGTGGTGGTGGCCATTTTTCGGGACGACTAACAGCTCCGATCTGCTTTGCTGGTGCTGTTTCTCTGCAAATATTAGAGCGCCGTGGCATCTTTATTGGAGCACATATACAATCAATCGGTGATATTGAAGACCGATCCTTCGATCCTGTATCGGTTGATTCATCGGAGCTTGTAGCCGTTAAAAATAAGCAATTTGCTGTGCTTAATGATGTTATTGGCAAACAGATGATTGAGCAAATCGAGCTGGTCAAAGGTCAAGCTGATTCCATTGGTGGCGTCATTGAATGCTGTGCGGTTGGTGTTCCTGTCGGGGTTGGCGAACCGATATTCTGCGGCATAGAGAATAGACTAGCAGCTGCCCTTTTCTCTATTCCAGCTGTCAAGGGAGTGGAATTTGGCACCGGATTCGCATCTTCTAAACTACGGGGCTCAGAAAATAATGATGAATTTTATTATGATGACAATGGCCTAGTAAAAACTAAGACCAATCATCATGGTGGTATTTTAGGTGGCATTGCCTCCGGGATGCCTATCATTATGCGCGTTGCATTTAAGCCAACACCATCAATTGGTCTCCAACAAAACTCCATTTGTCTCTCAAAAAAAACAAACACTATGATTTCAATTAAAGGAAGACATGATCCCTGTATCGTACCCCGTGCAGTTCCCTGTGTAGAGGCTGCAATGGCAATCGCACTACTTGACCTAATGCTTTAAACAGATGAAGGAGACAAAGGAATGAATTTAAAGGAACTAAGAGATCAAATTAATCAAATCGATGTACAATTAGTCGAGTTGTTTTTGAAACGGATGAACATAGCAGCTGAAATTGCCAAGTACAAAATTCAAAATAAACTGCCTGTGTCGGATCTCGGTAGAGAACGTGAGGTTTTAAACCTCGTTGCCGAACTTGCCGGAGAAAAAATGGAACCATATTCTAAGAGGCTGTTTTACACCCTTTTCGACCTAAGTAGAGCCTATCAAAGTCAGCTTTTCCCCCACAAATCTCAACTGGCAAAGGAAATTAATGCAGCAATCTATGATTTGACAAAGCATTTTCCAACAAAAGCACATGTTGCTTGCCAGGGTACCGAGGGTTCTTATTCCCAACAAGCCTGTGATAAACTTTTTTCAATTCCAAGGATAGCATTTTTTAAAGATTTTGCAGCTGTCTTTAAGGCAGTTGAAAAAGGGATGTGTGAATATGGTGTTTTACCGGTTGAAAATAGTTTGGCAGGTACGGTTATTCCTGTATACGACCTAATGGAAAAACATAAATTTTATATTGTACGCAGTATTAGACTAAAAATAAATCATACTCTCCTCGCCAAGAAAAACGTTGATTTAGGCGATATTAGAGAAATTGTTTCCCATGAACTGGCAATCAGGCAGTGTAGTGATTTTTTAAACGCTTATCCTCAAATAAAGGTCACAGTATTTAGTAACACAGCAGCAGCTGCAAAGTATGTAGCTGATTCAGGTCGAACCGATCTCGCTGCTATAGCATCAGAAACCTGTGCCGAACTTTATAGCCTTAACATTCTGTCTAGTAATATTCAAAATAGAGATAATAACTTTACCCGCTTTATCTGTATATCAAAAGATATGAAAATCTATCCCGGAGCAAACAAAATTAGTCTTATACTCTCACTTCAACACAAGCCGGGGTCGCTTTGTACATTACTTTCAAAATTCTCATCACTGGGGTTCAACCTAACTAAACTCGAAAGCCGTCCAATTATTGGCAAGAATTTCGAATTTATGTTTTACTTTGATTTTGATGCTTCAATTTATTCTACAGAAACGGTAAATTTGCTTTCCGAATTGGAAGGCAGTCTAGAAAAATTTATTTTTTTGGGCAGTTACAGCGAAATTTATTAGTTGAAACCCCACCCAAAGAGCATCATGGATTTGGGTGGGGAATTACCGAGCTGATATTATGCTTTTTCGACAAACCACCCTCTTACTGAAGATGTATTTTAACAATTGCATTCATGCCGGGTAGCAAACGCTTATTTTGATAGTCATCAATACTAATTTTAACGGCAACTCTCTGTGTAATCTTGGTAAAAGAATTACTGTTATTTGACTGAGGCAGCAACGAAAAAACGGAATTTGCTGCCTCGCCAATAGATATAACTTTACCAGTAAAATTTGTTCCAGGAAAAGAGTCAATGTTATATTCAACCTGTTGACCAACATTAATTTTATGCAGGTCCTTCTCTTCAATGTTTGCAGTGATATGTAGGTCATTTAAGTCTACCATCATAGCCACAGGAGACCCTGGTACGGCAATCTCCCCCACATGGGCAATTTTCTTAATTACAGTACCAGCGATTGGTGACTTGATGACAGTTAAATCTAGATTGGCCCCTGGAGCCAAGGCGATATCAGACAACCTTCCCAATGCTTCACCCTGTTGTAAACTCATGTTTTCTTCCACTGTTAACTCAACGATCTGACCGGAAACCTGAGGACTAACTCTGACAATATTACCATCAACCCTGGCATCCTCCGTTGCTACGTAATGATTGTTCTGATACCAGTAGTAATAAGTAACTGCAGCAAGGGTAATTACCATTGCCAGTAACACCCCTAAGATCTTCTTTTTTTTCATAAATACCTCCCATAATAAGCTAGATCTGTTTGATTATGTAACTAGTTAGCTGGTATTTTAACCTCTGCAAACATGCCTGGTTTTAAAATAAATTCAGGGTTGTCAACCCTAACTTTAATTAAGTAACCCTTTGTTTGTGGATCCGCAGCCAGAGCAATGTTACTGATTTTGCCAATAAAGGTCTGGTCAGACGCAGCAGAAACTTTCACCTGTACCTCCTGGCCATTCTTTAGCTTATTAATCTCGGACTCACTAACAATACCCTTTACCATCACTTGATTAAGGTTAACTAAAGTAAGCAGTACATTTTGTGTTCCGGCCATTTCACCAGGATTAATATTCCTAGCGGTGATCACACCAGCAAAGGGTGCCTTGATAAACATATCATTATAAGTTATCTGCCTTTTCTTAAAAGTTGCATTAGCTAACCTTAGGCTAGCTTCGGATTTTTGTAAAGGTCCTTCATAGGTCTTTTCATAGTCAGCCTGAGATATAGCTTGGGATGTTAGTAATTCTTTGCCCCTCTGGAAATTCTTTTGATCCAAATTATATTGTACCTGGGCACTGTTAACCTGGGCTGCTGCTTCATCGATTTCAGCAGCTTTGTCTGCTGCTTCAAGACTGATCAACAGCTGTCCGGGCTTAACCTGAGTGCCAATATCTACGTGAACTGAAGCCACTTTACCCGCTACTTTGGTCACTAAATTGGCTGTTTCCATTGCCTCAATTTTACCGCTTATGGAAACCTGGTCCCCTTTTGTTTCAGTAGGCTTACTAGTTGAAGTAGTATTGGTGCTAGCTTGTACCTGAGCCTTTTGAGGGTGAAGGATTCCTGTATTTTGGTTACAACCAGTTAGAAAAATTAATAATAATATCAGTATACCTGCAAGGCTTTTTCTTCTTGTCACTCCATTTTCCTCCATTTCGCCGTTTCTTACTCCTGTAAGCCAACCCTAGAATTTATTATCTTCATTATTTACCCACATCCTTTTGACACAAATTAGCAGTCACATTAATTGGATTGATTTAAACACCCCCTTGAGTAGTAGACATGTTAAAAGTAACCAAAGTTTTTCTTTTAAAAAATACCCTGCTTAACATATCTAATATATACGTAAGTAGGGCATTACCGTTCAGTAATTATGTAAATGTCTAGCATATACCAATCTAGAGGGTACCGTTTGCAGTTCCCCACGCAATGGCTCAACAAAATTTAAGCCCATAGCTCGCAAGGGAAACATTCTTGTCAAGACAATTTTATAATCCCTGATATCGTTTAGCAAACCGTAGAAATTGTTCTTCTATGATTTTTTCTTTTTTTTGCTCGTTAAAGGTTCTGTATTCATCCTCTCTTAATACCAAATACATTTCTGACACTGAATATTAAAGGTGTTTATAAATTGTTATGGGTAATGGTTAAGTATTAATCAACCCTGATTTATGACCAAATTATAGTTTTAGGAGACTTCTGAATCTGTATGTGCATCACCTGTTACATTTTTGATCTATGTAACGTCTAATAATAAGTGAAAAGTATTCAAGTTTTTATTTTATTGGAGGCGTTATAATGAGACGTTTTCTATGTTTAATGACCCTTGTTTTATTTACCTTTTTTTCTGCACCATTTAGCTCTGCCAATGCAGCCCAGCAAATGTCCGTATTTGTAAACGGTTCAGCGGTAAAATTTGATGTTCCACCGATGGTCCAAGATAATCGTACCTTAGTCCCTTTTCGTGCTCTGGCTGAAGCCCTAAAGGTAGAGGTTACTTGGGATGGGCCTAACCAAACAATTCGTGCAAAGGATGCTGTCACCTATATTATGCTGCAGATTGGTAATAGAAATGCCAATCATAATGATTCTACCATTACTTTGGATGTGCCTCCACAAATTATTGACGGCCGAACGTTGATCCCTTTAAGATTTTTTAGTGAAGCCTTTAATTGCCAGGTATCCTGGAATGCCACAGATAATGCCATTTATATCCTATCAGATCAAAGACCGTTCCCTTGGGACTTAGATGTTGTCGGCTACTATGCTTTAGGTGATCTGCAAACCAGCAGTTGGACAAACCTGTTTGGACAACCCTTTCCGAAACATAGCGCTGGTAACACCGATGTTGTAAAAGACATTGCTCTAGGTTGGTATAGTCTTGACCGTGATGGCAGCCTCTTAACTCAAAGTCGTACTGGCTGGCAAAGACCCGAAGATTATGAGAAGGTTTTAGCAGCAGCTGATGAATATGGTTTAAAAACACAAATGGTTGTCCATATGACTGATGAAGATAATTCATTAACTGATTTGTTAGCCAATGAATCAGCCATGGACAAGGCTGTAGAGGCTATTGTAGGTGAAGCAACAGCTACCTACCAAAGTGTAAATCTAGACTTAGAAGGACTAGGTCTACGGGATACTGGTGATCAACTAGCAACTGTACAAAACCGTTTTACACATTTCGTATCGTTACTGGCAAAGGAACTAAAGAAAAATGACTTGAAGCTATCCCTATCTCTGCATGCTCCTAACAGTGCCTACAAAGGATATAACTATGCAAGTTTAGGCAAATTGGCAGATAGTATCATCATTATGGCCTATGATTACGGTTCTAAACCAGAACCAAATGACCTTATCAATAAGGCCGTAGAAGCTGCCAAGCAAGTGGTTCCAGCTGACAAACTTTATTTAGGAATCTCCATCCCCAATGAAACTTCATCCAGTTTGCTTACCAAACTGGGTATTGCCAAGCAGCATCGTCTTAAAGGTATTGCTATATGGCGTCTTGGTCTGGTTACCCCGGACATGTGGCAATCCCTAAGGGAAAATACTACATCTTCCTAAACCCGTAAATCCCCTTACTCAGGTAGGGGGATTTTTATATAGGTGTGATTTGTATTTATTTAGAAAATATGATAGTAATTGTATGAAAATTATATCCTAATTTAAAATTATACCTTTATATCAAAAATCATCGCTGGATTACCGGAGATTTACATAGGTTAGTTATTTGTTGACTGACAACTCAATATGTTATAATAAGTTGTCAAATAAACAACTTGGTTTGTTACAAAAAGTTGTCTTGCAACATTTTACAATTATGCTATCGATAGATTGCTTGTATAAAATACTTGATTTAAATACAAAAAACAAGGGGGTATTCTATGCATAGTTTGAAAGAACTATTGGAAAAATGGCATGCTACCGAGGAACAATGGAATGATTGGCACTGGCAAATTAGTAATCGTATCACCACGGTAGATAGACTCTCAAAGTTTGTAACTTTAACTCCTAAGGAAAAAGATGGGATATCTGCCTGCCTAAGAAAATTTAGAATGGCTATAACTCCTTACTATGCAAGCTTAATTCGAGCTGACGATCGTCAATGTCCTATAAGGCTACAAGCTATACCAAATGCCAAGGAACTGGTCTGTACGAAGGGAGATATGAGAGACCCCTTACACGAGGATGTGGACTCTCCTGTTCCAGGTTTAACCCACCGTTACCCCGACCGGGTGTTGTTGCTGGTTACAGATTGTTGTTCCATGTACTGTCGTCATTGTACACGGCGCCGCATGGCTGGACAAAATGATCGATCTTTACCAAAAAACCAACTAGAACTTGCATTCTCCTATATACGGAGTAACACAACTATTCGAGATGTGGTTATATCCGGTGGAGACCCCTTTACTTTAAGTGATGAGAAATTAGAATATATCCTCAAGAAGTTACGCGCCATCAAACATGTTGAAATTATCCGTTTCGGTACTCGGACACCGGTTGTCTTACCTCAACGGATTACTCAGGAACTATGTAATATACTTGAAAAATACCACCCGGTATGGATTAATACACACTTTAACCACCCTCGGGAAATAACTCCGGAAGCTACAGCAGCAGTTGCCCGCTTAGCTAAAGCTGGCATTCCTATAAATAATCAGTCCGTTTTACTCCGTGGCGTAAATGATCGTGCTGACATTATGAAAAAGTTGGTACAGGACCTGATGAAGATTCGTATTCGTCCCTATTATCTGTATCAATGTGATCTTTCTGAAGGAATTGGACATTTCAGAACTTCAGTAAGCACGGGTATTGAAATTATGGAAAGTTTACGGGGCCACACCTCAGGGCTTGCGGTTCCCACCTACGTCATTGACGCCCCAGGTGGTGGGGGTAAGATTCCCATAGGGCCAAATTATCTGTTATCACAGGGTAAAGGAAAAACTGTTCTGAGAAATTTTGAGGGCAAAGTTTATCTTTATACCGAGCCAGGAGCGGAAGATGAAAAAATTAAAACCTCTAATTTGGGCGTTGCAGGTTTAATGCAAAGTGGTAGAATTACTCTAGAGGCAGAAGAAAAAATGATTGCTGTAGAAGGAAGTCGTTAAAACATGCACACCATTACAATAAACAAACCTGAGTTTTCTCTTCAAGCTAATTTAGATCTATTCAACAGACGCATTTGGGTAAATGAATATAGTTTTAATCATGCACCAGCTTTACGCTTCTTTCTCTTGGACTTAGCAAAAAAACAAAACATTGAAAAAATTATTTTCCCAGTCAAAGAAAAAGATTTAACCCTCCTACAAGGTAACGATTTTCAACTAGAAGGGGTAATAAAAGGTTATTTTCAAGGTTCAGACGCTCATTTCTTAACAACCTATTTATTAGAGAAACGTCGTACTTCAGGTTCTCTTCTCGAGGAAGAGCAAATGTTGCAAAAAATCTTGGGACAATCTAGAGAATATGATATGATCCTCCCAAACAGGTTTTCAATAAAATTTGCGACTAGCCAACATGTTGAGAAAATAGCCGAGTTGTTTAAAACTGTATTTAAAAGCTACCCTACCCCGGTTTATGACTCAAATTACCTGAATGAAGCAATCCAAAAAGGTGACCTATATATGACATGCTATGACGGTAGTACCCTAGCCAGCGTAGCAACTGCAGAAATTGACTGGAACCAAAGCCACGCAGAATTAACCAATTGTGCAACTCACCCAGACTACCGTGGCATGGGTTTAAATACAATCTTATTAAAAAGATTGGAAGAAAATTGTCAAACAAAGGGTATTCATTGTCTTTACAGCTTAGCCCGTGCATCTTCCTATGGAATGAATTTGGTCTTTCATCGTCTTGGTTATGAGTTCCAGGGCAGCCTAATTAACAACTGCCATATTGCAGGGGATTTTGAAAATATGAACATTTGGGTAAAACCTACCCTTGATTGCCATAAATTAGTCTAACAAAAAGCACTGGACAAAGATAGTTCAGTGCTTTTGGCTTCATATTTTACAACTTAATGAAAAAGAATATTAGCATAATGAATTTATTGAAAGGGCTGAGTATGAATATGGCTAACAGAAATAAAAAAGAACAGGAACCGGTAGTTGCGGCTGGCATGCGAGATTTTTTAGAAAAATCTGCCACTCCACACCAGGTCGAGAAAGGTGACTTCACTAAGGTTACTACACTATCCTATGATGAAACCCATTAATCCATATTAACTGGCCATGTGCCCTGTGCTGTGGACCATGGGCTATGATCCTTAACCAATGCATGCACAAAAGCCCAAGGCCCACGGTCTCTCCCAAGCTCCTAAAGCTGAAGACTAACGGCTGATGGCAAATATTTTTATGTTCCTAATATATCCTTTAAAGCTGGCTGTATCTCTGGGAATTTAAAATGGTAGTTCCTGGCCATAAGTCTCCGGGGCATTACTTTCTGTCCATTGATTAGAAGTTCCTCCGCCATTTCCCCCATTACTAGCCTAGCCATAAGGGCGGGCATTCTAGTCCAAGATCTTTTGCCTAAGACGTCAGAAATGACTTTGTTCAACTCCTTCATGGTAACAGCATTGGGGCTGCAAAGGTTATATACCCCTTCCCAGGTTCCCCCCTCCAGTGCCTGAGTAGCAATGTTTACCACATCATCCCTATGAATCCAAGAACACCACTGCTGACCTCCACCTATGTAACCTCCACAGCCATACCTATAGGGTAGTGTCATTTTCTGCAAAGCCCCACCTGGCCCAAGCACCATACCTAATCGTAATAAGACCACCCTAACACCGTATTTTTCGGCTTCCCGGGCTGCCTGCTCCCAGCCTTGACATACTTCAGCCAGAAAACCTTTGCCCCTAGGACTCTCTTCTTGAAAAACCTGCTGGGGATGGGTACCGTAATATCCTACAGCTGATGCATTGATCAGCACCTTAGGATAGGCCAAGCCCTCACTTTTATTTCTGCCTATACTATCTACAATTTGTTTGGTTAACTGCAATCGACTTTCCAATATACGTTTCTTGACAGCCTTACTCCAGCGTCCCTGAGAAATATTGTGACCCCCTAGATTGATAACGCCATCCAACTGCTCAATAAGTCCTCGGGAAAACCTTTGATTAGGGCCAGGAACCTTAGTATAAACAATACCTGATCCAGGAGCATGTTCCTTTCGGGAGACAATCACAACCTGATAGTTTAGTTCTGTAAGATGTTTGACCAAGGATGAACCTACAAAACCGGTTCCACCAGTAATCAGTAAATTCACTGATTATCCCTCCTTGCTTACCTTCCATACACCTCTACAATTTTATTCCTTGTTGATTAGGATATTCTTTTATTTTCACAGGGTTGTGTAGGGGATATTACATCAGCGTAGGGGCTATCGTTATCCCCCGTTCGCTTCTAGGCTCCACGCCGATAAGTCTAAGACTGGTTCCAGGCGAAATCAGGGTCGCCTCAGATTCGACGTCCTGTCCTTCTCCCAAAGCTCTAAAGCTAAAGGCTACTAAAACAACGCCACAGATAACCGTGGCGTTGCTGTTATAAGAAAGGATTATGTCTTTTCTCCAGGCCAATGGTAGTAGCTGGGCCATGCCCTGTATAAACCTTAGTATCCTCAGGAAGCACAAGTAATTTATTCTTAATAGAACGAATTAGCGTGGTATGGCTGCCGCCCGGAAAATCGCTTCTGCCAATGGATTGGGCGAACAAAGTGTCCCCACTAAAGAGGTCCTTCCCTGCCTTAAGGCAAATACCGCCGGGGGTGTGTCCAGGGGTATGAAGTACCTCCAGGGTTATCTTGCCAACCTCAATGGTATCTCCATCTTCTAATAACCTCTCTGCCGGTTGAAAACTCATTTGATACCCCATCCAGGCCGATAGATTTTTTTTCGGATTGGTGAGCATTTCGCCATCCTGGGTGTGGATCATGACCTTGGCCCCTGTGAGCTCTTTAAGTTCACCAAGGGCGCCAATATGGTCCACGTGACCATGGGTTAGCACAATGGCTTCTGCCTTTAAATTAAGCTTGTTTAATCTAGCCTGGATACGATCTGCTTCTTCTCCAGGATCCACCACTATGGCTTTTCTAGTTTCTTCACAACCAATTATATGGCAGTTTGCCTCCATATTACCAACTGGTAAAGTTTCAATGATCACCGAAAACATCCCTCCATCCTTTTATGAAACCTAAAAATGTTTACGACTATCTAACAGTAATGTTACAGGACCATCGTTGAAAATTTCTACAATCATATGTTCCTGAAAAATACCAGTAGCAGTGGACAAACCATTACATACCAATCTCTGCACAAAGCTTTCGTACAGTTCCTTAGCGAAACCCGGTGCTGCTGCCTCTATATAGCTGGGTCTCCTCCCTTTTCTACAGTCACCGAAGAGCGTAAACTGAGATATAGCCAACACACTCCCTCCTACATCTTGAATGGAGAGATTTAATTTTCCTTGCTCGTCATCGAAAATTCTCAGTTGACTAATCTTGTCTGCCAGATAGCGAGCATCATCAGTGGTATCTCCCTGCCCGACACCCAACAGTACTACCAATCCCCGTCCAATTTTACCAACAACCACATCATTAACGGTCACAGAACCCCGTTGAACCCGTTGTACCACTGCACGCATGTAACTAAACCTCCAAAGTGAAAGACGAAACTATCCCGTTGATACTCGATGAACCCCATAAATATCCTTCACTTTTTTTATTTTATTCATTAAGTACTCCAGTTGTTCAGTATTACGGACCTGTAGTGCCAATTCTACAGTAGCCACCTGATCTTTTTTAGATCTTGCGTTTACTCTACTTGCATTAATCTTCAAATCAAGTAGCACATTTAGCACATCGTTTAGGAAACCAGCTCTGTCTAGCCCTGTTATCTCTAGTTTTACCTGAAAAGGGGATTGGAAATCCTTATCCCAACCTACCTCGACAATTCGTTCCGGTTCATCACCTTGAATGGGTTGAATATTAATGCAATCAGCTCGATGAATAGAAACACCTCTACCCCGTGTAATATAACCGACAATGGGGTCACCGGGAACTGGGTTACAGCAGTGGGCTAACCGGATCAGTAAATTATCTATTCCCTTTACCCTAATACCTTGGGTTGGTTTGCCCCATTCTGCCACCTTTCCTTCGGCCTTTTTCATCATTTCTTCAGCCAAGGGACGACGTTCCTTTTCAATACGCTGTTCTTCCCGAAGTTTGGTGACTATTTGACTGGGAATAATCTGTCCATCACCAATGGCAGCATATAACTCATCAACAGAAGACTGGACCAATTTCTTAGCATATTCCTGCAGCCGATCACCCCGAACCATTTCCAGTTCTAAACCCTGTTTACGGGCTTCTCTTTCCAATGCATCTCGGCCGCGGTTAATATTCTCTTCCCGTCTTTCCTTTTTGAACCACAGTCGAATACGGCTTTTAGCCTGGGGGGTTTTTACAATATTAAGCCAGTCTCGACTGGGCCCGTTACTTACCTTGGAAGTAATGATCTCAACGATATTACCATTTTTTAATTTATAATCCAGAGGAACAATCCTGCCATTTATTTTAGCTCCTACTGTACGATGCCCAACATCTGTGTGAATTCTATAGGCAAAATCTAAGGGAATTGCCCCGGCAGGCAACTCCATAACGTCACCCTTGGGTGTAAAGACAAAAACAGATTGGGAAAAAAGATCAACCTTAAGGTTCTCCATAAACTCCCTGGCATCTCTGGTATCATGTTGGGCATCCAACATCTGTCTAATCCAGGCTAGTTTCTTATCAAAGTCCTTCTCTTCCTGGACACCTTCCTTATACTTCCAATGGGCAGCAATCCCGTATTCAGCCACTTTATGCATATCCCAGGTACGAATTTGAATTTCTACCGGGTCTCCATTGGGCCCAATGACAGTGGTATGCAAAGACTGATACATATTGGATTTAGGCATGGCAATATAATCTTTAAAACGACCAGGTATGGGTTTCCATAGGGTATGGGCAATTCCCAAAGCACCATAACAATCTTTAACAGACTTCACCAGAACACGTACTGCCTGGACATCGAAAATATCCTTTAATTCCTTTTGCTGATCCACCATTTTTTGGTAGATGGAGTATAGGTTTTTAGGCCTTCCCTGAATTTCTGCCTTAATATTCACCGCTGATAGCTTGGCAGCCAATTCCTTAATTACTTCATGGATGTATTCCTCACGTTTAGCCCTAGATTTTGCAATCTGTATCTTCATCCTCTGATACTGTTCCGGTTCCAGATAGCGAAAGGATAAATCCTCTAATTCCCATTTAATTCTGTAAATTCCCAAACGATGCGCCATGGGAGCAAAAAAATGTAGGGTTTCTTCTGCTACTTCTTTTTGCTTGCGTTCAGATTGAAACTGCAAAGTACGCAAATTATGTAACCGATCGGCCAGTTTGATTAATATTACCCGTATATCTTTGGCCATCGCCAGAAACATCTTACGCAGGTTTTCAGCTTGCCGTTCTTCCTTAGTTTGATACTGCAATTTACCAAGTTTAGTGACTCCGTCCACCATGGTTGCAACTTCCGGCCCAAAGGTATTTTCAATATCATTTAAGGTAATACCTGTATCTTCCACAACATCATGTAATAGACCTGCAGCTACAGTTTGTACATCTAACTGAAGTTCGGCTAGGATAATGGCAATAGCCAAAGGATGAACAATATACTCTTCACCAGAGATTCGTTTTTGTCCTCTGTGAGCATTTTCAGCAAAATTATAGGCCCCTCGGAGGAAAGCAATGTCCGCCGAAGGATTATACAGCAATACCTTTTGTTCTAATTCAAACAGTGAAGACATGCTTCACCTCCGATAAATTATATAATTACGCCTCAAGTTGCAGTAATGTTAAGACAGGGAAGTTACTTAGTTTCTCCCTGGCATTTAGCCCCATTAGCTCGATCAGAAAAGCAATACCTGCCACCTGACCACCTGACTTCTTAATTAGTTCCACACCAGCCATAATTGTTCCTCCTGTGGCCAGCACATCATCCACCAGTAATACTTTCTGGCCTGGCAAAATAGCACCCTCATGAACTTCTAAAGAATCCATGCCGTATTCTAATTGGTAACTATGCGTTACTGTTTTACCAGGTAGCTTACCGGGCTTTCTTAATAAGACCAGACCTTTTCCCATGGTATAGGCCAGCGGTGCACCCAGGATAAATCCCCTGGCCTCTGGGCAAGCAATGATGTCTGTCTCCAGATCTTGACATAACTCAGCCACTGCATCCACTGCCTGCTTAAAGGCAACGCCATCCTGCAGCAAAGTTGTAATATCCCTAAAGTTAATGCCCGGCCTGGGGAAATCTTTAATCAAGCGAATTTTGCTGGCAAAATCCATGGCTAACTCTCCTCCTTATAAACTGCTAATAAATAAACTCTTTAATTCCTTGTCAGTTGCAGCTAGATACTTTCTTTGAAAACGCTGGCATTCTTCCTTTGTATGAAGCGCCCAGTTAAAGGTTTGTGAACTTTGTAAATCTCCTTTAGCCTTAAGGTTTAGTTTATAACAATAAGCATTACCCTGATTTTTAAACTTAAGTAGGCCCATATCTTGAAGTATACTGAGACTGATTTCCACCGTATGTATCGATGCCTTGGGGTAAAAATTTCTTAAACATAAACACAGCTTTTCTGTAGAGATGTCTCCGCTGCCCTGTTGGCTCATCTCCTGGCGCAATAGTTTATATACCTCTCCCAGTGCATGTCGCTCCGGCGCCAATGCATATATTTGTTCTAGCGCTTCAGCAATTTGATATTCCCCTCCCAGCAAAGTTAGCTTAGTGAAGTTGGTACAATGGAGATGACATTCTGCTGGTTGATAAGGTAAATAATAGAAAATAACTTGCTCAAAATCAAGATCCCCTAAAGGATGAAACGCCGTAACGACCAGTATGTTTATTCTGCCGGATTGCAGCAATGTTGTTAATTGTTCAACTTGGTCCCCACTTAAACCTGGGTGATAAACACCAATACCTCCAGTGGAAGAACATTCCCTTTCACTAAGATAAGTTGCTACTTGAATGGCCTGTGCTGTACTCTCCACCACAATGAGACTGGATTCCTCTGATTCCACCAACTGCATCAACTTTGACAATCGATCAGGACTGCTTCTGTAATCTAGAATTTGAATATCGTCCTGAATGCTTTCTGTCCTTTCATACTCTTTCCTCTGAGGTTTTAACAAATGTAAAACACCTAAGGGAATCAAACTTTCTGCAAGCATATCTTCAGGTAAATTCAAAGATTTGCTTAATGTAGTTATTAATTCCCGATCCACATGATTCAGTTCCTTTATCAGAGGAACCACTTCACCTGTTTCCTTAAGTTCTTTAACTTCCAGTTGAACAGAAGAACGACCATTCCAGACATTAATAGAAGGAACAAAAGCCATATCCACGGTATCATTGGCTGCCAGCATTTCACTATAGGAAGCTAGGTTAAAACCAATTCCATCTAATATAGTTTGCTCTTCCCGTACTCTCATTTTTAAATGCCCGCCGTTTTTGCCCACTTCCCGGCAATTAATAACTGTAGCATGACAGCAACCTAACATTGGCCCTGGGTTGCAATGCCCCAGAGGAGATAACTGAGCTAACTCTTGAACCGTATCCATGGATAACTCAGTAAGGTTGATTAATGCGTCCAAATCAAGGTTGGGGGTCAAATGCTCTTCGGTCAGTGTCTCTTCTGCCATTTCATTTATTGCTTTGCGAAAATCTTTTATTTTATCTTCCTGTATGCTAAAACCTGCAGCCATAGCGTGTCCGCCAAATTGCTCTAAATAATCCTGACAGTTAACCATAGCCTGATACAAATTAAATCCTGCTATACTTCTGGCAGAGCCTTTTCCTTTTCCTGCTTCTAAACTAATCATAAAAGTTGGACGATAAAAACGATCTACCAATCTAGATGCAACAATACCAATTACACCCGGATGCCAGTTTTCAGAAGCCAGCACCAAAACCTTACCCTGAGATATTTCTGGCTCAGCATCTAATAGGGCCAGAGCCTCTGCCAAAACCTTAGACTCAACTTGTTGTCTTTCTTGGTTTCCCCTATTTAATTCTTCGGCAATTTCATCTGCTGTCTGAAAATCTTCCGCCAATAAAAGTTCTACACCGAGACCAGCATCACCCATTCTGCCGGCGGCATTTAAACGGGGGGCTAAACCAAAACCTAATTCTCTAGTGCCCAAAACTTCTGACCTAATACCACTGATTTTGATTAAAGCTTGTAAACCGGGCCGCTTACTTCTGCTGAGATGCGGTAGTCCATGCTTTACTAGGATGCGGTTTTCACCTTGTAATGGAACAATATCTGCCACAGTTCCCAGGCATACTAAATCTATGTAATTTTCCCAGTCCTGTTGGCCTAGCCCAGCCTGTTCAAAAAGTCCTTGAATTAATTTTAAGGCCACTCCTACTCCAGCTAACTCCTTAAAGGGGTAGCTACAATCGGGTCTTTTGGGATCTAAGACAGCAAATGCTTCAGGTAATTGTACGGGTGGTTCGTGGTGATCGGTAATAACCACATCCAGCCCTAAGGCCTTGGCCACTTCTACCTCTTCTACCCCACTTATACCACAGTCCACAGTTACAACAAGGCCAATACCTCGTTCCACAGCTCGTTCTAGGGCATCCTTATTAAGACCATAGCCTTCCTCCAAGCGATGGGGAATAAAATACTCAACCTTACAGTTAAGCCTACGCAGGGCCAGAACCAAAACAGTGGTGCCTGTTATGCCATCCACATCATAATCACCATACACTAAAATGGGCTCACCTTTTTCTTGGGCAGTAAGGATTCGATTAACAGCTTTATCCATATCCTTCATTAGCCAGGGACTATACACTCTGTCTAATTCGCTACCTAGAAAGGCCTTGGCCTGGTCAACTGTATATATTCCTCTATTAATTAATAACTGAGCTAGGATTTTAGAAATGCCTAATTCCATAGAGAGAATCTGTTGCAACGCGGGATTTGGTGTTTTTACTTGCCACTTTTTTTGTCTTTTCATGACAGTCCCCCGTTAATTTCAGTAAATTATAGTTTAAATTATAAAACAGTCAATCAATCAGGTAAAGAAAAAGCACTTTTTCGTTTAAAATACTAAAGAAAAATAATTTTTCCCAAACTAACGAATAAATTTGCAATTCTATGTCAATACTCTAATTAGATAACATTAACTAACTGTTAGCAAAGGGGTTGCAAAATAATGACTGAACTTACTATGTCACAATATTTCAAGGAAGTTAACAACAGACTACCTGTAGAAGCAGAAAGAGTACTACGAGCTCTTATTGACGAAGGAAAAATGAATAAAGAGGAACTTTCCTTAACAGCAAAAGTTAAAAGAGCTGTACTAGACCATGTAGTAATGCAATTATTCGCCCTCGGCCTGGTTGAAGTAACTTCAGAGGGAAAGAGCAAAATATGTTCCCTAACCAAGCTAGGTGAAGATTACCTAGAGCTCATGAAGGAAGCTATCTAAATAACGAGAACAAACCTTCAAGTTCAAAACAAACAGGGAAGCCCACGGAGTGGTGAGGCTTCCCTGCTTTACGCTTATTAAAGAATTTTATTCAAAAAGGCTTTAGTTCGTTCATGCTGAGCATTCATGAATATTTGCTCAGGAGTTCCCTGTTCAATGACTCTTCCTTCATCTATAAATAAAACCCGATCACCCACTTCACGGGCAAATCCCATCTCATGAGTTACAACTACCATTGTCATTCCTTCCCGGGCCAAGTCCTTCATAACACCCAAGACCTCTCCAACCATTTCTGGATCTAGGGCTGAAGTCGGTTCATCAAATAACATAACCTTGGGCTTCATAGCCAAAGCCCTTGCTATGGCTACCCTTTGTTGTTGCCCACCTGAAAGTTGATCTGGATAGGCTTCTTCTTTATCCTGCAAGCCTACCTTGGCCAATAAATCTTTCGCAATGGCATTGACTTCATTTTTAGACATACCCTTAACTTTCATGGGTGCTATCGTAATATTTTCAAGGGCTGTTTTATGGGGAAATAAGTTAAACCGTTGAAATACCATACCCACATTTTGCCTTATTTTATTAATATCTGCACTCTTATCAGTTAAACACATATTATCAATGGTAATGTCTCCAGAAGTTGGTTCCTCCAATAGGTTTAGGCAGCGCAGGAAAGTACTTTTGCCAGAACCGGAAGGACCAATAATAACAACAACTTCCTGTTCCTTTACATGCAAACTAATACCCCGGAGAACATGAAGCTTACCAAAACTTTTTTCTACATTATTAGCTACGATCACCGGCCTGCAGCCTCCTTTCCATGCGGTTCACAAAGAACTCAGATATCAACAAAGTCATAATAATATAGAAGATTGCCACCAGGAACCATATTTGAAAGGCTTTGTATGTGGTTGAAATATAGAGCTGACCACTGCGGGCAAGCTCTGCCAAACCAATGACTGATACCAGCGAGGTATCTTTCATCATGGCAATAAATTCATTGCCCAGGGGCGGAATAACCCGTTTAAAGGCCTGGGGTAGAATAACATACCGCATGGCTTGTACATGAGTCATGCCTAAGGAGCGGGCTGCCTCCATCTGTCCTCTTTCAATGGATTGAATCCCTGCTCTGAATATTTCCGCACAGTAAGCACCACTGTTTAAGCTAAGGACAATCACAGCAGACCAGAACTTATCAACCGGGTGACCAATGATCTGGGGTAAGCCAAAGTAGATTAAAAAAAGCTGCACCAGCAAAGGGGATCCCCGGAAAAATTCTATATATATGACAGCAGGAATTTTAATGAAGGAAATCCGGCTTAATTTTGCCAGCCCAAAAAACAAACCTATAATACATCCAAAAAGTACAGCTAAAATTGTTAACTGAATGGTCATTTTCAGACCCATCAATAATATTGGCAAAGCATCCTGCCAAATCATCAAAATATCCATAGCCTCACCTACCTCTTTCTCCGTTGCATAAATATATGCGTAACAGAATTGTTACGCATACACTATTGTACATGATATCTGGTTGTCCGTCGACCTTTATTTTGGTTCTTCACCAAACCACTTCTTGTAAATTTCAGTGTATTTACCATTTTCCTTGATTGCTTTCAAACCAGCATTTATCTTCTCTAGGGTCTCGGTTTCTCCCTTGGGAACTGCGATACCATATTCTTCTGAGGAGAGAATCTCGCCTACCAGCTTAATTTCATCATTACCTTGCTGGATAAAATAAGCACTCACTGGATAATCATTTACCACTGCATCCACGGCACCGTTTTTAAGTTCCAGCAGAGCTTGATCAGAACTGGTGAAATAAGTAATCTTATCCTTGTCAGTGATCTTCTCAGCCTGCAGTGCACCAGTGGTACCACTTTGTACAGCAAGCTTTTTGCCTTTTAAGTCCTCAAAGCTAGTAATTTCATTGTTACTTGCCTGTACAGCAACAATCAGGCCAGACTTGTAGTAAGGATCAGAGAAATCCACTGCCTTTTTACGTTCATCAGTAATTGTCATAGCTGAAATAACTGCATCAATTTGGTTTGCCTGTAAAGCAGCAATCAAACCATCAAAACCCATGCTACGAAATTCCATCTCATAACCTACTTCATTGCAAATAGCTTCCATCAGTTCTACATCAAAGCCAATATACTTACCTGTACTTGTTTCGGTAAATTCAAAGGGTGCAAAGGTAGCATCCGCTGCTACTACTAGTTTTGGTTTTTCAGCAGCATCCTTTGCGGGTGTTTGATCATTGCCACCGCAACCCACCACAGAAACTACAAGAGCTAGCATTAATACGATCAGCCATGCATACTTGATAGATTTTTTCATTACGATTCCCTCCCAAATGTAGTGCAAATTATTAAACGTTGAATTTTTATTTATCTGTGATTATAAAAATTTACTTCTGCAAAGTTAGCCAAATTCCTTCTTCACTTTACAAAATTATATAAATTCTTTTATTTTGATTCTAAATTGACAGCAAAATCTTTGAATGAGAAAATAAACTGGAATGTTTTACAGGAGGCGGTTAAGTGACAAAAGCATTGCAAATACAGGCTGATTTAGCCCTGTTAGGGGTTACCTTTATTTGGGGTGTAACCTTTGTGGTAGTACAAGACGCTCTTTCAGGTATCGGCCCCTATTATTTTATCGGAATTCGTTTTGCCCTAGCCTTTGCTTTTCTAGGTTTAATTTATAGAAAACGTTTTCAAAATATAACTGCTGAAACTGTTAAGGCTGGCTCTATTATTGGGGTTTTTTTATTTGCGGGATACGCCTTGCAAACAATAGGTTTGAAATATACAACTGCTTCCAATGCAGGTTTCATCACTGGGTTAGCCGTGGTATTAGTCCCGTTGTTTACAGCTTTAATCTCAAAAAAACTACCTAATCTGGCAGTTATCTTAGGTATCACCAGTGCAACACTGGGACTAGGCTTGTTATCTTTGGGAAGCAACTTAAATATAAACCTAGGAGATATCTTAGTTTTTTTCTGTGCTATTTGCTACGCAGCACATATTATTCTAGTAGGAAAATATGCTCCTCAGCATGACCCAGTCTTACTGGCCATTCTTCAAGTGGGAGTGGTGGCTGCCATCAGCCTGGTTTGTGGAGCTCTTTGGGAGACCATGCCCACTGAGTTTACCCGTCCTGTCTGGACTGGTCTTTTAATCACAGCAATACCTGCCACTGCGCTAGCATTTTTAATTCAAAATTCAGTGCAACGATTTACCTCTGCCACTCATACAGCTATTATTTTTATTATGGAACCAGTTTTTGCTGCGGCAACTGGTTGGCTTTGGGCCGGAGAAGTATTATCTTTCCCCCAATGGATCGGTTGCTTGCTAATTTTGGCTGGTATGCTAATTGCTGAACTTAAAGACAACCTATTACCAAAGGTTCAAACCCAAGGAAGTAAAGGAATTTATTAGTTGAGAATGTAAAAGTAGGAAAGGAAAACCCTTCCTACTTTTGTTCGATTTCAGAACATTGTGTGTTTTTTTAGAACATTCAGATTTGTTAATATTGCACCTTGTGCACATCGGAACATGCCGTAGGCCATAATCTCGCTTATTTCTTCTGGCATTATTCTTGCATTATTAGTCTACTAACTAATGATGCTGTAACTAGCTTGACGGAAAGGAGCTTACCCTATGGCTAACGTTTTTTTGGGAGGATCCCTTGATGAGATTCGAAAGGTCATGAAAGAGGGACTTCAGCCAGAAAACATAATTCGCTGTACTTTGCTGGAGGCAATGATCGACGCACGCAATTCGGTTGGTCTAAACCGTCGATTTAAGCCTGTAGTTCTAGTCATAGAACTACCTCAAAACTTAAAAATGCATGTTCAAAATAACCAGCCCTTATACAGTATAAAGAACTTTCGCTCCCATATCAAAAGAATTTATTCCATCAAGATTGATTTTAAGGCACCAAACCTAGTTAGTGTTGCGGGAACCATCTCCCCATACACCATTTTGCCTATGGGGAGCCAAAATCTATCCTTCCAGAAAGAAGCCTTACGGTAACCACTTGCGACAGTGGAGACGGTTCTCCTTGTCGCATTTTTATGCTTTATCTTTCCCTTCTGAACTTGCTGAACATTCCTCTGCAAGACAGATATCTCTAGGACAACTCACTTCTTCTAGGATCTCTTTAGCCTCTTCACAGGGCTCACAATGAATTAAAACCTGTACCTCGGGTAATTCTCCTTCAATCTCGTCCTCAATTTGATCACACAATTTGTGTACTGTACCAATGGGTAAGTGCCGTAATACGACTAAGTGAAGGTCGACATATCGGTAGGGACCAGATTTGCGAGTACGTAGACTATGATATTCAATATATTGGTCAGAGTGTTTGGCCAATACTTTTTTTATTATTCCCTCTTCCTCTGAGGGTAAACTAACATCCAGCATTACCCCCATTGATTCCCTGATTAAATTAAAGCTAGCCTTCACAATCAGGATTCCCACAATAATTCCCACAATTGGATCCAGTAAGGTATATCCCGTAAGATAAATAGCCCCCAATCCGACAAAAACCCCAAGGGATGTATAAACGTCTGTTTTTAGGTGCCAACCATCTGCCACTAGGGCTGGAGAATCAGTTTCTTTTCCCACAGCAATTAACCTTCTCGAGATAACAAAGTTAACTGCTGCTGAAACAGCCATAACACCAGCCCCCCAGCCAAGGGATTCTATTTCCTGACCACCCTGCCAGAGTTTAGGCACAGCTTGAATAAAAATACCTATAGCCGCCACTAGGATTAAAATTGCCTCTATAATACTGGCCAAATTCTCATATTTTCCATGTCCATAGGGATGATCCTCATCAGCAGGCCTTCCCGAATGCCTCACTGCCATGAAAGCTATAAAGGATGCAATTAAATCCAATCCCGAGTGAATAGCTTCAGATATAACCCCGATGGACCCCATACTGAGGCCAACTAACAATTTACCCGAAGTTAGAAATGTGTTGGAGATAATAGAGAGGCGTGCTACCTTCATTTTCTTCTCTTGGACCGAAACCACTTGCATCCTCTCCTTTTAGCCATTAGCTTTTAGCTATTAGTTTTTAGCTTTTAGCTTTTAGCTTTTAGTTTATTACTAAAGGCTAATGGCTAATGGCTAATGACTAATAGCTAAAAAATGGGACTTCATCCTTTGAGTGCAGATGAAGTCCCATGGAATCCGTTGCCAGTATATCATAGTACAAAACTCTTAATCAAGAGTATCCAAAGCCCGCGATTATTCTGGGAACCATCCTAAGCGAGGTTTGCGTGCTGCTGTTACTTCGTCCAGTCTGCGCACGGGAGTGGTAAAGGGTGCATTTTTTAAAGTCTCGGGGTTTTTCCTAGCTTCTTCCAATACTTTGATTAAATTATCGGCAAATTCGTCTAGGGTTTCTTTGTTTTCTGTTTCCGTCGGCTCAATCATGATGGCTTCTTCTACAATAAGTGGAAAATATACTGTTGGCGGATGATAGCCATAATCCAACAGTCTTTTAGCAATATCAAGGGTTTTTATGCCCCGCTCCTTCATATCCCCTGGAGGTGAAGCTACAAACTCATGCATACATATTCTTTGATGGGAAACTTGAAGGTGGGTTGAGAGCTGTTTCATTAGGTAGTTTGCATTAAGTACAGCATGCTCAGAAACCTCTTTTAACCCTCGGCCACCCAGTGCCTTGATATAGGTATAGGCCTTTACTACCACGCCAAAATTGCCATAAAAGGCTTTGACTCGACCAATGGATTGAGGGCGATGATAATCAAGCAGATATTTCCCATCCTGCTGTACAATCACTGGTTTAGGAAGGAAGGGTTCCAAGGCCACCTTTACGCCAACAGGACCTGAACCTGGCCCACCACCGCCGTGGGGTGTACCAAAGGTCTTATGTAGGTTTAAGTGCATCACATCAAAACCCATGTCTCCGGGTCGGGCATAGCCCATGATGGCATTGAGGTTGGCTCCATCGTAATATAATAGACCTCCAGCCTGGTGTACTAGGTCTGCAATTTCCTTTATATTTTCTTCAAAAAGGCCCAATGTACTAGGATTTGTTAGCATCAAGGCTGCCACATCGGGGCCTAGTACTTTTTTTAAGGCATCCAAATCAACGCCACCCCGCTGGTCAGACTTCACTTCTACCACCTGAAAGCCGCAAAGGGTTGCCGTTGCTGGATTGGTACCATGGGCAGAATCTGGCACTATAACCTTGGTACGTCCAGTTTCTCCCTTACTTTCTAGATAGGCCTTAATAATCAGCATACCAGTCATCTCGCCATGGGCCCCGGCAGCTGGCTGCAGAGTAAAGGCATCCATGCCTGTAATTTCAGCCAGGTCCAGCTGGGTTTCATACATTAATCGTAATGCCCCTTGACAAAGTTCCTCAGCTTGATAGGGGTGCAAATTGGCAAAGCCGTTTAACCCCGCTGCATCCTCAGCAATTTTGGGATTGTATTTCATAGTACAGGATCCCAGGGGATAAAAACCAACGTCTACACCAAAGTTCATTCTGGATAGCCTTACAAAGTGTCTAACCACTTCACCTTCACTGGCTTCCGGCAGAGGTACCTCTTGTTCTCTGATAAATTCTGGAGGTAACAGTTCTTTGGGGGAAACTTCTGGTACATCATTGGCCGGAAAAAGAATCCCCGGACGCCCCGGTGAACTAAGTTCAAAAATTAACTTTTCCGTCATGATATTGCCCCCAGTCTTTCCGCCAACAGTTCAATATCTTGGCGGCTTCTTTTCTCTGTTACACAAAATAACATATGCTCCTTTAGTTCAGGATAGTACTGCCCCAGGTCAAGACCACCTAGAATATTGTATTGGAGGAGTTTCTGATTAATCACCTTTGGTGATACCTTGGTTTTGATAACAAATTCCTTAAACACTGGTGTTGGCCATGCTAACTGATAACCAGGTAGAGAGGACAGCAAATTCCTTGTATAGGCTGTCTTTTGTAGGCACAACTCAGCCACTTGTCTTAATCCTCTCCGACCCACCAGACTTAAATAGACTGTAGCTGTCAGAGCACATAGGGCTTGATTAGAACATATATTCGAAGTTGCCTTATCCCGACGGATGTGTTGTTCCCGTGCTTGGAGTGTTAATACATAGGCCCGTTTACCATCTACATCAACGGTTTGACCAACAATTCTTCCAGGCATCTTGCGAAGAAGTTTTTCCTTACAGGCCATAAATCCCAGGTACGGACCTCCGTAGGACAAGGGAATACCTAAAGCTTGTCCTTCTCCCACAACAATATCGGCACCACATTGTCCCGGAGATCTTAGTAATCCCAGGGCAATGGGATCAGCACAAACCACAAGTAATGCTCCTACGGCATGGGCTCTCTCCGCCAATTCTACCAAATCCTCAATACAACCAAAGAAATTGGGATACTGAACCAAGATGGCAGCTGTGTTTTTATCCAGATAATTATTAAGATCGTCTGTCTGGGTCAAACCCTGCTGGTAAGCAATCTCCGAAATTTTGATAGCTGGCCCACGTAAGTAGGTCTTGATTACTTCACGATATTCCGGGTGTACAGTCTTGGCCACCAGAACTTGGTCCCGCCGGGTGGCAGCACAGGCCATTAAAGCAGCCTCAGCCAAAGCACTGGCCCCATCATACATCGATGCATTGGCAGCATCCATGCCTGTCAACAGACAGATCATGCTCTGATATTCAAAGATGCTTTGGAGAACTCCCTGGCTGATTTCCGGTTGATAAGGTGTATAGGCCGTATAAAACTCGGAACGGGATAAGATATGTTTCACAGCACTGGGGACATAATGATCGTAGGCTCCAGCACCTAGAAAGCAAATATTTTCCTCCACCCCTTGATTTAATCCGGCCATGGAAAACAGATGGCGTTGTAATTCTATTTCCGTTAAACCACCCTCCACAGCAAGTTCGCGGTTAAACCGAATTTGGGAGGGAATATCCTGAAACAATTCTGCCGTGTTTTCAATGCCGATGTCCCGTAACATCTGGCATAGTTCTTCATTAGTATGAGGAATGAATTTCAAATTAACCAACCTCTTCCCCTTTTAGGCTTCTGTTACCATAGACTTATATTGCTGGGCATTCATTAAATTGTCCAATTCAGAGGTATCGGACATTTCCACAATAATCATCCAGCCCTTTCCATAGGGATCTTGGTTTACTTGCTCCGGAGCATCACTGAGCTCTTCATTTATCTCCAGGACCTTGCCACTTACTGGGGCATACAGATCACTGGCAGTCTTTACTGATTCCACCACGCCAAAGGTGTTTTCTGCCTCAATGGATTCCCCTACCGAAGGGAGTTCAACAAATACAATATCTCCCAAGGAATCCTGAGCATAGTCGGTAATACCAATAATAGCCCGATTACCCTCAACTCTTACCCATTCATGTTCTTTGGTGTACTTTAAATCTTCCTGCAAATTCATCTTTTAGTCCTCCCTTTTATAAAATGGTTTTTCTACAATCCGTGCTTTAATCGGTTTGTTGCGAATCATGACAGACAATTCATTACCCATTGCAGCATGTTGTACGGCCACATAGCCCAAACCTAAATTCTTACCTATAGTTGGTGCAAAGGTGCCAGAAGTTATCCAACCTACCTCTTGGCCTTCTCTAACAATGGCATAACCCTGACGGGGTATCCCTCTATCAATCATTTCTAGGCCCACTAATTTATATGCCGGCCCTGCTTCCTTTTGTTGAAACAATGATTCTTTCCCAATAAATTCAGGTTTGCTAAATTTTACTGTCCAACCCAACCCAGCCATCAAAGGAGAAATCTCATCTGTTAGCTCATGACCATAAAGTGCTAAGCAGGCCTCAAACCGTAGGGTATCCCTAGCCCCTAAACCCACGGGTTTAATTCCTTCCTCTGCTCCAGTTGTCATAATAGCCTGCCAGAGCATTTCTGCATGTTCTGCTGGAAAGTAAAGTTCAAAGCCCGCTTCACCTGTATAACCTGTACGTGAAATAAGGCAATTTATTCCTTCAACAGTGCCGTATACAAAACAAAAGTATCTAATTTCATTGAGATTTACCGCCGTTAACTTTTGTAAGATTTTTTCAGCCCGTGGTCCCTGCAAGGCCAGTTGACAAGTAATTTCGGATACATTTTTTATCTCCACATCCGGCGTCTGTTTTCTTTTAAGCCAGTTAAAGTCTTTTTCTATATTGGAAGCATTTACTACTAATAGATATTGCTGCTCTTCCAACTGATAGACCAATAAATCGTCAATGGTCCCCCCCTGGGAGTTGCACATAGGAGAATAAAGGGCACACCCTGGCTTTAGCCTCGATAAATCATTGGTTATAAGTTTCTGCACAAATTCCCTAGCAGCTAAACCTGATATTTGGATTTCTCCCATATGGGAAACATCAAATAACCCAGCAGCAGAACGCACAGCCTGATGTTCTTTAATTATTCCTTCATACTGGACTGGCATTAGCCAGCCACCAAATTCCACCATCTTTGCCCCTGCAGACAAATGCACCTGGAATAAAGGCGTACGTTTTAATTCCTGCATACCTCCACCTCCCTATTATTATGTCTCTTGGCTAAATATTTTAAGTGTAAAAACAAAAAGGACAAAGCTATACCCTTACTGGTATAACTCTGTCCTTGTAACCTGAGAGATGACTTCCATTTGAAGCTTCCCCTTGGGTGTCCGCCATTATAAGCAGTACTCTCCAGAGTTTGTCCGACCGCAGTCCTTTTGCCTGAGAGTTTAACCTGTTTACACAGCCATAAACAGAATTGCTCCTTCGGCGCCCCCTTGGATCTCTCCCGCAGCCATCATCCAAAAATATTGATTTTTATAAACATTTCTTCCTATTTTCAAAAATTCCTCTTTTTCTAACTAATGTGAAAATAATATCTTCCTCATGGATCAAGTCACATTAGATCATAGTAACCAGGTAGGTAAACTATTGTTAGCATAATCTATTGCAGTTAAGAAATAATAAAAATAATATCATTCAAAGGAGGAGCTAACTTGAATAAATTCAAAAATTTAACATTATTATCCCTGACATTATTATTGGGTACTTCCCTTGTCTTTGGCGGCTGCACTGCCGCCAAGAAGCCTCTTGATCCAACACAACAGGTCCCAGCTAAGCCTAATAACAATACCACCCAGAATCAAAATTACCCTCAGGATTTAGCAGATCGGGTGGTTAATGAAGCAAATCAAGTGGAAGGCGTGCAGGGTTCCACAGCAGTAATCTCCGGTAAGAGAATTTATTTGGGCCTAGACTTAAACGCAAATTTAGAGACTACCCATTCTGCCCAAATAGAACAAAATGTCACTGATCGAGTGAAAAATATTGATCAAAATTACACTGTTATTGTTACCTCGGATATTGATACCGTGACTAGAATCAAAAAAATAGGACAGGGAATTTCCCAGGGGAAACCTATCTCATCCTTTAATGAGGAATTTGAGGATATCAATACTAGACTGACACCTAGAACCAAGTAAAATTAACCATTAGCTTTTAGTCTTTAGCTATTAGCTTTCCGGAGAGGCCTTGGGCCATGAGCCTTGGGCCTTGGGCTTTTTTATGCATGTTATGTTCAAGGGGCTTTAGCACATGGCCACTGTATTTGATCAGTGGTTAAGACCAAACTTCATTATGTGCATTTGTGCAAATTTGGGAGGTTAGCATGGATTCTGTGGTTCAAAAGTTAAATCATACTATTAAAAAGAAAAAGGACAGTAAAGTACAAAGGGACGGCAAGAAAAAGGAAAAGAAGCCCACCCCGATGGATTTATTGAAACTGGAGATTGCCGAAGAATTGGGCCTAGCCCATAAGGTTAAGCAAGATGGTTGGGGCGGCTTGACATCAGCTGAGTCAGGGCGGATCGGCGGCATTATTACCCAGCGAGCAAAAAAGGGTATTATTGATCTAGATGCACTGCGAGCTAAAGATTAATGATTATCGTTCCCTACAGTTCCACTTACGTCATAGCTGTAGAATAAATATCAAAAAGAGTGTCGTTAGCTATTGAAAAATAGTTTCACGACACTCCTTTTTTAATCCTTAGCTATAAGACATGAGCCTTGGGCCTTTTTGCACATTGGATATTTGGCACATGGCGCACAGCCAGAACCAAAATAACTCTTAAGCAAAAAATGCAAAAAGCTGAAGGCTAACGGCTGAGGGTTGATGGCAAATTATAATTCACTGGCCACTGTACTTTTTACCACCTCAGCACAACGGGGGCAAAGGGTGGAGTGTTCGGCGATGCTGCCCACTTCTTCATGGTACATCCAACAGCGCTCACACTTGGCACCTGGGGCGTCAGTCACCTGGACAGCTAGTTCCATTTCTTCTGCTTTTGCTGCATTTGCTGGGGCATCAGTAAATGGGTGCAGATTTACTTTGGAAACAATAAATAACGTAGTTAACTCAGTGGCCATTGGTTTAAGAACTTCTGCCACTTCTCCTGCCATATAAAGGTCTAATTGGGCTTCCAATGCATTACCAATAACTTTATTCTGACGGGCTACTTCCAAAGCCTTTAATACCTCTTTGCGAATTTCATGGATTTTATCCCATTTCTTCTCCAACTCAATATCCAAATACTCCACATTCACTTCGGGCATATCTAGCAGTTGCACACTAACAGCACGTTCTCCCACCACAGGCATGTATTTGTAAATTTCCTCGGTGGTAAAGGCCAGTACCGGAGTCAACAGGCGTACTAAAGCATCCAATGCCTCGTAAAGAACAGTCTGGGCTGCTCGACGCTCTAGGGAACCCGGCACGGCGGTATAAAGACGATCCTTGATAATATCCAAATAGAAAGCACTGAGGTCCACAACGCAATAATTGTGTATGGCATGGTAAACAACGTGAAACTCATAATTTTCATAGGCAGCCAACACCTGCTTAATTAACTTGTGTAGTTCCATTAGGGCCACACGATCTAACTCAGGCAATTTCTCATAGGCTACCTTATCCTTAGCAGGATCAAAGTCGTAAATATTACCCAGTAGGAAACGGGCAGTATTTCTAATCTTACGGTATGACTCGGTCATCTGCTTTAAAATATTCTGGGACAAGGCTAAATCAGCTCGGTAGTCGGCGGAGGATACCCATAGCCGCAGGATATCTGCACCCATCTGACTGCAGATTTTTAAGGGATCCACTACATTACCTAGAGATTTAGACATCTTGCGTCCCTTTTCATCCACGGTAAAGCCGTGGGTTAATACAGCTTTATAGGGGGGTTTTCCTGTCACCGCCACAGATGTTGACAAAGAGGAGTTAAACCAACCCCGATGCTGGTCACTGCCTTCCAGATAAAGGTCCGCAGGACGCTGTAGCTCCGGCCAAATTTCAGGTTGATCTAGCACGGCCAGGTGACTTGAACCAGAATCAAACCAAACATCCATGGTATCCATTTCTTTGCTGAAATCCTTGCCCTTGCCACAGTGAGGACAGGTCAGACCAACTGGCACCAATTCATTGGCTTCCTTGGCAAACCAGATATCGGCACCATGTGCTCTAAATAGACTTTCAATGTGGGTAATGGTTTCCTCAGTGATGATTTCTTTACCACAATCATTGCAGTAAAAAATGGGGATGGGCACACCCCAGGTCCTCTGACGGGAAACACACCAGTCGCCACGACCCTCTACCATATTGTAAATACGATCTTCACCCCAGGAAGGTACCCATTTTACATTGCGGATGGCCTCAAGTGCTTCTTGACGGAAACCATCCACCGATGCAAACCACTGCTCAGTGGCCCGGTAGAAAATAGGTTGCTTACAGCGCCAACAGTGGGGGTACTGGTGTTTAATATTAACGTGGCCCATTAAAGCATCCCGTTCTTTTAATTCTTCGACGATGGACTTGTTGGCATCCATAATAAACTGACCCTGAAACTTACCACCCTCGGCGGTAAATTTACCACGGTTGTTAACAGGAGCCAATACAGGCAGTCCGTACTTTTTACCAACCTGGAAGTCTTCTTCACCATGTCCTGGTGCTGTGTGTACCGCCCCAGTTCCTGCTTCCAGTGTTACGTGTTCCCCTAAAATAACCAGAGACTCTCTATCTTCAATAAAGGGGTGCTGACAAATAATCCGCTCCAGTTGTTCCCCTTGATAGGTGGCCAAAACTTCAATCTCTTCAGCTTCCACAGCTTGTTTGAAGGCTTCTAGTAATTCTTTGGCTACAACAACTTTCTGTCCCTTCAAAGAAGCCAGTACATATTCAAATTCTGGATGCACACTGATGGCTACGTTAGCCGGTAAGGTCCAGGGAGTGGTGGTCCAGATTACCACCGCTGCATCTTGGGGTAAAACACCCTTTCCATCCTTTACAGGGAATTTTACATAGATAGACGGAGAAGTTTTATCTGCATATTCTACTTCTGCCTCAGCTAGAGCAGTTTCACAGCTGGCACACCAGTATACTGGCTTTAGGCCCTTGTAGATATAACCTCTTTTAGCCATCTCACCAAAGACACGAACCTGGGTAGCTTCGTATTTAGGTATCAGGGTATAATAAGGGTTTTTCCAATCACCCCTGACCCCTAGACGTTGGAATTCTTCACTTTGTGTGTTAGCCCACTTTAAAGCATAATCTTTACATTTGGCTCGAAACTCTACTGGGTTTACTTGGTGGCGGTTAAGACCCAATTGTTTAATAGCTTGTTGCTCAATGGGCAGACCGTGTGTATCCCAACCTGGTACGTAGGGGGCATCATAGCCGCTCATGGAACGGTATTTGACAATCATATCCTTTAACACTTTGTTTAAAGTATGTCCTAAGTGAATATGCCCATTGGCATAAGGGGGGCCATCATGCAGAATGAACTTGGTTTTACCTTTGTTTTTTTCCTGTACTTTGTTGTAGAGGTCAATCTCCTCCCAGTACTTTTGAGTTTCCGGTTCCCTCTGGGGTAAGTTTCCACGCATAGGGAAACCTGTTTGAGGTAAATTTAGAGTTTTGCCATAATCCACCTGTATTTCACTCCTGACCTTTGCATTTAATTAAGAAAAAATAAAAGCCCGTCCCAAAAGGGACGAGCTATTTTACCCGCGGTACCACCCTCATGAACAGGCTAAGCCTGAACACTCGATACATTGATAACGGCAACGCAACCGGCCTAACCTACTCCCTGTTTTCAGGTTTCAGCAGGGCACCTCCCGGGTGATCTTCAAAGGATGGTGCTGATCCGGATTCCACCAAGTACCGGACTCTCTGTACAGTTACCAACCATCTACTATCCCATTCAAAGGTTCTGTAAATATTCATAAACAGAATTATTATAACCAAAAGCAAGCAGAAGGTCAACATTTGCAAATAATTGTCGCACTAGCTGTTAGCTGTTAGCCTTAGTCTACGACTAAAGGCTAATAGCTAATGGCTAACAGCTAAGTACAGAACGTACCATTGCTTCACTGACTCCCCGTACCCGGACCAATTTATTTCGACCAGTATGACCTGAGATAATTTCAATGTTAGATTTAGCTATTCCAAAAACCCCCGCCAAAAACTTACAGCAAGCTTCATTGGCAGCCCCATCCACTGGAGGTGCAGTCAGACGAACTTTTAAGGCTCCCTCCATCTCACCAGCCAGGCTGTTTTTAGAAGCCCTTGGCTGAACCCGTACCTTTACCACAACCCCATTTTGATCCTCTTTAATGTCTATCATCCGGTCCACCCCCAATTAGCCATTAGCTTTGAGCCTTTAGACTTTACTTTTGAGCCTTTAGCTATCTGAAAAATGTCCCGACAATTCAACGATACCGTAAGTGACATTTTGTTTAAAACTAAAATTAGCCGTCAGCTCATTTACCCATGGCTGTGGGCTTTTTTGCTTTTAGCTAATGGCTAATAGCTATATTATGCCGTGCTCCCCTCATCCACTGCCTGTATTTTCCCCTCAACGAGCTCCATCTGGGATTCTAACAGGGCTTTAAATTTTGCCCTAAAAACATTGGCTTGTTTCTCCAGATGACGATATTCTACCAAAATGGCTTCAACCCTTGCTTCAGCCATTTTTAGCATCTCCTCGGCTTTACGAGATGCATCCTTCACCATACAATCAGCCTCGTCCTCAGCCTTCTGAGTAATGGTTTGGGCCGAAAGTTTGGCCTGCTCTAGTAGAATTCTAGATTCCTGTTCAGCATTATTCTTCATATCTGCAGCACTTTTTTGAGCCATCACTAAGGTGCGCTGTAAAGCATCCTCTAAATCCCGGTAATGGACAATGCTTTCTTGACTCTGGCTTAATTGCTCTTTTAACTCCTGATTTTCTATATACATTTTTTCATAGTTGTCTTTTATTTTTTGCATCCATGCATCTACTTGTTTGGTGTCATAGCCCCTTAGGACTTTGGCAAACTCCTTTGCCTGAATCTCCACTGGCGTCAAGTAACTCATTTTGAAACACCCCCGCTGCTATTTTACCTTGGGAGCTTGTCCCAAGCTATAAATAACGTTTTAATACTATACCTATTCGACCACTTTTGGTGTTTCCTTTAATCTCAGATATTTCTACTCTCCCCCGCCCTCGTATAGATAGCATATCTCCACTTTGGACCGGGGCAGCCAGATTTGAACAAGTATGCCAATTTAAGTTTAGTCTTTCCGCTTGTATTTCCCTAGCAATGCGGCTTCTGGAGGTGCCAAAACCAGCTGCGGCCACAGCATCTAAACGGAGGGAGGCAACAGTTGTTTTGATTTCTTTCACTTTTAATTCCGGTAATACTAACTCCATGGGGCCAATTTCCCTAACTTCCACCCCAACTTTATGAACTTTGGTCAAATTTGTCATTAGGTAGGGAGCAACTTCCTGAGCTACCATCACCTGACAGCCCTTAGGGGTAATAATTAAATCCCCAACCATTTCACGTTTTAGGCCTAATCCTAATAATGAACCTAAAAAATCCCGGTGATTAACCTTCACCATTTTAAAATTACCTTCTACTTCCAAGATGGTAATTTCATAATCGATGTCTGTACCATCCAAATAGTCTGGGAAAATGGCCGTACGGGCTCTTTCTGCTATTTCGTAGCCACCATAGGTGGCAAAATCTAAGTCTTGCATTCTTTCCAGCAATGAAATGATGAGACCCGTATGATACGGGTCATAAAAATGGGTTAACTGAGGAGTATGATTTTTTAATACAGTTTCCACTGTGTCTAAAACCTTTGTCAATATAGCCCTTTCATCAGAACTAGTTACATGACCCACAAGGGACTTGCGATCCAGCCTCATTTATCTTACCAAGTTAAAAATAAAGGATTGAATCATTCTTAGTACTAAGAAAGCTACAATCGGAGATATATCAATCATCCCAAGGGGCGGTATCACTCGTCTAAAAATATTTAGATATGGGTCAGTTGTTTCGTAAAGGAATCGGATTATTGAGTTATGTGGATTGTGTGGAAACCAGGATAATAAAATTCTTGCTAACAACATCATCTCATAAACCCAAAAAGCTACCTCGAGAAAAGATAATAAACTGTACATGGTTCACCCCGTCATCTTTTAACTTTTTATGATTTGGCCCAGGCAAAAATACTTTTTTCTTTGGTTTCTTTTCTTGTCTCATTAGCTATATCAATATTACTGGGTACAAAGAGAAAAATATTTTGCCCAACCTTCTGCATGTCACCATTTAAGGCAAAGGTTGCTCCGCTAATGAAATCCACTATACGCCTCGCCTGGTCAACACCAGCCTTTTCTAAATTTACCACAACGGCTCTCCGGTTTTTTAGGTTTTCCGCTATCTGGTGTGCCTCATCAAAGGATGCCGGTGCACAAACAACCACTCTAAGTTGACGACCTGAGTGAATACTAACAACAGGCGCGTTTTTCCTTTTTACCTGCTGCAGGTTTTCTTTCTTATCTTCGGCCACCCTTTCTTCTGGTTGTTCTTCCGTTTCATCAAATCCGATAAAACCCAGAATTTTATCAAACATACCTATAGCCATCCAATTCCCTCCTTTAGTACCTACTGCCAAAAATAGCCGTTCCTATTCTTACCAGAGTCGCCCCTTCTTCAATGGCTACCTTATAGTCATTGGTCATACCCATAGACAAATGCTCCATACTTACTCCCGGAATATCCCGCAAACCATTGGCAAGCTCTTTTAACTGTCTGAATACTGGCCTAACTTCCTCGGGATTATCCACAAAAGGTGCAATGGTCATTAATCCTTGGATTACAACACCGGATAGGGCTGCCGCATCTGAAACAAAATCGCGCACCTCTCGGGGTGCTAGACCAAACTTTGTTTCCTCCCCGGCCACATTGACCTGTACCAATACTGGTGTTACAATACCCGCTGCCAATGATTTTTTGTCAATCTCTTCAGCCAACGTCCAGCTATCCAATGAGTGTACCAGTGCAACCTGACCCATTATATATTTTACTTTGTTGGTTTGCAGGTGACCGATTAAATGCCAACGGGCCCCGTGTACTTCTGGAAACTTATTCTGTAATTCCTGGACTCTGTTTTCTCCTAAATTAAGAACCCCTGCAGCAACACATTCCTTTGCTTTGGCCGCAGAGACATTCTTTGTCACTGCAATTAATGAAATCTCTGCGGGATCTCTCCCAACCTTTAGCGCACTTGCAATAATTTCTTCTTTTATAACTGAAAGATTATTAGCGATACTCAATGTCTTTCCCGCCTTTTCTAAAGTTTGTCCCCCTCCCGGACAAACCTTGGATTGACTACATAGGATATACCAGGCTGTATATCCGTACCTTCAATTGCTGCTTGTCCATCTAAACGACCATTTATATTCACAGGCACCCAGCGGACAAGGCCCTTCCAAATAATATACAAACCTTCTTTGTTATCCCTACTTACCAGTGCTTCTTCCTGTATAAGTAAACCCTCGGTCTCCCCTGTGATAATTTCAAAGTTGATTTTTCGGTGATGTAGGATTTCATCTGGATAATTTTTTAAGACCAAGATGAAACCTTTCTTTTCTGCTTCGTTTAACAATTTATCTACCTTTGCTGAAACCAGTTGATTTTCCCATTGTAGTTTTAGTTCTTTGTCCTTAAGCTGTTGCAGCTGTTTAAAATTCTCAGTTTGAAGTTCACCGGCTAAAAATATTGGTGCCAAATTATCAATCACTTTGGCTACAGGGGCACCTTTTTCAACATTTCCACCTACTGGTGAATCAGTGCCAGTATTTATTTTATCCAAAGGTGGTATTTCAACAACATCTAAATTGCCAGGAACTAAAATAGTTTCCAGTCCATCAATATGTCTACAAAACATACCACCATGGGGAGCATTTACGGCATACTGTTTTAATCCCGAGATAGTATCCATACTAGGTGCTTCCAATATACCAAGGGTAGTACCCCCTTTTGCCCTTTGACCATCTGAAATAGAATACTTCATTACTCCCTTTAGAGGAGCATGGATAAGGTATTCATGCTTAATCAATACGGCTTCTGCTAAAATTTTTCCTGTAAGTTGCCCAGGCTCTAGGGCTTCAATGCGTGCAAAACTTCTATATATAAAGCCCTTAAGACCTAACAAAAACCAAAACAATAGAAGTAAACCTAAACAAAGAAATATCACCTTTATCACTAGCTTTTTTCTAGAACCTCTTTTTTTTGACTTGCTAGCATTTTTTGGGGTCAAAAGTATCACCTGCCTAAATATGCCAGTTAAAACTTTTCGACGGGGTAGCAAAGAATTCCTTTGTAAAAAAAACACCCATTAGGGCGTTTTTTCCTATTTTCAATTGATTAACTCTCCTTATTCTACTGCAAATATCTGTGCCTACAAGGGCAAGGTAAAAATAAAGGTACTACCTTTGGAGTTGCTTTTTGCGTAAATTTTCCCACCATGGGTCTCAACAATGTGCTTACAAATTGACAACCCTAGACCTGTACCCCCCATCTCTCTACTTCTGGCCTTGTCAACACGGTAAAAGCGCTCAAATACCCGAGGTAAATTTTCTTCTGGAATACCTATACCAGTATCAGACACTGCCACTTTCACTTCTTCTTTGTTAAAGGTAATTGAAGTATAAACCTTTCCACCGGGAAGGGTATATTTTATGGCATTATCAAGTAGATTAATCATGACCTGCGATAGGAACCCCTGATCTCCGGGTACGGTGGGCAAATGATCCTGTATCTCCGTCGTTAATGTAATATTTTTTTCTTTGGCTCGTCCTTCAAACATCGTCATCATATTCCTGATTAGCTCAGCCAAATCAACAGGTTGTTTACTTAGCTTAGTGCTCCGATCTTCTAAACGGGACAGCTTTAATAGATCATCGATAAGATTTGCTAAGCGTTTCCCTTCGGCACTGATAATCTCCAAAAATTTTCGGGCAATTGTTGGTTCCTCAATGGCTCCATCCAATAGGGTTTCCACAAAACCATTAATGGATGTGAGGGGTGTTCTCAATTCATGGGAAACATTTGCTGCAAAATCAGTCCTCATACTTTCCAACTTCCGTCTCTCCGTTACGTCGGTTAGAAGACCAACTACCCCAATCTTCTCATCATTATTTCCCTTTAGGGGCGTAACATGGATACGAAACAACTTAGGCTTTGGTGTTAAGACCTGTAGTTCACTATTGGCAACCGGCTGCATCTCATGCAGCGCCTTTCTAAAAAGCTCTTCTAATTCGTGATTACGAATAACTTTTATAAGTTTATACCCTAGCCAATTTGATGCTTTGATGTTAAATATACCCTCTACCACGGGGTTGATCAAAATTACATGACCATGCTTATCTAGGGCAATGACCCCGTCCGCCATACTGTTTAAAATAGCTTGGGCACGGTTTCTTTCTTCGGTAATTACGTTTAAATTTTTTCTAAGTTGCCGGGCCATGTAGTTAATACTCCAGGCCAGATCATCTATTTCCTCTTCACCTTCTACCCGGATCTCAGTATCCAAAAAACCCCCAGCCATTTCCTGGGCTGCAGAGGTAATCTGTTCAACTGGCTTAATTAACCGTCTTAGCGTCAACCAAGCCATGAAAACTGTAATCCAAAAGGCTCCTAGCAGAACGGTAAGAAAATTGACCATGCCAAAGGAAAAAAGTAAAGTAAGCAGAAGATAGATAAAAAAAAGGCAGGCATAACTTGCTAAGGTTCGCTGCCTAATCCCCTTTAACACCCTTCTACTACCTCCTTGAAACGATAGCCGACTCCCCTAACAGTCTCAATAAATTGAGGTGCATTAGGTATTTGCTCCAATTTTTGTCGGATATGACGAATATGAACGTCTACCGTTCTAGAGTCACCGCCGAAATCATAACCCCAAATTTGCTCCAATAAGAAATCCCTTGTAAATACCTTGCCAGGGTTTTTAGCCATATACCTTAATAGCTCAAATTCCTTAGGCGTAAGATCTTGTTTTATGCCATTGTATGATACAATAAACCGCTCTTGGTCAATGGTTAGCTTGTCCACCGTAATTTTACCCGCATCATCTGATGCCTTATTTTCTACAGTGTGCCTCCTTAGGCGCGCCTTAATGCGGGCCAACAGCTCCCGTGGGCTAAAGGGCTTGGTAATATAATCATCTGCTCCCATTTCCAAGCCCAAGACTTTATCTAATTCCTCACCCCGGGCACTGAGCATAATGATGGGGATAACACGGGTGGTGCTTTGCTGATTTAAAGTGCGGCAGACAGCTAGACCATCCTGACCTGGCAGCATGACATCCAATAATATAATATCTGGAAGTTCTCTTTGGGCCATTACCAAGGCCGCATCCCCATCAGCAGCTAGAATTACTTCAAATCCTTCCCGTTCAAGATTATACTTAATTAACTCACGGATGGGTTGTTCATCATCCACCACAAGAACCTTGGGCATTACTTATCCCCTTTCTTTCGATTACTTTATCATAATCAATGATGCCATCCGACCAGTTTTTCCTTTTTCTGCACGATGAGAAAAAAACATATCATTATGACAAACAGTACACAGCCCGGCTGTAGTAATATTTTCCTGTTCAATTCCCGCCTCCAATAAAGCACTGCGGTTGGTTTCCCACAAGTCCAGTTGCCAGTGGTTGTCACCTACAGGTGTAAGCAGCTTTGGCCATTCTTTAAACTGGCTGGCTACCATTTGTTGAACTGGTTTATCCACTTGATAACAGCAGGGACCAATGGCTGGCCCAATTCCTACCAGAATATCCCTGGAGCTACAGCCAAAGGCCTTCATCATCTGCCGCACTGTTTCAGCGGCAATTCGCTGTACCGTCCCGCGCCAACCTGCATGAGCTAACCCCACGCATATTTTCACTGGATCATAAAAAAGTAGCGGTACACAATCAGCATAATAGCTGGAAAGAGGCACACCGGGTACATTAGTAATCAAAGCATCTGTGTCCGGTAAGGCTGTTTCATAATCAATGGCCCCCAGTCCACGGTGTTCTGTACCAACTACTTTGACCCGTTTGCCATGTACCTGAACAGCTGCAACAAGATCTTTATGGTTAATTCCCAATGCTTGGCAAGCTATTTTACGGTTGGTCCTAACATGCTCTGGATTATCACCCACATGAAAGGCCATGTTTAATTCTTGATAGGGTCGCTCACTAACGCCCCCCAATCTTGTAGTAAAACCATGGACAATTCGATTTTCCTTAGCAAAAGCATTGAACCGGATAAACTGACAATTATCCTTTTTGTCAACGGTTATTCCCTGCATTTAACTCAACCGCTCCTTAGCTAATATTCTCGTTAACATCCTCCTGTACAACCTCATTTATCTGGGCCTCAAACTGGGCCAATTGGCGTAACAGCACGGAATACTGGGTAGGAGACAGATTTCCCTGCATAATTCTGGACATCTTTTCATTAATGCTATGCCAGGTATCAACAAAAATTTCTGGCACAACTTGTTTTGGCAGATCGGGTGTCAAGTCGATTTTTTCTAACCAACCCGGTACTTGTGCCGAAATCCCTGATGTACTAATTAATCTTGTCAATTCAGCCGCAGCAGTGGTTTCACCATGCACCACAAATACCTTTTTTAAGTCTTTGGAGAACTGTTTTACCCAATTCAATAAGGCTGGTTGGTCGGCATGGGCAGAATAGCCATCGATATGGCGAATTTCCGCCTTGACGGCAACTTCCTCCCCGTGAATCCGGACTGTTTTTTCACCAGAGAGAATACGACGCCCTAGGGTTCCCTCTGCCTGATAACCCACAAATAAAACCATACATTCTGAACGCCAGAGATTATGTCGTAGGTGGTGTTTAATTCGCCCGGCATCACACATGCCACTGGCGGAAATAATGATGGCCCGGCCATTGTAAAAATTTAGTTGCCTTGATTCTTCCATAGACAGGGTGGTCTTGATGTTAGACATTTCCAAAGGGTTGTGTCCTAGGGCAATTAATTCCTTGGTTTCCTGGTCATAAATTTGCGTATTATTACGGAAAATTTCCGTAGCCCGGATGGCCATAGGACTATCTATATAAAGTGGCATATCTGGAATGGCATTTTTTATACGCAATTGATTGATACTGTACAGAATATCCTGGGTTCGCCCAGCGGCAAAGGCAGGGATAATTAACTTGCCACCCCTTTTATGGGTATCAATAATGGCTTTTTGCAGGAGCTCCAATTTGTTATCGATATCTTCATGCACTCGGTTGCCGTAGGTGGATTCCATAATGACATAATCTGCCTCAGCAATAAAAGAAGGGTCTTTAATAAAGGGTTGGTTTGTATTACCAATATCCCCGGAAAAGACGATCTTAGTTTCTTTGTTATTCTCCTTTACCCACATTTCAATAATAGAAGAACCTAAGATATGTCCGGCATCTCTAAAACAAACCCGAATATCCGGACTAATAGGAATCACCTCATTGTATTGAATCCTTTCAAAATAATTTAACGCCCGGGCACCATCTTCGGCGGTATAAATAGGTTCTATGGTTTTCCGTCCCTGTCGACGGTACTTACGGTTCTTTCGTTCAACCTCCATCTCTTGGATGTGCCCACAGTCAGGTAGTAATATTTCACATAAATCTACAGTGGCTGAGGTGGCAATAACTTTCCCTTTGAAGCCGTGCTTGATAAATTTAGGAATCAGACCACTATGATCAATATGGGAATGAGTCAATAAAATAAAGTCAACGCTAGAAGGTGCCAGAGGAAAATTACGGTAGTTGCGCTCTTTTATTTCCTTGGAGCCTTGAAACAAACCACAATCAACCAATAGACGGGTAGAACCTGTATCTACTAAGAAGCAAGAACCTGTAACGGTTTGGGCTGCTCCCAAAAACTGAATATACATTTATATAACCTCCCCCGTTCTAAACTCTACTACTTATTTCTTGAAAATATTACGAAAACCTTCATTTTTTTAGCTATTTGCCCTTAGCTTTTGGTCCTTAGCTTTTGGCCAATAGTAAAGGGCTAATAGCTAACTTGACAAATCTGTAAGATACTTTTACTCTAAGTATGGTCATACTATTGATGTTTAACACGGAGGTGTTCACTATGCCTATATATGAATTTCGTTGTAAACACTGTGACCATCGGTTTCAGAAACTCTGCTCCCTAGGTGAAAACGGAGAAAACATTGCCTGTCCTTCTTGTAAAGCTGATAACCCTATAAGGGTAATGTCTGGTTTTACTCTAAACAATCCTGGCGCACTAGCGGGTAGCCGTGGTGACAGTTGCCGTGGTTGTACTTCCAGTAATTGCGATGGCTGTAGAAGCTAATCCCCGGGGATGAAAATTCCCCCGGGGATTTTTCTTTATAGACTTAAGCAGCGTACTTCAGCCATATCAATACGGATACGGCTTCTGTTGGTAGGGCGGGGAGTAAAGGTGAATACCAGTTCTGCATTTACCGCTGTACCGGGAACATCCCCTGTGGTAAAGGTAAATAATTCGAAGCGTTCATCTTCAATAATAGCTGGTGAAAAAGGTCCTTGAGGAGCTACACCAACCACCCTACCGGACCTGTCACGGAAAAGTGCTTGAATGCCAAATTGGAAGTTACCAACGCGGGAACCCTCGACATCTTCAGCGACCCGGAAACTTATCCGGTTATTACTACCAGCCGTGATAGGAAAGGTTTGAGAGAGTGTCGATCGTTCACTGGGGTCATTACCCATCTCTACTGAGTATCGACCACTAAAGGCAATGTTAGAACGACGAACATTACTGGCACTCCAGCCAGCTGGCTGAGTAGCTGTACGCCAGCTTTCAAAACTGCTATTAGTTAGCAGGTTTTCACCAGTACAGGCACCGGGACCAGGTGGTCTTGTGGGTTGTGGTGTCGGTGTAACTCCAGCGCGAATTCTAAATCTTCCTCTTATGGACTGATTTCTGAAACCTTGGGCAACATTAATAGCATCTAGAATAAAATTACCCGCTGCAACCTGGTTACCTAAATTATTAATTTGATCCCAAGTATAACGGTAGATAGCATATTGATTTGGACGAATTGTTACAGTACCGGATTGTTGAGTAAAAAATCTGCCTCGGGAGTAACGCCAAACCTCAACAAGGTCGGCAGCCCTGCGGACAATCAGATCAAACCGTTGGCCGGTGGAATATCGTAAAGTAATGGGACGGTTGGTTACATTGATTTTGTATAGAGTAATGGGAATCCGTTCCCCCCGGGCGAAATCACCATCACCAATCACTAAAATATACAGCAAACCATTCACTAGTCTGCTAGTATATTGGGCACCACTAATACCTTGCACCCTTAAGACGGTATTAATGGTGGTGCTGTACTGAGTGGCTAATTGGGATTCAATTTGATTGTCAAACTGATTGGATAGTTCAGCTGCTTCTTCTTGATTCTCGTTACTGATGATGTCTTCTTCTCCATTGGGAACCGTTAATTGTTGTCCCACATTAATCAGATTAATGTTTGAAACCTGAGGATTTAATTGTTGAAGTTCCGAGATTGAAATGCCATATTGCTGGGCTATTCTTGAGAAAGTATCCCCTGGTTGCACAATATATACTGCCATCACTGTCCCTTCCTTTCGACAAAAGTCTTTAGCACATTCTATGCCGCAATAAAGGAAAGTGTGAATGCGACAGCGGGGACGGTTCTCTCTGTCGCATTTTAAGTTTGTGACTTTATGATTTTTGCGACAGGGAGAACCGTCCCCGCTGTCGCACAATCGTACGCATTAGACTAACTATAGCTATGCATCCCAGGCATCAGCCAGGTAACACCAAACAGGGTAAAAATCACTGCAACAAAGCCAAAGATGGCAAGCCAGGCAGTACGTCTTCCCTGCCAACCTCTAGTAAAACGCCCATGCAAGAATAGGGCATAGACCAGCCAGGTGATCAGTGCCCAGGTTTCCTTAGGGTCCCAACTCCACCAGGTACCCCAGGCCTGTTCGGCCCATACTGCTCCAGTGATCAATACCAGGGTTAGGAAGACAAAACCAAAGGCAATCACCCGGTACAGTAGTTTATCTAATGTTTCTGTGTTTGGTAGTAGGGAGACCCCCTGGGCTAAGGCTGTATTGCCAGGCCCACTGGAACCAAGGGATAGTGGCTGGGTATCTCTGATTAAATAAAGTACACCAATCCCAAAGGATACCCCAAAGGCACCATAGGCCAGCACTGCCGTAGCCACGTGGGAGTGTAACCAATAACTTTGTAAAGCAGGCATCAGGGGTCTCACTGCGCCATTCATTATGCTAGCAGCTGCCAATAACAGCACCGCCACTGGCACAACCACCGTACCCAGTAAAGGTACCGGATGTTTTTGCTGGGTGACTAGGTAGGCTAAAATAACACCCCAGGCAAAAAAGATAACAAACTCGTACATATTGACAAAGGGTAACCGTTGAACGGTTATAGTTCGTATGATCAGGCCTGCTGTATGGGCTAGAAAACCTATCCCCACAGTTAGGATGGCCCATTTAACCAGTGGCAATTTTTCGGTTACAGCATAAATCAAAAATAGCATGGCCCCTAGGGCATAAAGACAAAGGGTTGCATCAAAGGTAAGTTGTTCAGTTATTGGTATCATGTGTGAAGAGAACACTCCTCCTGGGAAATCCCACTTAGTTTTTCTAATAGCTGTTCTTCTTGTTTCTTTCCCCATATTCGGTGCTGGGCGGCCAATCGAAGCTCTGTACCTGAGGTGCTTGGGCCTAGGAGCAGCCAAATTTGATTAGGCTTAACATAAAGACATACGGGTAATGCCATTAGGAACAGGATAAAACCCAACCATATGAGGGGTAAACCTGGGTCCTTCTTTATCTGTAAACCAGTATAGGGGGTACGGTTTGTGAAGACCACTTGGTTATCCATTAAATCGATTGGCACTTCCAATTCTGCTATACCCATGGAAAAGGGCATTCCATTGCTGTAAACAACATATCTAGGCCAGCGAACCTCCAATTCCAACTGGGCAGGACCCCCTAATAAAATTCGTTCCCCTTCTTCGATATTAAAATTAAAGGTATGTTTCTCATCCCTTACGGCACCCTGCAATTGATAGCCGTAGGATGTCTGGTAGATCTTGACACCTTGATAATTAAGTGGATGGTTTACTGAAACAGCTTTTTCCAGTTTTTTTTCGTTGGCTAACAAAACTTCAATTAAAGAAGTATATTGTTTGGGTGTCCCATCCTCATACTGTTCAATAGAAAACTTTTTAACCTGAATATCAAAGGGAAAACCCTGCTGACTTAGCTCTGCCCTCCCCGGAGCAGTAACTTCTACATATTGCTCATGACCCCAAATTGCACCTACGACACTGCCTGCGATGATGAAAATCATGGCCAAGTGCAACAGAGGAGAAGCCAAATTGGACCAGGTTTTCTTTTTACCGGTTAGCAGTAATTGATCTTGCTTAACCTTAGAGGTTCGAATTCGAAATCCCAGTCGACGCAATTCTTTTGTTGCCTCCTGGATTGCTTTTTGAGGTGGGCAATTTTCCAAAGTTACAATTCTATGCTGACCCTGCTTAGTTAATACCTTGACAACGCCTTGCTCTCTTTTTATCAGCCCTTTAATACGCTTTGCCATACATCCCAGCATATTTAGAGTTAATAGGGCGCTTAACCCTAGAAACCAGGGTGAAACAAAGATCCCCGACTGAAAGGTTCCCAATATAGAAAGGGCAATTAACAAACACAAAAGAATTAATCCTAGGGACATGGAGGTCAAAAAACCCCATGTCCCTATAATGGATGAAGATATTTTAATCATTATTCGGCAGACCCCCGTGCTTTTTCGGCTGTTTGAATGGCTTGATGAGCCAAATCGATGGACTTACTCAGAAACATTGCTGCTTCCTGGCGGTTATGGAAACCCATGCCATTGGCTGTGGCAACCCAATCCCACATCCACTGGGACTGACGATGTAACTGCCTTGCTTCCTCAAGTAATTTCTCATCAACACCCGGTGCAGCCGCTGCCTCTTTGATGGCATTAACCGCCTTAACATTAGTATTACCAGCGATGTCCAAAATCTCGTGGTGTTGGTCCTGAATCTTATAAACCATATTCTTTAGTTGCTCTGTGCCCTCCCTGTGACACTGGGTACAGCTTTTCTCCATTGTGTGTACCGGACTGGTAAACCAGTGGGAAGAAATTTTGGTATCTTCCTGGACTATGTAAGGCATGTGGCAATCTGCACAGGCCACACCCGCAGACTCATGCACACTGCCCTGAAATAATTCATAATCAGGGTGCCTAGCCTTTAACATGGGCGTCTGAGACTCCGGATGGATCCATTCTGTAAAATTTATTTTTTCATAGTAGGCCAGTACTTCATCTGCCTTTAGACCATTATCCCAGGGGAAGGTAGTCTTCTTGGTATCCTTCTGGAAGTAGTAGGTTACATGACACTGGGCACATACTAGAGAGCGCATTTCCTGCCTGCTAGCTTTGGTAATATCTTTACCCTGACGCTCAAAGGCTTCTATGAGAGCTGGCCGACTGATTCGTAAATCATTGGTTTTCGGATCATGGCAATCAGAGCAACCAATGGGATGTTTCACCAGCTTGTACATTTCACTAAAGGGTTTGCTATAAAAATCATCTCCATAGGTATTGATCAACCTAGGCACTTCAGTGGCCTTGCAGGTTAAACAGGCCCCACCAGTCTTAGTTCGCTTGGGGTTAATGGCTCCTATATCCTGTACCGCATAGAAGTGACTTCTGGGTTCATAAAACTCTTCTCCGTAACCAGTACCGGCATAAAGAACCCTTAAGTATGGTTGGATTTCCAATTTATCGGTTCTATTGTTACCGCCATATTTAGTCTTAGTTTCAGTTTTACCACCTTCATTAAAGCTTTCCCAGTGCCTTGGGTAGTACTTACCCCACACTTCACTGGCTTCGTAATTATCTTGTATTTCCTTGGGGTTAATCTTTTTGGCTGCTTCACTTAAGGTTCTATTATTTATGGTAAATGCGGTATATACTGCCCCAAGAACCATTGCCGCCACCACCACAGACAATGCTATGATCAATTTTTTGTTCCTCATGGCTAATTATTCACTCTCCTTCTGTAGATACCAGTATCGGCTGTGTGGTATGTTTTGATGGCAGTCGTAACAGTCCTTACCACGGTCATTCTTGGGATATCCAACGACCTCCATTACTTTGGCGTGACAACGGAGGCAGTTATCATTTACCACATTGGAACCGTGACCACTTATTTCAATCCTGTCCGGTATTCGACCAAGGATCATATATACACCATCCCTTGTCCCTGTAAAGGCTTTGTAAAAGGCTCCGGGAATGAAACTATGTGGAATATGGCAATCCCCACATGTGGCGTGTTCACTATGCTCAGAGGCCATATAGGTATCAACCCAGGGGTCCATTATGTGGCAACTGCCACAAAATTTAGGCCCATCCAATTGTTTTGAAATAAATGGAATTTTAATTGCCAGTATACTTCCTAGGCCTAACACTGCCAGCACCAGCAATATTTGCAACACCCTTTTCATGCAACCAATTCCTTTGTAAAGTAATTCCTCTATTTGAAACTTGCTTTAGACTTTCCATGATTTTGCTTATTTATACTTTGAACCTCAAGTGAAATGCTGATTTATAAAATATTGCTATATTTTTCTTACTCCATTACAATGATATAAAATTATGCAGGGCAAACTATTAAAAAAATAAAGTTTGTTATGAGGTGCTGATATGTACAAAGAATTGAGTCAATATTACGACTTCATTTTTCCGACGGGTCAAGGTCAACTTGATTTCCTCAAGCAGGTGTTTGATGATTTGGGTGTAAGTAGGGTATTGGATCTGGCCTGTGGATCGGGAAACTATTCTTTGGAGTTTGCAAAATGGGGTCTTTCGGTTGTTGGTCTAGACTATGAACAAGAAATGATTCGATTGGCCCGGGAAAAGGCCAGAAAATTAGGTTTAGATGTTAACTTTGTGACCGGTGATATGAGAAACCTAGAAGATATAGAAGGTAAGTTTGATGCAGTGATCTGCATCGGCAATTCCTTGCCCCATCTCTTAACCGATAAAGATCTGACTACAGCTCTGACTCAAATGAAAGAAAAGCTCTACCACGGGGGGACACTAATTATTCAAACCGTAAACTATGATCGAATCCTCAAGGGTAATATTACGCAGCTTCCTGATATTGTTAACAACAAAGCAAACATCATTTTTACCCGGCAATACGATTTTCGTTCTGATGCAATCATTGATTTTAAAACAACTCTCATAAAAAACGAGCCCGACGGCAGCCAACGTAGTTTAGTTTCAAACCAGATACCTTTACGTCCTTTAACCCGTTCGAATCTGGAAAAACTTTTACAAGCCGTTGGCTTTGAAGATACCCAAGTGTTTGGCGGCTTTAATCACAAACCCCACGGTTGGGATAGTCAAGCTACAGTTATTCAAACCTTCCGCAGAAGATCCTTTAAGTTATAATCATTGATAGGAGTTTTGTGATGGAAACTACTTTAAAATATTTACAAAGGGTACCTCTCTTCTTCGACTTATCTGAGCAACAATTACTGGAAATATCCAACCTTCTATTGGAAAGAAGTTACCAAAAGGGACGCATCATTTTTATGGAGGGTGAACCAGGTGAAGCACTTTATGTATTAAAATCGGGACTTATAAAGTTGACCAAAAGGCTGGAAGACGGCCGTGAGCATATCTTACATTTTGTCAACCCAGGTGAGGTCTTTGCAGAAGTGGTCCTTTTTGAAGGGGGCAATTACCCGGCTACTTCTGAATGCCAGGAGGATTGCGTTGTTGGTGTGCTGCGAAATAAAGATATTGAGAGACTTATTAGCCAGAACCCAAATATGGCTATCAGTATGCTGCGCATCATGTCCCGCCGCCTGCGAACTGCCCAGGAAAAGGTAATGAATTTAGCCCTACATGATACTGCCCGGCGCTTGGCCTTTACCTTATTGAAAATGTCCCAGGAAAACGGTATTACAAAGGAGTACGGTACCCTCATCAACATGAACCTGACAAACCAGGAACTGGCCAGCTTAACCGGTAGTTCTCGGGAAACTATTAACCGGATGTTAAACAGCTTTAAGCGGGCCGGAGCCATTGATGTGGAGCGGCAGCAGATTGTAGTGTTAAATAAGAATAAGTTAGAGGATTTATTACGTTAAGAGCACCGTGCCTGAGCACGGTGCTTTAGTTTAGCTTTTCATATTTCGAATTAGAACAAAACCCAAAACAACTGCTGCCACAGCAATGGCTCCATTTAGCAGCCAGCCATTTCTCTCTGTCCAAGGTTTTTCAACTGGTACAAAACTTTGATTAATCTCTTGGTCACTGGGTTTTAATAAAGGTAAATCCTTTTGATTTACTAAATTGGAAAATTTCTTCAGATCGTACTGAGGTGCCTTGCTCTCTACGTTGCCGTACCAGAGGTGGCTTACTCCTACAGGAAGGTCTACCAAAATCTTAGGTATCTCTCCCCACTGAGTTATGTCCTTTATCTCTAACGGAGGGCTATCTTGATTATGAATAAACATCCTGATATATCTACCACAGGCTTGTTTAATGGGCAGGTCCCCCTCTATAGCATTGTAATCCGACCATTGATAATGATAAATTCGACCAGCTGACAAGTCAAACCATGTATCCCCATCGTAACTGTGAAAGACTTCGACGTCTCGTTCATAGTTTCTCCCAGCAATCTCCAGATTTAGATGATCAACAAAATAACCCTTCACTCCTAAATCGATGGTCACTATTGTTTCCTTTTCATACTGTTCAATTTTACTTATTTTACCTGGCAAAGGAGAAAAGTCTTTCTCCTCTACTGGAGTGTAGCCGATTTTTGCTTCAGTAATGGCCAAGGTTTTTTGCCCCTCGGCATCAATAGTAACCCGGATCAGTCGATAATCCACCTGGGGGTACACTATTTTTGTATCCAGCAAATCTTTTGCCACTGAAAAAATTTTATCTTTATGTATCAGTTGCCAATTCTTATTATCACTACTCCCTTCAACTTTAACTTCCCGTAGGAAGTCCTGATCTGTATCCACAGATAACCAAATCATATTATTTAGGGTGGGCTTGTGTAGGTCAAAGGTTATGCTGGAGTACTGATTTTCTTTCGTCACATTATTTAAAATTCCGGCATCAGAGTTAACCCCACCGGTACTACCTTGGCTATAGCAAATTTCAGAAGTGGGCAGTAAAAGCTGGTAAGGTAGTTCTTGACCCCGGTCATTGGTAATTCTTAGATCATCTAAATCATTTTTAGTGTGAGCCAATATGTCAGAATCCAGCTGTATGGCATGCATTCCTTCCTTATCAGCCTTGACGGTTTTATTAAATTGCCAATTTGTTTCTTGAAAGTCGGCATAGGCAGGTACAGCCCAAAATAACAAAGTTATAATTAGTAATAAACTTTTTCTCATACTCGTTCCCCTTTATCCCGACGTTGGTAAATGAAAGAAACCCCAACCAAGATACTTCCCACAATGATGAGGATAAGGATGCGAAAAATCATGTCCAAGCCGCTCAAATCGAAAAATATAACTTTACAAGTGGTAAGGCCAAAAAGGATCAGGGACATATAGCGAAATCCTTTGAGATCCCGGATTAATCCTAATGCCAGCAAGAAAAGGGCAAAGGCAACCCAAGCTAAGGAAATCGAAAAAGCCAAAGAGTAGTCCAGCCTAAAGTAGGCAAGGGCATTCTCGACCTCCCAGGTTATCTGTTTCACTGCCAAAATAGTACCTAACACCGCTGCGGGCCACACTAATTTACATTCCGGTTCAGGAATATCTTGATCATGATAGAATAGATGGGCCACAAAAAAGAAACCTAGAATGGACAGGTTGGCCGCCAAAGAGTAATTATTAACCAGGGGTAACGGTAACTGAACTACCCCAAAATAGGGATAATCATCCATGTGGACTATCAGGGCTACAAGTACCAGTAAGGCAAGACCTGCCCTACGAACCCAAAGGTTTTTCACCTTTAAACCACCATAGATTAAAACCAAAGCTTCTACCAGCCAAGCCAGTTCAGTGATCCATTGATCCTCCAGTTGCAAAGGGATGGCAATGGTGACAAAGGCTAATCCCGTACCCAGCAGTGAAAGGAAGAGTAGATCATCTCCTTTTTTCCTCCTTTTAAGGCCCAAAGCTACCATGAGATAAAGTAAAGCCAAGGTGATGGCAAAGAAACCAAGCCAGTCCCGATACCGTCCATCTAAATTCCCAGCACTGGCTGAAAAAAAGAAAGCCGCATTGAGAACTAACAACAAAACGTCTCGAGAACCTGTCGGTCTTTGGTGGCGCACATTGTATAAGAAAACCAAGGTGCCAAATATTATAAAGTATAAAGTTAAATAACATTGATTTAACCAGATGTCAGTAGTATTGCTCAGCCCCTGGCTTAGAGCATAAACCAGTACAGTACCCACAAAAGCTAATTGATTAAGAATACGCCACTGCTTGTGAAAGGCGAGGTAGAGAATAGCTAAATCTAGCACCGTTATATACCCTAATAGGGCTGCCGGGTTAGCTTCTTCACTGCCGATTAAAAAGGGTGCTAAAAAACCTGCCATTGTGGACAGCACCGCAACCCCCAAGGCTTGCTGTCTGACCGAAAGTATACCACCAGCCATGGTAGTTAAAATCAATAATGCAAAGGCAGTTCCGGAACCAATTAGGTGATAATAATTTGCTGCGGCAAAGGTAGTTAAGTAGACTATGCCAATACCGCCACCAGTAAAACCCTGGGAAAAATAGCGATAATTTCGTCTCATTAGGATGTCCCCACTGACCAAAAAAACCACACCAGTCAAGTAACCAATAACCATTCTGCCCAGTTCACCAATCCACTGATTGTCAAAGGAATATTTAAGAAAATAAGCCAATCCGAAGAGTAAAATGATTACCCCCACCCGGTTCAATAGCTTTCCTCCAATTAGGCTCTCTAAGCTTTCCTTAACTAGGCTGGTTTTCATCTTCTGGGAGGTAACATTGATCCTGTTTTTCAGATGGTTATCTGACAGAGTGGTCACAGGTCTTTGGCCCATAGCTTGTTTTGGTTTATTGGAACTTTCTTCCAGTATAGCCACCCGTGCCTTTAATCGATCCACTTCGACTGTTAATACCTCTATCTTTTCCAGTAGCTGTTTATCCTCTGTCATACTTCACCACCTCTATACTTCTTTAACTGATAAAATTCGCAGCACTATAGGAAAATTCCTTTAAATTACTTAGACTAGTTAGCTTTATACCCTGGCTGTGAGCATTCTATCCAGTAGTAATACTAATTATTTTAATTTTTTTGCTCCCTCATGAAGGATTATTTGTTTTTGTAAAGAATAACTTACATAAAATAAATTTAATGTAATTAATAATTTACCTCCGAGCTAAGTTATCCTACGACGAAGGTTATGGTCTCTTAGCCGATAGGGTTCACCTGGAAACGGGTGTGCCTCCCGTGCGGAAAGGTGGTAAGGTATATTTGTTATGCCTAAAACCGCACTTGATGCGGTTTTATTTATTTTCTTTGTTCTCCGATACATAATGCCTAAGGTTTTTACTACGGTGTTTTGTACGATAGGGTTAATCTGGAAACGGGTTAGCCTCCCCTTTGGAAAGGAGAGCATTTACCTGCCTTTATTTTAAAGGGTTGGTTAGTGCTGCTTATTAAGGGGTACTAACCAACCCTTTAATTATTTTCATACAGGTTCGCGCCTGTTCCCCCATAACTATTGGGGTTCTTTTTAATAAAAATTGCCTGTAACTATCTAATTTCAGGTAATAACAATATATTTTTATGGAGCGAGGCTAAGCTAAACATATGGAAATAAGTTGTTTTGATAATTGTGTTTATGTTACTGGTAATGCTAGAACATCGGAACGCTCCACTGTAGGTAAGCAAACTGAAGTTTTCGCCGTTGAAGTTGTCATAAACATTGCAACAGATCAGATTGTGGAGGCATCCTGTACCCTTGTAACCGAATTAGGAAGACAGTTTGTACGAAAACTTTTGATTGGTCATAACTTCATCCTAGGATTAGAAGAAATTATCCGAGACATAGATTTGTACTATCAAGCATTACCTAAAAAATCATTGATAGCCGCTTTAAAAGATGCAAACAACAAATATAAAAATTTCAAAAAGAAAGTTACCTTATAACTTTATAGGTAAATTAAAGTTAGTTTTACCGTTCCGGACAAAAAGTCTATCACTTCCTTTTTGTCTGTAAAACGGCAAGAGCCTAACATCTAAGAACTTTATGGGTTTTTAGAGGTTGGGTTTTCCTCCAACCGGACAACCCTACAGGAGGTGTTATTTTACACAAAAATATCCGGAGACCTAGTTCGAAACAGCAGAATTAATTTTTGGAGGGATAAAAAATGAATCAAATTGGTTTATTTATTAATGGAGAATGGGTAAAAACTAATCAAAAAGAACTAGTTTTAAATAAAGCCACTGGTGAGGCCATAGCTGAAATATGCGTTGCTGGTCCTGATGAGATTGATCAAGCTGTTACTGCAGCCTATACAGCTTATAAAAAGGAGAAACTTGCTCCTTACCGTCGGTATGAAATTCTGAAACGTGCCAGCGAATTACTTATGGAGCGTCAAGAGGATTTAGGCCTTACAATAGCCCTGGAAGTTGGCAAAACTTTGCAAGAAGCAAAGGGAGAAGTGGCACGGGCAGCACAAACCCTTCTGGTTTCAGCAGAGGAAAGTAAAAGAGTTCAAGGAGAAATTGTTCCCATTGCTGGTTCCCCGGGGAATGAAAACCGTACTGCTTGGACCATGAGAGTCCCCGTTGGGGTAGTTTGTGCCATTACCCCCTTTAACGTACCAGCAAACCTAACCTGCCATAAAATTGGACCGGCCATTGCTGCCGGCAATACCGTTGTTTACAAACCAGCCAGTGCAACTCCCATCATTGGGGCAAAACTGTGTGAAATATTTGTTGAAGCGGGATTGCCTGCTGGGCATCTAAATATGGTTATGGGACCTGGTTCTGTGGTAGGTGAGGCTTTGGCTAAGGATGAAAGAATTGCCTATTACAGCTTTACTGGTAGTGCTGCTGTGGGTATGAATTTAAAAAATTCTGTGGGCTTCAGAAAGGTTTCACTAGAATTAGGTTCAAACGCTCCCACCATTGTTCATAAGGATGCTGATATTTCTCGGGCAGCAGAATCCTTAACTAGATCTGCCTTCGCCAATGCTGGTCAGCTTTGCATCTCTGTACAAAGAGTATATGTACACAGTGATGCTTATGAGGAGTTTTGTGCCAAGGCTGTGGCTCTAACAAAAACTCTAAAAATGGGTAACCCTCTGGACCCTACCACCGACATTGGCCCCATGATCAGCGAAAAGGAAGCTATTCGGGCAGAACAATGGATTCAAGAAGCAGTGGCAGAAGGTGCCGAAATACTGGTGGGTGGTCATCGGAACGGGCCCTTCTTAGCACCTACAATCTTAACTAAGGTTCAACCTAAAATGAAATGTAGCTGCAATGAGTTGTTTGCGCCAGTCTTTAATATAGTGCGCTATGACAACATAGACGACGCTATCGCCCTTGCCAATAATTCCAATTATGGACTTCAAGCTGCTATTTTCACCAATTCCCTTGATTTAGCTATCCGTGCTGCTGAAGAACTAGAAGCAGGTGGCGTAATTATCAACGATCCTTCTACTTTCCGGGCAGATTTGATGCCCTATGGGGGTTGGAAACAGAGTGGCATAGGTAAAGAAGGTCCTCGTTATGTCATTGAAGAGATGACAGAAGAAAAGATTATCGTTATTAATAAATAACCTTTAGGGAATCAACCCTAAACTTTCATAATTGAACTCCATGTATTGGGCCTATCATAGGCAAACCTGCGGTAATTCCGCAGGTTTTCTTTTTGTTGCTAACCGCACACGATCTTCAATCACAAACCACTGATGAAAATGCGCCCCCGATTTCACCCTGCACTTGTCAAGAGTTATTATCGGCGCTCCGACAAAGTCCCTCTGGGGATAACGATAGCACGCGTGTATTGCACCAGTTTCGATTCTTGCAAGTATTTCAAAGGAAAATAAAAAGACTCGGCAGGGCCGAGTAAAATAAAAAAGCGGGGTATGCTTTTGCACAAAAATGATTATACGACACTATTCGACTTGTGTCGAGAGTTTCTCGTCATTTTTTTCTATTCTTTCCAATAAAGTACCAAGCCTTTCCCCAGGTTTACCTTCTCTATTCATTAGTTCAATTGTTTGTTTAAGCCACTGCACCGCTCCTTGCTCATCAGTTAAGGAACATACTTCTTTCGCCAGCCGCGGTCTGCGACCAAGTTTACCACCTCTAATGACCCTATAGCCTTTACTGCCAATAGTTATAGCTCCATTGGGACAACTTTTGGCACACTTGCCACAATTTAGACATTGTGAGCGATCAATGTAGGGGCCTTGTTCTTTTAGGACGATAGCTTGATCAGGGCACACAGTCACACATAATCCACAGTCTACACAGCCCTCTCCAACCACTGGCACTGCCTGTCCTTGCAGGGCAAAGTCTTTTATTTGTGGTCTGCAGCAGGAGTTCGGGCAACCTGCCAGGGCTACACGAAAAATATGATGTTGCATAGCTTTGAAACTACCCAGACGGGTCAACTGTTGATTGGTAAAGTCAATTTGTTGAAAGAATTCTTTATAAACAGACTCCATGCGGTCCAGATCGATAACCGCATGGGGACAGTTGCGACACCTAGTGATTTCGTACATTTCAAAGTTAGCCTGACCACCATTGTTTACTTTATGTTGCAAGCTCAACCTCCTATCCTCTCCTTAGCGAATAATCGCCATAATAAACAAAATGCAAATGCCTAAAAATAAGTTTGCAGCAGAGAACCAAATAAACCGATTCTGCATTCTAGAAAAGCCTGGGGTTGGCTGTTCACCGGGCCTTTGGGGTGCCTCGGCCGGAATGCGTTTAGCATAGTTTAAACTAACAATGGCTGTCAACAATACCATGAGCAAGTACAGACTAATTTTAAGAAGCATCAGTTTACCATAGCTGGTCATGACAAACAAGTCAAACTGATAAAAGCGTCCGTATATGCGATAGGTACCCGTTATTGCTAATATGCCAATACTGACCCAGGCCCAATTTTTAAACCTTTCAATTCCCATCAAACGCAAAAACTGTGGAGGTATTCCCTTCCCTCCCACTGCAGGTGTAAGTACTAGCATCATAAAGATCATGCTGCCAATCCATGTTGTAAAAGCCAGATCATGAAAGAATCTGGCTAATTGAGTCAAGGTTAACATTATATTTGGCCCCTTATTTTACAGCTTTATTAAGTTCCTCAAGCAGTGCCTGTACATCCAGGCCATGCAGCATAGCACCCTTTTCTAGGGATTCTAATTGGGCAGTGGGGCAGCTCAGGCAGCCCATGCCATATCTTTGAAATACTTCTACAGTTTGGGGAAATTCCTTTACAATATATCCCATTGTCATATCGCTCGTAATTTTAGACATTAATGACTCCTCCTTAACTATTTATAGTTTGCTCAATTTGTGAATGAATATAAGCTATAAGATAATGTCAGTTTCCTGGCCAGGAAGTTCTGATTTGTTTTTGATCTTGTTACCATGATACTCCTTTTGTTCTTGACAACCAGTGAGAAATATAACCAACCCACTGTGATGTTGGTCACAGTGGGTTGGTTATAGAGCCTTGGGCCATGGCCCAACGAATTAGCAAGTGCTATCGTTATCCCCTGCTTTGGCAGATACAGCTAAGCATTTTCAACGTGGGTCAATAGTTAAGTAACGATGTCAATTAAATAATTAAACCATAGTTGATAAAATGGGGCTTTAAAATGAATGCCATCGGAATCATAAAGCTTTTTGTTAGTGTCATTTATTAGGGAAGCGATATCGATAAACTCCACTCGCTCTTCCGCCGCCATCTGGGCCAGACCCTCATTACATTTATAAATATGCCTATTGTTGGTATGGGGTTTCTGCCGTTCCACCTTAGCAGCTACCGGTAAAACGGATTGTACATAGATTTGTGCCTCCGGAAATCTTACCTTTAAGCTGCGCACTAATTCTCTGTATTGCCCCACAAACCAATTGCTATCAGTGCGATCATCCATATCATTAACCCCATATAAGAGATATATATTTCTTGGGTTACTTATCTTAATACTACTAATTTGAGATTTTGCTTCATTAATGTTAATGCCTATCGTGGCACAAACATTAGCTTGATCTAACAGGTCTAGGTAAGAGATGGCTTCGGTTATGGAATCCCCCATAAACACATCCTGCTTAAAGAATTCCTTATAACCACCCTCGGATGCCTCAGTTGTCATTTCATTTAACTGATTAAAGTCCGTATAATCCATTAGACTCTCCACGGAGGTATCCCCAAAAAACGAATTAATATTATACACAAGAAGCATATCCCGGATGTGATTCTCTTTTATGAGAGTTATTAAGCTATCATAATAATACCTTAGATCCACCACAAAGATTTGACTATAATGACTGGTTAAAAAAGGGATCAGGCAATTGGCATAAGAATCTTTTATGACTAACAGTTTTTTAGAGTCGACACCTTTGGTTGTTATTTTGATCAAAGGATGATTACCATTCAGAAAAAGGCTATACTTGTCTTTCTTCTTGATATTTTCTAGATTGTACAGAGAATTTGCAGTTTGTGCCTTTCCCTCTTCATCAAAATACTCTATTTGATAGCTTTCTTGCTTCTTCGGAATATAGAGATCGATACTATCTGGGCTGACTTGCTTTAAACCAGCTTTGGAATGTAAAGAACCGTAAAAGCTATCAGTTACCTGTTGGGTACTATAATAACTTTCAGCATGGGGAACTCCACCCGTGGTCTTAATCAGCCTTTGATAGGTATAATAAGCTCCCTTGGTTGTCCAATGATGATCTGTTTTGTAATAAACATATTCATTTTGTTTTGCTTCTAGTGCCCCAAAAACATCTACAAATTGAATACTTTTGTCCAAAGAATTTTTCACCCGTGCCAACCATTTTTGTTCACTGTCAGAGGCTACATAGGGAGGTAGCTTTCTGTCTAAGATAGCCTCAGAATTAGGTATCAACATGAAATATTTATTAATCTGTGGTGTTGCCTTGCCAAAGGTATTAATGAGTTCTAACTTGCTCTGAAAGCTTTGCTCATCTGGTTCCTTAAAGGCTGGCAGTAAGTAACCATCCTTTCCTAAGTAAACCCCATTATATTCCTTTTTCCCTAATGCTTTCTCCAGGCTAGACTTTACCCCTACCCAAAAGTCCTTCATAGCAAACTGATCGGCGATATACTTCTCGTAATTTACCGTAAAATACCCTTCAATGAGTTCATCTAAGGAAAAACTAGGTCTTTGTTCAAGGACTCTGTTTTCTAATTCTGAAAAACTCCGATCTGGGGTTAGTAGATTAATAACTACCATACCACCCAGATAAACCAATAAGATAATACCAATGGTATATTGAGGTAGCCATTTAGACTTTTGCAAGACCAACACCTCATTAAATTTAAAATCTAAAATACAAAAATGGGTTATAACTTAAATTAACTAAGTAAGCAGTACAAAAAAATAGCAGCAAAGAATAGACCACAGGTAGTGCTATGCTCTGGACTAGCTTTACTCTTTCCTGCCAATTTACCACTTGGTTTTTCACCAGAGGAGTTGAGCAAACCGAAAGGGTAATTAACAAGAATGCATTAGTGTATAGATAGTAGATCGCCTGGTCATCGAGCAATTTATAAGAACCTAATCCAAACATAATTTGTAAATATGTAAAGCCTTGTAAGAGACTATCGAATTCAAAGAATACCCAACCTACAATAACAATACCCAGCGTATAGATATGGCCCAGAAAATTAGGCTTGTTCTTTAACCAGGCCAAAAGAAAGTACTTTTCTAAAGTAACGAATAGACAAAAGTATAAACCCCAAAAAACGAAATTCCAACTGGCACCATGCCAAAAACCTGTGAGAAACCAAACAATGAACAAATTCCGATATTGTTTTAGCTTACCTTCCCGACTACCTCCCAAAGGTATGTACAAATATTCTTTAAACCAAGAACCAAGGGAAATATGCCATCTGCGCCAAAATTCCGTAACACTCTTGGCTATGTAAGGGTAGTTAAAGTTTCTCATGATATCAAAACCAAACATTTTTCCTAAGCCCCGGGCCATATCCGAATAACCACTAAAGTCAAAGTAGATTTGAAAGGTAAAGGCTACAATTCCAATCCAGGCCGTCAGTAAGGAAATCTCCTGCACAGGAGTTGCCTTAATTTGCTGCCAAAGGAGGCCGATATTATTTGCCAACAGAACCTTTTTAGATAGACCAATAATAAAAAGCGTGGCTCCTTCCCCAAATAGAGCAAAACTTTCTTGACGCTTATCCAGTTGTCTAGCAATGTCGACATATTTAATAATTGGTCCTGCAATCAATTGTGGAAACATGGTTACGAAAGTGGCATAGGCAATTAAATTTTTCTGTGCCTTAACCCGCCCCAGATAAACATCTACTACATAGGAGATGGATTGAAAGGTATAAAAAGAGATCCCAATAGGTAATGGCAATACTGTAACATTGATCTGTAGATTAAATAGCGTATTAATATTTTCAATGAGAAACCCAAAATACTTAAAAAAACCGAGCACGCTTAAGTTGACAGTTATCGAACTAATTAAAATAAACCGGCTGATTGCTGACCTTTCTTTATATTTGTTAAGCAATAAACCGTTTGAGAAATCAAAAACTGAGATAAATATCATGAGTACTATATAGACAGGTTCACCCCAGGCATAAAAAAATAAACTTCCTACAACTAAAATTGAATTTTTCAGCCATCGGGGAGATAAATAGTAGGCAACCAATATGATGGGTAGATAAACAAATATGAATAACAAGCTGCTAAAAACCACTATTATAACACCTCCCCAACTGTTTACCATTTATATGGAATCTTCAAATAGCTCAGCTATTTTTTTAGCATCCTTGGATACAGCAAAAAGAATGTAATTACCTTTCACCTTGACAATCTTTTTCTCTATCAAATAGTACTCTTCTGGAACATAATCGCGGAAACTAGTTGCTTGCCTAGCTGCCCTTTGCAAAACCTTTTCTTTTACACCATCGATATATTTAGGATCCTTTACCTTGATGATGGCTAACTCGTCAGCTTTTATATTTGAAGGTGCCCGGTAAAGCACAAAATCCTCTATCTCGGCCCTGCTAATGCCATACAATTTCTTAAGTTTTGGGTAATCTGCTACTACTAGATTAGATAAATCCACACCTTGATTAACTTTGTCATTAATATCTTGCACCGTTGGATTACTCAATTTCTCTTTACCACAGCCAAAGGCGCCCAGTATACATATGAGCAAAAGCAGACCAACAAGGATTTTCTTGTTTTTATAATAGCTCCTCACTCAAAATTCCCCCATTTTTTAGCTTTAGTTAGCCCCTGTTTTTAGTTTTAGTTATATGTATAAAACTGGCAATTAGACCTATAAACCGTTGGCAGGCAACTATATAAAAATTAAAAATGCATTAAAAGGCAGCCTACTATTGAATATCAACTTAGATCCCCTTATTAGCCCATGGCACAAGGCCCCTCTCTATAGGAAATCCAAAAACTTATGCTAATGGCTAGTATTTTTTCAGAACCTAAGGCCATCGCTATGTAGATTTAGTGCTAGGCAAATGTGATATACTAACAAAGAAGGGAGATGAATTTATGTATAAAACATATAAACTGCAGTCGGTATTATCTGGGGAGGTGTTTGCAGAATAGCATAAAGATCTGCCCTCCCCAGCACCTAAAAGAAATAGATGGGAGGACAAATAATAAATGAATATAACTAATTTATATAAATTTGGGCTTACTGAACGTTTTGAACAAGAAGCTACAATGTATGAAGGTTTATACCTTGCTAGGGTATCGGTACAACACAAAAATTTATATAAAGTTGTTACCACAAGTGGTGAGATTCAGGCAGAGGTTTCGGGAAAGCTGGGCTATACAGCCACAGTCAATTCAGATTATCCTGTTGTTGGTGACTGGGTCATGGTAGACCGAGTTAATGATTGGAATGGCCATGCTATCATTCACCACATTCTCCGCCGCAAAAGCGTTTTTGAGCGTAGGGCAGCAGGCACTTCTAAGCAAGGCCAGATCGTGGCAGCAAATATCGATACGGTTTTTATCTGCATGTCGCTCAATAATAATTTTAATTTGCGTCGATTAGAAAGATATTTGTCTATCGCCTGGGACAGTATGGCAACCCCTGTTGTGGTTTTGACAAAAGTCGACCTTTGCGAAGATCTATCCCAGAAACTTTCAGAAGTGAATGCTGTAGCCATCGGTGTAGATATACTGGTGACAACAAGCATAAAAGATGACGGCTACACCATACTTTATAAATATATAGACAAAGGTAAAACAGTAGCATTCATAGGCTCATCCGGCGTCGGCAAATCCACCTTAATTAACCGTATGATGGGTAAAGAAATACTAGCTACTAATGCAATTGGCGAGGACGATAAAGGCCGTCATACCACTACCCATAGACAGCTAATAGCTCTGCCAAATGGCGGTGTGGTCATAGACACGCCCGGTATGCGTGAATTACAAATAGAACACGCTGACTTGTCTAGGTCCTTTGCAGACATTGATGAACTGGCAGAAAACTGTCGCTTTAGTGATTGCACGCATCAAAGTGAACCAGGCTGTGCCGTAAAGGAAGCAATAAAAAAAGACCTTCTTTCAGCGGAACGTCTTAGTAACTATATCAAGCTTCAGACTGAGATGAAATATCAAGGGTTAAATTCACGCCAAGTCGAACAGGAAAAAATTGAAAAAATGTTCGGTGGTATGGGCGCTATGAAGCAAGCCAGAGCTTTTTTTAAGGCAAAGAACAAGCGGAATAGTTAATTATATTGCCCAAATATCGGCTGGTTTTATTCCGCCATTCCTTTATTTGGGCAAATATATCTTAACCTTTGTTCCTTCATTAATTTTACTCTCCACTTTAATGGTCCCACCGTGCTTATCAATGATCCACTTGGCTATGGCTAAGCCTAAGCCACTACCACCAGTTTGTTTTGTTCTAGATTTATCTGCTCGATAAAAACGATTAAATATATGTGGAAGGTCTTTTTCCGGAATACCTATACCGGTATCCTCTATGACGAGCACCAACTGTGATTTTAGAGAACCACAGCTAACCATAATTTTACCGACCTCGGGAGTGTACTTGATACTATTATCGATAAAAATCCGCAGGGCTTCTTTCATCAATTTGCGGTCGGCATAAATTGAAATATGCTCGTGATTGCACAGATTTATTATTTCATGGCAATGATCAATTAGTCTTGTTTCTTTAATGACTTCATCGATTAAATCATTTAGAGGAAATTCTTTTTTATCTATCTTCTGAGTGTTTTTATCACCTCTGGCTAAAAACAATAATTTTTCAACCAGTTCCTTCATGTCTGTTGACTCAGTTTTAATAGCTTCGATGGATTCCTCAAGAACAGCTGGATCGTTTTTACCCCATCGGTCTAACAAATTAGTATACCCTTGTATAACAGCAATGGGAGTTCTAAGCTCATGGGAAGCATCGGAAACAAACTGATTTTGTTGCTCGTAGGAAGACTGTATTCGATCCAACATACCATTAAAGGTTTCTGCCAACTCTTTCAATTCATCATGGGAACCAGAAACGTCAAGCCTAGTATCTAAAGCATTGATCGTTATATTCTTAACAGTTCGTGTCATGGTTTCTACAGGTTTAAGCATTTTTTTACTTTTGTACCAGCCAATTATGATCACAGTAATGATTGCCATAATGGTTAGGCAAAAAAGAGTAACTGCCAGAATAACTACACTGAGGGTTTCCTTCACTAAATAATTTGAGATTTGAATATATATTTCTTGAGAATCCCAAACCATTGCATCATTTAATACTAAGACAAAACCTGATATACGATGTGTATTGTTGTAAGAAGTCCCGGGATTGATTGGATTTAGTGAAAAAAAGTAATTTTCATTATGGATCTTGTTTTTTTCTTGATCATAAAAAACTTGTTCACTGTTTTCTAGTGCAGTGGTATATAAAACTTTTTTGTCCTCGTCGAAGATGGTTATGTCTACCTGACCTAGTTTGGCCAAATACTCAATGTTTTCGGAGGGAATTTCTTTACTTTCTCTTAGATAAGAGGCGACTATTTGATGGTCCTTTTTTAGATCTTCAGCAGCACTTATCCCTAAATAAGCAATGGCTGCAGTACAGATGCCTGTATTAATTACTAAAAGCAGCAGGGAAAATATTATCGCATATACCGTAGTGATTTTGAACGTAATGGAGAATCGCAGCCTTTTAACTAGCCATTTGTATGATTTACTAATTACCACCGGTATGATTTTCAAGATTTCAAAGAATAAAATAAATATAAATTTTGCTATCTGAATAAAGGTATTCAATAAAAATCGCTTATTCTTCATCTCTTAAGAGATACCCCACCCCTCGGACTGTATGAATAAATTTTTTGTTAAATTTATCATCAATTTTACTTCTGAGGTATCGTATATAGACATCCACAACGTTCGTATCTCCCGCGTAATCATATCCCCATACTGTCTCAAGAATTCTATCTCTTGTAAGTACAATGTTCTTATTTTCCAAAAGATATTTGAGTAATTCAAATTCCCTTTTGGTTAGCTCAATTGGTTCATTATCAAAAGTAAGCAAATATTTATCTACATCCAGCTTTAAATCATGGATCTGTAAAATTTTATTCTTTGTGGTGGCTGCTTTTCTTTTTAATGCTACACGGATTCTTGCTAAAAGTTCCTCAATGGCAAAGGGTTTGGTAACATAATCATCTGCACCCATATCCAACCCCATCACCTTTTCCATGGTCTCGTCCTTTGCCGTCAGTATAATCACAGGAATATCAGAGTTTTTCCTTATTCTTCTCAATATTTCCAGGCCATTTATCGAAGGTAGCATAATGTCTAATATGATTAAGTCAAAAACTTTGTTTAGTATTTTATCTAGGCCAGTTCTACCATCATGGGCTTGTTCAACTTCATAGCCTTCATGGGTTAACTCTAACTCTAAAAATCTAGATATTTTCACTTCGTCTTCAACGATTAATATTTTTTGCCCAGCCACAATATCCCCCCTAATACAGTTAAGTAATAAAGTAATTATACCCGTTCAAATAATAAAAGAGTTAAAAAATAACCTACACTCTTAATGTAGGTTATTTTTGTAGGCTTATTTTAAATATTGCGACACCGGGGACGGTTCTCTCTGTCGCAAACTAACAGAATTCAAAAATAACCTACAGGTTTAATGTAGTTTATTTTCAAAAGCATTATATTTTCTTATCTACTTAGTTGCAGTATTTAGATCTTCTTCAGCTAATGTCTTTTTCGCAGAATCCACTGCCTTTGATATTTTATTAAGGGCTTCGTTTACCTTTACATCCTCTCCATTTTTTCCCTCAAACTTCATTTTATGACCTGTAACCAATGCAAGTAGTAGTACTGGAATAACTATATAAGAAGCAAATGCTGTCATAATAATTGAGACAGTCACAGATAGATCTAAAACCGTACGTCCCTTTTTCGTTATGACAAACCTCGTATTGTTTGCTTTATGAAAGAGACTCTTAACTTTAGTGGAAAAGCTACGGTTTTGCTCCGTTTTAATCTTATTTTCTCTTTCAAGATAAATTAAGGCTTCCAGTAAATCACCGTTACAGTGTTCCAAAGCTTCTTTGGCATCACCATAGCTCACATTGGCCCTTCTTTTCAACTCATCAATATGTTCTAAATTAGAGTTCATCATATTTTCCTACCTCCAGCAAATTATTTAATTTGTCTTATACTGTTATTATAGGGAGGGTTAACTAGAGAATAATTAGCTGAAGATTAGAGTTTGATTAGAAAATACAATAATAAAAGACCCTGGTAAAAACCAGAGCCTCTTACCCTAAAGAGTTATCTTTAGGCTTCATAAGTTCCAAAACCATTACCAAAGAACAGCAAGATCAGAATTAAAAAGATAATAAATGCATAGTTGTTGTAATAGCCACCACCATAACTAGTTCCACCCATTATATACCCTCCTTCCTATTAAGCATATTCCATAATATGGAAGATATTTGGATGTGTTACCATAACCACTCAAAAAGATTATGTTTGTTTGCAAAAATCTTAGAATGTTAATTACTTAATGGTTATTGGATTTTTAATGTAGCAAGTTTGGTATGCTGCTATAAAAGATCCAATAAAATCCGAGATCATATCCAAATTGGTATCCCTTAAACCAGCTTGATTTGGAATGGTAGGTTTTAATCCTATGTCCAAGATAAATTCAAAAATTTCATAGCCAGCACCGAGACTACCTCCAATAAGCATAACAAAAATAAACTTGTTTAATGTTTTTGTGAATTTTATTTTTAACAATTGCTCAAGGATACTATAGGTAAATAAGGCAAGGGAATAAGACCCAAAAATATGTAATACATTATCAAACACCGGTATATTATGGTAATAATTTAATAATTTGCCTAATAGGGTATGGGCAATCAGTGTGAGGCTTACCATGACTCTTATATAATTACTAACGGACAACCCAAGTTTATTTTCTATATAGAGATAGACAAGAGATAATATGATAATAGCAGCTACTTCTAAAGCGTTATTTGCTCTATCCGTTGCTAGTAAAGCTACAGTTGTAAGCGTTTGTATAGTAAAATAGCAAAAATGAATTATTAACCTGGTTTTTTTTATCTCCAAGAAAAATCAGCCTTTCGTGTTTAATAATGTATTATTTATCTTAGGTACTAATACTTATACCTGATAAACAAAAAAAACCGGTAGGTTAACCCTGACCGGTTCAATACGTACCATAACAATTTTTTATTATAACGACCACTTCGTTCCTATATTTCTTCTTCAATCATTTTTTTTATATCTGCTTTGCCCGGCACCCGGCCAGACATTTTTACTTTACCGTTAATGACTAACCCAGGAGTAAGCATCACACCATATTGTACGATTTGCCCAACATCCTCAACCTTTTCCACCTTGGCAACAACATTGGTTTCACTTAACACCTCTCGGACCAGCTTATCCAACTCATTGCATTTCTTACAACCAGTTCCTAATACTTTAATTTCCATTCAGAGACCTCCCTCAAGTTGAAAAAAATCTATATAATTAATTTATAATATAATTACATTATTTGATTAACTTTGCCGATTATTATTCTCTCCAGAGAGTAAAGTTTCTAGTAAATCTGATATTGGTAAAAATTGTTCATTTGGGACTTCTAAATTTAACGTAAATTGCCCCGGACAAAGCCAATGGGAATAGTGTGGAGAAGAACATAATCTGATAGCTGGTTGCCGCTGCCACATAGCCCCATAGGATTGTTCCCAAACCAATTCCCAGGTCAAAGGCTGCAAAGAAAGTACCAGTGGCGGCACCTCTCCTTTGAACTGGTACCTGACGAACGGCTAGGGCCTGCAAAGTTGGAATGCAAAACCCGAAACCTAGGCCAAGAACTGCACCAGCTAAGAGAAAGCCCACTATTGTGTGAGACAGGCCAATGGCCACCATACCAACAAGTATGGCTAGATGGCCAATAAGTAATACCATATTCATTCCACCTCTATCGGTCCAGCGTCCGGATATTGGGCGAGATATTAGCATCGTTAGTGCAATGGCAGTAAAAAATAAACCGATATCACCAATGCCTCGTTCAATGGCAAATAATGCAATAAATGAAATCACCGCACCGTAAACAACGGCTAGAAAGAAGACTACACCGGATGCAGGTAGTGCTTTTTTTTCCAGTAAGCTAGCCCATATCCCAGTAATTGAACTACTGGGTACACTGATGGGTGCATGGGACCCCCGGACAGGAAAAGTACAGCAAAAGGCCAGTAAGGCCAATAGACTCACAATTAAAAATAGCCCCGGATAACCTGATTTACCTACCAACCATAAGCCAACCAATGGGGCTAAGGCCATTGAAAGGGAAGATGTCAAGCCAAAATACCCCATACCCTCTCCCAAACGACTAGTAGGCAAACTATCAGCCACAATGGTTCCTATGGCTGTACTAACCAGGCCGAAGGCAAGACCATGAAAAGCGCGTACTACTATCAGTAATGAAAGAGCCGTTGCAAGTTTGTACATTGCAGAGAAGATTAGTACCATGAACATGCCCAAAAGCATAATCTTTTTGCGACCGTAGCTATCCACTAACCAGCCAGCAATAGGACGTATTATCATAGCACTAATAGTATAGGCACCCATCACATAACCAACTTCCCTTTGGTTACCACCAATGTCCATAATATACAATGGCAAGGTGGGGAGAAGCACTTGCATACTCATAAATAAAGCTAAGTTGGCAAAACATAGCAAGGTAAAATTTTTTGTCCAGATGGAGGTGGCTTGCTCCACTGTTAGACTTGCTGTGAACTGTTGCCCTTTTATTAAATCATCTTCCACAAACTAACCTCCAATATTAAAAGCTGTACATCGGTACAGCTTGTTAAAAATTGTTAACTGAATAAATGTTACAACAAAATAAGCCATCTGGAAAGTAAATATTGTGGTTATTCATTAGAATTCAAAATAACCGCCTAGACTGTCAGTAACATGATGTAAATATACCGAGCAGGTCTACCTCTTTTAAAAACCATTATATTGGGCATACTATCTTAAATTGATAGCTGGAGGTATGTATATGGGAAATCAAATAGTTGAAGCAATATCTGCTATGACGACTTCTTCCCAGGAAGTCGCACCAGATATTTTGGTTTTGCAATTTACCATTGTCAATGCCTTTTTGATCGGTAAGCCAAACTCTAACAATAGTACGTGGGTGCTTGTGGATACAGGCCTTGAAAATTCAGCCGATTTTATTCTAGAATGTGCGGACAAGCGATTTGGTAAGGGTAGTCGTCCTCAAGCAATTGTTCTAACACATGGGCATTTTGATCATGTGGGTTCGGTCATTAAGCTGGCTAATCTATGGGATGTTCCTGTTTATGCCCACGAACTAGAATTGCCCTATATTACAGGTAAAAAGGATTATCCTTTAGCGGATCCAACTGTTGGCGGTGGCATGGTGGCAGCAATATCACCAACATTTCCTCATACAAGTATCGACCTGGGTTATCGTGCTGTGGCTCTGCCAGCAGATGGTCTGGTACCTAGCTTACCTGATTGGAAGTGGATTCATACACCTGGTCATACTGAGGGTCATGTTTCTCTTTTCCGTGAAAAGGATGGTATACTTCTAGCAGCTGATGCCTTTACCACAGTTAAACAGGAGTCTCTCCTCTCCGTATTAAGCCAAAGCGAACAGATCAGTGGTCCTCCGGCATACCTTACTACTGATTGGGAGGCAGCTAAAAATTCTGTTAAACATCTTAGGGATTTGCATCCATCATTAGTTCTCCCAAGTCACGGACAACCTATGAAAGATGAAGAATTGTCACGTCATTTAGAAATGTTAGTGGACCACTTTGATGAAATTGCCGTCCCGGATCAAGGACGTTTTGTTGAACACACTAATACTTAAGGGCATGCGCTGAGGCTAAGTGCATGCCCTTTTTCCTTGAACAAGCCATTACTATTAAAACAATGGTGCAAACATATGAACCGACATTTCAAAAAAAATCAGTGCAAGCACTTGGCAAGCACTGATTTTCGGAGGCTACTGCATTTTATTAATACTATCCTCAGTAGCTTTATAGGAACCTTTTTGAACATAGGATTTACAGCAGGTCTCCATACAAGTACCAGCAGATTCTGGGGTTAGCTGAGTGGCCATAGTAGCATCTACCTTATCTGGTTGTGATGCGCCAAATTTATCAGTGGCTACCAATATTTCATTGGCTACACATTTGTTACCTTGGGCCCAATAGTGACAGTCGTTTACAATACAATGGATATGTTGATTCAAAAGTATCACTCCTTTTTAAGTATTATCTTAGTTTGTTATTTAAACAAAACAGCAAAATCGTGTAGACTATTGATAGCTTCCCATCGGGGCAATATTGCTGAAATCGGCTGAGTTATCCATTTGAGTATTCATGTTTACACTACTCATATAATTATTCATACTTGACATAGCATTAAAGTTATTGTTATAAGCATTGCCCTGAGTCTCCATGTTTTGCATATTAGTAGGGGTATAGGTGCTAATCATAGTATCAGTTGTCATCTGTTTCATCGTAGGAACCTGGTAATAACCGTTCTGATTCATGTACTGCCAAATTTCGTAGGCCATTTCAGAGCAGTTAATGGAACCTTGTTGAACCATTCTTCTTAAGTTAAGGTCAGCACATTCCAATGATGCCATTGATTTTAGAATGGCAGAGGATTTAAGACAACCTAGCATGCCACTGGCTACATCCCTGTTATCTAATCTTTTATAAGAAGTGTTAGGACTTTGTGTTTTGGGGTTGTCTAAACCGTAAACAGGTTGACTGGTAATTGGAGCGTTATACTGTCTAGCCTGAGTCATTCCCTTTTGAGTTAAGGCCTGAACCATATCATTGTATTCCTGGGTCATAAAGTTAATTTGTCTATCCATTATTAAAGAAAGATTTTGGTCCGTTACATGGGGTCTGTAAAGCTCAAATTGATTAATACCATCAATTACATCTGTAAGAACTTCGTGCAATTCCATTACTTCATGTGCTCCGTATTGGGCAGTCATAGTTTAGCCTCCTTATTTAAGTTGTATTTAATTTTCCACCAATGGTTGATAATATTCTAAAAAAATCAAAACAAAAAAAATTCCACAGCCATTAGGGCGTGGAACTTATATATTAAGGGGTCACGAACTTCAGTCATAAACCATATAAATACACTGGAGTGTATAAAATATTGCATCTTTAACAGCTAACCATGCAGATACGATACTTTATATGCAGCTGGTTTAAGATTCTGGAACCTTATCCTCATTATTAATCAACTTGGGTTGGGGCTTAGGTGTTCTTAAATATTTTACCCCAGTCCTGATCAGCACAATTGCAAAGATAATACGTAAAGCTCCTTCAGGCAAAATATGGGCCAGGGAACCTCCCAGATATGTACCAATGAGAATGCCTGGAATCAATCCTGCAAGGATGCTGGTACAAACATTTCCTAAACGCCAGTGGGTATAAGCTCCAACTGCCCCCACAGGAACCATGGCAAGTAAGGAACAGCCCTGGGCTGTATACTGGCTAAAACCTATCAGCAATACCATCGAAGGCACCATTATGGTACCCCCTCCTACCCCCATCATTCCAGAGAGAAAGCCAGTAAAGCCACCAGTTAACAATAAAATAAATATTTTTAGCCAATCAGTGTCAGGTGATGAAATTTGTGGTAGATGAGGTTTAAGCAAAAGTAATATGGTTACGAAAATTAAAAAACCACCAAAAGATTTCTTCAGCTTCCATTCAGGCAGAGCATTGGCAAAGCGTGCTCCTGCCCTGGCAGTAAATACAGCGGTGGATGCCAAGAGCACAGAAGCTAAGATATCCACCGAACCATTTAAACCATAAGTAATAGCCCCCGATAGCCCGGTAAAAATCAGTGCCACTAGACTGGTACCGTGAGCCATATGTTGACCCATTTTCAGGACGCCAACCATAAGGGGGATCATGATCACACCACCACCAAGGCCCACAAGACCTCCAAAAAACCCCGCTGCCAATCCTATTAACAAATTCATTACTACTACCTCCAATTAGCTATTAGCCATTGGTCATTAGCATTAGCATTAGCACGATTAGAGTTTGTCAAACTTAAAATATCACATCGAAAAGCTAAAGGCTAACAGCTAAAGACTATTACCTAAAGATAAATTATTGGGCCAGGAAAAAATATACAAATAACTTATTACCCATGTCTGTATTAAAATACAACAAACCATGAGGTAATCTATTTATTGCTTAAAAACTTCTTCGTACTAAGGCAATTTCGTTAAAATAGGCCCGCCTAGAATTGTCTATATGTTCTCTAGCAACCCTTTCTGCTAAGGAACCATCTCGCATTTTTATAGCTTCTACAAGTTGTCGATGTTCGCGGGTGGCTTCCTCAATGCGCCCAGGGTGACAATATCCTACTCTTACATATCTAGTGATATGGTCCACCAAGGTAGTAATCATCCCATAGAGGCGTGTACTGTCTGCTACCTTGTATATAAAATCATTAAATTCCTGATGGACCTTTTCCAGTTGAGCAAAGTCCCCATCCTTTGCCAGTTCCTCAATTTTCTCCAGCAGATCAGTAAGCTGTTGAAGCTGTACAGGGTTTATTTTCTCCGCAGCCATTCGTGCAGCTAACCCTTCTAATACTGCCCTGATTCGATAAATCTCTAATACTTCAGTATCAGTAACTTGGGCCACCACAGAACCTACCCGTGGCAGGTGAGCAACCAAGCCTTCCAACTGCAACATCCGAATTGCTTCTCTCACTGGTGTCCTGCTTACACCAAGTTCCTGGGCCAGTTTTCGCTCTACCAAACGTTCTCCTGGCTGCAATAAACCCTTTAACATAGCCTGACGTAACTGCTTATAAACCTTATCCCTAATTTGTGGATAGGGTTCGCTCTCCACTGGTTGCAAAGTATTCTCTGTCAAGATAAGAACTCCTTTCACCTGGTATACTGGTATACCATATTCGATTAAAAAAAATATCTTCCTGCTTAAAATTTTCCTTTTTTACCTTACAAGCAAGGCAACTGTTAATACGAAGACGTTTCTTACTTCCTTGGGATTTATTTGGGCCATAAGCCATTGGCCTTTGGACTAGCAAAGGCCAGGCTTTATGACCCCGGGACGACCTGAAGCAGAAAACGATCCTCGTGCTTTCTGTTCTTATTACCATACTTGTGGTTGCCACTCTACTACTTGACCAATCTGTCGGGTCTTGGCAACATCAATAAGTCTTTGGTTAGCAGAGCCCCGAAAGATTAAATCCAAGTTTTTTAGCTCCTTGACAAAGGGGCCATCAACCAATACATTCACTCGCTCCAAAACTGATAAATCCTTTATATCTTCGTAGCAATAACCAGTATAGACCCAAATATCCAGTCTAGGAAATTCCTGTTTGACCCATTGAATTAAGTATTTCAAAGCCTGGAGCTGCATAAGTGGGTCACCACCACTGAAGGTAACACCCTGGGTCAAGGGAGAAATGGTAGCCTTTATTTCTTCCGTCGCCTCTTCAAGAGTTACCTCTCTGCCACCTTCGGGCCTGAGAAGTTCTTCATTATGACAACCCGGGCAATGACGGGGACAACCCTGCAGAAAGACCACCGTTCTTAACCCCGGCCCATCCACTACACTATTGGCCGTAATACCACCCAGACGCAGTTTTATACTCATTTTTCCACCACCCTGTAAAATGTTAACCATCAGCTTAGGGATATATTTTGAGAGGGCCTTGGGCTTTTTTGTGCGTGTTTTGCTTCGGTCTTTAGCTCATGGCTCATGAACCACGGCCCCTGGCCTTAGTGTCACAGGGACGGCTCCATTGACAAATCAAAACTCTGTCAAAGAACCGTCCCCATGTCATTTACAGTATCTAGCCCCTGGGATCAAAGCCCCCATGAGTTGTTCTGTCATTAAGTTCCGCTATCTTGGCATCATTGAAGCGATCAACGGTGCTAAGATAGCCTGTAATACGACGAACCCGGCGAATCTGCGGTGATTCACAGCGTGGGCAGCTATCCTCATTAATAACTCCGGTTAAACTGCAAGAGGTGCAATAATCTACCGGGAAGTTAATGGCTGCGTAACCCATATCACTGGCCTTCATATGTTTAATAATGGCTTCCACAGCCTGTGGGTTGTGCTGCGGTGGTGAAGCCATTTCGATATAACTAATGTGACCAGCATTACAGTATTTATGATAAGGGCCTTCCAAGGAAATCTTTTCAAAAATACCAATGGGATAACCTACAGGGATATGGAAGGAGTTTGTATAGTAATCTTTATCTGTTACACCAGGAATAATACCAAATTCCTTGCGATCCAGTTTGGCGAATCTGCCAGAGACACTTTCCGCCGGAGTTGCCAACAATGTGTAGTTCAAATCATACCTTTCAGAGGCTTCATCAATCTTTCTACGCAGGTAGGAAATGACCTCCAGCCCCAAGGCCTGGGATTCTTCACTTTGTCCATGATGCTTACCGGTCAGTGCTACCAAAGCCTCTGCCAAACCAATGAAGCCAGGTGACAGAGTGCCATGCTTAATTACTTCTTCAAGAGTATCACAGGGATTTAGGCCCTGGGAACCAAGATATAATCCCTGCCCCATCACAAAGGGCATGTCCTTGACCTTTAACTTAGCCTGCACAGTAAAACGATGATACAGTTGACGGAAGGTTAAATCCAAAGTGTCATCCAACAATTGGTAAAACCTTTCCAAGTTTCGCTCTGCTTTAATGGCTATACGGGGCAGGTTGATCGTCGTAAAGGATAGGTTCCCCCTGCCATCAGTAACTTCTGGACCCTTACGATTAGCCATAACCCTGGTTCGACAACCCATGTAACCCACCTGGTCACCGTATTCCTTGTTAAAGGAAGAGTCCATAAAACTAAAAGTGGGGTTCAAGCGTATGGATGATACCCGAATAGCTAACTGAAATAAATCATAGTTAGGATCATCGGGATTTAGGTTTACTCCTTCCTTCAACTTAAAGATAATATTCGGGAAGATTGGGTTTTCACCCCGACCCAAACCAGCCTCATAAGCCAGTAACAGGTTTTTGGTTACCCTCCGTGCAGCTTCAGAGGTTTCTGTACCCAGATTTAAGCTAGAAAATGGCACCTGGGCACCAGCTCGACTGTGCATACTGTTCAAATTATATATCAGTGCCTCCATAGCCTGATAAGTCTCTTCATCAGAAGCATTTTCCACAAAGGGTGCAATATCCCGGTCAAAGAAGGCAAAGGACTGGCCACCGTGCATATCATTCTGAGAACTCTGCAAGATAATGGCAGCCAAAGCAGTGGCCGAGGTGGGGCGCTTAGGTGCCCGGATGTAGCCGTGTCCTGTGTTAAAGCCCTCCTTTAATAGCCTGCCCAAGGGGATTTGTATACAGGTAAGGGTTTTTCCATAAAAGTCCAAATCGTGTATATGTAAATCCCCCCGGGCATGGGCTTGGGACATCTCCTCGGGAATTAATCTTGTTAAGTAGTATTTTTTACTGGCAGCACTTGCTATCTGTAACATCTTAGCAGAGGGAGAATTGGATACGTTGGCATTATCACGGTTGGTCTCTTCCAAAATTTCCTCCACTGCATCCATCAAATCACTTCTGGCATCCCTTAGGCGTGTTCTTTTGTGACGGTAAAGGATATAGGCCTTGGCTGTACGGGCATGGCCAGATTCAATAAGCACCTTTTCCACCATATCTTGAACTTCTTCTACACCAAAAATATTACCGTTATATTTTTTCTTCAGCAATTTTAAGACATCAAGGGTAAGCTCCATTGCTGTCTGACGGTCTTCTCCACCAACTGCCTTAGCAGCCCTAAAAATTGCTTCAGTAATTTTACTTTCGTTAAAGACAACTTCACGGCCATCTCTTTTCTTAATCTTTGTAAACATCTTGGGCCCCCTTTTTATCTTCCTTACTTTTTAATAACTTTTCTACTTCATGAAGAAAACTATAAATATCACCAAATTGTCGGTAAACCGAAGCAAAACGAATATAAGCCACTTCGTCTAATTCCAATAAACTGCTCATAACTAACTCCCCTACAGCATGGCTAGGGACTTCTAATTCCCCATTGCTTCGCAATTCCCTTTCAAGATGATGGACAGTATCCTCAATTTTCTGGACAGGCACAGATCTTTTCTCACAGGCTTTCATAAACCCTGCCAGTAATTTAGCTCGATCAAAAACCTCTCGCCGTCCATCTTTTTTCACCACAACTAGTGGACGTTCGTCTACCCTTTCATAGGTCGTAAACCTCTTACCACATTCACCGCATTCCCTGCGGCGTCGAATACTATTGCCTTCATCGGCGGGTCTGGAGTCTAGAACTCGGCTTTCCGGGAAGCTGCAGAAGGGACAAATCATTTCGTCACCCCTTAAACATTGGATCTTTGCCACCTGATTTTTCCTAAGACACCAAGATATTGTGGCGAGACTAATTATAAAACACCATATGTTGAGAGTCAATTTCCATTTATCTGTTATAATGACTATCCATTCCAGTAAAGTTTGTCCAAGCCTTCTTTTTCTTCGATTTTCTGTATAGTTAAGTAAAAAGTAAATTTGAGACTTTAATCCTACCCCGGCAGACAGTTAACACCAGCAAAAACTATGAAACGACTGGATAGCTGAAGCAAGTTACGGTTACATACAAGAAATAGGACCTTTCCCAGAAGAAAAAAAGCCCAAGGAAAAAAAAGCACCCCGGCAATTTAATTGCTGGGGTATAACATAATTTAATGACATGAGCGAGGAAACTCTGGAGGATATTTATGATATTCGCATGTAGCGATAAATAGTTAATTTAAATGTGCAAATACCTGCGTTCCTTTAGGGGATTACATTCTAACGTTTGGAATAGTCGTAAAATCCCCTACCTGTCTTGACACCAAGATGCCCTGCTCGAACCTTTTGTTTAAGGGCTTGAGATGGACGGAACTTGGGATCACCGAATTCCTTGTAGAAATACTCAATTACCATTAATAGTGTATCAATACCTATCAAATCACACAACGCCAGCGGCCCTATTGGCATGTTGGCACCGAGTTTCATGGCTTCGTCGATTTCCTCCACAGAAGCCACACCTTCCTGGTAAGTGTGGGCAGCGTCATTAAGATAAGGAACCAAAATACGGTTTACAATAAATCCTGGTGCTTCATTAGCCTTAATCGCAGTTTTACCTATTATTTTACATGCTTCCATAGCTAAATCTATCGTAGCTAGGCTAGTTTCAACCCCGGGAATTACCTCCACTAGTGTCATAACGGGTACTGGGTTAAAAAAGTGCATTCCCACCACTCTATCTGGTCTGCCACTGGCTGCCCCGATTTCAGTAATACTAAATCCAGAAGTATTCGAAGCAAGAACTGTATTGGTTGCACATATTTCATTTAATTCCTTGAAAACCTTTTTCTTTACGTCAATGTTTTCAACTACCACTTCAATCACTAAGTCACAATCCTTGAAATCATTATTATTGGTACTTATTTTTATATTTTTAAGGTAGCCGTCTTTATCCTGATCAGTAATTTTACCTTTGGCCACACTCTTGTCCCAATTCTTTATCATACCTGCCAGTGCTTTATCTACAAATTTCTGTTCAATATCTACCAATACCACCTGCAACCCTGACTGAGCACCCACTTGAGCAATCCCCGCTCCCATGGTGCCAGCACCCAATACTCCCATCTTTTTAATGGCCATAAGAAGACTCCCCCTTTTTCCTAATACAATAAGATGAGTAAAATTTATGTTCAAAATACTTCAGTATCAACCTATACCTGACCTAATAAATTTTTAACAGTTCAAAATAGCAGCCAATAATTATTTGATTATTCAGAAATATAATGGTGCAAAAAGAAATTCAATACTTTTACATTTTCTTTTCTTTCATCAGCTTTAGCATCGGTTCATAGCTATCTTCAAACATCTTCATAAATGTCTCGAAGTCACCCGCCAGGAGGCTGCGTCCGTTACCTAGGTAAACAGCCAACGGGTCCAGCGTACGCATGATCATTACTTGCTCTTCTGTAGGCGGTTCAGTTTCAATAAGGTTAGGGGATATCGCCAAGTCCCATTTGACAGCGGCTTTAATATTTTCCAGTTTCACCCCAGGATGGATTTTTTCTAGATACATTTCCCTGGTATCAACATCAAATCGGTACACTCCCATAGTGGTTATTACAGCTACAGGGCCTCCACCCGGTAATCCTGCCTGCTCACGGGCACCTGGACGGCCATCAAGATAACCTGGTGAGGTCAAGTAATCAAGTTTCTCCACAAAATTTCTACCGTCCTGGCGCATCATTATTAAAATACGATTGGCAGATGAAGCAAGGTCATTGGCTCCCCCACTCCCGGCCAAGCGTACTTTGGGATGATAATAATCAGCGCCAATAAATGTTGAGTTTAAATTACCAAACTTATCTATTTGTGCGCCGCTTATGCAGGCTACATCAACAAAACCGGCCTGTTGCGCACCCATAACTTCCCTTTGGGTACCGGTGTAATAAGCTCGCTCATTATTAACGGCGCAATTTACGCACATTGGCAGACGCCTGGGAGAGGGGCCTACCGCCCCAAACTCTACCATCATATTAAAGTTAGGAGCATGAGTAAATTTTGCCACGGTTGCTGCCATCAAGGGCATACCAACCCCAATGAATGCCAGTTCCCCATCTTGAATTTCCCTGGCCGCTGTAACTGCCATTAATTCCGGTAGGGAATAATCCTTTGCGTAATTACTCATAATAATCACCTCACCTCTCCAAAGCGCTGGTATTTATGTTCACTAAGCATCAATCGGTAAAGACGATCGTATCCTACCATTTTGCAGTAATCATCCCAGTCTTTTGTGCCAAGGACATACTTATTTAGCCATGCTTCGTATCCTTCCTGGGTAGCAAATTGCTTGTAGGCATCGAGTCCATACGCAAGGTCATGGTGATAATAGAAACTTGATTCTCTCCAGTGGGCACCAAATGGGGCATGGACAATGGCATCAACATAGTAATAGGGAATCGTGGTAAGGTTTGGCATTCGTCGAATTTCATCCTGAGTTACTATTTCTTCAACAGTGACAATAACATGCTTAGAAGCCCTAGCCAGTATATCTGTGTTGCCATATAAACCCAAACACTGCACATTACCTATTTCATCAGCTCGCGCACAATGCATAATCCCTACATCGGGGTTAGAGGCAGGAACCAAGGCTATCGGGCTCTTGGTGTATGGATCGTCAATTATTTTAATCTTTGGATTATATTTTAGAAGATCCGAGCCTAGCTGTGATTTAGTGGGCATGAAAGGCAATCCCATTGCCCCAGCCTGCCAGCGCATGGCAGCACCAAAATTACTGTAGTCCTCTATTTCAAGGGGCTGGGGTATCCCGTGTTCTGCTGCTCTACGGAATACTTTATCTTCCCCTTCAATACCTCCCCAGTTATAAGCCATTTCAATTTTCCTTATCAATCCCGAACCAATAAGGGTAGACGACATCCCGATTTGGCTGGTTGTAACTAGATCCAAACTCTTAATCCTGTCTCTCTGCCTCACTATCTCCCATATAAGAGCAGCAGGAGCGGCACTCACTGACATACCCATGTAAGATCCTTCATGAATAAAACGGGATACGGCTTCTTTGGCCGTCATTATCTTGTTGACAGGTGGTTTGGCCCTTCCTGGCGCCGGAACTATCGGCTCATAACGCATAGTAACCCTCCTCCATAACGAATGAATTGCGCCCAAAAGAAAATACTATAAATGTTCAAACATTCTGTCATATAATTGCAATGTTAAAATCATAAGATTTTTACGTCAGTTAAAATAGACAACAGTAAAAAATGTAGGACCATTATGATGTGGTAAACAATGTTAGCAATTTGCTCATCGATAGCGTAAAAAAGAAAAATCAACGATACTTCTTTTTTAAAAAAATAAGTCTTTCCCTGCCAATTCGGCCTAAGCCAGAATACTCTTACCAATGATGATGCGTTGTATCTGTGAAGTACCTTCAAAAATCTGTAATATTTTGGAATCCCTCATCATCTTTTCTACTGGATATTCTCTACAGAACCCATAGCCACCCAGTATTTGAACAGCATTAGTAGTTGTTCTCATAGCCATGTCTGCAGCAAAGCACTTACTAATGGCAGATAGATCAGCAGCCATCATTTTTTCATCGAGGAGCCAAGCGGCTTTCTGGTACAATAGTCTGGAAGCTTCTATCTCCATGGCCATATCGGCCAGCATAAACTGTATGGCCTGGAAACTGGCGATATTTTTGCCAAATGCTTTTCTCTCCTTGGCATAATTCCGTGCAAATTCGAAAGCCGCTGAGGCAACCCCTACTGAGGCAGAGGCTATAAAGGGGCGAGAAGAATTAAAGGCCTTCATGGCAAGCTTAAAACCGTCACCCTCTTCCCCAATCCTGAATTTCTTGTGTACCTTAACATTGTCTAGAATTATTTCAGATGTATCTGAACAACGCATGCCCATCTTGTGCTCTGCTTTGCCAATAGACAGACCCTCTGTATTACGATCAACCATAAAGAAGCACTGGGATCTGTTGCCTTTGCTCTTATCAAGGGTGGCAAGCACCGTATACTTGCTGGCATGCCTTGCATTGGTGATAAATATTTTTGTACCATTAAGAATATAGTAATCCCCATCCCTTTTCGCGGTGGTTGACAAACCAGCCACATCGGAACCAGCATTCGGTTCCGTCACTGCGTAGGCAGCAAGTTCACCGCCCTCACAGATACTAGGATACCACCACTCCTTTTGCTCCTCGGTACCACCATAAAGAACCGGTTCAGAGGCAAGCATATTTGCAATCGGATTAATGGCTATTCCCAGGCAGCCTCTACATAGTTCTTCAACAACCATGCATAATGTGACATTGCTAAAGGCCATACCATTATACTTTTCCGGGGCGTTCATGCAAGCTATCCCTAGTTCATGCATTTTCTTGACTTCCGGCCAAGGAAATTCTTCTGATTCATCATAGTGCTGCCTTACCGGAACTATCTCATTCTCTGTAAATTTTCTTACTGTTTTTTGTAATTCCATCTGATCTTCTTCATAAGTAAATCCAAAACTCATACTAATTCCTCCTTAATTTTAAATAAAACAAAATTCTAATTAACTAAATCCCTGGGTCCGTTAAGCAAGTGTAAAAAGCCACCTCCTCTACCAGTTGTACAATAAGTTCACAGCAAAATGCGTGCCAGCAAAAAAATTTCTGAAAACCGTGAAATTACTGGATTATTTATTTATTTAGAATGCATATTATTGGAATTTATAGCCAAGAACCCTACTAGCATTTAACCGGAAGGGAACTCTAAGGCACGATATACACACCCTTCAATGAATGGCCGGAAAAACAATAATTATTAGTGAAATGTCAAAAAAAAAAAGCGACCTTAGTCACTTAAAATTCTTTACGCACGGTACTTACGCTTTTATAATTTAAACATCTTTACTACTCCAACCTTGAAAAAAGCTTTAACGAATTGCACAGTAGAATATATCAGAGGTTATGAGAAGTAATTCCAAATTTTTTAATTTTTTTGTAAAGCCACGAAATATCAATATCCAGGATCGTGGCAGTTTTTACTTTATTATATCGGGTTTCTTCAAGTACTTTAGTGATAACCTGCTTTTCATATTCCTCCAAAACTTCTTTAAGCTTGCCAGAAGAACCAGAGCATGGATAATCAAGCTTGACTTTCATGAAGCCCAGATGATTAGGAGAAATGGTGGAGGATCTCTCCATATCTGCCAGTATCATGGACCTTTCCAACACATTTTCCAGTTCTCTTACGTTGCCCGGCCAATTATATTTGCTGAGAATACCCAGAGCATCGTCTGTTATGTCAGTGACGTTGGTTCTCAAATTGATGTTTATCTTAGGGGTAAGGTATTTCACCAATAGTGGAATGTCTTCAATTCGGTCTCGCAAGGAAGGTATCTCCAAGCGAAGAACATTTATTCGATAAAACAGGTCCTCCCTGAATTTATTTTGTTCAACCATCATTTCCAGGTTACGGTTAGTAGCTGCTATGACTCTAACATTCACTCGGATGGGGCGATGACCTCCCAGTCTCTCAAATTCTCTTTCCTGGAGGAACACCAATAACTTACTTTGCATCAAGTATGACATCTCACCAATTTCGTCCAGAAAAATCGTTCCCCCATTAGCTAGTTCAAACTTCCCCGGGCTGCCACTTTTTCTGGCACCGGTAAATGCGCCCTCCTCATAGCCAAAAAGTTCAGCTTCCAAAAGATTTTCTGGTATAGCTGCACAATTGACCCTAATAAAAGGTAATTTAGAACGGCTACTGGCTTTGTGGATAGCGTGTGCAAACAACTCCTTCCCTGTTCCACTATCTCCGTTGATTAGTACTGTGATAGATGGATGGAGAGCTGCCTTTTGCGCTAGGTTTTTCACATTCTGTATCGCTTGAGCTTGTCCAATAATATCCGCAAAAGTGTATCTGGCTGAGTGTAGGTTATGAACTTCATTCTTGTACATATTAAGTTCAAACATGAGGTTTTCCATGAGATCTTTGGCATCCCATATATCCATAAATAGACTATATGCGAAGCAACCGACAAGTTCACCGTTTTTGATTAGTGGTAGAGCACATGCTATCATCTTATAACCATTTATCGACCAGTTATAACCCACAATAGCTTTACCGGTCTTAAGCACGATAATTGCACGGCTCTCGGGAGTGATATCGCCTATAAATTTACCAACTATCTCTTCTTCGGTTTTCCCAAGGATCACCAAGTAGGTTTTGTTAATAAAAAGAACTGACCCGTTTCGATCTAAAACTATAGCTACCATAGCATTATTATCCAACAAATCACTTACTAACAAACCTTTTTCCAAAACCACTCCCCCCCTTTTTCAGAATATTATATCAAAACTTACCATATTTCATCAATGATAACATTACCATAATATGTAAACACTATTTTAATTTAAACTAAATATTTTAGTATATATAGAAGGCCATATGGTATTAACACGCTTTATCTAATTAAAATGGAACCTGTCATGCTTAATGGGTATCATAAACAAATTAACGCCGATTTCGTTCACAAAGCCATAACAAAAAAAAGCTGGAATTCCTGTAAACTAAGGAACTCCAGTATTATATTAAGCTTTGTGTAATGCAATTAGTTGTAATTACCATAAGGGGATGCCCAATTATACTTAGTTACCTAAAATTCATGTCATACGAAACATCTCTTAACAATTGCTTTTTCTATTTGAGAACTATATTTCTCTGCTCCACAGGGAGGCCATAGCCGGTCCACCCCCAACACACAGGGAAGCTCCACCCAAAGTCAGTCCCAGGCGTTCCATTTCATAGTATAAAGATACTATTAGACGCAGACCTGTACATCCAACCGGATGCCCCAGAGCGATTCCAGAACCATTATGGTTGACTTTATCTAAAGTCAACTCCTTGCCATAATCTTCTTTTAACATCCTGCCTACACCCAAGAACTGAGCAGCAAACGCCTCGTTGATTTCCCAGTAGTCAATATCTTCAAAATTTAGGTTAGCCTTTTTAAGAACTTTAGGAATAGCTACTGCTGGCCCCAATCCCATAACCGTAGGCTCTATTCCCTCACTACAAATGTTTACTAACCGTAAAAGCGGCTTGATATCCAATTCCTTTGCTTTCTCCTTGGACATCAAGATGGCTGCTGCTGCTCCATCATTGATGCCAGAAGCATTGGCAGCGGTAACTGTTCCACCTTTTTTAAATACTGGTGGCAATTTACTCATTGCTTCAAGATTGGCATCAGCTATTAAATGTTCATCTTTTTCAAAATATACTACTTGTCCTTTTTTCCCTTTAACCTCTACTGGTACAACCTCTTGTTTAAAAGTTCCATCCTGAACTGCTTTGGTAGCACGTTGGTGACTAATAAGCGCCAGTTGATCACATTCTTCGCGGCTAATTCTATATCTCTCAGCAACATTTTCTGCGGTTATGGCCATATGAGCACCAGTAAAAGGGCAGAATAAAGCGTCACGAATCAGGCCATCTTCAACAGTTTGTGCATTCATCCTATAGCCCATCCTTGCATTTGGTAGCATATAAGGAACATTAGTCATACTTTCTGTACCTACCACCAAAGCAATTTCTGTATTACCTAGCATGATATTGTGAGCTGCAATTTCAAGGGCCCGCATACCAGAGGTACAATTTTGATTAACATTGACTGCACTACTTTTGACATCAAGTCCACAGGCCATTCCTACCCATCGTGCAGGCAACGAGCCTTGCATATGAGGATAAACCTGCCCTAGGGTAATTTCATCAACCATGGCTGGATCAATTCCTGCACGCTTGATAGCTTCCTTACCTACAGTAATTGCTAGATCGTTAGCCTGTACATTCTTTAAACTTCCCATGAATTTTCCGATAGCAGTCCTGCATGCGCTTACCATTACGACATCATTAATTTTCATAATTGAAGCCTCCATCCAATAATATTAATCTCCGTATTATATTCCTTTGAACATGGGTTTCCGTTTTTCCAAGAAAGCCTTCATTCCTTCTTTCTGGTCCTCAGTTGAGAAAAGGAATACCCATGATTTCATTTCATGTGTTAGACCTGAAGGCAGATCAACATTCATTCCATAATTAATGCATCTCTTGGCTTCTTTCATAGCTATCGGTGATTTTGTTGCAAGAACTTTTGCTATCTTTTTAGCTTCGTTCATGAGCTGATCTTTAGGAACAATTTTTGTAATCAGCCCAATCTTGAAGGCAGTATCAGTATCAATGAGCATACCTGTCATAACCATATGTTTTGCCCATCCCGGTCCTACCGTACGGGTTAGCCTCTGGGTTCCACCTGCACCTGGAATAATTCCCAGATTAATCTCCGGCTGACCGAATGTAGCTCCTTCAGCAGCAATACGAATATCACAAGCTAATGCCAGCTCACATCCTCCCCCTAGGGCTAAACCATTGACTGCCGCTATTACAGGTTTATCCAGATGATCAATCTTATCGACCGTTTTTCTTATCGCCTCAATAAATTCCTCTGCCATCAATGGGCCTGCGTTTAACATGAAGGCTATATCACCACCTGCTGCAAAAACCTTATCTCCGCCGCTTATTATTACAGCTTGAACCTCATCGTCCTCGCTAATATTGTCTATTAGGATAGATAGTTCCTTAATCAACTCGTCATTCAATGCATTCAGGGTTTTTGGTCGGTTGAGGGTTATTACCCCTATACCGGAATCTTTTTCATATAAGAGAGTATTAAGTTCCATAAAGTTTCCCCCTTTTAGTTACTAAATGTACTCATAAAAGCCTTTACCAGTCTTAACGTAGGTCATGTACCGATTCCAGTTCCTATAGCTCCATTACCAATCATCACCCCTTTAAAACTTCCATTACTTATACCTCCTGTTTGTAGTAATTAATTTGACAGGTAGTTTTTACAACAACAAAGGGTTCACCCTCGTATAATGCAACTAATATGCCAGAATATCGAGACATCTCTAGGCCTTATTTTTCTGGGGTTTATAAATAATTGATGTACATAGAGAATTAAATATTTTTGTTTATTGGCCATAAGAAAGGTAAATTAGGCAAAAAGCATATATAAAAGCCTCCATTGGCCAAAGGTTCATAACTATAACAAGTTGAATATTGCCGGGGAGTTTACCCCTACACTTACGAACCAGACGTAACCTCTTAATCCATCCGGCTTCTAAATTCAACGCCTGCTTAAACTGGCCAATGGACAAATAGCCAACTTAATTGGAAACTTAATAGTATGCATTACCATTGGGAGCATCAGACTTTTAGAGCATATCCCAGTGGATTTTGAGTTAAACTAATTTAAAGTTTTTATAAAAGGAAGATTGTCAATGACACAGGCTTTATTGGAAAGACCCGTCATAAGTCCTATCTTTGTTCCTAAACGAGTTTTTATAGAGCCAGCCGCTCTGGAATATGCACTGGGGCAACGCCTAAGGGATCAGTTCCAGTCCGAAGGCATCCCTGTCACTGTGACAGGTTCCCATAACCGAGTTGCCGGCATACCAGGTAAAAACCCCCAAGAAGCCTTCTTGGAGTCCAAACGAACGCTAGTGGTGGGAGTGCGGAGGGGAATGGAATTTCAAACCTGCAAGCCCTCGGCCCATTACCAACTACCCTTGGTCACCAGCTGTCCCGGCAAATGCGAATATTGCTACCTACTAACCAACTTGGGGAAAAAACCTTACGTTCGAGTGTACGTCAACATTGAAGAAATATTGAGCCGGGCTAAAGAATACATCCATCAGCACCTGCCTAGGGAGACCATCTTTGAAGGGGCGGCCACTTCCGATCCCATCCCGGTTGAGAGATATACAGGCGCCTTAAAACAAACCATCGAATTTTTTGGCAGTCAAGAACATGCACGTTTTCGCTTTGTTACTAAATTTGTGGATGTAGATTCCTTGTTGAATGCCAAACATAACGGACACACTCGTTTTCGATTCAGCCTTAATGCTGACTATGTAATTAAGCAATTTGAGCATAGTACCCCCAACATGTACGAGCGTGTTAGGGCGGCCGAGAAGGTAGCTCAGGCCGGTTATCCCTTGGGCTTCCTAGTAGCCCCCATTGTTCTTTATGAAGGCTGGCAGCAGGGGTATCTAGAGCTTTTTGAGGAACTAAACAGGGTGTTGGATCCCATGTCCCGTCAGGATCTAACTTTTGAGTTTATTACCCACCGCTTCACCCAACGAGCTAAAGGCAATATTAAAAATATCTTCCCACAATCCCAACTGGATATGAAGGAGGAAACAAGGCAGTTTAAGTACGGTCAATTCGGCTATGGTAAGTATGTTTATCCGAAGGAAAGCATGGCAGAGGTAAAAGAATTTATAAACAGCATGGTAGGACGATATTTTCCGTCTGCTAAGGTAGAGTATTTAGTGTAATTTGCCCTCAGCCTTCTGCTTGAGGGTCTGCGGGAGAGAGCCTCGGGCCGAGGGTCATGGGTAATTGTATAGGCTTGCATATCCTATCAAAAGGGAGGAATTCCTTGTTGAAATGCCCTAATGATTGCCAATGCCTTATCTGTGTGGGAACCACCTGCACTTGTGGAGACTGTAAAGATGCTCACAAACCCTGTGCTGAGCAGAGAAAAAGATTTACAGATGCAAATAAAACTAAAAAGTAAAGAAAAACGGGTCAGACTTGTTATAGTCTGACCCGTTTTGTTACTTAGTACCTACAACTACATAAACTCCTTGGCTGATATCATCAACAGCTATCCCGGTAAAACCCTGCTGTTCCAGGATATTCTGTAAGGTTTCTGGTTTTAGGCGGTGTTCAAGAGGTGGTCCCATTTCGGTGAAGGTTTGGTTCCACTCCACAATACCAATTCTCCCCCCCTGCCGGAGCACTCTGTTACACTCGGCCAGCGTTTGCGCCAAATCAGGTGCCTCATGGGCTACCATGCCCAGTATAACACAATCTACACTGGTAGAGGGAAGTGTAATTTTATCCGGGTAGGTCAAAACCCAGGCAATATTAAATAGGTTTTGTTGCTTGCTGCGGGCTAAGGCTTCCACCAAAAGGGTCTCTTGTATATCAAGGCCAAAAACAAATCCTTTTTCTGTCACCGTCTGAGCCGCTGGTAGTGTCAGAAAGCCAGTACCGCAGCCTAAATCCAGAATTACTTCTCCAAGCTTAACCCCCAATAAAGATAATACCTTTTCCTGTGGTATGAGTTCCTTTCGACGGGGGTTATCTAATTTGGCCATTTTTTCAGCATCAAATACATGGGACAATTCACGCACCACCTTATTATTAGCATCTACTGGTAGTAAAATTATGATTTACCTAATATTATATGTCAAGAAGCGTCAACTATGCTTTTTATTTTCCTGTATAAATATTTGCCGTCCCACATCTTTAAGATAGCTTGAGAAGGGCTTTGGGCTTTTTGTGCATGTTTTAAGGTCTTTAGCTCATGGCTGACGGCACCGGGCCATGGCCAGTACCATCTCTTAACGAAGATTAATAATATTACAAACAGCAAAGTGGTTGGAAATGCTCCAACCACTTTGCCTGACAACTACTCTTTTATGGCCTCTGCCAACAACTCAGCAGTATGTTTTACCTTGATATTCTGGCCCTTAGCATCCAATCCGCCGGCAATTTGCATTTTACAGCCGGGACAGTCTAGGGCTAGTACTTCTGCGCCGGTGGCAGCAGTATTGTTGACCTTCTTCTCGAGGATTGCCTTGGATATTTCTGGCATCTTAACAGAGTAAGAACCACCAAAACCACAGCAATCATCACAGCCCTTCATTTCTACAAAATCGACCCCTACTTTATTCAGCAACTGACGGGGTTCTTGCCACACCTTTAGGGACCGTTTCATGTGGCAGGAATCGTGGTAAGTTACTTTGGTGCCTAATTTACGGAACTTTAGATCCTGGCCATACTTGGCCACGAAGGAGGAAAAGTCAATGACTTTTGATGCAAACTTCTCTGCCCGAGCCTTCCATGCAGGATCATCTTTTAACTGATCAAGGAAGTGGTGTTTCAGTACCTCTACACAAGTTGGGCAAAGTGAAACAATGTAGTCTAACCCTTCTTTTTCAAAGGCTTCAATATTCTGTTTAGCCAGGGTTAGTGCTACTTCCGGAGCTCCCATCTGTGTTGCGGGAATACCACAGCAAGTTTGCTCCATTGGGAAAACAACTTCCATACCCATTTTATCAAGAACCTTATAGGCAGCTTCTCCTTGCTCTGGATATACAAAGTCACCCAGACAGCCAGCATAATACCCAACCTTTGCCTTAGGCTTACCAGTGGGTCTAGAATGACTAACCCTATCCCTGAGTGGTATGGCAGCCACAGCAGGTAAACTGCGTCCTTCAGTTAGTCCAGAGAAGAAAAGCGGCAGATGACGAATTACATTTCCTTTCACAAAGGGTTTCTGTGCTACCGACGCAGTTCTTATTAATGAGTGGAAAAGCTTACGGTTGGTCAGTACCTTCTCCAAAATGAGCCTTTGGCTCATAGGCATTCCTTCTTTTTTGACAGTACGGCGACGTAATTCTGCAATCAATCCCGGTATGTCTATTTTGCCAGGGCAAAAGGCTTTGCAACGTTCACAGCGCAGGCACAGATTCTGAAGTTCGCCAGCCTTTTCAAAACTATTGAAGAAAGCAGTTAGGATAGTTCCGATACCACCAGTGTAAACGTGACCGTATACGTGACCACCAACCTGCTGAAATACCGGGCAAACATTTAAGCAGGAAGCACAGCGAATACATTGTAAAGCCTGTTTAAAGATGGGGTCATTACGCATTTCGGTACGACCATTATCCATTAATACAATGTGCATTTCCTTCTGCTCTATTAGCTTACCATCCAGATCAATGGCTGCGGTTGGTCCAGTCATCATTGTTACATAACTGGTTAGCTTCTGACCGGTGGCACTACGGGGCAGAGCCTCTAGAATAGGACCTACATCTTCGAATTTTTCTACTAATTTTTCTAGGCCCACCAGCACCACATGGACAGGTGGAACCGTGGTTGTTAGGCGACCATTCCCCTCATTTGTACACATAACCAGAGTACCAGTTTCTGCAACGGCAATGTTTGCTCCAGAGATACCCATACCTGACTTAAGGAATTTGTTGCGTAGGTTTTCTCTTGCTACTTTAACTAACTTCGCAATATCTGGCTCTAAATTCTGGTTGGTCTCTTTGGAGAACACCTCTGCCACTTCACCACGGGTCATATGAATGGCCGGCATTACCATGTGAGATGGACGCTGTCCACAGAGCTGAATAATCCATTCACCCAAGTCAGTTTCAGCAACTTCATCAACTTCAGTATTCTTAAGCAAATAATCATTTAGGTGAATTTCTTCGGAAGCCATTGATTTTGATTTAATAATGGTCTTCACATGATGTTCATTGGCAACTTTAGCAATATATTCTTTAGCTTCATCACCAGTTTTAGCCCGAAATACCTTGCAACCATTTTTCTGAGCCTGTGCAATAAACTGTTCAGCAAGTTTTTCCATATTCTCAGCGGCATGGCACTTGCGTTGGCTAATCTTCTCCCGGATTGCTTCGAAATCTTTACCTTCATAGGCCTTCTCTCGGGAAGGTATATAGGCTTCTCCAAAGCGGCCCAAAGCACCAGTCAGGTTATCATTATTTAGTGCTGCTTGAATATTATTTTTTAAATTTCCTGTAGACAATGCTAGCCCCTCCTTAGTCAATAAATACAATAATCAGTCTGCCTGGTCCGTGAACACCAATGGTCAATACGCGTTCAATATCGGAGGTACGGCTTGGACCACTGACAAAGGTTAAGTAACGGGGCAGCTCTCCCAAGTTCCTGTTATAAGTAGCAACGGTTTCTATTAAATTGGGTAATAGATTTGCGGTACGTACGAAAGCCATATGGATAGGTGGCAAAATTGATACCATTCTGCTCTCGATACTGGTAGCATTACCAGCCAATGTACCAGTTTCTGCAATGGCATAATCCAGTTGAGAAATACCCAAACCAGCATCAGCAGCATTTTGTCTTAAATCCTCAAAGGTCATGGTAACCCCAGTGTTATCACCAATTGCTTTGATATCAACAGCCTCCACTAATTCCGCTGGGGCATAGACAACTTTACTTATCTTTAGCTCACCAATTAACTTACTAACCAATTTATGGGCCTCGTTAGTGTTAGAAACACGATAAACTTCTGCGGCTAATGCCTCTGCCTTTTCCTTAAATTCTTTGTACAAGGCATCATAGGTAGTCTTTGCTTGTACGTCCATACAATACACCTCTCAAATGTTTTAATATTACTATTTTAAAAAAGAATACGGTAATTTGGCATGATGGTCTGACCATTAACAGGAGAAAATCTTGGCTAATCCGACTAGACATAAGTAAAGAAATGTTAATTAAACATTTCTTTAACATTATCCTATTTATTGGTTAATTATATTGAAAGTATATAAGAATTTTCGACAAAATGCAACGTTTTTTAATAGACAAATCACGTTCTTCTGATAATTTTGTATCTTTCCCCTCAGGGTGCTTTGATTAGTAACGATAGGGGTCCTCCCGATTGGTATGATAGGGTGGTATTTCCACTAAAATAATGTCAATACCAATTTTTTTAATTTTATCCCAAGGTATAATTAGTTCATCTTCCCGACCAAAGAGTCCTAAGAACCGACCTTGTCCTGGTAAAATAATGGCAGCAATACGACCCGCTTCTAAATCTATATCGAAATCTTTAATTAACCCTAGTCTTCTGCCGTCAACAACGTTAACAACTTCTCTTACCCGCAGGTCAGAAATCTTAATCAAACCCTGCCACCTCCTATCCTATTATTAATCTATATGCAATATCACTTCACTTCTACACAAAAAAAGGACCCCATGGGCCCTTTTTTGGATAATCTTGCATTTAAGTTATACATACTTTTTCATATGACTTAAAGCTGCTTTCTCTAAACGTGATACTTGGGCTTGGGATATACCAATCTCGTCAGCGACCTCCATTTGAGTTTTGCCTTCAAAGAATCTTAATGTTAAAATATGCTTTTCCCGATCACTCAATCTACGTAAGGCGTCCCGTATAGATATTTCCTCTAGCCAGCTCAAATCAAGACTTTTTTCATCACTGATTTGATCCATTACAAAAATTGGATCACCACCATCATGATAAATGGGTTCAAATAATGAGATTGGCTCTTGAATAGCATCTAGAGCAAAAACGATATCTTCTCGGGGCATTTTTAATTCACCAGCAATTTCGTTAATGGATGGTTCCCGGGAATATTTATTAACGAGACTATCCCTTACCTGCAAGGCCTTGTATGCAACATCTCTGAGTGAACGACTTACTCGTATAGGATTATTATCCCTCAGGTACCTCCTAATTTCCCCTATGATCATAGGAACCGCATAGGTAGAAAATTTAACATTTTGACCTAAGTCAAAGTTGTCTATGGCCTTCATTAAGCCGATACAACCTACCTGAAATAAATCATCCACATATTCCCCGCGATTTGTGAACCTTTGTATAACACTTAATACCAACCTAAGATTGCCATTTATCAACTGGCTTCTGGCATCTTTATTTCCTTGCTGCATTGCTTCAAACAAAGTTCTCATCTCAGTGTTTTTGAGTACAGGTAGTTTTGATGTGTTCACTCCACAGATCTCGACTTTGTTGACCAGCATTGATCGGCCTCCCAACGTTGTTTCGAATACCAGTGGTACCAGTGGTAACAGATTTCCTTTTAACCTTACAAGTTCATTATTACCTTGGTAAATTTCTTATATACATCCCCAAACTTCCACGAAAAAGCCCCAAAAACACCTAAAATGTGTGCTTTTGGGGCTTTTTCTTACAATTTCTAACTTTAAAATTTTCACTCCATGCGATGAATTTCTTTTTTTAAGCGTTTGATTATTCTTTTTTCTAGTCGTGAAATATAGGACTGTGATATGCCCAACATATCCGCAACTTCCTTTTGGGTCCTTTCAGTCCCATTATTAAGCCCAAAGCGTAGTTCCATTATCTTTCTTTCTCGACCAGAAAGTTTTAATAGAGCCAAATGTAATAGTTTTTTATCTACTTCTTCCTCAATATTTTTATAAATAATATCATTTTCTGTCCCCAATACATCTGAAAGCAATAATTCGTTTCCGTCCCAATCTATATTTAAGGGTTCGTCGAAGGAAACTTCCGAACGGGTTTTATTATTTCTTCTCAGGTGCATTAAGATTTCATTCTCTATACACCTGGAGGCATAGGTAGCAAGTTTAATCTTTTTATGTGGATCAAAGGTGTTAACGGCTTTAATCAGACCAATAGTTCCAATGGAAACTAAATCTTCAATTCCCACGCCGGTGTTTTCAAATTTCCGTGCAATGTATACTACTAGTCGGAGATTCCGCTCAATGAGCACATTCTTAACTTTAAGGTCACCATCTCCCAGTCTTTCAATTAGATCGATTTCTTCATCATTAGAAAGCGGAGGCGGCAAAGCCTCACTGCTGCCTACATAGTGAATCTCCTGTTGGTAGCCCAGCCAGTGTATTACCCGGGCCAAGTAAAGTCGAATCAAAATTTTAAATTGCCAAGCGTTTTTCAAGCATCTCCCTCCTTGAACCCGATCCTAGTGATCCTAAGAAGCCAATAATTGTGGATGTAAAAGAGCCCTATAGGTAGTTTCATAACTTAATCTTTTATGATAAATTCCTACCAATACATTTTGTATCTTTTGAATTTTACCATTATACTCTATTTCAATTTCGTCAGGGCGAATGCCTAATAACATTCCATGTTCATTGCCAAGGGATTGAAAAGGAATCAATCTTAAACGATGAATAAAAGGACTGTCTGAAAGCAATGTCAACAGGGTAGCACCATCTTGGAACAAATCATCAGCGTACAAGCAACTAATCTCTTTGGGGAGCAATGGCTTAATGGCTTCATATTCAATGATAATAACCGGACGTTGACTGATAGGTTCCACTAGATGGTTTCCCGTATCCACCAAAGCCTCCACAGAGACTTTATTCCCCGCTAGATAGACTGTAAGAGGAATTTTATTATTCATTTGTCCCATTTTTTTACGCCACAACAAAGCACCCCATTTACCCACACAAAAGGCTACCACTATGGTTGTAAGCAACACTAACCATTTTTGGTAGTTAGTTGACAGGATCAGGTTCTCGGATGTAACATTTAGGTTTGTAGACAACAGGTAATGAAGACCTAAGGCTAAACCTCCTAGGAAAAAGCTAGCAATAAATAAACATAAAAAATTCCTGCTAAATTTATGCCAACCATTGAAACCAAAGGCAATCCAGACCATAATCAAGGCTATAATCAATTTAGCTAAAAGATTTTTTATAATTGTCAATCCCGGAAAAAGCACCACAAGTGCATAAATAGACCCTACCGTGGATGCCATTAAGACTCTGACTGGGGACAAATTGTATCCGGTAAACCGCGCTGTTAGCCACAGTACAGTAAGGTTCATAACTAGATTTACTAAAAGAACTTCATCCAGATAAACCACTTGTCTCATCAAAATGATCCTCTTACCCTAAGCCCTTTTCTGTAATTCAAAACACCCTATTACCATTTTATAGTTGACCCGTGCAAAACATGCCATTTATTTTAGCCATCAGCTAAATATAAAAAACCCTGGCAACATTATACATCGCCAGGGTCAGTAAAATTTGTCAATATCTGGAAATGACCAAGAAAATTTTTACACTTTATTTCTACATGATTGAACCTTCTTTTTAAATATATTTTTACCTGCCCAGAGGGTCATTTATGTCGTTACGATTGGAATCTTTATGGGCAGGACCCTTGTTAGGGTCTTCAAATTGTTGCTGCCCTCTTACCTTATCTAGTCCTTCTTTCCTGGTAAGGTTTTCTTTGTTTAATTGGATATCCTTCATCATATTGCACCGTCCTTTAGTATTTAATTATACATAGTGTACCCTGCATGATGAAGGTTATCCTGTTAGAAAAACTTCGAAGTGTCGCAAAACCACGTTTTAGTAGCTAGCGACACTTCTTTTTTAATATTCATTTTACATGTTACAACCATAACGAAACGACACGAAATCGTTCCCTACAGAATTTCTACACAAGAAAGGTTAATCATTGTGCAGCAGCCCTTAGTTCCCCTAGCTTCGACGACGGAGAAAAGCTGGAATGTCCAGGTCGTCGTGACTGGCAAAGGGCTTAATAGTTTCCATTTCTTGTTTCTTAGTTTCCTTTTTGGCAGGCACTTTATGATCAAAGCCAGTGGCGATGACAGTAACCCTTACTTCTTCATTCATTCTTTCATCAATTACAGCACCAAAGATAATGTTTGCTTCAGGATCAGCTGCCTGGGCAATAATCTCAGCAGCTTCATTTACTTCAAACAAGCCTAAAGACGAACCACCAGTAATATTCAGCAATACACCTCTGGCTCCCTCAATGGATGTTTCCAACAGAGGGCTGGAAATAGCTGCTCTGGCTGCCTCAGTTGCTCTGTTTTCCCCAGATGATGCACCAATGCCCATCAAGGCAGAACCAGCATCTTTCATAATGGTCTTTACATCTGCAAAGTCCAAGTTAATTAAGCCCGGTACAGCAATCAAGTCAGATATACCTTGCACACCTTGGCGTAGCACATCGTCAGCTATACGAAATGCCTCTACGATGGAAGTGTTCTTATCAATAACTTGTAACAAACGGTCATTGGGTATTGTAATTAATGTATCGACTTTAGTCTTTAAATTCTCAATTCCCGACTCAGCCTGGCTATGTCTTTTCCTACCTTCAAAGGTAAAGGGTTTTGTTACTACTCCTACGGTAAGGGCCCCTAATTCCTTTGCAATCTCTGCCACCACAGGAGCAGCACCAGTCCCGGTGCCACCGCCCATCCCAGCAGTTACAAATACCATATCTGCACCCTTAAGAGCTTGCATGATCTCTTCACGGCTCTCCTCAGCTGCTTTGCAACCAATCTCGGGGTTTGCACCAGCACCCAGTCCCTTGGTTAATTTATTGCCAATCTGTATTTTACTATCACTCTGGGATAAGAAGAGCGATTGAGCATCGGTGTTCACAGCAACAAATTCAACGCCCTTAAGGCCTGCACTAATCATTCTATTGACAGCGTTATTACCGCCGCCCCCTACGCCAATTACTTTAATATTAGCGAAATGATCCATAGCCAGTTCAAAGTCAAGCATATAAATTTATCCTCCTCCGTATTATCACAATGAAGCCGCTTTACCTTTTCTAGATAAACTTATTAATTACTTCACGCCATCCAGAAAGGCGTTCTGAGCGGCGGGAACTTCTTTGGGCACCATACATTACTAGTCCAAAGGATGAAGCATAGGTAGGACTATTCCATTCTTCTTTGGGTACACCCATCTTTGCAGGAATACCTATCTCCACCTTAGAGAGGTTTAATTGTAAATTCGCATACTTCACAATATTCCTTAAAAGGGCCCCCCCACCAGTTAAAACCAATCCACCAGCTAAAGCTTTTAAACGAAATTGATGGTTCAATTCCTTGTGAATCAGTTCAAATATTTCTTGAACCCGTGAATGTATTATATCTATAGCAGTGTTGGTAGGTACCTTCCTTTTTTCATGACCACCCAAGCTGCTAACTTCCAAATAGGATTGAGGTTCGGTCTTTTCTAAACCTACCATCCTCTTTATACGTTCTCCTTCACTAATGGAGGTGCGTAGACACACTGCTAAGTCACTAGAAATATGGTCACAGCCAACATTCAACGCAACAGTGTACTTTAGTAGCCCTTGATCAAATACAGCAATATCAGTAATAGATCCACCGATGTCCACCAAAACTGTTCCAATATTTTTCTGGGTATCCGTTAATACTGCATGGGCGGAAGCAATAATAGCAGGCACAATTTCTTCTACTTCCAAACCAGCCATTTTAATACTCTCTGTTAACTTCTCATCCACAATGTTATATTGGTCAGTTAGTTGCCGCACAACCTGGGAAGCAACATAAACAGAGTCCATTTTTACACCGGCCATATCCTGGGACTCCTTAACAGCTTGTTCAATGACTTTACTCAACGAAACACTATCTGTTACGGAACCCTTTCGTATGCCAATGGTAGTACTTTCCCCCAGTCCTTTAACTACTGCGCAGCCGCTGGGGCTGATCTCAGCCACAACCGCTACTATCTTGGTTGTGCCAATATCAAGTCCACCAATGTAATATCTCCTGGCCAAGCCAGGCACCTCCTATTAGAAAACTTGGCTAAACATCCACCCTAAGGGGTACGTCGGCCTTAGTTTACCCTCAAACAGGCGGAAAGTTTTAAATACTTTCCTCTGCAAAAAACTGTTTACTTAAATTGTAAGTTCAACATGTAATAAAAATTCCCTTTCCTTATTTAATAAAAATACTTATTTTTTTAATAGATGTCGCCTTATTATGGCCAGATTTTGAAATAAACGTACACCGAAGGCCACAACAGCGGCAGTACTTAATGGTACACCTAATTTCGTTCCTATATATGCCAAACCAGCTGCTAAAAGGATGTTGCTGAAAAAACCTGTGACAAAGATATGATTATCATAGTGATCTTCTAAAGCAGCTCGAATACCGCCAAAAACCGAATCTAACGCAGCTAACACACCCAAGCCCAGATACTGGGCATAGACTTGGGGTAATACCAACGGAAGGTTTAAACCAGCCAAAATACCTATGGCTAATCCAGCCGCGGCCAATAAAACACCTGTCCACATGGTTAGATTGCCTCCTTAAGTGGTTTGGCATATTCCAAATTAATCCGATGAGTGAAAGCTGGAATAATTATTTTGTCCTTCTTTTTTACTATTACGGAAACACCCCAGTCTTCCATAGTATCGACCAATCCTCCCTTAATAATAAGAGCACTCTCCAATTGACCAGGAGACCCAATGGCCAATATCGAAAACGGAGCTGATATCCGGGTAAGATTGACATCGATAAAGGCACCCGCAAGCCTGATCTCAGAGGTAGATACGATACGCTGACCATTAATGGCCAAAGCTTCGGCTCCGGCAGCTCTAAGTTCATTAATAACCCTCAGCAGGTCTTCATCCCGAACAGTAAAAAGATTTTCTCCCATCTCATTTTCTCCCTTGATTGAGGCAAGGGTAACTTCGACACCCGAACCCTGCATTTTAGTCAGACCTGCAAGTTGGCGAACCTTTTCTAATTCTTCCTGAACAGCCTGTGAAGCCTGAGGCAAACCCTTTTCTGCCTTACTAAGTTTTTGTTCTAAATCATAAGCCTCTGCCAAAAGCGTGCTATATTCCTTATCTAATTGTTTTAGCTCAGTGGTCAGAAGTTGAACCCGGTCTATAGGTACCCCGGAATCTACCCTACCAGCAGTTCTAAACTGAAATGCAACCATAAAACCTAAAATCAGAGAGACTAAAAGAATCGAGGTATACAATGTTTTTTTCATAATCCACCTACTCTTGAATGGACTTAGCATACTCAAAGGTGGTTGAACCTGTATATTCTGCAATTTCTAGGTTGTCCTTTTTACGTACATCTACTTTAATGCCCCATATTCTAAGCTGGTCCACCACGCCACCCTTCATAAAGAGCGAGTTTTCTAAAGTTTTTGGGTTTCCTATGGCTGTAATAGTAAATGGTGCAGGCAACCTTTTATTTTTATTAGTAAGAATCGTTGGACCGATACACCGTATCTCACTGGTAGCCGTTAACCTTACCCCATTTAAAGCTATGGCTTCGGCCCCAGCAGCCTTTAATTCATTGAGAACCTTTAATACGTCCTCATCATGCAGCACATATAGGTTTGGGTCCTGACCTGGAGCCAGCGGTACATCACTATCATTGAGCGTAACTTCTACTCCAGGGCCACTGACCGCTTTAATACCTGCTAATATGCGGTAGGTCTCTAATTCAGAACGTATGGTAACCGATTCATTTGTAGCTTTATTATCTAATTTTTCCCTTAAATCGTTTACTCTTTTTTCTAAGACTAAACGTTCTTCTTTTTTCTCCTTAATTTCATTGGCAAGGGCCTGTACCCTTGCAATGGGAGGTGTTTCATTAATATCATTATAGGAGCGATATTGTATCGTTAGCATTAATCCAAGGACAATACCAACCACAACAAGCCCCCATTGGTACTCTTTTAGCTTCATTGCCGACCCTCCTGCGGCTCCTTTAGGTACTTTACCACAGGTACCCGTGGGTTTGATAGATCAATATATTGTATTTCGTTATTAGATTGTTGTAGTGTAGATAATACCTGTTGAAAAACAATACCCTTGTATTCAATATCTTTTATTAAACCCATTCTGCCCTGAATCCCGTCAACGGTATAAATGGTTATTTGCCCAGCCTTATTCAGATTAAGCTCAGATAGTTTCATGATCACTGACCGAGGTAATTGGGAGAGAACTTTTAAAACCACAGGTAGATATTCTGACTTAATAACCTTTCCAGGCCCTTGCAAAATAATATCTAGTCCTGTAATTATGGGTAGAGCTGAGGCAATTTGACCCCTTTGCAAGTATACCCCATCTGAATCTACTTTAATAAAACCGTTTTCCACTGGAATTAAGGCCACTGCAATTCTCTCATTAACCTCAATAATAACTTTATTGGGTAATGAACGTTTTAGCTCAACTTCTTTAATAAAAGGCACCAGTTCCAACCTTTCTTTACTGGTGGTCAGGTTGATCTTAAAAATATTCATGCCCTTGTTCAGACCAGAGTAGCGAATAATATCTTCTTTCTTAAGTTGTCGGTTACCATTAACAACAATTGTTTTAATTTCAAATAATGGTGATTGAAGTAATACATACATAGATACAGTAACCAGTAATATAAAAAAAACACTTTGTACCAAGTGGTTGTTTTTATGAGGGGTACCTGACCGAGGTCGATACACAATGCCACTCCTTGCTTTATTTTTCACTTGTTTTTACATTCATTATAACTAAGAGTATGATACTTGTCCAAGGCAAAACTAAAAAAAGAGTCATTAACTATTGACTCTTATAATACGGGCTCCTAGAGAATTATATTTTATTTCTATTCTTTCGTATCCTCGATCAATATGTGCAATATTACTTAATACTGTACCATCTTCACCAGCTAATGCGGCCAAAATTAAGGCTGCCCCTGCCCTAAGGTCTGTAGCCTCCACACAGGCGCCGGTTAATCTTTTTACGCCTTTGACCACAGCCGTATGACCTTCTAGGTATATATCTGCTCCCATTCTACGAAATTCGGGTACATGTTTAAAACGATTTTCAAATATGGTCTCGGTAATTACACTGGTTCCTTCTGCAACACTTAATAATGCCATCATTTGAGACTGCATATCTGTAGGAAACCCGGGATAGGGCATTGTTTTAATATCCACTGCTTTGAGTTGCCCAGTACCCTGAACCCGCACCCAATCGTCTCCCACCTCTACCTGAACGCCTGCTTCCTTTAACTTATAGATCACTGGATCCAGATGTTCAGGTATTACATTGGTTACTGTAACATCTCCTTGGGTAATGGCTCCGGCAATCATATGAGTACCCGCTTCAATACGATCGGGGATGACGGTATGGGTTACTGACCCTAATTCTTTCACCCCTTCAATGCGAATAATATCTGTTCCGGCACCAACAATTCTTGCCCCCATCGCATTGAGAAAGTTCTGTAAATCAACAATTTCTGGCTCCTTGGCAGCATTTCTAAGCACTGTGGTCCCTTCTGCCAAAACCCCAGCCATCATCATATTTTCGGTTGCACCAACACTGGGTACATCGAAGTGAATTACTGTTCCAGTCAACTGGTTAGCACCCGCAGAGATATATCCAAATTTCTCTATAATGGTTGCTCCCAAGGCATTTAATCCCTTAAAGTGTAGATTCATGGGACGGGAACCAATGTTACAGCCTCCAGGATGAGATATCTTAACATTGCCAAACCGCCCCAGTAGAGGTCCTAAAACCAGATTAGATGCCCTCATCTTCCTCATAAGATCCTCTGATATCTCCTGGGGTTGCACTTTTGAGCCATCCACAGTCATAGTATTTCCTTCAAAGGTTACCTTTGCACCAAGATAGGTGAGAAGTTCTTGCATAACCAAAACATCTCTCAACCTAGGTACTTGATGAACAGTACACACCCCTTCGGTTAGTAGAGTTGCTGCAAGAATTGGTAATGTTGCATTTTTAGATCCATTGGCCTTAATACTCCCCTTTAGGCGGTTCCCCCCCACAATCACGAATTTCTCCATTTGTTGTCACCTCGCCTAATCTTCTCCCAATACTCTTACTTCCAAATGCAGTAATACACCAAAACGTTCCTGTACCATCTTTTTAATTGTTTCAATTAAAGTAAGAACATCCTGAGCCGTGGCATTGCCCATATTCAAGATCCAGTTGGCATGTTTAGTCGATATTTCGGCTTCTCCGATACGTAGTCCCTTACCACCGCAGGCTTCAATAAGCCTTCCCGCATGATCACCCTCAGGATTTTTAAATACACTGCCCACATTGGGGTAACCATGGGGTTGGGCTAGTCTCCGTTTAGCAAGGTATTCCTTAGTTTCCTGTTCTATTTGTCGCCGCTCCTTGGCATGACCCTGCCAAAGAGTTTCTACACAAATAAGACCCTGGTTTTGTAAGCTACTCGTGCGGTAGGCAAAACCCAGTTCCCCCTTGGGGATAACTGTAAATTTATTGTTATGGTCTATAACTTCAATAGAAACCAAAACATCTGCCACACAGCCATTCATAGCTCCGGCATTCATTACAACCGCACCACCTAAGGAACCGGGGATACCAGCTCCAAATTCAAAACCACCTAAACTATTCTTACAAGCTGCTGCTGCCAATTCGGGTAATATCATACCGGCTCCAGCCTTAATTCTGGTTCCTTCTATAGAATAGGTTGCCATACCCCGCCCAATTTTGATCACTAAGCCCCTAATCCCACCGTCTTTTATTAAAAGATTAGAACCGTTACCGATGACGGTAAAAGGAATGGACCTCTCCCTAGCAAACTCCACCGCCTGACGAATATCTTCCTTATCACTGGGATCCAAAAAGATGTCCGCGTTTCCACCTATTCTCCAGGTGGTGTGCTTTTTCATAGGTTCATTTGTTCGGATACTACCTTGGACCAGTGACTGAAGTTCACCTGCCAGTGAAGTATAGTTCATGTCTATTTTTCCCCCAGTCTCTCTATCAGTTCCCTTCCCAGTGTCCAAACATCTCCCGCACCCATTGTTAATACTAGATCACCACTATTAGCATTAGCTATTAAGTAATTTTTTGCATCGTTTAATGAAGGTAAATAGAAAACCTGTTGCCCATCCCGTGGTGGGATAGCGTCCATAATGAGTTTTGTATCAACGCCTTCAATGGGCTGTTCACTGGCAGCATAAATATCAGTTAAAATAATTAAATCGGCATCAGTAAAAGATTGGCCAAACTCTTTATATAATTGCCTAGTTCGAGTATACCGGTGTGGTTGAAAAACTGTAACAATCCTTCCCGGGTGTGAAGTTTTAGCTGCCTGCAGGGTTGCCTTAATTTCTGTGGGATGATGGGCATAATCATCTACAACCTTTATATCATTGACTACTCCAATTACTTGAAAACGTCTTTTCGCTCCTTCAAACTGCTTAAGTGCAGCAGCTATCTTTTCAAAGTCTAAGTTAAATGACCGTCCGACGGCCACAGCAGCCATTGCATTTAACAGATTATGGTAGCCTGGCACCATTAACTCCAAGATGCCCAGACTCTCTCCCTGTAGATAAACTCTTCCCTTATTTATCCCGTTCTCAGTTGACAAAACTTCTACTTGATAATCAGCCCCTGAACCTAATGAGCCATAGGTTACAATTTGACAAGACAAATCCGTTACAATCTCTTTTAGTATGGGGTCATCCAAACAAACAACCACCATTCCTTCGATCGGAACTTGCCCTAAAAATTGCCTAAAGGCCTTTACAATATTTTCCTTAGAGCCATAATAGTCTAAGTGATCATCTTCAATGTTAGTGACAACAGCTATACTTGGATCCAATAACAAAAAGGACCCATCGCTCTCATCAGCTTCCGCTACTAAGTATTCTCCTCCGCCCAGTTTGGCATTCCCACCAATGTTACTCAAGTCACCTCCAATTACTATGGTAGGATCCAGATCGTTTTCCTCTAAAACTAAGGCTACCATTGATGTGGTGGTTGTTTTTCCATGGGCACCTGCCACCGCTATGCCTTTCTTTTCCCTCATTAATATAGCCAGCATTTCACCCCTTCTGACAAGGGGGATACCTAGTTTTTTCGTCTCTATCACTTCCGGGTTGGTTGAAGATATGGCGGTAGAAAAAACCACAGTGTCTATATCTTTGTGTATATTTCCGGCAGTATGACCAATACTGCATTTAGCTCCCAGCGCCTCCAAACGGTTAATAACCGCAGAATGCTTAATATCTGAACCTGACACCTGATATTTGCCCATTCCTAGCAACACCGTAGCAATACCACTCATGCCAGCTCCGCCGATCCCTATAAAATGAATTTTCTTTTGTTCTCCCTGCAATTGCTTCACTCCTTTCCGAAACAAGACTGCTCCCACAGATTTTTCATTGACTCTTTCCTGGAAATAAAAAAGGTTACTCAGCCCTTGAGGAGCGTTTCTGTAAGCCATATTATGCAGTTTCTCCGGGAGGTGTTACTAACCCGTCCCTGCTAAGACTTCTCAGGCTTGTCCTGTTTCTATGCAAAAATTTAACAGATGTGTATTTCCTACGTAAATTTATTGATTAGCCTTTAGCCATTAGCTCTATCATAGGCTGAGATAAGGCCTTGTGCCCTGAGCCATGGGCCTTGGGCTTTTGTGCATGTTTTACTTAGGGGGCTTTAGGCTCATGGCCCACAGCACATGGCCCATGGCCATATTGTATTGATGTCACAGCCAGTAATAGTAATAAAAGACTGCCCCGGCTTATCTATTGGTGCCGCGGCAAAATTTTTTCCACGCATTTTATAATATCATTAAGTGCTTCAGGGCGGCCCAACTTTCTACTGGCCTGTGCCATATTTTTTAATTTTTCTTTGTCTTGAATAATATCCTCAATAGTTCTTACAAGCCTTAAACCATCAAGTTCTGAATCTTTGATCAGTACTGCCGCACCTCGGTCTACCAGAGCCCGCGCATTATGTTCCTGGTGATTCTCAGAAGCGAAGGGATAAGGAATAAGTATCGAAGGTAGCCCAAGAATCGTAATTTCTGCCAAGGTTGCTGCCCCTGAGCGACTGACAATCAGATCGGCTGCGGCCAATGCTTCATGCATATTATACAAATAAGGTTTGATGATAATATTTCCATATTGTTCCACATCAATACCACTGTTTGTTAATTCCTGAATAAATTCCTCATAACCCACTTGACCTGTAGCATGCAGAATTTGAATACGATGATCCTGACCATATTTTTTAATGGTCTCTACCATTGCCTGGTTTATTTTACGAGCACCCCGACTACCACCGAAAACCAAAATGGTTAGTCGATCATTTTTAAAGCCAAAGGTATTTAAAGCACCCTGTCTTTCAGCCTGCAATATCTCCGGACGGACTGGTAGGCCAGTTAGGGTAATCTTAGGTTTAGTACCAAAATATTGAAGAGAATCCTCAAAGGTAACCGTTACCTGATCTACAAATCGAGCTAAAATTCGGTTAGTAATACCCGGTAGAGCATTCTGCTCATGAATAAGAGTGGGAATGCCCTTGCGAGCAGCAGCCATTACCACAGGGCCACAAACATACCCCCCGGTGCCAATTACCACATCTGGTTGAAAATCATTAATGATGGAAGAAGCCTCTCGGTAGCCCTGATAGGCCCGCCAAAGAACTCTAAAATTTTCCAAGGAAACTTTTCTTTGTAGTCCAGAAACCGTAATCGCCCGAAAAGGGAAATTGGCCTTGGGCACAATATCAGCCTCAAGACCGCGATTTGTTCCTACATAGAGTATTTCCGCTTCTGAAAAATAATTTTGGATTCCTCTGGCAATGGCCAAAGCAGGATAAATGTGACCACCAGTACCGCCTCCGGTCAGAATGGCACGCAATAATCTTCACCTCTTTTTAGCATTTTAGCTATTAGCCGTTAGCTTTTAGCTTTTAGCCCTTTTATTCCTAAAGCTAATAGCTAACGACTAATAGCTAACGACTAATCTCACCTTGGCGTTGTATATTTGGAGATATTTAAAATAATTCCTATTCCCATGAGCGTAAAAAGTAGAGATGTACCTCCATAGCTAATAAATGGCAGAGGCACCCCAGTTACCGGCATAGATCCTGTAACTACACCCATATTTATAAAGGCTTGTAAGGCGATCCCGCTGGTTATTCCCGCTGCCAACAAACTGCCAAAGGGATCCGGTGAAGTCACTGCAATTTTAAGTCCTCGCCAAACAAACATAATAAACAGCAAGACAACAAGGGATGCACCGATAAAACCTAATTCTTCTCCCAATATGGCAAAAATAAAGTCTGTGTGGTTTTCTGGGAGATACAGAAACTTTTGTTTGCTTTGTCCCAGTCCCATACCAAACAAACCACCTGATCCTAAGGCATAAAGAGACTGGATGATATGATAGCCGGTACCTTGGGGGTCTTTTTCAGGATCTAAAAAGGCTAGGAAACGTTGCATACGATAAGGTTCTAAATAAATAGCTGCACAAACCCCTAAGCCGCCTAGCCCCATTAACCCTCCTAGATGAGATAGTTTTGCTCCGGCAGCAAAGAACATAATAAAAATAGTCCCGCATAATACAATGGTTGTTCCCAGGTCTGGCTGCATCAAAATCATTAAAGCAGCAACACCCATGACTATCAAATATGGGAGCAATCCGTCTTTAAAGTTCTTAATTTTTTCTCCCCTTTTGGAAAGACCAAAGGCAACAAACATAATTAAGCATATTTTTACCAATTCTGCCGGTGAGAAGGCCATAAAGCCAAGATTAATCCAACGTCGTGACCCGTTTACCACCTGTCCAATGCCAGGAAGCAGGACAGCTAATAAAAGAAGAAACCCTAAACAAACGATGGGTCCTATCCAGCGTTTTAAACGATAGTAATCAAAATGCATCATAAAAAACATGACAATCAGACCCAATAGTGCCCATAATAGCTGCCGTTTAAAGAAATAGAAACTGTCCCCATAGCGTACCATGGTAACATATTCACTGGAAGAAAAGACCATAACAAGTCCCACGGACAATAACATGAGCACTGTCAGAAAAAGCAGAAAATCCGGTGGTCTCTTCTTTAAACGCATCTACTTTACCCCCTCACCATAAACTAGCAATGAATTTATTCCTTTTCTTGCATTCCTAACACAAGTTTTTTAAACAAATCGCCCCGTTCTTCAAAGTTTCTAAACATATCCCAGCTGGTGCAGGCAGGTGATAATAGTACCACTTCCCCGGGTTTTGCATGCTGTCTGGCCAACTTAACTGCCTGGGTATAATTTTCCACGGCATAAATTTGGCTAAAACCTTGTTCCCTAGCTGCTTCCTCAATCTGATAACCATGAACACCTAGGGTAATTAAAACCCGTACCCTTTCCTTGATCTTTTTGGCAAAGTCAGTAAAAGAAACACCCTTATTTTTTCCACCGGCAATCAGGATAATGGGAACATCATAGGACTCTAAGGCTTTAATGGCAGCGTCTGGGTTTGTTCCCTTTGAGTCATTAACATAATCCACACCATTAATAGTTGTTACTAGTTCTAGTCGGTGAGCAACACCGGTAAAATCACGAAGAGTATTCGCAATATTTGTAGCACTAACCCCCATGGCATAGGCCGCTGCAGTGGCAGCCAGGGCATTTTCTAGATTATGGGCACCGGGTATGCGGAGTGAATTGATCTCTGTTACCTTTTCGAAACCCCCGTCCCCATTTACCACTATTTGGTTATCCTGTACAAAACATCCTTTATCTAAGATATGCCGACGACTGAAAAATATTACCTGTGAAGGACAGTCCTTTGCCAATTCTCGCAATGTGGGGTCATCATAATTTAATACTAGATAGTCCGAGGTACTTTGATGCATATATATCATTGATTTTGCCTTTATATATTCCTCCATTGAGCCATGACGGTCCAGATGGTCTGGTGTGACATTCAAAATTACTGCCACCCTGGGAGCAAATTTTTTGGTGGTTTCCAATTGAAAACTAGAAACCTCAGCCACTACAATATCTTCAGCAGTATAGTTTTCAATTTCACTGATCAAAGGCAGTCCAATATTACCCGCCACCAAGGTTTTAAAGTTTGCATCCCTGAACAATTGACCAATCAGTGATGTGGTGGTGGTTTTACCATTTGTACCAGTGATGGCCACGATGGGTGCCTTAGCAAATCTATAAGCCAGTTCTAACTCCCCAATAATCGTAATGCCTGCTTCTTTGGCCTGGACCACCGGTAAGACCGTTAGGGGGACCCCAGGACTCATTACTAATAGATCGAATTGATCTTTCTGTACCTGGGGATATTTTTCTAAAATTAGTGTAACTCCCAGCTTAGAGAGTTCTTCCGTCACCTGCCCAATTTGCTCACGGGATCTTGTATCTGTGAGGGTTACCTTGGCTTGTTTAGTGATTAAGAATTTACATACCGCCTGACCGCTAACTCCAGCTCCAACTACTAATATTCGTTTATCTGTTAAGTCCACAATTCATACCCCTTTATACACTTCATTAATTAATTACTTTTATTAAAGTTTACTCTTTCACTACCAATTAGAAAACCATTTCCATACATCCTGGGAACCTAATAGACCCACAAGGGAAAATAGAAAACTTAATATCCAGAAGTTCCGTACAACTTTTTTCTCAGACCATCCAGATAGTTCAAAGTGGTGGTGCAGGGGACTCATACGAAAAACACGTCTGCCAGTGGTTTTAAATGAGATTACCTGGATAATGACAGATAAGGTTTCCAGTACATAAAGCCCACCAATGACTACTAATAGTAGCTCATTACGCGTGACCACGGCTGCTGCCCCCAGGGCACCTCCTAGGGCAAGAGAACCAGTATCCCCCATAAAAACCTTAGCTGGATGGCGGTTATAAAATAAAAAACCCACACAGCCACCCACAACAGCAGCCATTACAATGGCTGTACCAATCTTTCCCGTAACCAAGGCTAAAATAGCAAAGGCTGCGGCAGTAAATACCGTAGCTCCTGAAGCAAGGCCATCTAATCCATCTGTTAAGTTTACTCCATTACTGGTACCTAACAGCACAATTAATGTAAGGATAAAGAATGGCCACCAACCAGGATCAAAGCTGATACCAGATGAGTAGGGAATGGTGTAGTCCGTCCCTCGGCCAAGTTGAAACACCGCAACTACTGACAAAATTGTAGCAAAGATTAATTGCCCTAATATTTTTTCTCGAGCCTTTAAGCCAAGGTTTCGTTTTAACACAACTTTAATAAAGTCATCCAGAAAGCCGATAAGTCCGTACCCTAGGGTAACCGCTAAAACCACTAACCCCTCAGCCCGGCCAGGAATATTACTTTTTAGTAGTAACACCCCTGAAATTGCTATGCCAATTAAAAACATAATACCGCCCATTGTAGGGGTACCTGTTTTGGCCATATGGGCAGAGGGTCCCTCCGCTCGAATAGTTTGACCAAATTTAAGCCTTTTCAGCAGGGGGATTGTAATGGGCCCCAGCAGCAGGGTAACCAACAAACTGATCCCGGCAGCCTGCCAGACCACAATATAATCCATTTTGCTCCCCTTCCTTATGTGAGGCAAGGGGGGGATGTCACACCCTCCCACTCTACCTTTTTAATTTTCTCCTATTAGTATTTTTACTATTTCTTCCATATGCATACCCCTGGATCCCTTCACTAGTATGGTATCTCCAGGGTTCTTAAGGCTTTGCAGTACTTCCACCGCCCCAGAGTTATCTGCACACTGATAAACCCTTTCCTGGGTCAACCCTCCAGCCAAACTGCCTCTGGCAATCCATTGAGCCAGATTACCCACTGTAATCATAAAGTCTACCGGGATATCAGCCGCCGCTTTACCCACTTCCAAGTGACCCGATTGCTCCATGTTGCCCAACTCATACATATTTCCTAATACGGCAATTTTACGACCTCTGGCAGTCTCTTCCAAAACCCTAAGTGCCGCCTTTGTTGAAGATGGGTTAGCGTTATAGGTATCATTAATGACGGTGAGACCATTACTCCTTAGTATTTCTAGCCTTGAATGAGTAAGGGATAATCCTGCTAAGCCTTGGGCTATCTCTGCAAAACTTAGCCCTAACTGTAATCCTACGCCAACGGCAGCTAAGCTATTCATTACATTATGACTACCCGGTACAGGCAAGTATATTTCTCCTGAACCACCTGGATAGGTAATAGTATAGAGAACTCCAGCACCTTCTGGCTTCAGGTTGGAAGCTTGAAGCTCCACTGCCTGTTCAAGGGAATAGAGCCAAACTTTCCCCTTGCTACCTTGGGCCAAATCCCTCAGGTAAGGACTGTCTGCATTTAAAATGGCAAAGCCCTGGTCGCCGATATGGGCCAGCACTTCTGTCTTAGCCAAAGCAATGTTTTGAACTGAACCTAACAGCTCCATATGGGACTCGCCAATATTCGTAATCACAGCACCAGTTGGTCTAGCCAATTGGGCTAAAAAATCGATTTCCCCTCGTCCCCGCATGCCCATTTCAACCACCGCAGCTTGGTGAGTTTCATTAAGGTTTAGCAGCGTTAAAGGAAGACCCAGTTCATTATTGAAATTCCCCTCGGTCTTTAGAGTTTTATAGCGAGTATTGAGTACCGCAGCGATCATATCCTTGGTAGAGGTTTTTCCATTACTTCCAGTAACAGCCACCACAGGTATACTAAGTCTGGCACGGTTATGGCTAGCCAACTGTTGCAGCGCCTGCAGCGTATCTTTTACTAGCACTAGCGGAATTTGTGAGTCAATACCGACTTTATTATTGGAAATAAGCAAAGCACTGGCACCCTGCTCGATAGCCTTTGACACATAATCATGGCCATCCACCCGCTGACCCCGTAGGGCTATAAATATTTCACCGTTCTTTGCCTTACGACTATCGGTAGTGGCACCCCTTATCACCGTTGCCGGATTCCCCTGCAACAGAGTCCCACCGGTGACTTCAGCAATCTCTCTCACCGTATAAGTCAGCATATTAGTACCTCCGACATTGGTTTATTCATGTTAACCCCCATGACCCTCAGTCACAAACTACTGATGAAAATACAAGGGACGTATAGGGATATTGCATCAGCGGGGGGTGCTATCGTTATCCCCCTAAGCAATACATTCACAAAAGCCCAGGGCCCATGGCTCACGGCTCATGGCCACTTATAAGCTAAAAGCTAATCTATCCTTTTAGCTTTTCTTGCCAACGCCGCAGCAGCCTCTTTCCGATCATCGAAAGGGTATTTTGTGGTACCTATGATTTGATAATCCTCATGCCCTTTTCCGGCAATTACCACCACATCACCCTCCTGGGCCAATTCAATGGCCTTGTTAATGGCTTCCCGGCGATCACCAATAATCAAAAATTTATCTGGGGAAATCACCCGGCTAACCCCCTCTACCACATCCTCAAGAATTCTCTGGGGATCCTCGGTACGTGGGTTATCAGAGGTAACCACCGGAATGTCACTATAACGGGCAGCAATTTCTCCCATAATGGGCCGTTTTGTTCGATCCCGATCACCTCCACAACCAAAGACAGTAATCAGCCTACCCTTGGTAATCTGTCTGGCTGTAGTTAGGATATTTTCTAAACCATCTGGGGTATGGGCATAGTCCACCACTACGGCGAAATTTTGGCCCTGATCCACCAGTTCAAAACGTCCAGAGACCCCCATAACACTTTCTAAGGCACTAATCACAATTTCACTATCCATTCCTAAAGCCATCCCGGTAGTATAGGCTGCTAGGGCATTATATACATTAAATCGGCCAGTTAGTTTTAGATTGAGCTGCTGCTCCCCCCAAGGACCACAGGCAACAAAACGAACTCCTTTGGCTGTGACCTGAATATCCTTTGCCCGCACATCGACATCTTGGTCAATACCATAGGTATAGACCTTGCCCTGGCTATTTTTCTTTAGTTCTTCGGCAGCGGGGTCATCTCCATTGATTACTGCATACTCAATGTCTCGGTTAAAAAGTTTAGCTTTGGCTGCCAGATATTCATCCATTGTTTTATGGAAGTCCAAATGATCCTGTGTGAGGTTTGTAAACACAGCAACATTATAATGTACGCCTGCTACTCTATTTAAGGCAAGGGCATGAGAAGAAACCTCCATGGCAACACCTTTGACTTCTTCTTCAACCATCTGAGCAAGGATTTTTTGCAAATCTAAGGACTCCGGTGTGGTATTGGTGACTGGTAAAATCTTCTCCCCAATTAAATTGTGTATGGTGCCAATGATGCCGGGTTTAATTCCTGATTTTTTCCAAATAGCCGCTATCAAATGGGTGGTAGTGGTCTTACCATTTGTACCAGTTACACCCACCATAGAAAGACTTTGGGAGGGATGACCATAAAATCGGTCTGCCAATAAAGCCAGAGCCTTCCTACTGTCCGCCACCTTTATGCCAGTAACCCCCGCGGGTAAAGCAACCTCATGTTCATATACAACAGCCACTGCACCGGCAGTAACAGCATTATTAATATATTTATGCCCGTCAGTTTGGTAACCCTTTACTGCCACAAAAAGTGTCCCAGAGGATACCTGACGTGAGTCATAGCAAATACCTTTAATCAAGCTTTCCAAATTACCATTAATAGAAATAACAGGAATTACTTCTAGCAATTCTTTTAATAACAAAATGCCCCCCCCTAACCCTTCCATTATACTTCCTATTCTTTCCATTTAAAAATGATTTATGCCAATAATTGCCTTAAAAACCCTGACCTCCCTGTATGGGAGGCCAGGGTTTCCTTGGCCCATATTATGGTTTTTGTTCCGGTGGTTTAAACTCTACCTTTACAACGCTACCCCGGGTTAATTTGCTGCCCACTGCGGGACTTTGGGTATTGGCAAGTCCGGAACCCGTAGGTTCTAACTTCAAGCCAAGGCTTTCCAGTAAATTTCCTGCCTCTCGGATGGTCATTCCCTTTAAGTTAGGCACCGAAACTTGTTCCCCGGCTTTCCCCTGACCTCCCCCGGAACCTGCAAGGTCTAATATAACTGTCGTTCCAGATAACACCAAGGCACCGCTTTCTGGAATCTGACCATAGACCACCTTTCCCTGTCCCCGTGTCTCAAAGGCAAGCCCACCTTCCCGAAGAAGCTTCTGGGCTTCATTCAGGGGCAGGTTCACAACGTTGGGCACAACCACTTCGATCCGTTCTTCCTCCACTTCCCAGGGATTGACCTTGGGTTTGGGTAAGTTCTTTTGCTCCGGCACTCCCAGGTAACGGAGAATATCCTTGGCTAAGGGTGCAAATACTGGCGCAGCTACCTGACTGCCGTAGTAAATACCTCCCTGAGGCTCCGCAACCATTATTAATACCGATATTTTAGGATCATTAACCGGTGCAAAACCAGCAAAGGAAGCAACATACTTACCACTGGCATAGCCACCTCGTTCAGATACTACTTGAGCGGTGCCTGTCTTTCCTGCGGCTCGATAGCCATCCACAAAAGCATTTTTACCGCTACCTTTCATTACAACATTTTCCAATAACTGACTGGTAACTTTCGCCGTTTCCTCTGAAATTACTTGGTGAATTTCTTGGGGCTTTATCTCTTCAATGATCTTCCCCTTTTGATCCTCAATTCTTTCTACTAACTGTGGTTTCATTAGTTTGCCACCATTGGCCACTGCACTTATTGCCGTGATCAACTGAATGGGCGTTACCGCAATGGATTGACCAATGGACATAGTAGCAATATTTAAATTAGTAGCATTCTTTTCAGGAATCATAATCCCCCTGGCCTCTCCGGGCAAGCCAATTCCCGTTGATTGACCGAATCCATAGGCCCGAATATATTTATAAAATCTTTCTTTTCCTAAATCAAGTCCTACCTGTATAAAACCGGGGTTACAGGAGTTTTGTACCACTTCTTCAAAACTCTGACTACCATGCCCTTCTACTTTCCAGCAACGTATTTTTCGATCAGCCACCTGATAAAAACCTGGGTCAAAAAAGCGGTCACTTACCTTAACAGCATTTTCCTCCAATGCTGAGGAGGCTGTAATAATCTTAAAAGTAGAACCAGGTTCATAGTTATACCATACAGCTGGGTTCCGGTCCCAGACGCTCTGGGGAACCTCACGCCAGTTATTTGGACTAAAGGTGGGGCGATTACCTAAAGCAAGTATCTTGCCTGTCTTAGGTTCCATGACAATAATTACAGCCATTTTCGGGTTATAGGTGGCTACAATCTTGTCTAATTCCCTTTCCACAAAATGTTGTATGGTTTGATCAAGGGTTAACACCAGATTATTTCCTTGGGTTGGGGGTATATACTGGTGCAGTGCCTGGGGGATTTCCCTTCCTGCAGCATCATGCTCGATGACAATTCTGCCAGGAATCCCCTTGAGTTCCTCTTCATAGGCTGCTTCCATTCCCATTAACCCCTGATTATCAGTACCTGTAAAACCTAGGATATGGGGTGCAAGGGTTTCCTGTTTATAGTAGCGACGACTCTCTTCGGCAAAACCAATACCCTCTATTTTAAGATTCTTAATCTTTTGAGAAACTTCAAAATCCACTTTTCTTTTAATCCATTCAAAGCGGGACTTTTTGGTGATTACACTTTTTACCTTTTCAACATCCATTCCCAGAAGGGGAGCAATTTGAGAAGCAACTTGATCAGGGTTCTCAATATGGTTGGGAATTGCGTAAATGGAATCTGCGCTGACACTGGTAACAAGTTCATTTCCATTCCGATCCAATATGCTGCCCCGTTTTGCCTCCACCGGTACATCTCGCATCCGGTTAATAATCCCTTCCTGTCGCAATTCATCTCCCCTTACGAATTGGATCCAGGCAAGACGAAAGATAATTAAAGATAGTAAAGCAACGGCCATTAGAAAAAGGCAGGTAATCCTTCTACGCACAAGAATATTTGTTGTTTTCACCCTGATTCCTCCCCGCGGGCCGAACAGTCATCGCCTCCTAAGTTACTTTTCCCAGTCGCTTACCAAATCAACAAAGGCCTCAATAACAGGACTTTTTCCTTTTTTCACCTCGTCACCATTGTCCTTTTCACCGACGTTATTTGTCGGCACTGTCTGAGGTTTTTCTGGATTGGTGGCTTTTGTAGTCTTTGCATCAGTGTCCTTAGGCAAGGCGGCAACCAGAACCACTTCGCCGGTGTCTGGTTTCACCATACCAAGCTTAGTGGTGGCAATGGCCTCAATTCTTTGTAAAGACATTAACTGGTTAGCTTGTGTTTCCAGATAATCTTGCTCTGCCTGCAATTTAGACAATTCATTTTGCAACTTGCTGATTTCATAGCCCAGTACCGCAACTTGAGAATAGTAATAGGCTACGGTAATACCGGTAACAAACAATGCTAAAATGCAGCAGGTAACTATGGCTTTTCCCCTGCGGATAGCACGTTTGGAGAATTCCTTGCCGGCTCTTTTTTGCTCATATTGTCTTTCCTTTGGCAATGAGTAGCTAAATTTTTCCTGTACTACACTCAAGCATATGCACCTTCCGTCCAATATAGAACTTAACCCATTAAATATTTAGCTTTTCAGCAATTCTTAACTTGGCACTACGCGCCCTAGGATTACCTGATAATTCTTCTTGACTGGGTTCAATGGGCTTACTGGTTATAATCTTAATTTGTGATTTTTTGCCGCAAACACAAACAGGGAATGCAGGTGGGCAGGTACAGGGTTTGGCCAATTTCTTAAAGGTTTCTTTAATGATCCGGTCCTCCAAGGAATGAAAAGTAATGACGCAGATCCTGCCACCGGGTTTTAGGAATGCAACAGCATCCTTGATGGTATTTTCCAATATGTCCAGTTCATTGTTAACGGCAATTCGTAAAGCCTGAAAGGTTCTTTTAGCTGGGTGAGGACCCTCTCTTCTGGCACCAGCAGGGACCGCAGCCTTAATAATAGCCACCAATTCCCCTGTTGTGGTGATGGGCTTAATTTTTCTTTCTTTGACTATAAAAGAGGCTATCCTTTTGGCCCAACGATCTTCGCCATATTTACGGATGATGCTGGTTAATTCTTCTTCAGAGAGGCTATTAACCAGTTCCTTAGCATCGGTAGGTTGATCAGGCCCCATTCGCATATCCAGTTCTGCATCGTGCATATAGCTAAAACCACGTTCTGGTGTATCCAACTGGTAGGAAGAAACACCTAAATCAAACAAAAATCCATCCACTAGACCAATTTCCATTTCTTGAAGCACTTGACTTAGCTGTAAAAAATTTCTTTTTATCCCATAAAACTGACCGGCGAAACCCTGAAGTTTTTCAGCAGCATTGGCAATGGCTGCTGGGTCCTGGTCGATCCCTATCAGTTTTCCTTCCGGCCCTAATCTTTTTAATATTTCCAAACTATGTCCAGCACCACCCAGAGTGCAATCTACGTAAATACCCTGGGGATTTATCTTTAAGCCTTCAATGGATTCATTTAACAATACCGAGACATGTTTAAATTCCATTTTTTGTGGTCTAACCTCATTCAGTTTCATTTTTAAATAGTCTATCCAGACCTTAGCTATTATAAAATCCATTTACTAAAGAAGGTCAACAATATTTTCGGCCAGTTGTTCAAAGGAAGCTGCAGCCTGAGTATTGTACTTTTCCCATTCTTCTTTAGACCAGATTTCTACTCTAGTGGATACCCCCACCACTACAGTTTCTTTATCTAATTTTGCATACTCGCGCAAATTATTTGGCAGCAAAATACGCCCCTGTTTGTCTATCTCACACTCAGTGGCACCGGAAAAGAAAAAACGTACAAAGGCCCGAGCATCTGCCCTGGTAAAGGGCAGCGACTTAAGTTTTTGTTCAACCTCCGCCCATTCTTGCTGAGGATAAACAAAAAGACAGTTGTCTAACCCCTTGGTGACAATAAACCGGTCACCCAGGCCTTCACGGAAGCGGGCTGGGACTATAAGTCGACCTTTAGAGTCGATATTGTGTTGGAATTCCCCCATGAACATGTTATCTTGCTCCACTCTCTGGGTATTTCCCACCACTTATTACCACTTTACACCACTTTTTATTCGCTACGGGGTTAAAAATCCCTTCTTTTTCCACGAAAAATTTAAAACTTTTATTAAAAAAGTCTATACCCTAAGGATACCCAAAACACCCTAGGCGGTCCCCCAATGCGACAACGGGGACGGTTCTCCCTGTCGCAAAGATTTTGGGACAAAAAATGCGACACCGGGAACCGTCCCCGGTGTCGCATGGATTTATCCTAATTCCATCATAAAACGCTGTCGTCCAGTAAAAGTGGCCACTTGGCGATAGCCAATTTCTTTTAAAATCATAATCGCTCGGTCTAGCCCCTCCCCCACTTGCTCTGGTTTATGAGCATCAGATCCCAAGGTTATTGGTATATCATATTCAAAGCAAAGCTTTAGAAAATCCGGTGAGGGATACAATTCAGCACAGGGATAACGCCACCCTGCAGCATTGACGTCTACACAAAGATTATTTTCTTTAATTACTTCAATGGTCTGACGGTATAAATTTTCAATTGAATTGTTAGGTCTAAAGCCGAACTTCTTTATCAAATCCGGATGGGAAATAATATCGAATAGTCCGGAAGATGCAGCCAATTGAACATATTGAAAATACAATTGGTAGAGATCATGGATATCATACTTATTATATTCTTCAATTTTACCCGGATCATCAAAGGCCCAACTATCCAAAAAATGCACCGAACCTAATACATAGTCTAGGGGTAATAACCTAAGAATTTGTTTTAATTCTTGTTCATACCCTGGGATAAAATCAGCCTCTATGCCAAGTTTTATAGATAAATCAGGGTTATCCTTTCTAACCTGTTGAACCTCGGCAATATATATAGGAAGTTCCTCATCAGAAAGGGCAAAATCAGGTTCCCTTTGCTCTGCGGGTATCCAATAAAGAGGCAAGTGTTCAGAAAATCCAAATTCCAGAAAACCTTTTCTTCTAGCCTCTGCCACATATTCAGCCACAGTTCCCACCGCATGTCCACAACGAAAAGTATGGATATGGTAGTCTAGTATCATGTTTAACAAACACTCCCTTTAGGAGAAAGTATGTCTTATTATATAACAGCTTTGCTTATTTGTTTAGCCATTAGCTATTAGCCTTTAGCTTAAACCTTTAACAAGCTAACGGCTAACAGCTAATGGCTTGACCCTAAAGCCTACCGCAAACCCTTAAAATTTCTGGCAATAACTCCCGAGTAGCTTTCTCTCCCTGGCTAATAATGTGGGGTATTTTTTGAAATTCCCAAGCACCGACTCCTTTGAACAAGGGTCTGATACGAACATCTGTATTACCATCTAAAACATGCTCAAGGGCTTCTGAACGAATAATATCGAGGGTTTGTTCCATTATTTCAATTACATTACGAGGCACAGTTGACTCTTCGCCATCATTACCTAAATCCACAGCAATCACAACATTTGCACCCAGCCTTTTAAGTACCTGGGCAGGTACATTTTCCCGTAAACCACCATCTACTAAAAGGTAATTCGAAAGTCTCTTTGGTTCATAAATACCAGGCACCGCAGTACTGGCACGAACTGCTTCCCATACTGGAACCCCGCTGATAAACACTTGGTCTCCCCTGGAAACTAATTTTAAGCGATCCTGCTGACTAAGAAAAATTACCTTTTTGCCACTGGCTATATCAACGGATGTTATGGCTAACTGCATAGGAACCTTCTCAAAAACTTTTTTTCCCAACATTGACTTAATGAAGCGCTCCAGTTTTACCCCTCTCATTAGTCCCAAGGGAACTCTAAAGGGATAAGGAAGTCTAAAAGCATTCAATAAGAGCTGAAAAGACATCACAAAAAAATTCTCTACGGCTGCCAATTCATCAATAAACATGCCCGGTTTTAAACTACGGACCATCTCCTCCAATTCTGAAACAGTCCAACCCGATGCATATAATGCTGCAACCATGCTACCTGCACTGGTCCCCGCAATCACATGAGGTTTTATCCCATTTTCTTCTAAAACCTTTAATACCCCCACATGGGCAGCACCCAACACAAAGCCTCCACCCAATGCTAGGCCAATTTTTTTTGCCATTTCCTCCACCACCTATTTGCATCATTTTATGAAAAGTAGCCAATGGAGGTGAGGACTATAGATTTTAAAATTATTATAATTAATAGACAAATATTGTCAGACAAAAAACTTTAATGTAGCTTACAGTTCTGGGGACAATATAGTTGAACCTAAAAAAATTCGAACAGGGAGGAATTAATAATGGATATTCAGGGAATAAAACAACAAGCCCCCGGTTCTAAAGGATGCCTTTGGCATTGGGGAAACAATGTTACTATGCCTCAATTAAAGTTAGGATATATTCGTGAAGGAAAAAGACATCCATTAACTCAAACAGCTAAATAAGCTAAAAAAGCAACGCTCTGTAGCGTTGCTTTTTTAGCTTAAAATCAGGGATTGACAACTAGTTAGCTAAGGATTATACTGGCTTTAGTAATGATAATCATTTTCAATTACTTGTTAAGGTCTTTCAATAATGCATCTACATAACAAGTTATTTTTTTAAGGTAATATTGATAATGATTCTTATAATCAATACAAGGAGTGGTTACTATGACTCTAGACCGGATAAAAAGAGGTCAGTCCTTTAAGATTAATAACATCCAAAATGAGAACATCCGGGTCCAAGCTATTCGTTTTGGCATTGCCGAGGGTGAATGGCTTACTTGTGAAGAAGTAGTTCCTGCAGGTCCCATTGTTATTCGCAAAAATCGTCAACAGATTGCCTTAGGGCGTCAATTGGCCAAAGAAATTGACATTGATCTGAATTAGCTTATTAGCCTTTAGCTTTTAGCTATTAGCCTTCAGCAGAAGATCCATAGACTTGTTAGATCTGTTATACGCAAAGGTCTTTAGCTAAATAATTAGTCGGGTCAATGCTAAAGCCTAACGGCTAATAGCAATACACCGGACCCGTCCCCCTGTTTTTTCACCAGTGGTTTGCGACTACTAGATCTTGGATGGTTAATAAGTTAAATTTGAAGGAGTGAATCAAATATGTCTCACTGCCACGGTTGCAGTATTCAAATTGATATACCAGAGGGCGCTAGACGCATCGTTTTGGCCGGTAATCCCAATGCTGGTAAATCTGTATTCTTTAATTATCTGACCGGAATGTATGTAGATGTATCCAACTATCCTGGGACCACCCTAGAAATATCCCATGGACATTATCAAGGGGATGTCATCATAGATACTCCTGGGGTTTACGGAATATCCTCTTTTAATGACGAAGAAAGGGTAGCCCGGGATGTCATTTTAACAGCAGACATGGTAATTAATGTGGTCAACGCTGTTTACTTAGAAAGGGATCTATTTCTTACTCAGCAAATAATTGATACTGGTGTTCCTGTTATAATCGCCCTAAATATGGTGGATGAAGCTGAAAAACAAGGTATGAAAATAAATCATCAATTATTGAGTCAATTATTGGGTGTGCCTGTTATCCCGACTATTGCCATAAGAAATAAAGGTATGGAAGAACTGGCAAATAATATATGTCAGGCCCGTCAAGGACAATCCGATGTCGAACTCCAGAATGAATTAGATCAATTGGTAAATCGGGTAGGTTCACGTGGTGAAGCCCTTTTAATTATGGAGGGTGATACTGCAGTTGCAGAGCGACATGGTTTGGAATCCATGAATAAAAGAGAGTATATTTACTTACAGCGTAGACAGAGAGTAAATCAAATCGTTAGCCATGTGATAACGGATGTTAGCAAGAAAACTGCCTTTAGTAACACTTTAAGTCGGTTGATGATTAAACCATTGACAGGGATCCCAATTCTATTAGTGGCACTCTATGGGATGTATCAAACGATTGGTGTGTTTGTGGCCGGTACAGTGGTAGGTTTGACGGAAGAAACAATAATGATAGGACATTTTGAACCGGCAATCCGTTCTTTAGTTAGCAGGTTCATCAGTGAACAGTCCTCCATTGGAACCATATTAATTGGTGAATTCGGTGTATTAACCATGACCTTTACTTATGTTTTGGGCTTATTAATGCCGCTGGTGATTGGTTTTTATTTCTTTTTATCTATATTTGAAGATTCTGGTTACCTTCCCCGACTAGCAACTCTGGTGGATCGTGTTCTGACCAGTATTGGCCTAAATGGTAGGGCAGTTATTCCTCTTATCCTTGGCTTGGGCTGTGTCACCATGGCTACCATTACCACCCGTTTATTGGGATCTGATCGTGAACGACGTATTGCTATTTTTCTGTTAGGGTTAGCTATACCCTGCTCTGCTCAATTAGGGGTTATTGCTGGCATGCTGGCTGCGGTGGGTCCAGAGTTTGTGGCACTGTATTCCCTAGTTATTTTCTCAGTTCTAGTGGTGGTAGGGACACTGATGAATTCTCTGTTATCCGGTCAATCTTCGGATCTTTTAATCGATCTACCACCCTTACGTCTACCACGGCCCAAAAATGTTTTGACAAAGACTGGCATTAAATCTTACCAGTTTTTAAAAGAAGCCTTCCCACTCTTTGCTTTGGGTGCATTTTTGATTAGTACCTTTCAGGTTACCGGTATTCTGGTTGCGCTACAAAACCTTCTCTCGCCCCTTACTGTTAACTGGTTAGGATTACCCAAAGAGGCTGCCACAGCCTTTATTATGGGGATCGTTCGTCGGGATTTCGGTGCTGCAGGCCTAGCTGATATGTCTTTAGCTCCTATTCAAACTGTGGTCTCACTGGTCACCATTACCCTTTTTGTTCCCTGCATTGCTTCCATACTGGTAATGTTTAAGGAACGTAGTAAAAAAGAGGCTGCCCTGATGTGGCTAAGTACTTGGTTCATTGCTTTCTTCATCGGTGGCATCGTGGCTCAATTGTCAAACCTACTTGGTGTGGCATCTCCGGTACAGGTATTTTCAGTTATTGGAGTAGTTTTAAGTCTTACTGCTCTAGTAATATTGATAGCAAGACTTATCAAAAAACAAGATCCTGCTCATAAATCCACCACAAAGGGTGTGTTCTAATGAAAGAACAGACTAATTCCACCTGCAGTCAAAGGATTTGTCCTCGCTGTGGTTGTCCTGTGGAACTATTGACTTTGGTTTGCCCCCGCTGCCGTGAACCGATTCCCGGCGGATGCTCAGGCAATTGTTCTAAGTGCAATTCTAAGAAGTAAACCAAATAAAGCCCTTACCTTAACTGGTAAGGGCTTTATTTATTCTACCACTACATTTGATCAATCTTGTTGCTATAACTTATTGACAATGGTTCATAATAGTTATAAGATGGTTTTGAACTGATGTCAATAATATTTTTAGATGTGCTAGCTGATTATTTTTGCTCAACAGTGACCAATTTTGGTCATATTTTTTACATAATGAGGAGGTAAAACCATGAGCAATGAAAGTAACAATTGTTCAAGCTGTGGAGAAATGAATGAGGGCACATGTGGTGGAGAAAAATGCAGTCCCCCACCCAAACTCTATCCCGGTGGTCAGAGTAAGATCGGTCGTGTCATTGCTGTGATGAGCGGTAAAGGTGGCGTTGGTAAATCCTCGGTTACTGCCCTAATGGCTGTAAACTTACAGCGTATGGGTTATAAAGTTGGCATTTTGGACGCAGATATTACAGGTCCAAGTATCCCCAAAATGTTTGGTGTCAAAAGAGTTCCAGCAAGTCAAGGATTATTGCTACCTGCCACCAGTGCTAGTGGCATTAGTATTATGTCCTTAAATCTGTTGTTGGAGAAGGAAGATGATCCAGTTATCTGGCGTGGTCCAATTATCGCTGGTGCTGTTAAGCAATTTTGGACCGACGTAAATTGGGGGGAACTTGATTACCTCTTGATTGATATGCCACCAGGTACAGGAGACGTTCCCCTTACCGTAATGCAACAAATTCCCATTGATAGTATTGTAGTGGTCACATCACCCCAGGACTTGGCTGTGATGGTGGTCAAGAAAGCTGTACGCATGGCCGGGGTTATGGAAGCACCTCTACTGGGCTATGTTCAAAATATGGCTTATGCAACTTGTCCTAAATGCGGTGAAAAATTTGATATCTTTGGCAAGTCCCTCCAAAAAGGAGATACTTTGGATGAATTGCCGGTACTTGAGGTTCTGCCCATTGATCCTGAGTTTACTAAGTTATGTGATCAAGGACTTGTAGAAAATACTAAAACCAAAGCCTTTGAGGATATTCCGGTACTTGTAAAAGTTAAAACAAAGGCAAGCTAGTATGTCTTAATAGTTTAATTAAGTAAACAGACCTGCCGAGAAAGGTTTATTCTATGATACGATTTCGATGCAACCGGTGCGGAAAAATCGTGGAATACCTCCGTAAGTATTATAAAAGTTCCAATCAACTTACTTGCAGTTGCGGAGGAAAGTTAATTCTTATTCATGATAACAGTAATGATACCAGTAAAAATAAGCCAATCAATGAGAAACCGTGACAAATAATTATTAAGTCTAATTTTTAGAAAATAATTTATCCAGTTAGAAATTCTCCTCTATCATGTCTATTTGTAAGGTTGAAAGTTATTTTCAACCTTATTTTTTTGTATCCATCCAACAAATAATCCTATTGCCCAGAGTTGTATATATCTTAAAACCCACCAGCAGTTTGTTTTGTTTGAAAAATTAAAAAGTATATTGATAATATTTTATGCAAGTAGTATGCTAATAATTGTTGAATTTAGTTGTTAAGTGGGTGTTTTATGAAATGACCAATCAAATGGTTCCAAAACTAAATATCGGTGTAATTTCAGAATTATTAGGCGTACACCCTGAAACATTGCGGATTTGGGAAAGAAATGGTTTGATTCAACCAGAACGTCGCAACAAACAGCGTTTATACAGCAGTAACGATGTCATTAGGTTAAGATTTATTCATCAGCTTATTAACAAAAAAGGGTTAAATATTGCCAGTGTAAAACAAGTAATTCAGCTATACCCTTGCTGGTTTATTGATAACTGTATAGGTAATATCAATGACCAAGAAACCCAAGTAAATCCTAACAAACCCTGTTGGAAGATACAAGGCACCTTTTGCTTATCTCAAAATACTTGTGATCATTGCCCCTTGTTGTAATCATACTAACCAGCCATGACCTACGTTCACAAATCATTGACGAAAAAATTACTCAGGAGCAAAATATTCTTTCGTAAACCATGTACAAAAAGTCCATGGCTCATGTCAAGTCCATCTTAATGATTAATTTATATTAAATTGCTAACCTAGTTTAAGTAATCTTAATTTCCTGGGGCAAATCATCCGTGTATTTGTCAACATATAGGTTGCCAGATGTATCTAGACTGGCCAAACTCACATCTTCGATACGATGTATACCTTGCAAACTTAACTGTTCACATAACCACTGTTGGGTTAGCCCGTGCTGTTTTAGATTCTTCATTATCAACTTACCATCAACAATAATTTCCGACGACAAACCTTGATATTGAGTAGAAATATTTAAATCACTGGCTGTAAGGGGCTGTCTGTTACTTTTTATCAAAACGCTCAGTCTCCCATTGGGTTCTAAAACAGCAAACTCTACATTAGCAATATTAAATACATTTTTCTCCCTAAGCTGCATGACTAGGTTATCCAAGTTGTACCGTTCTTTACGAATATTATTCTCTAATATTTTCCCATTCTGTATTACAATAACTGGTTCACCTTCCAGCAATTTGCGAACAGGTCTAAATTTTAACGATAGTAAATTATTTATGTAGGTTAAACTACCAAAGATAATTATTGGAATGATATAGTATATAAAATTTTCCTTATGATCAAAGGACATTTCTGCTGCAATGGACCCAATGGCAATCGCATTTGCAAAATCACTGGCTGTTAATTGTCCAAGTTGTTCTTTACCCACTAGTCGAGTTACCAACAACAGACTAAAGTATGCACCAATAGCACGTAGCGCAACCTCTAAGTAAATTTCCATGATATCCACTCCGATTATCCATCACCATGCTCCCACATACTATTACACTTTGAGCGGAATAGCTATTCACGAGCCCTGTGCTTTTGTGACACTTAAAGGGCTAATGCTAATGGATCTTTATACTATCATTCTCCACTACGAAAAAGTTATTCGACTATTGACTAAAGGTGCTCTATAACTATTCTTTTTAAACATATAAAAGGGATCACCAGAGGTAATCCCTTTATTCGTTACGATTTTTCTTTTTCTTTGCAATCATTACAATAACCGAAAATTTTCAGTTCATGGTCTGTTACTATAAAACCATAATCTTGTGTTACCTGCTTTTCCAGTTCTTCCAAAAAATCTTCATTAATCTCGAGAATTTTCCCACACTTAAGGCAAATGGCATGATGGTGATGATGTCCATCACTGTTATCCCCATATTCATAGCGTTTGCGCCCATCACCAAAATTTATGCTATGAATAATTTCATGCTCCAAAAAAAGTTCCAGGGTTCGATAAACAGTGGCCAATCCTACATCGGGGGCTTTTCTTTTAACAAGGTTATAAACATCTTCTGCACTAAGGTGTTTGTCCTTGTTTTCTAACATAACCTTTAAAATAATTTGCCGTTGAGGAGTCAGTTTATATTCATGGGCCCTTAATTTTTCCCCAACCTGGGTTATAATTTTCTTCAAAGGAAAAACACCACCCGGCTACTTTTTTCCAGTATATTGCTTTTTAGTTAGGGTGTCAATGCATTTCTCTAGTCTAGATAATTATAATATTTTCTTCTACGGGCCAATCTTTGTTGCCTTTTTCTTTTTAGATAAACTCTTCTACGTATCCAAAGTAATAGCAATAGAGGCAGTAAGCCCCATTTTATTAGGCCCTTTAGCGTAGTCCCCCAGTCCCGTTTTACTTCTTCCTGAGCTACCAGGGGAACCTCACCTACAACCTCTTCACCGTTCCTTATAACCACAGCTCCCAAAACCTGACCCTTGGTAATTGGAGCCCTCACATCTTCCGCTGGTTCGGTGGTAACATGGAGATCAAATTGTCCTTCCTTAGGCAAGCTGTAGTAAAAATCATTCTTGGTTAACAGTTTAACAGACCCATTACCGTATTTCACTGGTACATCTGCCATCACCGTACCACCCTGGACCAATTGACGGTTGGTAAAGTTGTTAAAACCATAATCTAAAAGCTTGACTGCATCGGTCCAGATATTAAAACCTTCACTGCGTAGGACCACAGCAATTAACTCCATACCATCCCTCTCTGCAGAAGCTATTATACATTGCCCTGCTTCAACTGTGTAACCAGTCTTTAAACCTGTGGCACCCTTATAGCCATAGGTTTTACTCCATAAAAGCTTGTTGTGATTAAAAAGATGCCTTTGGGCTTCTGGGTCAGCCCTAGGTATTTCATGATTAATAGTAGTCATAATTTTTCGTAAATCTTCGTTCTTTAAAGCCTCACGGCCTATCAGAGCTAAATCATAGGCAGTGGAATAATGCTCCTTATCCGGCATACCGTGAGGATTAGTAAAATGGGTATTTTTAGCACCTATCTTACGAAGCCTTTCATTGGAGAGTTCTGCAAATTTATCCGCTGAACCTGCTATATGCTCTGCAATGGCGACCCCCGCATCATTGGCTGAGTTCAACATTAATGCATAGATCAATTCTTGCATTGTAAGTTGTTCCCCATCCTGTAGCCAGATAGATGTTCCCCCTGCCTTAATAGGATTGGGACCAATAGTTACCTGATCAGTTAAGCCAGAGTGTTCCAAAGCCAACAATGCGGTTAACACCTTTGTGGTACTGGCAGGATACATTTTTTTATGTTCCTCCTTACCATATAGTACCGCACCTGACTTAGCATCCAGCAATACTGCAGTTTCCCCGATTATTTGCGGTTCTCCAGCCCAGACCTGGGAGTTAAAGGTTAACAAAACTAACATTACTATAAAAATGTGGATAATTCTCTTCTGCAACAATATCACCTGCTCCTAGATGATCCAGGAATAACAGAATTAATTCCTAGTAATAATGCTAGGCCTATTAGAATAGTACCCGCTAGCATCGTCAGCGGCGCAGCTGAGGTAAACTGGCTGGTAAAAAAGTTTAACATTTGATTAATTAAACCCCCCACAAAAAATGCTACGACAATGACGCCAATCCATATGGTAGTGCCTGCCTTCCAACCCCGCTCCTTAAAAATAACCATCGCCGAGGCAATGCAGGGAACAAAGAGGGTAATGGTCGTAAGGGCCACAAGTTTTTGTAAATCAGACATTGGAAATGTAAACAGTCCGGCAGTGCCAAACTCTCGTCGAATAACTCCCATGATAAAGCCGCTGGCAGCCTCCTTAGGTAACCCCAACCAGTTTACAGTTAGGGGAACTAGGACGTTTTCAATGGTATCCAAAGTACCTGATACATCAAGTAGACCAAGAACTAACGCCCCCAAAGCAAACAAGGGCGCTGCTTCGGTAATAAATTCTTTACTCTTGATCCAGGTCTTTCTTAGGACATTTCCCATACGAGGTAAACGCATGGGAGGAAGATCAATCCAAAGGGAGGAAGATTCACCAGCGACGAATCTATTTAATAGAGTACCTCCGGCAATAAAAACACTAAAGATTAACATACCGTAAACCACTGCAAAGCCAGGACCCAATCCGGCCAACATGGTAGCAATAATCGCTAATTGAGCAGAACAAGGCACTGTTAATGCCAGAATAATGGTAGCTATTAGCCTTTCCCGTTCTGATCCCAGTAAACGTGTGGACATTAAAGCCATAGTCACACAACCAAAGCCCAATACCAAAGGAATTACCGCTTGGCCATTTAAGCCAAAGAAGGTTAAGATGCGGTCCAACAATGTTGCAATCCTAGGTAAATAACCAGTATCTTCTAACAGGGCAAGGACCAAATTAAACCCTAAAACCAACGGTAACAACAGACCAATTAAATAAGTAACAGTCATGGTGATGACACCAAACTGCCCTACTAAAATTTCGCTCATAGGTGTACCTGGTGTCAAAAACTTTCCAACCAGTGCCTTGGCAATTGGTTGAAAATACTCACCCATAATAAACTCTTCCGTAAATCCTACCACAGTTTGGGCCACAAAAACACCAATAAGTTGATAGAGTAGCCACAAAGTTATAATTAACAAAGGAATGCCAGTAACTGGCTGGATCATCCAACGACTGAGTCTAGAACCCCAGACCTCACGTGTATTTGTTTCTCTGATTGACATTGATATCAGTTTATTAATCCAGTGACGTCTTTCAGTGTAAAAGAGTGCTCGATAGTGACCAGGTGCAACACCATTCCTTTCTGAAACAATCGGGTCCCCTTCCAGTACTAACAATTTTTCGGCACGAGGAATTGTATCCGGCAGTTCTGCTAACTTTTCTTCTACAACAGGTAACACCCTACCAGGTTTAGCTCCTTTAATGGCTTCTAATACCTGATCCAGTCCTTTTCCCTCCACAGCAACCGTGGCAATAACCGGGACCCCTAAAAGTTCCTTAAGCACCTTAATGTCGATTTTGATACCTTGATTTTCAGCCTCATCCATCATATTTAAAGCAACTAACATCGGACGACCTGTATCAATAAGTTGCTGAGTTAGGAATAAGTCCCTTTCCAAATGCAGGGCATCTACAACATTAATTAGAACATCCCCATGCAAAACAATATCCCGGGTAATTTTTTCTTCCTCATTGAATGAGGAAATCCCATAAATCCCCGGGGTATCAGTTACTGCATCTAGACCGCAGCGTCCACATATGACATTGGTTGTTGTACCCGGAAAGTTCGCAACATCTACATAGCTTCCCGTAAGGTAATTAAAAAATAGTGATTTCCCCACATTGGGGTTACCCACCAGAATAATATTTTTTCCGATTACCCCATTGGTAGGTGTTTGTTTATTTTGCATTATTTCAACCTCATCTGTATCTTACGAATTAACTGGTTGAACAGCAATGCTACGGGCCAATTCACGACCTATGGCAATTTGCTGTTTAAACATACCCACCACCACAGGACCTGCAGGAACAACCTCTTCGCAAGTCACAATGGCCCCTTCGGAAATACCGAACCGAATTGCCTGCGACCGGATAATTTCATTAGGAATATTCATAATTCTAATTTTTTGCCCTCTTTTGCATTTATCCAGTGTCATGGTATTCCCTCCAAAGCTTTATGTAATAGATAATGGTTATCAGTGTCAATTTAATTATAATTGTACCCTTAGTACAAGGCAAGGTTTTTTTGTTGTAATGGCTCATGACATAAGGCCTTCTTAAGGCTTACACACTACAGTACAATACACCTGCATTAGTGGACTTGGCACCGCCACTGGAGATAAAATTTCTTGGTTTAGTTTATGTTTCACTGGGAACAATAGTTCTGAAAAGGAGGCATTTTTATATGGTTAAAGCAAATTTGGAAGGTCTAAAAATTGCATCGTTGTCCGAGGCTCAATTGAGCCTGTTAGGTGCAGCCCAAGCCGAATTGAATAATATAGTTAACGACGACGACAACCAAAAAATTATTCTTTTGCCCGTAATTCGGGATAAAGCTTAGGGAGGCATAATGCCTCCCTAATAGTTAACGTATTTTTTGACTAATTGTTTGCCAAAAACTTGCGTCTTCAAAACCCAATCGCCAAAAACCAACGCCACCCAATTTATAAGATTTTACCAAGCCCAATTTTATACCAAGACTGTATTTATTTTCGAACCATACTTCATGCTGTTCGGTACCATTCCAATAATAAAAATAGGGTGTATTGCTGGCATTGTCCCAACGAACCTGGGCACCTTTTTGATAAACTAGGCTGTTTATATCTTTCCACTTAACGGTTCGCGTTTTGGCCGAAGACCAATCATAGCCATAGCCAGCCAAACCCAACAGAACTTTTTGTGCAGGCATTTGGCTGACTGCATAGTCTAATACACTTTGCACCCAGGGCAAAGAAGCAACTGAGCCAGGTGCACCACCAAACCAGTGCTCGTCATAGGTCATTAGCATCACGTAATCACATACTTGTCCCAGTTCTTTATAGTTGTAGGCGCCAGACCATTGATTATTAGGCAGATCACTATTCTTAGCAGGTACTGCTGCTGTAAGAGTATAACCTCCAGGTTTTAGTAGCCCCTTCAATTCCCATAGGAATTTACTATAATCGTTTCTATACCGACTAGGAACCGCTTCCAAGTCAATATTTACGCCAGCATAACCATATTTTTTAACTAACGAAAGAATATTATTGGCTAATTTCCATCTCTTATTAGGGTCCCCCAAGACCGCAGCTGCAGAGCCAGAATCCATTCCGCCGCTATACATGTTATGTATGACTAATAAAGGTTTTACGTTTTTTTGTTTTGCTAGAGTTACACCCTCTGTGGGCATAAAATCAGTGATTAAATCACCATTACTATCTATTCTGGCAGAAAAAGTTGCTACATAATCCATATTGCTTGCATATTTGGCCAGGGAATTATATGAATCTTTGTCTGTATACCAATCCTTTGCATAATAACCCATGACAACTGGTTTTGACTGACCTGCCTCAACCGGAGCTGGGAAGACCATAATATTAAAGGCTAACAGGTACAGAAATAGCAGTCCGTAGGTTGTCCACTTTCTTTTTGTCATAATTCCTCCTGTCAGATTTATTGGGCTTAAGCCCTATATTAAATCTTAACAGGAAGCAAATCTTTGATGAACCCCTATAATATTGTCAGTTCTGACAATTGGTTCCTCTTATTGGTTCCTCTTATAGATGTTGTTTTCTTATTCTATGGTATTATTCATAATCAGCAAGGATTTACAAAAAAGCTTAGAGAATATATTATTTATATTTGTCTGTAAAGTATGTTTTGAGGTGAAACTATTGTCAGAAATTTATTACTGGCTCTGGCTAAATAAAATACTATTTGCACCTTTATCCGCCTTCCTGATTGCCCAGTTAACCAAAGGAATTCTAGCAAGCATCCAAAGTAAAAAATGGAACTTGAACAGATTTTTTGAAGCCGGAGGTATGCCCAGCTCCCACTCGGCAATGGTAACGGCACTGGCTACCGCTGCAGGTCTTCAATATGGTTGGTCTTCTTCTCTATTTACCATTACCGCTATTTTTGCCATTATTGTAATGTACGACGCTATGGGTGTCAGACGGGCAGCTGGTATTCATGCTAAGATTTTAAACCAAATGCTTGAGGAAATGGGACGTCAGGATGGGAAACAAAATCTAAAGGCCCTCAAGGAATTGATTGGCCATACCCCTTCGGAAGTAGTGGCTGGGGCAATACTCGGGGTTATCATGGCAACTGTGGTTTTTTAATAAGGAGATAGAATTTTGCTTAGTTCATTAAATTTACGACCTAGGGACTATGGCTTTATTGTTTTGTTATTTATTACAGAATTAGCTAGAAGTGCTTTTTTCCTAACTTTTTGGCCCCTTTATTCTGTTAACTATTTAGGTTTTTCAGTTTTTACTACGGGTCTTGTAGTGACAGGACATTACCTTACTGAAACACTTTTAAAATCCCTGGCAGGGTCCCTATTGGATAAACAAGGACGTCCTATATTAATACTAGGACTATTTATCAGCTTTCTTTCTTTGCTGGGTCTATATTACGTTGAATCTGTTTGGCCCGCTTTATTGCTATCTGGTCTCTTTGGGCTTGGCTTTACTCCTGTATGGCTTGCAGTTATCAGCAATGTTGCTCCTACCGGTTGTTCTGATCGGGCCGCCAGAATGGGGCTTGTTTTTTCTGCCTGGCTTCTGGGAATGGGTGTGGGTCCTGTGGGAGTTAATTTTGTGTTGTCAGCAGGCTACCGCAATACTTTTCTCGGTTGCATTATTTTATGGGGCTTCAGCCTATTTATTGGTTTTCTTATTCCCTTTGTTGCCAAGACTACCAGTATAAATTTTACAATAATGGATCAAATTAAAAAACTAACCGCAAACCCCATGGTGATTCAGATCTTACTGCCGGGAATGTTTTTACAAACTTTAGCCGTCAGTTTATTACTACCTATATTGCCCATCTATGCTACCAAGACACTAGAACTAACCTCCCAACAGTATGGCTTACTTCTAAGCGCAGGTGGTGCAACGGCTGTCCTCTTTCTGGTTCCTATGGGTAAATTGGTTGATCGTTTCCCATTACCAAAGCTTTTGTCATTAGGCTTTCTTTCCTGTTCCTTTTTACTAATTCTTTTTCCCAGTATTCGAGATTTAAAAGTCATTGTTCTCTTGGTAATCCTAGTTGGATTTTCCTATGCCATAATCCTCCCAGCCTGGAATTCTCTTTTGGCAAGGGCAATTCCTGAGGAGCAACAGGCTACGGGTTGGGGCATTTTTACAACCCTAGAGGGACTGGGTATTGCATTAGGTCCTTCTCTGGGTGGGGCCATTGCCTCTATTCTTTATCCAGCAGGAACTATCTATATGAGTGCCTTTGTTCTTGCAAGTATGGGGCTGTTTTATGTATTTTATCCCTTAGAAAACATAATGAAAACCAGGAGTGAATAAAGATGTCCTTTAACCTCTTTGAACTTGCTGGCATTGTCATTTTGCTCTATATGTTATTACCAACATTCTTTGGTAGAATTCTTAAGGTGGGGACCTATTGCAAAGGAAGTAAAAACTGGGATAAAGTGGCCCTAACCTTTGATGATGGCCCCGATCCTTACTATACATCCCAAGTACTAGATATACTTAGACTTTACAATGCTAAGGCAACATTTTTCTTGGTAGGCAAACATGCTGAAAAACATCCAGATTTAATTAATCGAATCAAATCTGAAGGTCATAGTCTGGGAACCCATGGTTATAACCACTGTTTTGCCTGGTTTCAAGGGCCTTTAGCAGCACTGCGGGAAATTTATTTAGGACGAAAATCTATTCAGTCCATTACTAATCATTCACCACAGTTTTTTCGCCCTTCCTGGGGTGTCTTTAACCTTGTAACCTACCTTTATGTCCTATGTACAAAAGACAAGACAATACTGTGGAGTTTTATGACCTGGGATTGGGACCATAAGGCTTCGCCAGAAAGCATTCAGAACATCGTGTCGCGCAAAGTTAAGCCTGGATCAATTATTGTCTTTCATGATCATAGTGAAGGGTTTGGTGCATCAGCAAAGGGACCTTCTCAAATGGTACAAGCCTTGCCCTTTATATTACAAAAACTTAAAGAAAAAAATCTTCAAGCCGTCAATATGGAGGATTTTATAGGATATGGAAGCGTTGGCATAATCAAGAAGAACTTACGTAGGTTATGGCAAATTTGGGAGTTTTGCTTTGCTCGCATGGCGGGTCTAAAGTTGGTAGGTAATGATAAGCATGTGTTATTTCGTCTGGCTATACGAAACTATCGAGGAAAAGAAATGAGGCTACCAGATGGTACATTATTATCTCCCGGTGATAAAGTAATTGAGCTTCATTTAAATAATGATTTTCTACAAAAAATTACTACAAGCGCCCGTTCGCTGGAAGCAACAGCCATTGGCCTATTAAGAGAAACCCGCCGTTCCTTACCACTACTTGCCCAAGCTGTTTACCAAGATCCAGCCTGTCAAGGGACAAAGGCTCTGATAGGTGTTACTATGATTCACAGAGGAACAAGACAATTGGGTTTTACGGTTTACGACTTGCCCCCAGTTATTGGCACTATTGTAGCTTGGTATCAGAGATGGTTGCTTTTTTTACTACATCCTGGTGGGCTATCCCATATTCACCGCCAGTGGAACAAGTTGGTCCCAAAAAAGGTAGTTATTTCTCGGCAAGAGCTCTTGAATAGGTATTTAAGTCGTTAGCTTTTAGTCCTTAGCTATTAGCCTTGAGTTTTTAAAAGCTAATAGCTAAGGGAGCGGAAATACCAATCCTGCCTGTGGAAGAAGTATGGCTTGGTAATCTGGACCATGTTTTTGAACAAGCATCCTTTCGGCTTCATGCCAATCTTGAGCATTTTTCATATGTGGTACAGGGTTTTGGTTTCTAGCAAACTCAGAGATGACAATAACTTCTATCTTTTTTAGCTCCTGACACAGTACATAGGCTTTATGTCCACCTAAAACGAATCCTTTTTGTTCAAATCTACTGACTATCTCTTCTGGATTGTTACCCTTATTCAGCCACTCCTCAAATAGTGGTTCACCCATACCCTCTGTACATTCTCCAATTAAAACTAGAGTCCCACCTGGCTTCAGCAACCTAGCACCATTGACCAGTGCCTTTATAGCTTGATAGAGGTTGAGATCCCGAGGATATCCTCCAGCCCCCGCAATTACCACCTCCACTGGTTCGGGTAACTGTAAACTATAGATACTGTTGCAGTACTGACATCCTTCATACCAGGCTTTTTCTAGGTCACCGGTTAGACATTTAACAATTTTGTTCTGATCATTTAACACTACATGTATGCTGAAGTCCACCCCCACCATTTTTGCCGCTTCTAACATTTGTTTATGTATGGGATTGTTCTTAATTTTTCCAGGCCCCACCTGGGATCGTGTCATCATGCTATGGTTTTCCTCAATGGTCTTTCTACCGGCCACGCCAGGTAAAATCAACTTTGGTCCCCCAGAAAAACCAGCCAGATTATGCGGCATTATACAGCCAATAACAATAACCAGGTCCGCTTCTACCACTTCTTTATTTATCCATAGTTCTGTGCCATCGGCTAAGTAACCAACCTCTACCAGATTGTTATCACAATCATGGTTAATAAAGATGTGATTTTTAGCCAGCTGACCGAAAACTGTTTCAATTTCTTGCTCCGTATTGGGTCTGTGAGCCCCGGTTGCTATGATGAATTTTATTCGCTGTTTTAGGGTTACGTTTATCTGTATTTCCTCCATAAGGGCATCAAGAAGATCTTGATAAGGTATTGGTCTGGAGATATCCGTAACAAGGATAGCAATGTTAACAGGCTGCTTATCTTTTATAATTTCCTTTAATCTGGGGCTGCCTATGGGATTTCTTAGGGCCCTTGAAATTTCTTGAACTGGGTCAACAGAAAGAGGTAGTTCCGGGGCTAAAATGTCGACAATATTTGTCTTCTCAATAGCAACCGTCATTATATTACGTCCGTAAGCAAAATTTATTTCCATTGCACACCTCCGCCTTTGTTAGTGTACCCAGTATTTTAGCCTTCAGCCATCAGCCTTCAGCTTTTGTCGTATACCATAAACCCTGAATCCTTGTGTATTTGCTTATATTCCACTGTATTTTATTTGATGTTTTTGTCGAATATGTTATGGATTGTTATAAGAATAATTGGTTTTATCCTTAGTTTGCCCTTAATATCTCAGATATTGGATGCCATAATATAAAAAACACTACAGTAACCTGTAGTGTCTTAAGATTTTATAACTGACAGCAATGTTTATTTAATATTAGCTGGTCTTTCTGCAGCTTCAACACTTATGTTTATAGTCTTTCCCTTGCGGAATACTTCTACTTCTACCTTGGCACCTATTTTCGTCTTCTGCAAGGTTTTAATCAGCGTATTAGGGTCTTCTATCTTAGTGCCATCTATGGTTAAAACAATGTCACCTTCCTTAATACCGGCTTTATCCGCTGGTCCTCCCGGTACAACTCCAAAGATCACTGCTCCAGTTGATCCTTCATAACCTAAATAATTTGCAATGTCTGGTGTAACCTGTTGAATTTGTACTCCCAGCCAAGGCCTTTGTACTTTGCCCTGTTTAATCAAGTCATCGATAATCTCTTTTACGGTGCTGGTGGGTATTGCAAATCCGATGCCCTGGGCCTGAGCATTAATGGCTGTATTAATTCCAATGACTTCACCATTTAAGTTTAGCAAGGGACCTCCACTGTTTCCGGGATTGATAGAAGCATCTGTTTGCAATAGATGCTCAAAGGTGCGGTTATCTATCTCTAGAGGTCGTTCTTTAGCACTTATTACACCGATTGTGACAGTATCTTCCAAGCCAAAGGGACTGCCAATGGCAATAACCCAATTACCTACCCTGATTTTGTTTGAATCTCCCAAGTTTAAGGTAGGAAAATTATTTCCTTCTATCTTCAACACAGCCAAGTCCATTGATGGATCTGCCCCTACCAACTTGGCCTCAAAGGGCTTTTGATGCCCTTTTACAAGTACACTTATTTCTTGAGCTGCATCAATAACATGTTCATTAGTCAAGATGTAGCCGTCCTTTGAAATGATAAAACCTGAACCTAAACCACTCTGGTATTGAGGCTGTGGACTTATTCCAAAAAATTGTCGAAAAAATGGGTCGTTCTGGAAGGGATTATTGTTATATCCTGCTACTTCAACCACTGTGGTAATTTTAACTACAGCAGGACTAACCTTATCAACAATATTAGCTATGGTATCAGGCCCTACTCCGGGAAGGCTAGCATCCGCTATTCCTTCCTGACGCTGACTTGTTTCTTCCTTAGGAGTAATATCCTTAATTAAGGTACAACCTGCAGCAAACATGATGCCTGATAGAAATGCTATAATCAAGGTATAAAACGCTATGTTCCTCCACTTGGACATATAATCAACCTCCCTGTTATATTATAGTATTATCTGATCTGTTCATAAATTTATCAATTTTGGAGAAGTTATTGGAAAATTTAAAAATCCTGACTAGGCCAGGATTTTCACAAACTTTTGTTTTTTAATTCCTGTCCAAGCTTAGAAAAATCAATATCATTGACAACTTTACAAATTGTTACATTTCTACATTCAAGCAGATCTATCTCTACTGTTTCCTGAAAGGAGTTTTTATCCCTATTTATCAAAAGCCTTACTTTTGGATATAAGGAAAAGCCCTTTTTCGTACTAACAACCACTGCAATTTCACCAGAACTCAATTCAACAATTGTTCCTGCGGGATATGCAGCAATGTTTGATAAAAAAGGTTGAATAATATTAAAATCAAATAAGTAATTACCAGACCCAGCAATCATCTCATAGGCTTCGTGGGGGGGAAACGCCCCTCTGTACACCCGATTTGCCGTTAAAGCATCATACATATCCACCATACCAGTAATTTGAGCAAATTGATGAATCTCTGAATCCTTTAAGTTCTGAGGGTACCCTTCTCCATTATACCTTTCATGGTGTTGGTATACGACCATACGAGAAAGACTGCTAACATGGGGATTTTTGCTAAGAATATCCAAACCATAGGCTGGGTGCTTTTTTACCTCAGCATATTCCTCCTCTGTTAATCGGCCAGGCTTATCCAAGATATTTTTAGGCACAAATATTTTCCCGATATCATGCAATAAAGCCCCCATACCAAGATGAAATAACTTTGGACGCTCAAAACCAAGAGAGATACCTGTCATTAATGCCAATACACACACATTCACAGAATGTGCGAAAACATAATCATCCATCGTTCGTATATCAACTAGTTCTACAATAAGTTTTGTATTATCCAGCAACTGGTCTATGATATCATTTATCGTGGGATAAATTTTGCTTGTATCTGAAATGTCACCACCCATTGATTTTGAATGTGCCTGCAGTAAACTTTTTACCTGTTGTATTGCCTTTACCCTTGTCTCTTCGGGAATTACATCATCCACCTGAATATCTGGTAAGAGACCATCATCGATATATAACGAATGTAAACCTAATAATTTTAAACGCGATATATATTTCTCGCTCAGTACCACCCCAGCATTTAAGAGTATTTGACCACTGCTGTTTCGAATTGGCCGTCCAACCTTCATGCCAGGTTTAATGAAATCCATTGATAGCCGTCGCATAATGTACCTCCACAAAAATGCTCAGTAAACTATTCTACTATTAACATTAAATTCCTCTGAAAAAACACATTTTTTTCAGAGTTCTTGCTAATATTTTAAGCTTGGAGGATCTTACAGTTGTCGTTTTGTGCAATTTTTGGGCTACCACATGTTCAAAATTGAATAAACCTGTGTATAAACATTAAATTTTTTTGCAATATCAGTCAAAATTATTTGTTCTTACATGATAAAAAACTCCCTTTAACATTTTAAAGGGAGTTTTTTAAACATGAATCTTGTATTGATTATTTATTTATGCTAGTATCAAATCAAATTCCGGAAACAAAGACAGCCAAGGCGACAGCCCTGGTAAAAAAATACTCATATACTACAATAATCATTACGACAACAACTAAGTTGTCACTACCTTATGGTTATTGTAGCACTTCAAGGGCACATTAGCAATAGGTTGCAACGGAATTTTAAAAAAATATTTAGGAGGTGCTGCCCTTTACAGAAAATACTCAAGAATTGTTGTCACTTACTTTCTTGTTATTTCCCAACGGGGTTACCTCATATTTTTGGTGTTCTAATGTGTCTCCATTTCGGAATTCTAAAACTATAATAACCATGGAGGGATTTATATGACAAATATGACAATGAACGATTTTATAAACTGGGCGCAGGCTGAAATGGATCGTTGCAATATTCATAATGAAATAGAAACCAGTAAGAAGATGGTAGAGATTATGAAAAAGTTTTTTGCAGTTGGTCGCGAGGATTCAATAGCTACTGATAAAAATTAGTTAGTATAGACTCTTTCTATATCTTTAATTAAGGTCAACGGCTGTAGTAGCCTCTGACCTTTTTTATTTTAGTTCCTTACCGTTGTTAATCAACTTGTAAAAACAGCAATACATTTATTCTAGCATGAATTAAATGTTTTTGACAAAAAAATAATAATCCTTCTTATAGTTTTGATTTTTATTATATGTTTTTATATTTACCCTTCAAATTTTAGAGGAAAAATTTAGTAAACCATTGAAATAGTACACTAGCATAAAAACCATGTAAAGCTCTATCTTATATACTTGTGAAAGCTTTGAGTTTTAATGCAGGATTTTAATCTTTAATAAAGGTGGGCGAATGATGGTATTAACTTTTTTTCGGAATTTAAAGTTGGGTATGAAAATTCTCCTTAGTTTTGTTATGATCCAAATCCTTTTACTGGCCATTGGCTTAAACTGTATTCTAGCAACAAGAGATATTGATAGAAGGATTTACGAAATTGAAGAAGTTAACCTTAAAGCTACTCTGGCCCATAACATCGAAGCTAATTTCTTAAGTGCTAATTCTAATATAAGAGGTTTTTATGGATTTGGCGATGAACAGTTAAAACAAAATTACCTAAATGATATGCAGCAAATGCTTGCTAACGGAAAAAAGTTAATGACAATAATTGAAACATCAAAACAAGAGCAGCTTAGACAAATAATTAGTAGCTCTGAAGAATATGCAAAAATTGTAGAAAGTGAATTTATTCCTGCCACAGAATTATATTATGTTGCTTGGGAATCAGATAACCTTGAACAACAAAAGGAAGCAGATTTAATTGTAACAGCAGCCCTTGAAAAGCTATTACCCTATACTGATGAAATTAATAAAACATTAAAGCAATTTGTAGAAACCAATGATGAAGAATTGAATACTGAAATTCTTTCTGTTCATAATCTTACCGAAGACATAAAAAGGACTGCAATTGTCATAAACATAGTGGCATTTATTATTGCTTTAGCTATGTCAAAACTCCTAACAGTCGGTATCAACAAACCTATTTTTCAACTTGCTACTGCTACTGGCAAAATGTCTGAGGGTGACTTTACTGGTTCTAATTCTTCTAATCCTGCGAAAGATGAATTAGGTCAACTGGCTAAGACCTTTGACCATATGAAACAAAACATAAGAACTTTAATAAATAATATTAACCTTAGTACAATAAATTTATATAATACAGCATCTAATCTAAGCAGCCATTCTCAACATACCTCAGCCAGTGCAATAGAAACAGCTTCAGCTATGTCTGAAATGGCTACCACTGTAGAAAAGGTTAATCAAAATATGCAAGTTATTTCTTCTACTTCCAAAATTGTTTCAGATCATGCTACTAAGGGAAATACTGAACTTACAGAGTTTACAAAACAAATGCAAGTCATCACAACCTCATCCGAAAATGTATTCCAGTCTATTAACGAGCTTAATATAAAAACCCAGGAGATTCGTGGTATCGTAGAGCTTATAACCAACATTGCAGATCAAACAAACTTACTTGCATTAAATGCTGCCATTGAGGCCGCCCGAGCTGGTGATCATGGCAGGGGATTTTCAGTGGTTGCAGAAGAAGTACGCAAATTAGCAGAGAAGTCAGCCCAAGCTACTAAGGAAATTAGCAACTTAATCCTATCCATTGTTAAGGAAAATGAAATAGTTACTGAAGATATTAGAAAAACTAACCGTGAAGTAAAACTTGGTCATCAGGTCATTGAAGGTGTAGGGTACAGCTTCCAAGAAATTATAGCATCAATCCAAGGATTAAATGAACAAATTAATGATGTCGCATCAGCTATACAACAGTTGACTTCAAGCATTGAAAATGTGGCTGCTACTACGCAAGAACAAACTGCCACCATAGAAGAAGTTGCATCTACAGCCGAATATTTATCCGGTCTTTCAGATCAACTTACCAACGTAGTAAGTAAATTCAAAATATAAAACCCCGCTAGCGGGGTTTTATATTTTGCGTCCAAAAGAAAGCATAACTTTTTTGACATAAATTAAAGCAAACTAAGACTGACGCCATACCCTAAAATATTTAAGAGTTGACGTCAGTCAGTATTCTATTTAATTTAGAAGCCTTTCATTGGGTTGGGTCCAAATTCTTCTAAGTCTTCAGCGAACTTATCAATGATCTTAGGAAGTTCAGCATAATCCATAATGTTAATCTGTACCATGCGAACACGGTCAGACTCTAAGCCAAGGCGATCCAATGTCTCAGAAACCTTGGACAAACGAATTTCTGCTAATTCAGAGCCCTTCATAAAGTGGCATTGATAGTCATCACCATGTTTACATCCTAATAACATTACACCATCAAAGCCTTTAGACATGGAATCGGCAATCCATACTAAGTTCAGAGAACCAAGACATCTTACGGGAATGATACGTACCCAAGAGTTATACTTCAAGCGGTTGATACCAGCCATATCAAGGGCAGGGATAGCATCATTTTCGCAAGCCAAGATAAGAATTCTTGGTTTTTCTTCATCCTCTTCGGGAACCTCAACTGCCTTAACCATATTACCAATCATACCCACCGAGTAGTTCTTAAAGGAGATAATCCGTTCTGGGCAAGCACCCATACAGGTACCGCACCTTCTGCAGCGGGTAGGGTTGGGTAGTGGGTTACCCTTTTCATCTTCGTTAATTGCACCAAAGGGACATTCTTCAGTACATCTCTTGCACTGAGTGCAACGCTGTAATGCAAATTCAGGATAGGACAGATCGCCACTTCTCGGATGGACAGCTGCTCCACCAGCTGTGACTTCTACACATTGGATGGCCTTAAGGGCAGCACCAGCTGCATCGCTGACAGCCTTCGCCATATCCATAGGTGCCCTAACACTTCCGCAGGCATAGATACCAGTACGACGGGTTTCATAGGGGAAACAAATAAAGTGGGAATCAGGGAAGCCATATTTCAAGTTAGGTAATTCGGGACCTTGTCTGTATTGCAGATTAAGGATGTTTTCTGCAACTTCCTGAGCAGCAGCAGCATCTTCAGCAGCTTTAGTGGAAGGAATCATACCGTTTGCCAGTACAACATAATCAACCTCATCCACCATTGCATCTCCGCCCAGCAACATATCTTCGGCTTCAACCACTAACTTACCATCAGCTTCGCTGACTTCTTTAATTTCACCCTTGATAAAAACTGCACCGTTTTCTTGGGCTGCCTTATAGAAATGTTCGTATTGACCAGAACTACGAACATCCTTATAGAACACATAGGTCATAGCTTCAGGTGCTAATTCCTTAAGAATCATAGTTTGTTTCAGGGTTTCCACGCAGCAGGCTGCAGAGCAGTAAGGCAGACGTTCTACATCCCTAGATCCAGCGCACTGGATAAAGACTACTTTTTGGGCATCTATACTACCAGACTTAGCAAGTTCTTCAAATTCTACCTGAGTAATAACATTAGGGTATTTACCATAACCCAGATAATCGAGGCTGTCTACATTGGGCTTAGCTCCAGTTGCCAAAACAATGGCACCGACACGCTCAGCAGCTATGGTACCGCCCTGATTAATTTCAGCATCGAACATTCCTGGGCCACCAGCAATTTTTTCAATTACAGCACCAGTATAAACTTTAATGTTGGGGTTTGCTTCAATTTCAGCCACACGACCAGCAACATTGGGGTCTTCTGGCTCTGTGAAGGGAGCAGCCATAGGAGTTGTTTTGTAAACTTTATTTAACCAACCACCCAGTGCTGCTTCTTTTTCAACTAGAACTACAGGATAACCAGCCTTACCAGCTTCTAAAGCTGCGGTCATGCCAGCTAAACCGCCACCAACAACCAACACGGTCTTGGAAAGGTTTTCTCCAATATATGGAGTAGGAGCCTCAGCTGATTTTGTCTTTTCACATCCCATACGAATCTGGTCTTCAGCCAGCATTTGAGTATCTTCATCGTCTGCCTCGTGACTCCAAATAACCTGTTCACGCAGGTTTACTCGTTCCACAAAGATACCGGGGAAATTAAATACATCACCATTGACACGGCTAGAGCAGGCAGCGATTATAGCACCATCTATACCCTGAGCTTCAATTTCAGCCTTGATTAATTCAACACCTTCTGCAGAACAGAGGTATCCATGTTCTTTGCATACAGGAACCTTATATTCTTTAGCTGCCACTTTGGTTAAAGCCGCTGTATCGAGGGCTTCGCCAATGCCGCAACCAGTACACATGAAAAATCCTAGTTTTTTAGCCATTGTCTTACCCCCTTACCGTAGATTGGATGGCTTTAAGAACAGCAGCGGTCGCACTTTGAACGGAAGAAGCTACATCTCCCGGTTTTGCTACACAACCAGCAGCATAAATACCAGGTACAGAACCACTTTGAACAAAGCCGTCTACATCATAAGCCACTGCCGCGGGTACTTTAGCAGCAACTGTGGCAGGTGCCATACCAGTGGCCAATACTACCATGTCATACTTCAGTTGGGTAATCTCTTGGGTATTTTGATTTTCTGCAATAACGATAACATCTTTAGCAGCATCTTCCAAAATTTCAGAAGGCTTACCTTTAATCATGTTAATATCATACTCTTTAATCCTATTGTAGAAGTCCTCATGCTTACCCATTGCGCGAATATCCATATAATAAATGGTAACCTTAGCATCTGGGTATTGTCTCTTAACGTAATCAATTTGCTTCAGAGTTGCCATGCAACAAACTGATGAGCAAGTCTTCTGATGGTTCTCATCGCGGGAACCAGCACATTGTACGAAGGCAATGTTCTTAGGTTCATTACCATCTGATGGACGGAGAATTTTACCTTGGCTAGGTCCTGTAACGGAAGCAAATCTTTCCATCATAATATTGGAAACAGCATTGGTAACAGTGCCACTGCCATAGTTTGCTATTTTTTCTACTGGGTAGGAATCCCAACCAGTGGCCCAAATAATAGCACCTACATTGATATTCATGGTCTTAGCAACCATGTTTAGGTCTATGGCCTTTACTTCACATGCTTCAACACATTTACCACAGGAAGCACCGGTGCAGGCTGTGTTATCAATGATATATTTCATTGGGTAAGCAAAGGGTTGAGGCAGGAATATAGCTTTGGTCTTATCAAGACCGAAGTTAAAGGCATTGGCTCTCTCAACTGGACATACTTCGGAACATTTACCACAGCCTGTACAACCCTCGTTCACGTAACGAGGATTCAGTTTAATAGAAACATCGAAGTTACCTTCTTGACCAGCAATACCCTCAACTTCAGCTAATGTAATAACATGAATCTTGGGATTCTTCTTAATTCTTTGATAATTAATTTCCAAACCGCAGTTTGGCGGGCATAATTTTGGGAAATATTCGTTTATTTGGGATACTTTACCGCCCAGGTAAGCATTCTTTTCAATTAAGAATACTTCATAACCTACTTCGGCGGCTTCCACAGCAGCGGTAATACCACTTATACCGCCACCCACTACTAATATGCTTTTATTTGCCATTTTCTCACTCCCTAGTCCAGTTGTTAACAATGCATTGGATAGGTGCTTAAAACGTAAAAATTAAGGCCATGCCAGGTTTTTAGTAACACTCGGCTCCCGCCTGGCTAATATTAGGTATTTCCTGATATTAGCCACACGGAAGCCATTTAATATAAAATACAAATGCAAAAAAGCCAGGCACCCTCTAGGCCACCTGGAGTAAAGGGCCCAACAAGCGCTTTGCACCCAGGCCTTCTTTTTTTAATAGCCCGTGGCCGTAGGGCCACGGGCCTTATAACTATTCAGCTATCTATTTAACTATAATAAGGTGCTTAATTAGTCAACCAGACGGATGATGGGGCGTTTAATCATTTCCCAAGCACCGGTAGCTGCATCATACTTGCAGTTGCAGAATACTTCCCACTCTGGATCTAACTTGGGAAGGTCAGCACGGAAGTAGTAGCCGGGGAAACGGGTTTCTTCACGGAACAGCATAGTGCGAATGTGAGATTCAGCCTGTAGGGTTCTATGAATGTTTTCCCAAGCTCTCATTAATTCGTGCAGGTCACGGGCAGCAAGCTTTTGACTATCTTCTTTCAGCATACCTAAAAGCTCTAAGCCAACTTCCAGCAGAGTCTTGGAGGTGGTAAAGTTAGCAACAACACCGCCAGCGTACTCGTCCATCATCTTCTGAAGACGGAACATGTACATCTTAGGCAGGATGTAGTTGGGGTTAACATCGGGATCGGTGGAGAAGCCACTGAACTCTTCCCAAACAGCCATAGGCTTAAGGATTTTAGCTTTTAATTCTTCAACCTTAGCATCATCAATGTTAGGCTCTTGGTTGTTTTCTACTACGAAACGAACGATTGATTTACCAGCAATACGTCCTTCAGCATGGGAGCCGGAGGAGAACTTGTGGCTGGAAGCACCAGAAGCATCGCCAGCAGCGAACAGACCTTTAACGGTGGTCATGTTGGTGTAACCCCACTGATATTCAGCAGGAGCAATGTCAGCAGGACCGGAAACCCAAGCACCGGAAGCACCGGAGTGAGAACCGATGAAGTAAGGTTCAGCAGCAGCGATTTCAGAGTGTTTCTCTTCGGGAGCAATGTTGGAAGCAGCCCACAGCAGAGCTTGTGCAATGGTCATATCTAAGAAATCTTCCCAAGCTTCGCTTTCCAGTTCCTTCATTTTCTTCTTGAAGGCCTTGGGATCGTCTTCGTATTTCTTAGCTAAGTTTCTAATAGCTTCGTCAGTCTCCATGAACAAGGGGCCTTTGCCATCGCTTACATCCAGCATACCGAGGTAGTTACGCAGGTTAGCAGGGATTGGCTTAACTTTGCCATAGGGACCCCAGTTATCTAATTCACTGCGACGGGTAACCATATACTCTTCACCAAAACCGTTAACAGCACGGGATTTGAAGAGTAGGAACCAAGCGCCTACAGGGCCGTAAGCATCTTTAAAGCGTACAGGGATGAAACGAACTTCTTGACAGGTCATTTCAGCACCAGCAGCCATTGTGAAGTAAGCAGAGGAACCAGAGCTAAAAGGAGGATACCAGGAACGTCCTAAACCTTCACCAGTGGAACGAGGCTTGAATACGCCTACTGCACCACCCATGGAAGCCAGAACAGCTTTAGCCTTGAATACATAAATTTTTTCTTCACGGGTACTGAAACCAATAGCACCAGCAATTCTGTCGCCATCCATGATGGGTTCACAGATGTAAACACGCTCATAAATGTTGTCGCTACCCAGAGCTTTCTTAGCAGCTTCAGCAACGATAATCTTGTAGGATTCACCGTTTAACATGATTTGCCAACGGCCACCACGAACGTAGTTACCTTCGTCGTTGGTCCAGATGGGGAGACCCCATTTTTCAAACAGGTGAACGGAAGAGTCAACGTGACGAGCGATGTCAGCGACTTGGTCATCACGAGCAATACCCATTAAGTCATTCTTAACATACTTAACATAATCTTCAACGGTGTTTTCGCCTTTAGCAATACCTAGGTATTGGTTGATAGCGGACAGACCCATTGCAACAGCACCAGAACGGTCCATAGCAGCTTTGTCAACCAAAGTTACTTTTAAACCTTGTTTCTTAGCCCAGTAGGATGCTTCAACGGCTGCACCGCAAGCTGCCATACCGCCACCAAGAATAAGAATGTCGGTATTAACTACTACAGTTTCAAAGTTCGGCATTATATTTTAACCTCCTCCGATAGTTAGTTATCTCAATTACTTCTTCAGGCCAGGAAGTTCAGCAGTACCGATAGAATAGGGCTCAGTAAAGAGAACAGGGCTGTTCAGATCTTCTTGATCTAAAGCATAGCCACCGTCGATAATAGCAGAACCTTCTTCAGTGGTACGGATGGGGAACTTAAAGCGCTTCAGCATGCCATTACGGAACTTAACAGTCCACATAATGCTGTCGGAGCTTCTCAGAGGTACACAGCTGGCGCCCATGGGAACGAAGTCAGCATAACCACGAACGTCGATAGCCTGTTGAGGGCAAATCTTAACGCAGCAGTAGCACTCCCAGCATTGGGATACGTCACGGTTATAGGCTTTCATTTTTCCTTTGTCCAGAACCATCAGATCGTTGGGGCAGATGTACATGCAAGCGGTTTTGTCTTGACCTTTGCAACCATCGCACTTTTCAGCAATTACAAAGCTAGGCATTTTTTTACCTCCCTATTGCTTAAATTTAAAGACTTTACGTCTTTAATTACTAAATATAAATATACCTTGTCTAAAATACTTGTCTCCTTACCACCTGCGATAAACTCGTTTTCGGAAAACTCCGATGGGTTTGTAGGTAGAACATTTTCAATATTGTCTTATTGATATAGTAGGGCCTATTAGAGGCTGCCACTATATCAAACTTCGACAATACATTGTATTTCGACAAATTATGTCAAGCTACCGACAACAACGATATGTCGTATATTGTAGAATATAAGTGTACTCTTAACATATTTAGTTTTATTTACATCCTACAAATTAGCAAGGAACTCAAGTAAGAATTACTTATTATTATCTAAGCTTTGATAGTACTTAGTGAGGATCTCCAGAACTTCTTTACGACCGAATTCCAACGGAGGCAGTTCGCCGCGGCCAAACATTTCACGAACTTTGGTACCACTGATGGCGATACGATCTTCTGGTCCGTGTGGGCAAGACTTTTCAGTAGCCATTCCCATGCACTTCTTGCAATAGTAAGCGGAGGTAACTTTGATGGGCTGGCAAAGAATTTCGCCGGGTTTAAAGGCATCAAAGATTTCCTGAGCTTGATAAGAAGTGTAGTAGCTGCCTACACCAGCGTGGTCACGACCAACAAGGATGTGGCTGCAGCCAAAGTTTTGACGGAAGATAGCGTGCAGGATAGCTTCTTTAGGACCAGCATAACGCATTTCCATTGGATATACACGCATTTCAATGGTTTTTTCGTTGAAGTAATACTTCATGTGAGCTTTATAAGCTTCAAAACGTACTTCCGCGGGAATGTCACCCTTCTTCAATTTACCAACGATGGGATGTAGGAACAGGCCGTCGCAAACTTCGTTACCGATTTTGCACAGAAACTCGTGGGAGCGGTGCAGTGGGTTACGGGTTTGGAATGCACAAACAGTGTTCCAGCCTTTGGATTCAAACAATGCACGGGTTTCAGCTGGGTGAGCATAATATCCAGCATATTTGGTAGCATAGCCCATTTCGGAGAAGGTTACGATGTCGCCACCGATGTATACTTCGCCTTGTTCCATAACCTTTTGTACGCCGGGGTGTTCAGCGTCATCGGTAAAGAAAGCAGCTTTGCATTCTTTAACTTTGTCATATTCATATTTTTCAGCTACAGTGATAATACCAACATAGATGCCACTCTCGTCGTCAACCAGAGCTTGTTCGCTGCCAATTTCGATGGTAGCAGCTTGTTCTTTAGTAACTGCTAGGGTTACAGGTAGGGGCCAAGCCAAACCATTGGCTAAGTGCATGTTATCAATTACACCCTCATAGTCTGCTTTTTTCATGAAACCAGTCAGAGGAGAGAATGCACCCATACCGAGCATTAAGCAGTCAGAAGCTTCACGAGAACTCATACGAATTACGGGCAGTTTTTCAGCCTTTGCTTGCCATTCAGCACGCTGCTCCCTAGGTACTAGTACCGGGGTCAGTTTGCCACCATGGGGTTGAACTAATGCCATTAACAACGCCTCCCTTATTAGATGTAATACTTGGACTTTGTCCTTATTTTGTGAATACAAACACTTATGGAGATGCACCCTTGGTCGATGTTTCTTTCCGTAACGAGCAATTAACCAATTTTCCAATCAATTAACCTGCCAGGATTGCTTATTACTGAAAATTGGCTAAGGTCAATTTCGCCACTTTTAGTCTGCAATCAATAGAACGAGTTATGTGACTTTCAATTGTGAACCCGTTACATTCTCAACATCCCCATTCTTATCTATCTAGCAATGGGTTCCATTAGGTACTTTCTTTTTGTTTGTGATTTTCTTTACTTTCTTATTCTATCTATATTTCGATATTCCTGCTAACTTTCATAAATTTTATAAGATTTTGTGCAAAAAATAATTATCTTTTTTTCTATTCTTCCACATTATGCACCAATACTTTGCAAAGCCTTATTAGGGGATACAATGCAATAATCCAGTGCTGCTTTATGATTATCTAAACCAAAGGCAAGAGCCATTAGCTGGGTGAAGAATAAAATTGGTATGTTATAGTTGGTCCCATACACTTTATTAACCTTAATTTGATAGGCATCTAGGTTCATTTGACACAGAGGACATGGGGTAACAATTAAATCTGCTCCCGCATCATAGGCACTTTTTAAAATCGGATATAGTGCGGAAACTGTAACCTCGGGAGAGCTTAAGGCCATTGCTCCGGTGCAGCATTTTAGTTTGTGAGAGAAATCAACAGGTTCTGCCCCTAGGGAGTCAATAATATTGTCTAAAAAAGTGGGATTTTCCCAGTTGTCAAATTCCCTAAGGGCCCTTACTGTTTGGCAGCCAACATAACCAGCTACCTTTAGACCCTTTAAAGGCTTGACCACTTTAGATGCAATAGTTTCTAAACCTACTTCAGATACCATTACATCCAACAACAAACGTACATTTAACCCACCGTTGTAGTTTAGACCATCTTTACTAAGGGCATCATTAGCCTTGGCTTTAAACTGTTCATCCTTAAACTTTTTATTGACGTTCCCTAATATAGCATAACAGGAACTACAAGTTGCCACAACATCTTCTCGACCATCTTTTTCCGCTAGGGCCAAATTTCGAGAAGCTAACACATCAGCAGCAAACTGACCAATTACACTAGATGTCACAGTTGAGCCACAGCAATTCCAATCCTCGATTTCCTTCATTTCCAACCCTAATACCTTTGCCACAGCAATAGTAGAGTGATGGTAACTAATAGCCGTTCCTTCACTGGCACAGCCCGGGTAAAAAGTATACTTCATACTAGTGTCCACCCTCCTTCTGGGCTATTTCTAAAGCTCGGTTCAATACATCCCGTAACTTATTAGGGTTTTTGACGCCCTTTGGAGGTAATAACGTCAACCTTCGATGAAGCATCATATTCTTACCAACATCCTGCATATCCAAGGCCATTTTAATAAAACTTTTAAGACCAATTTTAAGTCCATAGTTTAAGGTGAGTCCACCTTCCCAAATGCGTCCGCGCTTAGAAACATCCTTTGCATAAACCTCAGCCATTGCTTGGGAATTATGCATGTACCCACTCTCCACAGCCAGATGCCGTAGATCGTGCATTACATCCATCATTGGAACTCCGCGGGGACAACGACAGGCACATGTATAACATGAAGTACATAACCACATAGTATTGGCTTTTAACACTTCATCTTTGCGACCTGCCCGAATCAGCTGAATTATCCGTCTTGGGGAAAGATCCATTTTTTCTTTGAGAGCGCAGGTTGTGGGGCAAATTCCACATTGCATACACATCTTAACCCATTTACCATTTTCCATTTCATAAACTCTTTTGGTAAATTTGGTATCATACTTCACCACGCCTCTATCTTTTGCAATAGCTTCTGACATGAATTCCCTCACTTCCCTTCGGGCATTCTTTTCTGTTAGCTTGGCCAAAAGCGATCTGAAATTGGATATTCGAAAGATTAGCCCTCTGAACTTGTGAATATCCGAACACGAAGTAACGCAGTTATGCCCTGAGACACCTCCTTAGTATATTACTATAATAAATATAGTTACTTTTGGGAAAATGGATTTTTTTGAATAAAATAAGCAGTATTTGATGTATTATGTTTCATAATATATCACCACTATATTTTTATGACAAGCAGAAATTATCCTCTAATTTTAAAGAAATTTCGTTAATTACTCCACTTGCTTGAAATTACTGCAAAAAATTGTCGTTTACTAGACGTTTGATTGTGCTTTAAATAACTATATTCTAGGTATTAAGACATTTTCCTTTAAGTTTTGGCAAAAAATATTCCAACCCTGTTTTTATTCACAAGTAACTTTATAAAAATTAACTCCTTCTTTTAAATTCGAGCATCGCCAGTTAGGTAGTTATTTGTTATAATTAGTACATAGTCAGGAAAAAACATTAAGGAGATGGATCTATGCTGCAACAGGTAGAATTGTATACTGCTCTAAGTAAAGCTGAACAAAACAACTTATTTACCAAACTCGCCGAAGTCTATGAAGCGCTCCCTAATACATCCTGCACCGGCTGTGCTACATGCTGCAATTGGGGTAGTCCTCCGGCCTTTTTTATCGAATATTTAAATTTATATAAATATATTAGAGACAACCAAAGGTCAGAGTGGCAGGGCATTGTTAAAAAGTCTGCCGAATATTTTTACTTAGAATTGGTAGATCCTAATCAAAAATGCCCTTTCTTAAATGATGACAAGAAATGCTCGGTTTATGAGGTGCGTCCCTTTTCTTGTCGTTCCTACGGATTATTGTCAAAAAAAGATTTCGAAACAGGTAACCGTGGTTTGCAGCAACTGGCAAAAAAACTTAAAGAAGACTATGATCTGGTTATCCCTCAAGAAATTATTGATTACGAAATTCCCTGGTGTGACAAAGTCACTTCTGATGTTGGTTCGTACATGGCAAAATCAACTTTGGCAGGTTATGCTGCTCAGATTGGGACTCTAGACTGTTATTATTTTCCTCAAGATTTAGTTGACCAAGAGGGCTCACTACTGCCCTATCCGATACACCTAGCTAATACCGTTCTAAGTACAGGTGCCAGAGCCCGTAAAATAAAGATCATGAAACAATATACCGAGGGCAGCAGGGAATTATTGGATGGTATATTGAACAAGGCTCTGGATTTCCAATTTTAGCGATTACCTATTCTCGTCTTATTTAGGATTTCCTTAGATATGCCCAGAAGGATTTACTCTACATGTGAAGAACCTATCATTTAGGAGGTAGATACAATGACAAAAATCAATGCAGCTCTCGATATGTGTGTGGAATTAGGAAAGTTCCTGTCAGAAACTGAAGAATATTTAAATGTGAAGAAGGCAGAAGTTGGTCTTTTGCACGACAAAGATGCTCGTAATTTAGTTGAGGGTTTACAAAAACTGCAAATGGAGATTCAAAAAAAGAAATTGGCTGGCCTAGAGATAACTGAGAATGACAAGAAAAAAATGCAAGATGCAGAGGCTCAAGCCATCCAAAACCCCTTAGTCAAAGCTTCCTTTGAAGCACATGAAAAATTCCAAGGTATTATGTCCTTAGTAAGTGCAAAGATACGGGAAGGTATCCGTGCTAAAGAACAGCCCCAATTTGTCGAAGATGACAATGTTGACTAAACCATTGATAAATAAAAAACAATGGCTTGCGGTGACGCAGGTCATTGTTTTTTAATTTCTATTCTTTGGCCGCTTCAAATTTATAGCCAACTCCCCATACTGTTTTAATTAATTCTGGTTTTGCCGCATCCCTCTCAATTTTTCTCCTGAGTCTCCGAATATGTACCGTAACTGTATCTTCATCACCCTCAAAGTGGCTTTCCCATATCTGTTCTAAAAGTTGCAATCTGGAAAATATTTGGTTAGGATGGGATGCCATCAACCATAGCATGTCAAATTCCTTTGCCGTTAAGGTGATTTCCTGTCCCCATATCCGAACTAGACGTGTGGCGTATTCTATGTAGAAATTTGGATACTCTAATACTTCTTTGTTTTTTACCTCCGGTACTAACTTGCTTCTTCTGAGCACAGCCTTTACTCTTAGGGCTAGCTCCGCAGGACTAAATGGTTTGGTCTGATAATCGTCTACACCCATTTTGAAACCTACAATCTTATCCACGACATCATCTTTAGCAGATAAAATAATGATGGGTACATCAACTTTCATTTTAATTTTCTGGGAAGCCTCTAAACCGTCAAGGTGAGGCATCATAATATCCATAATGACAAGATCTGGTTTCATGGTTGTAGCTAACTGAACAGCTTCTTCACCATTTTTAGCGGTAATAACCCTATACCCCTCTTGTTCCAGACTATGAGAAACAATTTTAACAATTCTATGATCATCGTCTGCAATTAATATGGTCCCATTGCTCATGATTAACCTCCAGCAGAAGCATTTTACTAATAATTTGGACAGATTCAGGATAAAATCCTTCTATACTAACAATTATTTTTTTATATGCAGATCCCATCCAGTACAATAGTCTAGTAAAACTCTTCCTTAAATTAGGTTAATATAAAATAGCCACTTTTTCCAGACCCATATTTTGTGGGTTTTTCTTTTTTTTCAACTTATCCACATAAAAATTCCCTTGTCCACAGAGTTATACACAATTTATCCACTAAGATGTGACAAAATACGTTGGTCAGAGGGGCATACCCTTTAGGTTTTAGGGCAAAATATTAAATATAATTATGAAAGAATTGAAATTGGGTGATCCAATGAGTGAGAAAAAATATTGTTCAAACTGTAAAAAAAATGTTACCCCGGTTAAAAAATGGTCATGGGCTTGGTTCCTAGCCCTGATACCAATTTACCCCATTTATTACCGTTACTTTGCGCCAAAAATTTATTGCCCATTTTGCAACAAAAAAATCGCTGGTATGATTTAAATAAATTTCTCTCCTTTGTTAATGAACAGCCGCCAACATTTTATTATGAGACGTTTTTACAACCTTAAATAACTAATTATACCTATCGTAAAAAATATTGAATTTAATATCTCAACTTTACCTATTTGCAACGGGGTCATTTCTCTTTTACAAAATGCTAAGGACCTGTATAAACTAGGTACAAAAGCCAAAGAAAGCAACCATTGGGCATTGATCATAGGAATAAACACTAACAGACAATGGTAAAACCATGAGCAATAGAGAAATGACCTATTGCTCTTTTCCCTAATTTTAGATTTAACAAAAAACACACTTCCAGCAAAAAACAAAACACAATAAATCCAAGCCCAGAAGGCTTCCCATGTCCACGCACCTACAGAAACATACATACTGGCCACAGCTCCCAACGCTAGAGATGCAATGGCACTTAAATTATTTACAAATTCACGTTCCCGTTTAGCTTTCGTAAAATATAGGTTTAACACTGATAAAGGAATAAGAAGTAAACCTAAAGCCAACAACTCCCAATGAAAATATAATGGAATCAATAGGAAAACAGCCCCGGTAATAGCATAAATAGCTAACCATTTGCCAAAAATATTAGTCTTATTGGAATTCCTTATAATCATTAGTAGTGGGTATGAAGATAAATAAAAGAAAAACCCACCTATAAAAAGGGGCAAATGCAACCAGGTTGGTCCGTTGGTGACTACTCCCACGACGAAAGGTACAACTAGCATAGCCCATGCCCCATGTTCCTTTGGCAAAACAATAGTCATTTCCATTCACCTCTGATGTAAGTATAGCTAATTGCGAATGAAAAGTATGTGCTAAACATTACATTGGAGACCGGTAATTTTGACTAAATCACTGACAAGAGTAATTTTATGCTATGACCTTTCAACTGAATTTTACTAGGTCTGTGATATTAACACGGTCTTACTGGCCTCATTCCATTGCACTTTATAAGCTAACGCCTCAGCGATCCAACGGGCGGGTAAAAAGGTGCGACCATTTTTCATTATAGGACCAACATCCAGTTCCTCTACATAGTCATTCTTAATAGCTTGGTCAATGCCAAGTTGTAATTGCAGAGTAGTATTGCCCTTTTTCAAAGTTACCGTTTGAAAAACATCATTCCACTGAACACCTTGGTCTGAAACACCACAGGCATAGGCCAGAAAGCGAATTGGTACAAATATTCGTCCATCCTCGATAAATGGTGCAGCATCCATTTCGTATTGAGTGCTGCCAATCATGTACTTACTTATATTGAGGTAAAAAGTAGCATTACTCTTACTGAAAGATGCCGGAACAGTCGTTACAGTGCTAAATGTTAAGGCTATTGTAAACAATGCTGACAAGAACTTTTTCATAAAAACCACCTTTCAAGATTACTCCTACTTCATTAGACGAAGCTTTCTACTTGATGGTTCATGTCAATCCTTGCCAACCCCCTAAAGATAACTTTATCACTTCATTAGAACAGCCAAAAGTCCTAAGGGATTATTTAATAACAAGACGTCAGTAACATCAAAGTTCAAGGTAATATCTTTTTTCATATCCAAGGGAACCACTTCTAGAGTCACAGTGGCTTGAGCAGTAGTACCTTCTATTGATATGTCTCGAATATCGGATAATTTAACGTTGTTTTTTAATTTATTGACTAGTTTTTCAGCAACAGGAGTAGCATTTCCGACATATTTCTTTACAACCTCCATATCACCTTTGTTAATACCCTCAACTAATTCACTAACTGCTTTACGAACATCCTGCTCAGTTAGCTGTTTTTTAATAGCTTGACTATCTTCCTGACTGACGGTACAACCTGTAAGCAAAAGACAAATTAGCAACGTAAAAGACAACAAATGTTTCATAAATATCCTCCTTTATTGTGGCTAAGCTAGTAGGAATTTATTATAACACAATTTAGGACATTATTAGCAAGGCCTGGATTTGCTGTTATTTATTATAATTAATCCCTTAATGTAGGAAGAAAATTACATAAAAAATAACATCGACTAACGAATGTAATAATAGTAAAATATTCTGTGTCTGATTCACTGTGCAAATATATGCACATTTATTTGACAATGGTCTTGGCCTGTATATTTTTTGAGGAGGAGAAATATGTCTAACAGCAATACTAGTTTAAAACAACCACGTCCCTTTTATATGATATTCTTTTTAGAGATGTGGGAACGCTTTGGTTACTACGGTCTTCAGGCTGTATTAGCAACCTTTTTTGTTAAATCCCTCGGTATGAGCGATGCAGAATCCTTTACCATTTTCGGTGCATTTAGTGCAATGGTATATGGTTTTGTGGCCATTGGAGGCTTTATTGGGGATAAGGTACTAGGTACTAAACGTACCATTGTATTGGGTGCCATTACTATGATGCTTGGTTATATCTTAATTGGTATGGCCACCTTCGATAAAAGTCTGGTTTATATTTCCCTAGCCCTTGTAGCTGTGGGTAACGGATTGTTTAAAGCAAACCCTTCAAGTTTACTGTCCAAATTGTATGCTAAGGACGATCCACGCTTGGACGGGGCCTTTACTTTGTATTATATGTCGGTAAACATCGGCTCTTTTATTTCTATGATTTTGGTTCCTGTTTTGGGCGGAAAATATGGTTTAAGCGTAGGCTTTTATGTCTGTGCTGCTGGCTTATTCCTTTCTCTGTCCAGCTTTTTCTTTTTCCGCAAGTTAGTTGATGGTATTGATTCCCCTGCAGGCTTAGCTCCTTTAAATATACGAAATCTTGCATTGGTTTTAGTAGGTGAAGTAGCCCTAATCGGTTTCTCTACCTATATGCTGCAAAACTTAACTGTGGCACATTGGTTGTTATTATTGGTTGGTATTACTGTATTCGCTATCTTTTTTAAAGAAATCTTCAAGAGCCAAGAACATGAGCGCAGTAAAATGATTGCTGCCGTTATCCTGATGGTCCAGGCGGTTGTGTTTTTTACCCTGTACCAACAAATGCCTACATCACTAAACTTTTTTGCTATCAAAAACGTGGAGCATTCCCTGTTAGGTATCAACATTCCCAACCCAGAAGTATTCCAGTCCCTAAACCCCTTCTGGATTGTTCTAGCCAGCCCAATTATTGCTTACCTCTACTCCGTCTTGGGTAAGCAAGGCCGTGACTTATCCATGCCGGGTAAATTTGCTCTGGGTATGGTCCTATGTGCCATTAGCTTTTTAATCCTGCCTCTGGGTGCCAACTTTGCAAATTCCCAGGGCATCGTTTCCGTTTGGTGGTTGGTGGCCAGTTACGGATTTCAAAGTATCGGTGAACTATTAATCAGTGGTTTAGGTCTAGCTATGGTAGCCAAGCTGGTTCCCCAGCGTATGGTAGGCTTTGTTATGGGTGCCTGGTTCCTTACCACCGCAGCCGCTGGTGTTATTGGTGGTTGGGTGGCCTCTCTCACTGCAGCTCCCGAAGGTGTCACCGATCCTTTACAAACCTTGCCTATTTACTCCAAGGTATTTCTGCAAATTGGTGAAGTTACCGCTGTAGTGGCAGTGATAATGATTTTAACAGTACCTATTCTTCGTCGCATGATTGAAGGTAAACCCAAAGAAGATGAAATGAATATTCAGCAAGTTGCCTAAGACCACCTAAATCCCGGGGTTGATCCCGGGATTTATCTTTTTATAAATCATTAAATAAGTATGTGCAAAAAATCTTTTTGTTGAAAATATCTTACTTATTGATAAAATGTATTCTGGGTATTAATTTTACAGAGGGATGAACATGACATTATTGGCATTACTTGATATGATTGGTACCTTTGCCTTTGCAACTACAGGAGCTCTGGTGGCAGTAAGAAAAGACATGGACTTATTTGGTATAATTGTTCTTTCCTTCGTCACGGCCATTGGTGGTGGAACAACCCGTGATGTACTACTGGGCAATACGCCAGTATTCTTTTTATACCAGCCCTCCTATTTTTATATCTCCCTGGCAGCCGCCTTGTGTGTTTTCCTTTTCCACCGGGAATTGTTTAAGATTAACTCTATAGTTTTAATCTTTGATGCTTTAGGCTTAGGGCTCTTTGTATGTGTAGGTATTTCCAAAGCCTTAACCACCAATACCTCTTTTACTGGGGCAGTCATTTTAGGGGTGGTCACAGGAACTGTTGGCGGTATTATTCGTGATTTGTTGGCTGGCCAAATACCTACTGTCCTGGTTAGGGATTTCTATGCTCTTATCTGTGTAGTTGGTGGAATCCTGTACGTTTATCTCTATCAGTTAAAGATCCCCGAGGATATAAACCTTCTGGTAAGTGCAAGTGTTATCTTCGTGTTGCGCTTAGCTGCTATTAAGTTAAAATGGAACTTTGTTAAGGCTCCACGATCATCCCTACTTCAATCTAAATTCTAAACAACCTAATGAGGTAATTACTATGGATATTAAAAAATCAAACAGTCACTCCCATGGCATACTAACCGTAGGAGGTTCATATCTGCTTTGGGGTATCTTACCTGTTTATTGGAAACTGGTACAAAGTGTCCCCTCCCATGAAATTTTGGCCCACCGTTTTCTATGGTCCTTTGTTTTTGGCCTTTTACTATTGTTAGTTATTGGCAAGTTTCGATCCTTCATCAGTGAACTTCACCACATTGTCATACATCCTAAAGTGCTTTTTACCATGTTTTTAGCCTCGGCTTTAATTAGTGTAAACTGGTTCACCTATATTTGGGCTGTTAATCATAATCACATCATAGAAACAAGTCTAGGTTATTATTTAAACCCTTTGCTTAGTGTTTTGCTAGGGATCATTATTTTAAAAGAAAAACTATCCTTTTGGCAAATGCTATCTTTCTTTTTAGCTGCCATCGGAGTTTTGAATATGGCCTTGCACTCCGGTGCTATGCCCTGGATTGTGATTACCTTGGCTTCAAGCTTTGCCTTATATGGGTTAATTAAAAAAATGGTCAATGTAAGTGCCATCACTGGCATAACCGTTGAAACGCTGTTGATGACACCCTTTGCCCTATTATATTTGTATTATGCTCATAATAATGGTGTCAGTTCCTTTGGTTTGGATGTTCCTCATATATCATTGCTCTTAATGGGAGCCGGTGTAGTTACAGCGGTACCACTGATTCTGTTTTCCAGTGGAGCAAAACACCTGCCTCTCTCCTTAGTAGGTTTTTTACAGTACATTTCTCCCACAATGGCATTAATTTTGGGAGTTTATATTTACCATGAACCCTTTAACAGTGCACATTTACTTTCATTTTCTATTATCTGGTTTGCCTTACTTATTTTTTCTCTAGCCAAAACTATGCCCTTTGTTCAACTGGAAAATATCCTTTTCAGGAAGTTTTCCGATAAAAAGCGACAGGCTACTTATAAAAACTAAGCTACCGCTAAGTCATAAGACCCCTTTAGGATATGGCGAAAGCATTATGATATGGTAAATTATCGTGCTTTCTGATTTGAAACATTTATTGTTATTACACTTCATTATTATTGATTTTTTTTAAACCAAGGTACATAATAAATTTGAGGAGTCTTCTATGCCGCCCTGCAGCGTAATAGCATGTGGGACGGCATCTTGTTTTTATTCCCCCCGCTGATACAACATCTTACACACCTTCTCAAATATCGGTTATTAATACACGTTCCAGAGTAATGAATGTCTATCTAATGAAAGTAATTATAAGGTAAACCGCTGTTGCCCAAATAATTAATGCGGATATTTTATTTAATCCCTTCAGCCACTTCCCATCCCTGTCTATCTCCTCTACCAATCTACCTGCCACTGCTAGGCCAAAAAACCAAAGCCAGGAAACAATAATTGCCGCTAAGGCAAACACCCACTTGCTGCTACCAGTATAATGAAGTGAACTGGTGCCAATCACACCTACTGTATCAAGAATGGCATGGGGGTTGAGCAAAGATACTGATGCCGCAAATAGTATCTGTCTTTTAGGCGTCATAGCTTCTTGCTGTTCCTGTTCATTACTTCCAGTTGTACTTTGCCATGTGTTCCAGCCCATGTAGATTAAAAATATAATCCCCACACCAAACAATACAGTTTTTAACCAGAGCATATTTAGAACAAGAATTGACACGCCCAAAACAGCCATAGTTATTAGTAATGTATCGCAAACTGCGGCTGTAATAATGACAGGCGCTGCCCTCCATAGGGTAGGCTGATTGGCACCCTGATTAAAAACAAAGACGTTTTGTACACCAAGGGGCAATATTAGACCAAAGGCCAGCAAAAACCCGTGGATAAAGGCATCCATATGAATCCTCCTAACAATGAAAGTATAAACTTTGCCATCAGCTTTAGGACCTTGGGAGATGGCCTTGGGCTCTTTAATGCCTGTTTACCTAAGGGCCTAAAGCTCATGGCCCAAGACACAGGACCTATATTTTCAGTGGTATATTAGACTAAGTATGATGATAAAGATCAGCCGGGGTAACAAAGCCCCGGCTGATCTTATAAAACTATTTGTTATAAAGACCCTTAAACTGAACAACTGCATCGGCAATGGCCTCAGCTATCAGCATTTGGTTGTTTGCATCGAATAAGAAACTGTCTTCCTGCTGATTAGAGATAAATCCTGTCTCTACTAGAACCGAAGGCATCTTAGTATACTTAATAACATAGAACCCTGCTTCTTTTACCTTACGGTTCACTTGATTGGTTCTAACCAAAATAGCACTCTGGACTAAATTTGCCAGGGTTTTATCACTACCATAAAAAGAGTAGGTTTCTAATCCTGTTACTGATGAGTTAGCCGCAGCATTGGCATGTATACTGATGAAACAAAGGGGATCTGTCTTATTGGCCAATTGAACCCTCTCATCCAGTGAGAGGAATGAACCATCATCTTCTCTGGTCATTACCACAGTAAAGCCGTGGCTTTCAAGAATACTTTTTAATTTCTGAGAAATGCCTAAGTTAACGGTTTTTTCCCATCTACCGCTGGCCCCGATGGTCCCCACATCTTTGCCTCCGTGGCCGGGATCAATGACAACTACATTACTCTGACCGTTCACCACTTTATGAGTGTACCCTACTGCTGGGAGAGGTGCCTCCCGTTTAGTTAAGGTTATAATCAGCTTATCCTCTTCCTGCTTCGCTTCATAGGCAGTGGTACTGCGATCCTTCAATTGAAGTACTACCCTGGCTACATTATTAGGATGGATACCTAATTTAATGGCATCTAAGAACTGACTTTCTATCTCTGGGTCCGCAGTAACCCTTTGGGCTGTATCTGTTAGGTCAAATACAATCCGATCAGGATTCTTTAATTCAAAGACTTTGTTAGTGCCTTGCCCTACCGTTACTTCTATCACCGCTCGGTCTTCAGTTTCCACTAGAGTTACGCCAGTTAGTTCTCTGTTAGCAGTTTCTGGTACAGTCTCATCGTTCGGATTATCTTCGTCTTCATCGGGATCAGTATGCAAAATCCTTTCGATAACGACTCTTTTTTCACTGCCTAACCAATTCACCGTGGCGCCCAGTTGTTCACTGATAAACCGTAAGGGTACCATAGTCCGATTGGCCAGCAACTGCGGTGCCACATCCAGTTGGATTGGTTGCTCATTAATATATGAAGTTTTATTATTGAGTTTTAATTTTAATATAGTTTTCTGGTCATTAATAGTTATAGTTTGGGAACTCTGTTCCCAATCAACATAGGTACCCAGCGATTCAGAGATCACTCTTAAGGGAACCAGTACTCGGCCGTTAATAATTTGTGGTGACACGTCTGTTCTAACCAATTGATTATTAACTATCAACTCTGGAGTTTTTGCCAGGGCCGGTGTTGCCGCCAATAAGAAGCAAATAACGATGATAATGCTATATAGTCTTTTCATGTCTCTCCTCCCCTATCAAATTATACTGTAAAATATAGTAGTTTAGGGGGGCAATTTACATTTTTTTAGGAAATTGGGTTTACTGTAGTTGACCAACCAAACAGCTAAAAGGGTGAGGCTCCAAGAACCTCACCCTTACTTATTATGCAGCTACTTGCTCTTCCATTTCTAGGTTGGTTTCGCCAAGTTCACCTTCCCATTTAGAAACAATCAGAGCAGTGGTATTGTCACCAAATACGTTCAGAGTGGTTCTGGCCATGTCCAGAATACGATCCACACCAGCCACCAGTGCTATACCTTCCAATGGCAAGCCAACAGAGGTAAATACCATGGTCATAACTACCAGTGCCATTGACGGAACACCTACGGAACCAATGGAAGCCAATACTGCCATCAACAGAATGGTTAACTGTTCTGCACCAGTTAAGGGAATATTATAAACCTGAGATACAAATACAGCTGCTAAACCAAGGTAGATGGCGGCACCGTCCATATTAATGGTATTCCCTAAGGGAATGGTAAAGCTGGAAACGTTTTTAGATGCACCTAATCTTTGAGCAGACTTGAGATTCAGAGCCAAAGCAGCCGCACTGGAGCAGGTAGTAAAGGCTACCATCAGGGGCTCTGCAGTGGCCTTAAAGTACTCTGACCAACTCTTACCGGCAATGAATTTTACAGGCAGTAGGTATACTAGGAAGATATGAATAAGGGCGACCAGATACATTGCAGCTATTAACTTAATTAAAGGAAGTAATACAGAGATACCGTTTTTAGCCACTGTAAAGGTGATTAATGCAAAAACGCCATAGGGAGCAAAATTCATAACAGTACCAGTTAATTTGATCATAACATCGGTGATCATTTCAAAGATATTCAAAAGGGGCTTGCCTCTTTCACCGAGGGCATTGAGGGCAAAACCAAAGAATACGGCAAAGAAAATAATTTGCAATAGGTTTCCTTCTGCAAAGGCCTGTAAGGGGTTAATGGGAACAATATTAAGCAGGGTATCTATTACACTGGGGGGTGCTATTTCGTTAGCTTTTAGTCCTTCAGTGGAAAGAGTTAAGCCAACACCTGGTTTTATTAAATTAGCAAAGAAGAGCCCTAAACCTACAGCTACAGCAGTGGTACCAAACATCCAGGCGATACTTTTGGTTGCAATGCTTCCCAGTTTTCGGGAATCACCAATACTGGCTGCCCCAGCCACCAGCGAAGCAAATACAAGAGGAATAACGATCATGCGTATTAAACGAATAAATAAATCACCTATTGGTTTTACATAATCAACACTCCAACCTGCCTTTTGAAAAATAACACCCGCAACTACACCCGCAATTAAACCAATACCCATCTTAGCTGGTAAGCCCATTTTCTTCTCTTGTGACATTTTTCGTCCTCCAATCATATTGTTATATTTATATTTGGTTGGGGGAAACTAAAGTCTTTAGGCAAAGCACCCAATAATTGTTATAAAAATTACAAGTAGCTTTTTTGATTACCCCTGACAAATTAGTTTTGTCAGGGGTTGTTATAAATTAAATCCAGCCTAGCCTTCAATATCCTCTTCAGGTTTTAACAGAGGAACATCTACTTTAACAGTCTCTGGGTACTTTAAACCAGTACCAGTATTCAATAGAACAACCTTCTCATCTTCTTTAATCCAACCCTGTTCCCTTAGTTTTTGTGCTGCAGTGTACAGAGAAGCACCTTCTGGGCAAACAAAGGCACCCTCTTGTGCTGCCAATGTTGCTTGGGCTTTAAGAAGATCTTCATCTTCAATGGCAATGGCACAACCATCTGTTTTATAAATTGCATCAAGTACCATGAAGTCACCCAGGGCTTTGGGTACAGTGATACCAAAGGCACAGGTATGTGCGTTGTTCCAGAACTCAGATTCTTTTTTGCCTTCCTGCCATGCTTTAACAATAGGTGCGCAACCAGCAGCTTGTACAGCCACCAAGCGAGGCATCTTTTCACCAATCCAGCCAATGGCCTGCAGTTCCTTCAGTGCTTTATAAATACCAATAATACCTACACCACCACCGGTGGGATAAAGGATAACATCAGGAACCTCCCAGTTAAATTGCTCAGCGATTTCCAGGCCCATGGTCTTTTTGCCTTCAATGCGATAGGGCTCTTTTAGGGTGGAAACATCAAACCAACCGTATTTAGCTACAGCACGGGCTACAATTTTACCAGCATCACTAATCAGTCCATCTACTAGGTAGAGATCAGCTCCAGTAATGGCACATTCGTTACGGGTAATTTCTGGGGCATCCTGAGGCATTACAATTACGGACTTGATACCTGCTCTAGCACCATAGGTAGACCAAGAAGCACCAGCGTTGCCGTTGGTGGGCATCGCTAAAGTTTTAATTCCCAATTCCTTTGCTCTGGAAACCCCAACTGTGGCTCCTCTGGATTTAAAGGTACCAGAAGGAATAATACCTTCATCTTTTAAATAGAGGTTATTTAAGCCAATGGCAGGACCTGCTTTTTCCATTTTTATCATGGGTGTCATACCTTCACCCAAAGAAACTAAATTCTTTTTATCCTTCATAGGAAGCAGTTCCCAATAACGCCAAAGGCTAGGTTCTCGATCTTTAAGATCTTCCTTATGGAAGTTTGCTTTAACAGCTTCCAGATCATATTGAACAACTAAAGGTCCACCGCATTCGCAAAGCTGATGTACTTCTTCACTGTTGTAGTGTTTGCCACATTTAGCACACTCTAGACAAGTTACGTAACTCAATGAAATGACCTCCTAAGATGAAATTATTATTTAACCAGTACAATGGCTTCGATTTCTACCATCACATTTTTAGGAAGGCAGGAAACCTCTACACATGCCCGGGCAGGAGCCTCTTCTTTAAAAAACTCACCATAAGTTTCATTTACTTTGGCAAACTGATTCATATCATTTACAAACACGGTTGTTTTAACAATATCTTTCAAACTGGCTCCTGCTGCTTCACAAATACCCTGTAGGTTCTTAATGCTTTGTTTGGTTTGTGCCTGTACATCTCCTTCAACCACATTGCCAGTTGCAGGGTCAATGGGGATTTGCCCGGAGATAAACAATAAGTTTCCAACCTTGACCCCTTGAGAATAAGGCCCAATTGCAGCCGGTGCCTTTTCTGTGCTGATAATTTCTTTGTTCATAAAACACATCACCTTTCAACTAAATTATGTTATTGGTCCTGTTGGACCGATCCTCTTCAAGGTAGTTGTATACCGTATACCTAGAAACACCCAGAACTGCTGCTACTTTGTCCACTGCTCCTTTAATCATAAAGACACCTTTTAAATCCAGCTCACGAACAATTTGCATCTTGTCCTCTTTTTGCATATTTTGGACTGGTATGTTCACATTTTTGATAACCTGATCAATCATATTTCCTAAAACTTCAGTAACATCAGATGCAAAGTCTTCACCACTGTCACTGGGCTGCTCTTTATCCCCAAATCCTGCAAAATCTTCAATATGTGCCCTATGGGTTAAAAGATCACTAATGTCATAATTTAGGCAAAGACAACCGATAATTTTCCCTTCTTCATTCCTAGCAAAAATAGTTGATGATTTTAGTATTCGGCCATCCTTAGTGACGTTTTTATAACCAATTAGGTCTGGACAACTATCACCGTATTTCCTTATACCCTCCAATACTACGTTTGTAATGGGAGCACCTTTTTCACGCCTAGTGATAGTACCTGCTACATAAATCAAGGAAGTTTCCGGTGTACGCAAATCATGAACCGCCACTTCACAATACTTACCAAAGGTTTGTACCAACCCCGTAGCAATGGGTATCAAAATCTGCAACTGAGGATGAATGTCTGTCAATTGACTATCTATTATGATTCACCCCTCTTTCAAATTTCGTCTAAAACTCTGCTTTTCTATCCCCATTTCCTTGCGATTGTGATTACAATATCTAAATTAATTCTATTCTTTTCAACAAAATCCTGCTGCTCTTTTAAAATATTTTAATAAGTTTATGAAAAAATTTTTAGTTTTTTATTATTTTTTTGACCACTTGAAAGATGCTTGCTAAAATACTTTTTTCACTTTAAAAAATTTTAATATCCCAAAGAAATATTTAAGTGAGTATATGTCTTCTACATGACTAGATTAAAACCTTCTGCTATTTTAATTTTTTGTAAACTTACTATATTTTTTTAATATAATACTTACCATATTGTTTCAACACAATAAAAAAGGTATGGCTAGTCCTTAAACTCCATACCTTTGGTTGATTGCTTTAAATTTGTGGTTCCCCGAAAGGTTTTCCAATATAATAGCCCTGCGAATAATTGACTCCCAGTTTCTTTAGTTCATTGATAATTTGTTCATTTTCAACAAACTCTGCTACTGTCTTCTTGCCAAGGGATTTGGCAACAGTTTGAATAGCCTGCACAAAGGCCAGTTGAGTAGGGTCTTGATCTATATTACGAACGTAAGACCCATCAATTTTAATATAATCCACTGGTAGTTCACGAAGATAATTAAAGGATGAGAAACCAATACCAAAATCATCTAGGGCAAAGGGACAACCCAGTTCCCTTAATCTATTGATCCAGTGCCCTGCCTGAACAAAGTCCTTTACTGCTACAGTTTCTGTTATCTCAAATCCCAGATGGGAGGCATTGATGCCACTGACAAAAATCTCTCCCTCTATGGTTTGCAGCAGTTTCTTATCTCCTAGACTTACACCGGAAAGGTTGACAAATAGTTTTAATTCTGGATGACTTTTTAGAATTTTAATAGTACTTTCTACCACTAGCCGATCGATTTGGGGCATTAGTCCAAACTTTTCAGCAATGGGAATAAATTCACCAGGTGATAATAACTGTCCCTGTGTGTCCTTTAGTCTTAACAAGACTTCATGGTGAACAATTTGCTGTTCATCATTATTAAGCACGGGTTGAAAATATAAGATAAAGCGGTTTTCTCTAATTCCTGTACGGATAATATCAACCAATTCAGTTGTCCTAGAAATATTGGCAACCTCTGTTTCATTATTAGAAATAAGTACGACCCGATTTTTTCCCCTTTCTTTAGCCATACGCAGAGCAATATCAGCATGGGTCAAGAGTTCTTTGATGTCCAGGGTTCCGTCTACCACTACAACACCGATACTAACTGTTAAGTAGTAGCAAACCCTTTGTTTGACAATACAAATCTCTTCTTGTTCAATGGACATCCGTATTTTTTCTGCTTTTTCATTAACTTGCTTAATATCTACTCCTTCTAGCAACAAAGCAAATTCATCACCCGATAATCGAGCAATAAAATCATCTTGCCCAAGATGGCATTGTAAAGTAGACACAAGCGATATTAAAAGTTCATCTCCCCCTGCATGGCCCAGTACATCGTTTACCAAAGTGAAATTATCTACATCTAAGAGCAATAAAGCTACTTCCCGTCCATCCTTAGACTTCTCAATTGCTGTTTTTAATCTTTTTTCTAGTAAATAACGGTTTGGTATTTTAGTTAAATAATCATGGGTGGCTAGATATTCCATTTGTTTTTCAAACATTTTATGCTCGGTAATATCCTCCACCATACTAAGATAGAATTTATTTCTAATAGTAGATACAACAAGTCGGACCCATATAATTTTTCCATTCTTATGAATATATCGTTTAATCATTTCAGAGGAGTCACATTTTCCTGTTAATATTTGTTGATATAAATTAATACAAGCTTCTAAATCATCAGCATGGGTAATATCTTTATAGGATTTATTAATTAGTTCTTCTGCACTATACCCCAACATTTGCTGCAGTGCTGGATTGCTATTGATTACTTTACCTTGAGTATCTGTCATTACAATACCTATGGCAGCCTTTTTAAAGATGGTTTGAAAATCTTCATTAGTCAGTTGCAATGGCCCAATCTGTTGATCTTTCACTGTTATTTTCACCTCTCTGCGTTTTGCAGAAATAACAAAACTAATTATGTTAATTCCATTAATTTTCCAAAAAAACCTTTATAAATTATGAAAAAAATAACAGTTATAGCTAGGCTTTTAAGAATTTTTGTGAGTTTACATTTTTATGATAGAATAAAGTGGAAATTTAATTTTTTAGGGGTAATTACATGAAGAGTGATATAGAGGAAATATATCAAAGAGGCAAGGAACGTTACAATCATGAGCTTGCCAGGATAAGGAAGAAAGATAATTCTTTTGTTCTATACCGTAGTCTGACAGTCCTAACCATAGTAGGCTTAGGTACCTATGGTTATCTAAAAGATTTATTGTATTTTTATTATTATGTTATTCCATTTATTTTCATGTTTGTAGTATTGGTACAAAAGCATAAAAAAATCAGAAAAAAAATACTTAATTTAGAACACTTAATTCAAATTAATAGTTGGGCTTTGGCTAGACTCTCGGGTCAGTGGACAAGTTTTTCTTCACAGGGCCAGTCATTCATGGTACCGGAACACCCCTATTCTGAAGATTTGAATATCTTTGGCCAAGCTTCCCTGTTCCAATATATCAATGCCGCCAATCTGGTCACTGGGGAACAAGCACTGGCAAAGTTACTTCTTGAGAAGACCAGTTATGAGGAAATAAATTCTCGTCAAAGGGCAATTCAAGAACTAGCCCCCCTTTTATCCTGGCGACAACAATTACAAGCCCTTGGTATGATTACCCAATACCAAAAAAGTGACTTAGCTAAATTCTGGGATTGGGTGCAACAAAAACCCCTGTTGGCCAATAAAAAATACATTTATCTACTGTGGCTACTGCCATTAACAACCCTGATTTTTTTAATTTTAATGTCTAATCGCATAGTTTCTACCTCCGTTCCTTTGGCCTTTTTAATCCTGCAAGTACTATTGGCAATTGTAGGTCAAGTTTTTATCGCCAAATCTTTGCAGGACACCGAAAAAGCTTCAGAAGAATTGGAACGTCTATCCCTGCTCTTAAGACATATTGAGGAAGAGAATTTTCAAGCCCCACTACTGGTGAAACTCCAAAAAAATCTAATACAGATAGATCAAAGGGCCTCGCAGCAAGTCAAAGCCCTGGCAAAAATTGCAGCTATAATTAATCTACGCAATTCTGTAGTCTATCACTTTATTAACGCTCTGATCTTTTGTGATCTGTATACCATTCGGGCGATGGACCAATGGAAATCTGAGTATGGTGAGTCTTTGATACAATGGTTTCAAGTTATCGGCCAATTTGAAGCCCTTTCTAGCCTGGCTACTTTAGCCCATGACAATCCGCATTGGGTCTTTCCCAATGTTTTTGAGGGCGAACCCTCATTTTCAGCCACTGAATTGGGACACCCATTAATTAATGAAGCATCTCGGGTCGCCAACAACGTCTCTTTGCCGCACCCCGGTACTATCCATATTATTACCGGTTCCAACATGTCTGGAAAAAGCACCCTACTTCGCACTGTCGGTATTAATCTAGTATTGGCCTATTCAGGAGCACCGGTATGTGCCAGTGGAATGAGTTGCTGTCTAATGGAAATTTACACCAGTATGCGCATTCATGATAACCTAGAGCAAAACATTTCATCTTTTTATGCTGAACTAAAACGAATAAAAATGGTCATAGAAGCTGCTCAACAAGGCAAACCAATTATTTTCCTATTGGATGAAATATTTAGAGGAACCAACTCCCGGGATCGGATAGCAGGTGCCAGAACAATTATTAAAAACCTGGCAGAACAATCGGTCATTGGCTTTGTTACCACCCATGACCTGGAACTTAGTACACTAGAATCTGAAAGCCTGCAACATATCAGGAATTACCATTTTACAGACAATATCGTGGATAACGAAATGATCTTTGATTATCACCTTAAGAAAGGGGTTTCTCAAACCACCAATGCCATTGCTCTAATGAAAATGGTTGGCATTAAGGTGTAATTTTATAAAGGCCTTGTGCATAAGCCAATGGCGGTTACAGATATAAAGAAATGAGGTAGAGTCATGAAAAATCTTTATGAGTCAGAGATAAAAAAAGAGTTGGCCAAGTATGCAAATACTACAATTGATATCCTTACAGAAAATGACATTACCTTGTTGCCAAAACCTGTAAAACGATTCTTTAGCCATTGTGGTTACATTGGTAAACCAAAGATGAATAATGCTGAAGTTATATGGAAAGATGTATATTTTAAAATGTCTCCCCATAAAAATTGGATGAGTTTAACCTGTTATCAATTTAATTCTGTCCCTGAACCAAACCGCATAGCTTATATGAAGGGTAAATTAATGGGATTATTGCCCTTAGAAGGAAGAGACAAATACCAGGATGGCCAAGGAAATATGTTATTTAAGTTTTTGAAATTTATACCAGTTGCCAATGCAAAAAGTAAGGAACTAGATCAATCAGCCCTAGTAACCGTCCTAGCTGAATGCTTTCTAGTTCCTACCTATGCCTTACAGGATTATATTTCATGGACCTCAATGGACACCAATACAGCCAAAGCCGTGATTAAATATAATAATCAAGAGGCTAGTGGTTTATTTTACTTTAATGATCGTGGAGAGTTCACTCGCTTTGAAACAGATGATCGATACTATTCAGAAAAGGGTACTGAATACAAAAAGATGAAATGGTCTGCCATTGCCGAAAATTATATTGAAAAGGATGGTATAAGATTCCCCTCTTCCTTAAAGTCAATATGGCATACGGAACAGGGAGATTATGAGTATTTTAAAGGGAAAATTGTGGCTATTCGATATAACATAACCTAACAACTAGTCAAGTATCGGTTTTCATATTAAAGTCCATGACCCTCAGTCACAAACCACTGACAAAAATACAGCAAGTCATGGGCCCTGTTATAGGATAGTGCATCAGTAAGGGGTGCTATCAACTATGTTCATTGTTACAATACTCAAAACCCCATCCTTTTCATTCCTTAGGCTAATCTCACCATTATAAAGTTTTAGGATCCGCCGTACGATAGTTAGCCCTAGACCATGTTTACCTTCATGCCCTTTCTGAAAAGGTTTTAATATCTCCTGTAGAATATGGGGTTCGATCCGGGAACTGTCATTCCAGAGGGTAAGCATTACTTCCTTTTTATCACTACTAGACCACAGATTTATCTCAACCAGTGATTTTGCGTAACGTAAATGGTTATCCAATAGGTTTTCTATCATCACCTGCAGAGTATCTTCATCGCCCATTATGCTTATTTCTTGCAAATTTAACCGCAAAGATATTTCTGGTCGTTGGAGACTTAGTCGCTGAACAATCTTTTCAATTAACTTTTTAAGTTGAACCTCTTTCTGTAGCGAATTCTTATTAGACAGATAATCCAGACGTGTCAAATAAAGCAGTTGTTTAATTAGTTTTTCCAGTCTTGCCCCTTCCTCATCTATAACCTCGATACTACCATTCAAATCACCCTTCGGATATACTCCATCTTGAATAGCTTGGGCATAACTACGAATAACCATAACAGGTGTTTTTAGTTCATGGGATATATTTTGCAACATCGTTTGTTGCGTTTCATCCTGTTTAATAAGCTGCTTTCGCATACTATCAATGGACATAGCCAGGTTACCGATTTCATCATTTCTTTTTATATCCAAAGGCTCATGCCAATTCCGATTGGCAATGCGCTTTACATGTTGTTCCATCAGCGTAAGGGGTCGGGTTAAATAACGTACGATAAAAAGTGAGACAAACCAACTGGCCACCAGGGCAAGTCCCACGTAAAGCATAAAGTTAAATAAAAAGTCCTTTACAAATCTATCTTCTTCTGGCTTTCTTAAAAACATAACCTGATACATAGGACGTTCGTAGGCCATGTCTTTGGTTATAACGTAACGAATGGCAATTGGACCATTTTTGCTTTCATAGAGTTTTTTGGATAACTCCTGAGTTTCGGCTTTTTGTTTAATTTCTTGCAAAAAGGACGGTTGTAAAGACTGACGTGCCTGTGAAGGTAGGGTTGATCCATCCTCCAGCAAAATAAAACTACGTATATGAAAACCCCGTTCATTAAGTGGTTCTACCTGATTCTTAAAGGGTTCGGGGGGTGGTGGTTCCATCATATTGTCAGTAAAAAAACCTCGGATGAGAGAAGGCATGATAATTAATACAGTCAGATATAACAGCAAGCTTACCATTGAAATTGCTAGCCATATTCTAACAGTCAGCGATAAGCTTTTCATTCCGCCATCCCCCTGTATCCATAACCATAAACAGTTTCAATACGCATCTCTGGTAGCTTTTTCCTTAACCGCCGTACCAAGTCATCCACCGAACGGTCAGTCCCTACATAGTCCTCTCCCCAAACACAGTTAATAATTTGCTCCCGCGAAAGAGCCTGTCCCTTATGTTTTGCAAAAAACATTGCTAAATCATATTCCTTTGATGTTAACTCAATTACCTGTCCATCTTTACTAATTTCACGCTTACCCTCATCCAGCAGGTATGGTTCCAAAATAATTATAGGTTTTTTAAACTCTACAGACTTGTTATATACGCGTTCCAGAATTCTACGGACTCGAATAACCAATTCCCTGGGCAGGAACGGTTTGGCTAAATAGTCATCGCTGCCCATTTCCAGACCCATAATTCGATCGATATCAGCATCCCGCGCAGAGATAAAGATCACAGGTATCTCGGGATAATCAACTTTGATACGTCGCAGCAGTTGGTAACCATCAATATCCGGCAGCATAATATCAAGAACCCAGAGATGCGGTCGTTCATCCATAGCTTTCAAAGCAGATTCTCCATTTGTAAATGGTCGTACTTCCCATCCTTCCCTATGCAAATAGGAGGTTAGGATTTGGTTTAAGTTAAGTTCATCTTCCACCAAAAAAATTTGATACATATCTAACACATCCTGCCTGTAATAAATTAGCCTTTAGCTTTAGGAGCCATGAGAGTATGAGCCATGAAGCTTGGGTTTTTGTGACCAAATTGTGTTTATATGAAAAAGCCCAGACCCCCTGTAAAGAGGGAGTCTGGTTTGTTCCTTTATTTTGATTCTGTTATTTTATTTGACAACTGCAGATTTTTTTCCTTTAATTGTTCTAACATCTGAGGCAATAATTCCTTGATTTTAGCTCCATCATTGGCTGATAGTGCTATATTAAACTGGGCCATGGAGTTGTTTTTCTGATCATCTACTCTGGGGTTAAGACCTAATTTTTGCATTTCCTCTATGGCTTGTTCTTTAGTTAGCTTACTGCTTTTAACATCTTCCTGGATAGCTTTAAGTTTTTCTTTTGCTTCATCTGATAACTTAGGTTGGCCGTTAAATTCTTTTCTATCACCAAAATTTTCAATACCTAGGCTGTTGATTTGTTCCTGGGCCTGTTCACGGGTCAACTTGCCACTTTGGATCTGGTCATGTATGTCCTTCAATTTTTCTTTTACTTCCTCAGATACTTCTGGTTTTTGTTTTTCTACTGGTTTATTCTCTTTCATCGCTTTCCTTAATTGCTCTTGTTTTGCTATAGCATTCTGCCATTCTTCTAAGCTTTCTGGTGTATATTTGCTAACCAGCGCCAAAAGCTTTTCATTAAATTCCTGTTGTTTTTCTTGATTGAAAGGTTGATCCTGAACAAAACCCCCTCTTCCGGTTACTGCCACATTACCATTGACTGCATCGGCGGCAAAAGCAACTGAAGGTACCAGTACAGCAAATGCTAAGATAGTGGATACAGCTTTGGTTTTCCAATTTTTCATCTTTTTATTCCTCCTAGAATTATTATCATTATAACCTTGTCTATAATATAGGTCAGGAATGCGGCACAATTATCAAAGAACCATGGGAAATTATGAAATTATATCCTTCTATTTCTCCTTGTATTATGCGCCTTAAGAATTTTAATGGACATGGTCATACCAGTAATGGTAAGGATAATTAGACCAACAGCCATTAATTCCATTAGAAATGAAACATCTGTATTCCCTATTTTTCCCTTATGAATATTTTTTACAAAGCCCATTATCCTACCTCCCTGATTAACAGGGTCTAATTGACGCCCTACCTGCGACTCCTCTTGTAGCTCTCCTTGTGTAGTCATTGCTGCTTGTTCCATCTTCATGCGTTGCTGTTGGTGTACCGGTCCGTTAACCCCCATTAACCTTGGCTCTAAGAGTAACAGCCCGGTAATGGATTCAATTAAGATGATAAATGATGTTAACAAGCCAATCCACAAGTGAAGCTGGCGACTTTTTCTCATGATTATCCCCCCATGTATTTTTCCATATTATTCAGTATATGAGGGTAATATGGGACAAATATAAAAAAGTTATGGGAAATTATGTAAGACTGTTTTTTCTAAAATAATACCCCTCAGCAGGTTGTATCTGCTAAGGGGTTATGAATGTAAATTTAATTAACTAAAATCCCCTCTGCTGCCAATCTTATTTTGCCTTGGGACAGGTAGAGAGCATTGCCTGCAGATATCCTTTGATTTTTAGCGTTTAGAAAGTTTAGCTCACTTTCTAGGAGGTCAAGTTTGGCAAGCTGTCCCAGTTCATAACGTTTCTTAGCCCAGTCATAGGATTTCTGGGCATTTAGGCAATTAGTTGAGGCTAATTGATAGTCCTGCTGTTTCGATGTTAAATCTGCCAGCAAATTGTTAACTATTTCGTTTAAATTATTTTTTTCATCTGCCAGTTCCAGTTCTTTAGACTTAATTTCCTGCCTTAAGACTAAGTACTCGTAATAATCAAAATCATCTTCATCGTAGTCCAATTCATCTTCCATGTCTTTTAAATCCCTTTTCAAACGAGAAAGCAGATCATAGGAAGAGGTCACATTGGACAAAAGGGTCTCATACTCAGGAAGCTCGACAGTTGTAGAAACCTCAAAGGGAGCTATCTGCAGTTCATCATTATAACTTCTGCCCATCATATCGTTGAATTGTCCCTTATTGGTTTGGATACTATTGGTCTGGTCGATAATTTTTTTATTTAGAGTATTTAGGCTAGCAGACAGTTCGTCAACTTCATATTGGCTGCTTGTACCCAATGCCAGCTTCTGTCTCTCCACATTAAGCTGATTTTGTCTTAACTCATACTCTTTTTTCAATAAAAGCATTGTTTCTTCCTGATTTAAAAGGCTCGTATAAATTTCCTCGACCAGGTAATCGATTTGTTTAAGATAATTCTCTTCATCCTTTATAGCATCATCATAATTGTTTTCTGCATTATCAATGTTATCGGAGGCTGATTCTATTTTTGAATAGTCCTCACCGTTATATTTATCAATGGCATCATAATAATCGTAATTTGCCTGCTGCTCCTGGTACTTTGCCTTGTCCACATTAATTTGGTATTTCTTTAAACTGCGGCTGTTTTCTTTAACAAGACTCTTGGCTTGCTCCAAGGTAATAACATTTATCTGGGTAGTTGTTGGTTCTGCAGCATAGCCAGTTGAAAAGCTTACCAATACAAGAAACAAGGCTAGGAAAAGGACTCGTTGTTTGTTCATAGACACCACCTCTTATTCATAGCGTAATGCTTCCAGAGGACTCAATTCCGCAGCCTTCCAGGCAGGATAAAAACCAAAGAAGACGCCTGTTACCACTGAAAAGATTAAACCCAGGAGAACCCCACTGACTGAAGGTAGTGCTGCCAGTTCAAAGTATTGTAGAATGGGTACCGTAACAAAACCCAGAATGACACCAATAATACCGCCTGCTAAGCTGATAATTACCGCTTCAATTAAAAACTGATTCAGTATTTCCTGTTTCTTAGCCCCAATGGCCTTCAAGGTACCAATTTCTTTGGTTCGCTCCTTTACCGTGACAAACATAACATTCATAATGCCAATGCCGCTTACTACCAGGACCACCACGGCCACCGCTAAGAGGAGTAATGACATGGACCTAGCCGTCTCTTGAGCCGCTGCCAGTCTACTGCCAGCATCCATAATGCGGAATTGCTCAGCACCGCCAGCTCGATGGTTTTCGTTGAGGCTGTTGGTAATATCCTCTATGGCCAACTGTACGGTCTCTAGGCTGGTGGCCTGTACGTTAATGGTGGGGTTGGCCCGGGCACCTAACAAAAATCTTTCTCCCACTGTGTAGGGTACAAAGACAGCATCATCATAGCTCTGTCCAGAACCGGAATCCCCCACCCGCTTGTAAATGCCAACCACCTCAAACCGCCGTCCATTGATGCTAATGCTTTGTCCCACAATTTCCATGGTGTTGCCGTCGGTCAGTGTATTGGCTAGCTCCGCCCCAACCACAACAACCCTGTTCCTTTTCATCTCATCTTCTTCCTCAATGGCCCGACCCATTTCGACTATAAGGTTATTACTGTTCTGAAAAGCTGGTTGTACTGCCATAAATGTTCCAGTAGTGGCGTAATTATTGTAGCTAATATCGCCGTTGCCCCGCAGTTGAGGAAAAGCCTGGGCAATGTTTTCACTGGCTAAAAACAGTTCAGCATCTGCTTTCGTCAGAGGATCAACTATCTTTCCCCTTTGGGCAGGCATAACAATAATGGTGCCCACATTTAGTTTGGAATACTGTTCATTGACCTGGGCTTCACCACCTTTTCCTATGGCTACAACCAGAAAGATGGTGGCAGTTCCCACAATCACACCCAAGGTTGTAAGAAAGGTTCGCACCTTGTTCTGGGTGATATTGGTGAAAACTAATTTAAGCAATTGTTTTAGTTTCACGAAATCACCTGCTTCTTTGACCAGAGTTCGTCTGGGCGGCAGTAGTGGTTTTACCAGTGCTGGCCCTTTGATAAACCACTGTCTCATTTCCTCTAAGTCCCTCTGTAACCTCTACATCGGTACCATCAGTAAAACCGGTCTTAATTTGTTTATCTACCTGTTGGCCCTGTTCATTAAGCACTGTCACAACCTGTTTACCTTGCACCATTTTCACCGCCTGATAGGGTACGATCAAACAGTCCTGAACCTCCTTGATGACAAAGGATACTGAGCAAGTCATGCCATCCTTTAACTCTGTTACTGGATCCTTGATAGTAATTTCTACTGAATAGTTAACCAATCCACTAGATTCTTCACTGGGTAACGCGTTGATCTTGGTCACTTGACCTGAAAATTTTTTCTCTGGTAGGGCTTCCACCGAAACATATACCCTTTGTCCAACTTTGATTTGGCTAATATCATACTCAATGACATTGGTAACGGCCTTAACTGTATTGTTTTCATGCAGGGTTGCAAAGTCTTGTTCATCTGTCAAACTTTCCCCGACCTTATTAGCAAAGTTTAAAATAACACCAGAAACCGGAGCGTATAAAATAGTGTCTTCCAAATCTTCCTTGGCCATTTGGACTTCTAGTTCATTTTGATCTAGGCCCCGAGCCCTTTCCAGTTCAAATTTCTGCTGCAAATTTTTGTATTCTACCTCTTTGTTAGAGAGCTCTAATTTTTTCATTTTCAACTCATTGACTGCATAGGCATCGGGAATGGCTTCCATCTCCTTGTATTCATCCCGCAATTTTGCCAATTCTGTTTCTGCTTTTTTTAATGTCAGCTCATTGTCTAACTGATTGGTTAAATCTTGCTCCTGGGCCTCCTGCAGTTTGGCTAGAGCCAATTGGTACTGATCCTGGTAATCCTGGTCAGCCAACTTGGCTATGATATCTCCTTTTTTGATTCGGTCACCTTCCTTGACAAGGATCTCAGCAATGGTCCCCCTGACATCAAAGCGCAGAGTTACTTTAGAGAAATCAATGGTACCGTCAGAATCTAAACCGACTAGAATATTACCCCTTTGCACCTGAGCTTGCTGGACTTGGGCCTCTGTACTTTGCAGATTACTTTGTTTTTCAAACCAGTACTTGGTACCAATGGTCAGAACAACGGTCGCCAATAGAGCAATCCAAAGGGTTTTTCTCGTTTTTAGTTTTGCTAAATTTTTTAACCTTTGTTCACTAATGATTTTCATATAACTTACCATCCCGTATATAGACTAACTTTTTGACCTGATTTGCCACCTCAACATCATGGGTAATAATGACAATAGTGTTTCCTTGTTCATTTAGCTCTCTAAAAATCCGCATGGCATCCTCACTGGATTTACTATCCAGGTTTCCAGTGGGCTCATCTGCTAATAATAATTGAGGATTACCTACAATGGCCCTAGCTATGGCCACCCTTTGCTGCTGCCCACCAGAAAGCTCATTGGGACGGTGACCCAGCCTTGCTTCTAAGCCTAAAATAGTTAATTTTTCCCTGGCTAATTCCATTGCTTCTGCCTCTTCCATGCCGCGGTAGAGCAAGGGTAGCATGACATTTTGCAGGGCTGTCAATCTAGGCAGCAAGTTAAATTTTTGAAAGATAAAACCTATTTTTTTATTGCGAATCTCAGCTAACTCGTTGTCAGTGGCTGTTAGGACATCTAAACCATCTAAATAATATTGGCCGGACGTGGGGACATCGAGACAACCCAATATATTCATTAGCGTAGATTTTCCCGAACCGGAAGGTCCCAGCACGGCCATAAAATCACTATCAAATACTTTGATACTGACATCATCCAAGACCATGAGTTCTTCGGAGCCATTTTGGTATATCTTGACAAGATGAGCAGCATCAATTATACATTTTTGTTCCACAGTCTTACATCCCCGGTGGTGGACCCATTACTTCCATACCACCCTGAGGGCCTCTCTGGTTATTACCTGTATTTTCTATGGTGGTCCTTGTACTACTACCACCTGTGACCTGAACAAAGGAAATTTCCCCATTTGTCTTCCATATCCGTAACACCGAATCTTTTTTTATGGCCGTAATTCCCACATCTGTTGCTTCCTGAGAACCCCGCTGCATAGATACTATCTGAACCCCGACAGGGATCATAAAGGTCTCAGTTTCTTCGCTAAAATTCATCCTGAAGCCGCCATTACCCATCCTTGCCCCTGGATTGACCTGTTGATTGTTCTGATTATTTTCCTGTTGCTTATTCTGATTTTGCGTTTGCTTTACTGGCGCTTCCTGAGCTGGAGTACCATTTTGATCCACCTCAGCTTTAAAGATAGTTACTTCATTACCGACTATCTCTTTTACTTTTCCTATTAAGATCGGTCTTTCCTCCGGCATGGATATTTTTTGGCTCTCTGAAGTCTCTGCAGCGACTTCTTTTGTTGCTGCAGCCTTTTCAGTTGTTGCTGTACCACCACCGCAGCCAACCATTGCTGCAGCAAGGAATATGCTCATAGCAATAATCCATCCTTTTTTAAACCTCATTACCTCCACCTCGCCTTTTTTTAAACTGAAGAAATTCTATAAAATAAATGTGGGTAAATTATGGATAAAATGTGGTAAATTATGAAATAAGGTTTGCAATACCTGAATAATACAATTCTCTAAGGTATAAATACTCTGATAACCAAAAAAGGGATGCATTTCGCTCCCTTTATTAGTTAAATTATTCTTTTTATACTACACGTCTTTTGGCCTTTTTTATATTTTTCTGCTGTACGCAAAAACCAGTTTCTTCATAAATTTTATTTAATAAGGTAGTTAAGTTTTTCTGTTCGGCCCAAGGTACTTTCAGATAGTTACACACTATTTTCAAGAAATCTAAGCCTTTTTGCAAATCCTCATTGGATAACAAATTAGACGAATCCTGTTCTTGATTATCAAAATGCCCAAGTACAGATATACTTAGGCTATAATCTGCTTCATCAGCCAGGGAATAAAAACCATTTACGCCATTGATCAGTTGCAATCCGTAACTTAACCCTCCAGATCTTATGGGCAAGAATACTTCTTCTACTTGAACCTCTAAATGATGATAATTTAATAGATAGTGCCTCAATTCCCCTATTTCAGCTTCGGTAAAAAATTCATTTAATAATAATTGATCACACCAGGCGTCCTGGTCATTTTGATCATAATTCTCAATTAATTCTTCATAAGAACCTATAGGTATTTGCCTGCCCACTACGAACCAGTTAAACTTCACCTGATCCTGACCATTAAAATTATCAACTACTGACCAGGCTCTAAATAACCGCACCATAGCTTCAACCTCCTAACCGTCCATATCTTAAAATCATAAACTATTGATGAAAGCACTATGTGCCGTGGGCCCCAGGCTAGCCCCATGGCACATAGCACCAGGACGTCTCCTAACCCATGACTTAAGACCAAAGTGTGATTATAATTTAATCTTTTGTCTTAATTGTAACCTTAATACTCCTGCAGCAATGATCGTTCTGTACGATAATGTAATCTTGTTTATCAATCACCTTATATTCACCGTTTGATTCAATAACCAAATCCTCCACTTTAAGGTTTCCTTCTTTGGGAATAAATAAAGGACGATTAAGCGGAATGATAACCGCATCTTTTAAAATAGGCATTGATATACCTCCATTCAAAGTTTTTAAATTATTAAACGTGGTAATGTCCAGTAGGTACCAATTTCCTCAGGAGAAATAATTCCCCGATCTGTAATTATCCCTGCAAGTAACTGCGGAGGTGTTATATCAAAGGCAGGGTAAAACCCTTTTACTTTTTCACCACTGATTTTTACCCCATGAAAAGTCAATACTTCCTTGGGATCCCGTTGTTCAATAGGGATGTCCTTACCTGTTGGACATCTTTTATCCGGTCCCCCATAACCTAAAATATAAAAGGGTAATTGGTGGTATTTAGCAGCAATGGCCAGTTGAAAAGTGCCCACCTTGTTAGCCACAGTTCCATCTAGGGCTATTCGGTCAGCAGCAGTAAAAACCTTTGCAATCATACCTTGACCCATACAATAGGCCGCCATATTATCACTTATCAGAGTTACTGGAACTCCCAGCTCAGAGGCTGACCAAGCAGTAAGCCTTGCCCCCTGAAGATAGGGTCTGGTTTCAGTAGCTATTAATTTTATTTTTTTGCCATGCTCCATTGCAAACTTCAGCATGTATAATAGTGCTGGACCCGGAAAACAGTGAGAAAGAATACAGTCCCCATCTTGCACTAAGGTTTCAGCCCACTTACCAGTTAATTGCGAACGAATATCGGCTTTTTTTAAAATCACATAAATATTTTTTAGTATTTGTTCAGACCAATTAGGTCGCTCCCAGTTTATTTGATCCAGCAATCGTCCTAATAAGACCTGTGTATGAAAACCAGTTGGACGGGTATTTACTAAACGATCCTTTACCATTAATAGATTTTTTCGAACTTCATCGGCTGCTATTACTTTAGCTTCCAGCTGACGAGCTGCTAAATAAAGCCCATAGCCAGCAGTTATAGCAATATCTCCTGCTCCCTGAACTACCATATCTTCTATACTTTTTGCCACTTCTTCATAGTCATGGCATAGGACATTTATTATTTGATGAGGAAAGTGACGACGATCTATAAGGACAAGGCAATCATCCCTTAGAAAAACGTTATTATCTATATTCATTAACAAAGGTTCTGGCAAGCGTCTCCTCCCTCCTTTTCAGGCCAAAGATTAACTTATCATCGAACCATCATTTTATTTATCCAAGTAATAATAGTACTAACGGAGGCACCTGGTTCAAAGATCTCATCCACTACTCCTGAAGCCCTAAGTTCTTGCCGATGTTTTTCAGGTATCATACCTTCTCCAAAAACTAAGGTACCGTTGGTTTTTTTCTCATTTAACATTTTATATAAACTTGGGAATATCTCATTATGGGAACCATTATGGATACTTAATCCCACTATATCTACATCTTCTTTTAACGCTATGGCAACAATTTCTTCCAGTGTACAATACATACCCGAATAAATAACCTCCATACCACCTTGCTCCCTTAAACCCCGAGCAATTAAGCGAATCCCTTTATTTTGATTATCTAGGCCAACTTTTGCCAGCAAAACTTTAATCTTTTTGTTATACATATTAACCCCCCATGACCATCAGTCACATCCAACGGAAAATATATTTGGTAGGCCATGAGCACAAGCCTTAAAGTAAAACATATACAAAAAGCCTACGACTCAAGGTCTCTGCCAAGGCTCCTAAAACTGAAAGCTGACGGCTGATATGCTAAATAATATTCGATGATGAGTCAGTCTTTTAACTAACTCATCATCGAATTTGTTTGGCCTTATTTAATATACCTACTTGCTATTTCGTCTGCTAAACTATAAGGATCGATTTCTTTTTTCAAAACCCTGTCAACCATTTTTTGAATTTCCCCGTCTTTTTCCAGGTCATTTAATACTGGTTGAAGAATAGCTCCCCATAGCGCTTCGTTAATCTCAGCTGTAGTCTTGCGGCGCATACGATCAGACAATAGATTATTATCAACAAGATATTGATAATGCTCCTCTACCTTTTCTCGTATTACATTCACACTTTCCGCAAATTTATGAGGTTCTAGCACACTCTCAACCAATAGTACAGGTATATTCCAACTCTTATCATCTTCTGCGGAACCTTTAGACATGTGGACCATATTTAAAGTTTCCTTATACAGTTTTCCGGCACCATCACGATCTGCCTTATTAATGACAAAGATATCCGCCACTTCCATTAAGCCGGCCTTCAGTGCCTGTATTTCATCCCCCATGCCAGGCACCAGAACTACAATTACAGTATGAGCATGGTTGATAATTTCCACCTCTTGTTGCCCTACACCGCAAGTTTCAACGATTATCTTTTCCTTACCCAAGGCGTCCATGACATGAATACCTTCTCCAACTGCCTTGGATAGGCCTCCCATAGAGCCCCTGGTTGCCAAGCTCCTGACAAATACTCTTTTGTCCTCGGCATGTCTTAGCATACGGATCCTATCTCCCAAAAGTGCTCCGCCGGTAAAGGGACTGGTTGGGTCAACTGCCAGTACTCCCACAGTCTTATCCTTTTGGCGATAGGCATAGATAAGTTCATCTGTAAGTGTACTTTTACCAGCACCTGGTGCACCGGTAATACCTATTACATGGGAATTACCAGTATTATTAAAAATCTCTTGCATGGCGATATAGGTATTGGGAATTTGGTCCTCCAGATTCCTAATGAGGCGAGAGGCAGCACGGATATCTCCAGCTAAAACCTTTTTGCCTAATTGTTTCATGTTACTCACGCCCTTGGAGTTACATTTTTATTAATCCACTCTACCAATGAATCAAGAGTGGCTCCCGGAGTAAAAATAGCTTTAAGACCTGCCTCATACAATGCATCCATATCCTGTTCTGGTATAATACCCCCACCTATAACCACTATATCCTCTGCTCCTTCGTCCTTGAGTAGTTTGGCTACCTGAGGGAATAGGTACTTATGTGCACCGGATAAACAACTTAAACCAACAACATCAACATCTTCCTGCAGGGCAGCAGCTGCAATTTGCTCTGGGGTTTGATGGCAACCAGTATAAATTACCTCAAAACCAGCATCACGGAAGCATCTAGCCAATACCTTGGCACCACGATCATGACCATCCAGCCCTGGTTTAGCAAGCAGTATGCGAATTCTTCTTTCCGACATCACTTTACCTCCTTTATAAAGATCCCCAAAGATTTTTAGTAAATTCCAGGGTCACGGTATTCACCGAAAACTTCTCTATAAACATCGCAGACCTCTTGAACAGTGGCATAACTCTTAACTGCTTCAATGCAATATGGCATCACATTGTCGCCTCTTCTGCAAGCGTTTTCCAGATCTTTCAGTGTCTCAGCCACCCTACGGCTATCGCGCTTTCTCTTAACTGCAGCAAGGCGTTCTAACTGTTCATTTTCAACTGAATCATCGATTTCCAGGAATGGAATTTCAACTTGCTCGTCTGCTTCAACATACTTATTGACACCGATCATAACTTTTTCCTGGGCATCAATTTGCTGTTGGAATTTATAAGCAGCATCAGAAATTTCTAATTGTGGGAAACCTTTATCGATGGCTGCAATCATGCCACCCATTTCATCAATCTTATGAATGTACTCCCAAGCCTTTTCTTCCATTTCATTGGTCAGTGCCTCTACGAAATAGGAACCAGCCAATGGATCGATGGTGTTGACAACTCCAGTTTCTTCAGCAATAATCTGCTGTGTTCTCAAGGCAATTTGTACTGCATGGTCCGAAGGCAAGCACAATACTTCATCCAGTGAGTTTGTATGCAGCGACTGAGTTCCTCCCAGTACAGCAGCCAGAGCCTCGGTAGCAGTTCTAACCACGTTGTTGTAAGGTTGTTGAGCAGTTAGTGAACATCCAGCTGTCTGGGTGTGGAATCTCATCCACCAGGAACGAGGATCTTTAGAGCCATAACGGTCACGCATAGCCTTAGCCCAGATCCGGCGGGCAGCTCTCAGCTTGGCAATTTCTTCAAAGAAATCAATATGTGAGTTAAAGAAGAAAGATAACCTAGGAGCAAACTCATCGACATGTAAGCCTTTACGCCGAATAGCATCCTCAACATATTCCATACCATCTCTTAAAGTGAAGGCCAATTCCTGAACAGCAGTGGCTCCAGCTTCTCGGATGTGATAGCCGCTGATGCTAATGGTATTCCACTTGGGAACATATTTGGTACCAAACTCAACAGTATCACTGATTAATTTTACCGACGGCTCAGGCGGGCACATAAAAGTTTTCTGAGCAATAAATTCCTTTAACATATCATTTTGAATTGTTCCTCCAATTTTGGTAAGGGGAATTCCCAGTTCCTGTGCCGAGGCACAGTACATGGCCCATAATACCGTTGCAGGAGGATTAATAGTCATGGAGGTGGTGATTTTGTCTAAAGGAATTCCTTGAATAAGATCTCTAAAATCATCAATTGTATCGATGGCTACACCACATTTTCCACACTCACCCTTTGCCTTGGGGGAATCAGTATCATAACCCATTAGTGTCGGAAAATCGAAGGCTGTACTCAGACCAGTTTGGCCGGTTTTTAATAGATAATGCCAGCGTTTATTGGTCTCTACAGCAGTACCCATACCTGCAAACATTCTAAAGGTCCAATATTTCCCCCTATATCCAGTGGGCTGATTTCCTCTTAAATATGGAAATTGTCCAGGATAAGCGATATCTTTCTCAAAGTCCATGTTCTTTATGTCTTCGGGACCATAAATTCTCTTAATTTCCAGATCAGAAACTGTGGTCCACTTTTCTTTTTGGTCAGCATGCTTAGCAACTGATTTTTTAACTTCATCTTCCCACTTTTGCCTTAAGCTACTTGCTTGATTCAATAATTCTTCAGTAAACAAAAATTATTCCCTCCTAACATTTATTTTGTGATAGTGCTAGTACTCTATTCCAGCCCTATCTTTAATCCCCGCATTATAGTGATGTTTAATTTCCGTAACTTCACTTACTAAATCAGCTATTTCTCTCAGCTTCTCTGAAGCATATCGTCCAGTTAATATTAGATCTAATTCAATAGGTTTATTTTTGGCAAGATCTAGCACTTCTTCCTCTGGAATTAAATTAAAGTCAACAGCAACATTAATCTCATCCAGAATGACCATGTTGTATTTCCCACTGGTAATTATCTCTTTAGCCTTTTCAAAACCTTGCCGAGCCAAATCAACATCCACCGGTGCAGGATTGTTCCTCATAACAAAACTATCAAGGCCAAATTGATGAATATGAAGATTCGGCAGATATTTTTCAGCTGCTAGAACTTCTCCATATTTGCGTCCTTTCATAAACTGGATTAAACATACTTGATAGCCCTGCCCAGTGGCCCTTAAAGCCTGACCAAAGGCAGATGTTGTTTTACCCTTACCGTTGCCTGTAATCACCATTACCAATCCACGTTTGGCTATACTGGCAGTAGATTTCATTTCACCCAACATTTTCACCCCCTTATTATTTTTGACTTGTTTCAGGCAACTATTTTGGTATCAAAAAATTCTGAATGTTAAATCTATTAATAGCAACTTTCATGCCAGCATTTAATATCTCCCTCCTAAACAAAAAATGATTTAAAGATACTTCTTGTTTTTCTTTTCTGAGCAGAAAGGCAACACTTTAGGGTTTGTTGGGTCTGTTGCATATTATTTAGAAAGCATTGGTTTGATCCTTTAGCTATTGTCATTTACCTCAATCAATATTTTTTTCTGACATTTTCTCGTAAAAAAAGGAATAGTTCACTGAACTATTCCATCATTCTTCAATCCTTCTTCAATTAAACCGTTGCTGCTTGACAACACTAAGCATAAAACTTTGCCGTTGCACAGTTGATGCACTGTTGTTGTAACGCAGTATCCTATATACTATTATCTTGGCTAATTTTTTTTATATCACTAAGGTTATCTTTTATGATACTGATTTTTAATTTTCTTTGAAATCGCTTTAATATCTTAATAAAACTTGTTCCAAACAATAAACAAAAAACAACATTTCCTAAAGCATGAAAAGTGTCAAACCAGAAACTGGCCGCATAGGTAAGAACAAAGGACTGCCAATTTAAAGGTTGAATAAAGGCAGCCCATGACCAAATGGTCATTATACAGCCAAAAAGATAGCCCCAAAAAAAATTAAAAAATGTTAGTCCCTTAATTCCAATGCCCGGATAGACCTTTTTGAGTAGCCCTGCCGAAGCACCTGCTAAGCCCCAGATAAACATCTGCCACGGCGTCCAAGGCCCCTGTCCTAAAAAAAAGTTGGACACCAAGGCCGCCGTTGATCCAATCATAAAACCTGCGTTAGGTCCCAAAACAAAGCCAGAAATAATCACAATAAAGGTTGTTGGCGTCACATTTGGTAAGGCAGCAAAGGGAATACGCCCCACCGCAGCAATGGCCACCATTACGGTAATAAAAGCTATTTCCCGAGCTGTCTTCTCCCTCTGTTCAAAACCCCAGTAGAGAAAGGCCAAAGCAATGATCAATATTTCAAGTGAAAGCATGCCCCACCCCTGTTTAGCCACAATATTATTATTTTTTATGCTGGCTAACAGGAATCCAAGGGTAATCAATAAAAAAATAGGAAAAGCTAATCTGCGTATACTCACCTTAATCCCTCTTTCAGAACGATGGTCTGGCAGTTTTTCCTCTCTTGCAGCAGTGGTTCAATTTTTTCTATAGCCTGTTGAAATGTTAGAATCCCTTGACTAAATCCTCGGAAAAGTTTGCCTATCTGTGTGGAATAATAGATTGATTTGGCAAAGGTCTCGCACGTGTCTCCGTCACTTACAATCCTTCCATCAAACATCATGATCACCCGAGAAGCATATTTAGCAGCAAATTCAATGTCGTGGGTAACCATAACCACACTAACACCGTGAGCTGTCTGGTTAATTAAAAAATTACCCAACTCTTCCTTTAAGTGATAGTCTAGTCCACGGGTCGGTTCATCAAGTACCAGCAGTTCTGGTCTTGTGACCATAATTGAAGCCAAAGCCACCCGCTGCCGTTCTCCGCTACTTAAATCACGGGGGTTAACTCCTCTGTTGCAGCTTAGCTGCAGCTGCTCCAGTATCTGATCTATAATACCGTCATCCTTTAGCTTGAAATTTTTTAAGGTAAACATTAACTCATCTTCTACTGTATCTTGAAATAAATAGTCGTTTGGATTTTGGGATAGGTAGGCAACCCGGCTATTATTATTAAGCTTCACCTTTCCTCGTCCTGGTTGCACCAGACCCACAAGATTTTTTAATAAAGTAGATTTACCGGCCCCATTTTCTCCCAGTATAACGATAAATTCTCCATTATTGATTTTTAGATTTATTTCTTGTAATACTTCCTTACCGCCGGGATAGGAATACCATAATTTCTTAACTTCCAGTAGGGGAATTTGGCCTAAACCTGCTTCCGTGCTCTGATTTTTCGGCTGTGTCAGGTTAACCTCGGTAGAAGTGGCCTCTTCTCCGAATAACTTAATTAATTGCTTTCTTCCCTCTTTTATGGTAATGGGAACAGTATGATAGCCTAATAGGGAAAACAATCTGGCCACAGGAGGTATAAAGGGGATACCTTTTTTTGCTGCCCAGCGAGCAACCTGAACTGGTTGAGCATCCTGTACCACTTTGCCCCTTTCCATCATTATTACCCGATCCGCTAGGTGAAAGCATCTTTCCAATCTCTGCTCGATAAGTACCACCGTAAATCCCAGTTCTTCGTTAAGTCGTTTGATTAGATTTAGAAAGTCTTCGGCTGCTACTGGATCTAACTGTGATGTAGGTTCATCTAGTATCAATACCTTGGGTTGCATTGCCAGAACAGAAGCCAGGGCTAGCTTCTGTTTATGGCCCCCAGACAGATTTGTAATATCCTTCTGCTTGAGTGCCGTAAGATCAAGGAAGCCGATTACCTCTGCCACCCGGCGAAACATATCCCGTTGTGACAGGCCCAAATTCTCCAAGCCGAAAGCTATCTCAGCTTCCACACTGGACATAACCAACTGCTTTTCCGGGTCTTGAAAAACTATACCCACTTCCCTTGCCAATTGCCGCCGATCTATCTCACGCAGCTCCTGGCCCCGGTAATAAATCTCACCACCAAAGCGGCCGCCGTAAAAATTTGGAAGTAAACCAGCCAGCACCCGGGCTAAGGAAGATTTGCCGGAACCAGATGCACCGGCCACCAGAATAAACTCCCCCGTATCAATATTTAAGTTAATCTTAGCTAAGGAAGCCCGTTCATTTTCAGGATAATAATAAGTTAAATTTTGGATTTGATAAAGAGACAATGTTGTCCCCCCCAACTTAACATCACCGGCATGGATAAACATAAAACTAAAACAATTAAAACAATCACTGATGCTGTACCACTGATCAAATAACCAATCAGTGGATAAAAGGTATAAGTGCCACAATCGTGAGCCAATCCCCAAAGACTTATGCCTAAGGCAAAGACACAACTAATGAGGCAGATAAAATCCCGGGGTCTCAATAAATTTCGAACGTAACAGGACCTAGGTCCACTGCCGAATCCCCGGGCTTGCATAGATTCAGCCATTTCCATGGAATTTTCCAGAGATGATAACAGCAAAATATTGACTACGGATGTATATTTATTAATTCTCTCGATAAAGTTACCCTTATTAAAGTTCACCCCGCGCATCCTTTGTACATTCTTTATACGTTCAAATTCCCTTACCATAATCGGAAACAATCTGGTGGACATGTTGATAACTAACGCTGATTTGCCGGTAAATCTGGAAAATAAACTCATGGCCTTATCAGGATGGACCATAAGATTAAACAAACAAAAAACACTTACTATTTCAATCAGTCTGATGCTCATGGAAGCACTGTAATAGAGTGCTTCCATGGAAACTGTCAGTTGTCCTACCACCGGAACACTGGGACCCAACCAGATTATTGTTTTACCATTTTGACCCATTAGGGTGTTAATAAGTACAATGGGTATAGCCAAAAACAAACTTAATTTTAAGTATTTTTCCCAAATCTCTAACCCATCTACGGAACAAATAGCTAGCAGTAGTACCAACAACAGCCCAACTTGGTAAAGGGGGTTACTAAAGCACAAGGCCAGTAAAAACAGTGTTCCCAGGTATAACAGCGAAGCTGCCGGGTGAAGACTCTGTAAAAACAGCCCTTTTTCTTTATACATCAACCAGTCTGACATTCTAAAACACTCCCTGTTCTAAACTACTTAACAATTGTGAGTGTTTGCACTGATTCATTCCATGCCACTTGATAACTTCTTACACCCACCCGAAATTAAATTTTTGGTGTAGCAGAAGTAGGTACTGGATGCGGCTTCTTTCCTTCACCTAGCCTCTGTTCAAAAGGTTTTCCATAGTGTAGATCGGCCAAAGCCATTAACGCATGTTGTGTAGCCATTTCATTAGAACCAGTACCTGCCATATGGGCAAAGGAACCATCCTTCAATTGAAAACCCAGTAAAGCTGTAACAGGATTGCCACCGGGTTTGCTAAGTTCTTCGTTAATAGGATTTATACCTACCGCAAGCAATCCCCTAATGGCAATGGCACAGGATTCAGCATTAACTGCCCCCCAGGAAGCAAACTCACCTTTGGGCCCCTGTACGCTTTGTAAAAAGGCGTAGGCCCTTTGTACCACCGGACTATCTTTCCTTTCACCAAGGGCCCCCAAAGCCAGCAAGGCCATACTGGTGGAATCCACATCCGGAGTTTTTTCGTTGGTATACCAATTAAAGCTGCCATCTTTATGCTGTTGGTCAATTAGCCATTTTTTAGCCTTTGCCTCGTCTGGGATATTGGCCCCTGCAGCGTGCAAAGCCAGTATGGCCCAAATATGTGCATTAACAAGTACTTGGGAGTCATTATCTCCTTGTCCGCTACCATCACTATTATCAGCAAATTTACCATTGGCAAGCTGATTGGCTTGAATTTTTCGAATTAAGTTTTGCCCCTGGAAATTTGCCGGGTCATTCCCTGCAGCCAGCAAAGTGAGAATTAATATACTATCATCAGCAGTGGTCTGAGCCGAGGCCAATTGTTGTTTACAGACCTGATTAACCGGATATACGGCAAGATTTTGACCGGCAGCGGCCAAGGCCAGATAACTCCAGGTGGTAAATTGTGTACCAGACTGTTTAACACTGGCCGTAAGTGCTTTAGTTGCCCGGTCCATTGCCGGCTTGATATCAACGGTGGTTTGGGCTAGAGCTTGCATTGGCAGGATCAATAATAAAGCGACTAATATTATTATTTTAGCCATTGTTTTTCTTCTAATCATCATCCGATCTTCTCTCCTAAATCATTTTTATACTAACCGCCCACGACCATCAGTCACAAACAGCCCTGTGCCGTGGGCCATGAGCCAAGAACCCCAAAGCAAAACATGCACAAAAGCTCCTGGCTCATGGCTATTTTAACTGATCCCATTCAGGGGCTGGAACATTTATACTTTGGCTATACCACCAAATTACTTTATCCTCTTTTTTTACCTCCATTTGACTAGCTCCCAGCATGGGGCTTTGATTATTAATTTTATACATCCAACCTCCCTGCCCTCTATTGCGCTGATTAGCAATAGAATCAACCAATCCTGGATAGCGATTAGACATGGTATAGGCTAAACCAGATGCATCTAACACATCTAATACCGTCATACTCTTCTCATTTTTTATAGTCACAGCAACTCCACTTGGTCCATAAAGCAATTCACCATTCATACCAACTACGGCAAGATTTATGATCCATTGATTCTCCTTTGACTCCGCTGGTGTTGCATTCCCCTGGCTATGGGCTGGTACTGCAGTACTGCCAACATTAGCTCCGGTTTCGCCGACCTTGGCACCGGAGGTTTTAGCTTGACTAACAGTGTGTGAAGACGTATTGTCCTTTTGCTGGCTAGTTACTGGCTGAGACACGGCTGAAGTTTGATCAGAAGTTTGATTTTTTACTTCAACCTCAGTTGATGCAACATTCCTGTCCTTTACTACATTCTCGATCTCTGCTTTACCCTTAATAAGGGAGGTTGGTTGGGAACTTTCTTTAGGCTGGTCGACACTGCTTAATTTGTTGTTGTAAAGGGCGGGTCCCAAAAGAAACGCTAGAATTACAAACAGCATAACAATAACTTTAGTTTTTCCCTTCATTCAACACACTCCAATAAAAATACTATAGATTTGCCAGCATCCGGTAAATCATAACCGCACATTCTGCCCTGCTGGTAGTACGATCGGGCCGGAATGTTTCATCAGGAAAACCCTTTACCAGTCCCTTTTCTGAGACAGCCAACACACTGGCTTTGGCCCAGGGTTTAACATTATCACTATCCGCAAAGGGCAATATCTGTTCAGAGGGTTGTAGGTCCAAAGCTCGGGCTAAAATAGCAGCCACTTCTTCTCTGGTAATAGTATTGTTAGGACAGAAAAAGCCATCCTTATATCCCTTAACCAAACCGGACTCATATGCTGTTGCTAGTGCCCCGGCATACCAATCATCGGCTTTAACATCTGTGAAGGTTTCAGCAACATCATTCTGCGTCGGTAAAGCTAAGGCCTTAACCAGCATAACTGTAAATTCAGCCCGGGTTACTGGCCTTAGGGGTTCAAAGATGTTACCATCTACACCACCCACAATATCTGCTCCAGCCAACACTTCTATGGAGTTTTGAGCCCAGCCACAGGACCCAGAGTTGACATCAGTGAAAGATTTGACTGCTTCTTGGGCAAATATGGCGTATTTGCTAAAGTGTTGAATTCTACCCCAAACTAACCCTTTGTTTAAATCCACCACCGCCGGAACTGCTACCCAGTTACCGCTTTTTTGATTAAACCAGGCCAAATATATGCTTTCCGGTTTTACTAAGGGAGGAATAACCACCTGAAGTGCTAGGGTTGCTGGTATAGAAAATTCTGTTCCGTCTGGACCAAATTCATAGGTAGCAGACAATCGTTGTAGACCAGTGGGTAATTGGGTATTATCCTTGGCCAGCTTGCTAATCGTTATTTCAGTATCCTTTGCCAGTGACTGGGCAGGAACAATCAATCCTAACTGGCCCCCCTCTTCTGCCAGTGCTGCACCCTGATCTGCTGCAACCCTTTGCTGTATTTGTAAGGGTTTTTGTAAAATATCCTTTTCGGAGGCCAAGGCAACCATATTTACCGGTTTTCTATCACCCACAACAACCACCGCTTGACCCCCTTGGCCAAGGTTGCCCAGTTCAAAGGTATTTTCTTGCAACCCCAGGGTTTGGTTAATATTTTCTAGAGCTGCCAGGGTATCCTCCGAGGCCTGTAAGGCTGCAGGCAGGTTTTTATTTTGTTCTTGAAGGTTAGTTAGCAAACCAAGTTCTGGTGTAACAACTTCACCCTCGGAGACACTATCCCAGGTGGGACCTGAATTACTGGCACTGGTGCTATACCACCAAAGGATTTCATCTCCCTCTTTGACCGTTTTATCGGAGGCTGCTACGGCCGGTGAACTTCCGTTCACCTTATACATCCAACCCTTTAAACCTTCATTTCTTTGACCGTCAATACTTGTTACCAAGCCACCGGACTCAGTGTAACCCAATCCCGTAGCTTCCAAGGCACCCAGGACTGTGAGTTTCCCCTGACTATCCTTACCCACCATCACACTACTTGGCCCGAAAAGTAAATCACCACCCTTACCTACAATAGCAATTTCTACACTGCATTGGTCCTGAGCTGGGTCTGTTGGGGGAGTATTTCCGCCACCAGGATTCCCCTGACCTGAGACTAATCTATAAGCAGCCAATGCTTCTGTGGCACCAGTAATGTTTTTTAAAGTACCAAAAGTTCCGTCGCCATTCATGGTATTGTTCAGAAGATAATCTACCGGTGTTAAACCATTGGCATTTTTCCATTCAGTACTTGAGGGATCTATACCCAGTTTCTTCAGGGTAATGATAACCCCAGAGTTATCCATGGCCGGGTCATCCCAGGTGGAGTAAACACCACCATCTGTTTGCTGTAAACCCTTTAGATATTTTAGACCATTGTTAATGGCTGATTGAATCTCTTGGTCCGTACTAGCATCCGGCAGATAAGCAAGTGACCGAATGGCTTGGGTGGTAGAGAGAAAGTCAGGATAATAGCTACCAAAGGTTTCACCCCAAGAACCGTCTACCTTATTTTGTTTGGCCAGTATATATTCCTTAACATCATTGATATTTAGGCTGCCAATCATCCCCACTTCACCCAAGGCAATATAGGCCCACATATCACTATAAACACTGTTTTCAAAGGATTCCTTTCCAACGTGTCGCTGCACTAGCTGATCTGCCAATTTTCCCCTAAGAGTGGTATCATTCCATTGGCTCAAGGCCAGTAAACACTTAGCCATTGTATTGGTTCTAGATTTTTTCTTCCAAGTTGAATTAGAACCAGCATATTCGTCATATGACCTTCCCAGAGCTTTCAGGGCAATCAATGTTTCCGCAGTGTTATAGGTACTGTCCCAGCTATTGATGGCAATGGCGGCCCTATCAGGATCTTGCACATCCATAAGGTAAGTCAGACCGTCCTGGATAGTCTTATTTACATCCGTTGTTTTATCAAAATAGCTAAGGGCAGTAATTACCTGGGCAGTTGTGTCTGCCTCCTCTGGTGTCCATTCTGATCCCCAGGCTACCCCAGCATCATAGCCAAAAATATCCTTATGACTCTTCTTTAACCCATCGATATAGGTAAAAGCCTTTCCTTGGTCGATACTTCCCAGTATGCCTGCTTTACCCAATGCTATAAGTACTGTCACATGATCGTAGATGTTGTTTCCAAAACTTCCATCTGCTGCCTGTCTTTCTGCAATAGCACTGGCTAAGGTAGCTATATCCGGTGCCCCAAGGCTTTCTTTATTAACTAAGGCAAATCTAACTGTCGGATCTACAGTAGAGTCAGCTAGATTTGTTTCGTCTAAATTAATTTCTGTGACAATATCTGAGTACACTTCATCAGTTAAAGATGATTTAGTTTCGGTGGTTTCGCCAAACTCAACTTCATTGATTTCCTCTTCAGTTGGAGCCTCTGTGGTGGGGGCTGATTCAACTTCAACCTTTGTTTCTATTTCAATCTCTGTGGCTTCGTCTTGGTCTATCTCAGTTTCATTGTTTACTTCTTCGGCTGTAGCCTCTGTAGCTGGGGCTGATTCAGTTTCAAACGTTGTTTCTATTTCGATCTCTGTGGCTTCGTTTTTGTCTATCTCAGTTTCATTGCTTACTTCTTCGGCTGTAGCCTCTGTAGCTGGGACTGATTCAGTTTCAAACGTCGCTTCTATTTCGACCTCTGTGGCTTCGTCTTGGTCTATCTCAGTTTCATTGTTTACTTCTTCGGCTGTAGCCTCTGTAGCCGGGGCTGACTCAGCTTCATTTGGTGCCGCCTCCAAACTAACTGCAGTGGCTAACCTTGGTTCAACTGCATTTGCTGAGTATGATTGAACTGCATTTAGTGCTGTCAACTCTTTGGCTAATTCCACTGCTGTGGCTGATTGATCAGAGGCAGTAGCCACAGCAGAAGCTATTACAATTTCTTCTAAAGACTTTTCCTGCTGAACCCAACCTCCTACTGACAGATCTTCACCCGCCTTGACTAAGGCTTCTATACAACGATAATCAAAGTCAAACCCTTGTGCATCATAGGCAATAGTACCGTTTTGATACTTTTGTTTGAAATAGGTAATAGCTTTACTAATGGTATCCTCTACCTGTTGCTTATCTGCTCCACTCTCTAGGTCATCTTTAATGGATGCTAAAGCCAGCAATGGTACTTTAGTTCCATATTCATTGCCCAAAGGTCCAAAACTACCATCACCATTCTGGGTGGCGCATATATAACTAACTAAAGTAAGATTATCCCCCAGCAAATCAGACAATTCTACTATTTCCTTTTTTAACGTTTTGCCATTATTGGTCCATTTTTCAGACCCTAAATCCTCTCCGCTCAGGGTTAACACATAGGCAGTATAGCCATCGATTTTTACTCCAGCCTTATATTGCTTATGTATAAATTCAATGGCTTTTTGGGATAGCTGGCTGGCAGTGTAGCTCTCCCCCGGCTCACTGGCCGCTGCCAAGTTTGGTATAGTTAATAACGCAGTGATATTCAAAATAAAACAAAGGGTTGTTAGTATTGACATAAGCCTTAACCAAATTCTTTTTTTCTTCATGTTTGTACTCACCTTCTCTGTTAATAATTACCTGTTGTTTGTAGCACAGTGACAAATAAAAAACCCCGGTTCCACCAATGTACCGGGGTTTTATGACGGTGCCGGTAAAGACGGCACAAACACCATGAAACCACCTCCTATACATCCGTAGGCATTGTGGTAACCTAGAATAGGCAGGTTTCCTGGCTCTGGATCATCGGAACCCCACGCCTTCCCAGGATTTTTCCCAGTGGCGATTTGTGGGGCCCCTCCTCATTACAGTGGCGGTACCGCGTCGGTCTTACACCGACTTCCCTTTCAAGCTTTACCTTATATTGAGCAAAGCACCTATTCCAGTAATTATAATATTATATTAAATTGTTCTCGGTCTATGACTCTAAGCTTCTTCAACCAATGTAAAACGCCAAGCACAGTACCATTCTTCGGGATGAGCATCAGGTGGGCAACCAATACATTCAGTCTTAATTCTAGGATCTATGGTTTTGGCAAACTGAGTGTACTCAACTAAGCCGGCAGACTTACAGGGATAATCCTCTAACCCTTGACGCTTCCTGGCTGCCTGTACCCGACAGTCATTCATCTGGAAAACAATACTATTGGGACCTTCATCGATAACGGATTGCACATTTATTCTAGCATACATCCTCATTTGCAGTGCTTTCTTTAAGCCTTCGAGTCCCGGTTTTTCTGACAACCCTAAAAATCTTTTTATGGTATCTGCCTCAAAGGGTGAAAATTTTCCCCAACATGAATCATTACACCTTTTTGCATCATTCATACCGTGTTTAAATTCAACTGCTTGAAACCAGATTCCGTCGTTCGCCAACCAATTAATTGAGGTATTGGTGAGTAGTTCTAATAATTTTTCCCTAGGCATAGATAAAAAGTGTTTGGGCACCCCGTTTTCCATTTCAAAACCAAAAAATTTCCCAAAACGCTTCATTTGGATATTTAAACTCTTCTGATAGGCAGTGTCCAAAACTTTCAGAGCCTCCTGAAAGCCCATTTGATGCTGTACTTCATTAAACCATAAAGCATGATGAATTACTATGCGATGAAACATATCCATGGCTAATTTGCCTAAATTCTCATTACTAAGGGACTCATCCCAGGTTAAGTTTTTCGCCATAATTCCCCCCCCATTATTTTAAATAGGTAATAACATTAGGTGTAACACTCAAATAATCAGGGCCCTTCTCAGTCATAACAAAACTATTTTCAATGCCAATAGCCCCCTCAGGGAAAACAAACTTAGGTTCTAGAGCAAAGGTCATGCCAGGGATGATTGGGGCTTTTATCCCCTTGGCCAATATGGGAAGTTCATCTAATTCCAAGCCAATACCATGCCCAATAAATTTAACCTTATCTTCCATATAACCCATAAAGTTATCTTTATAGCCCATTTCCTCTGCTAATTTAAGTGCCAATAGATAAGGTTCCTCTGCCGGAGTACCTGGTTTAATAGATTTAATTATTTCCGACTCGATAAATAATGCAGCTTCAAATGCCTTGACCATTTGGGAACTAAGTTCACCGATACAGAATATCCTGGTTTGGTCCCCTGTGTAGCCATGAACCACACAGGTATAATCAATATAAACTACTTCATTACGGCAAACCTTTTTCCAGCCCGCACCATGGGGATGGGTTACAGCAACGCCGGTTCCGCCAACTGGTCCATCAAAAAAACTAGGGGTGGTGGCACTATTTCCTGAACAGGTATTGCCTAGGAATAAATCTTGATTAAATGCTCTCATTTTACAGCAACCTGAGTACCCTCTTTTACGCATTTCAGCTTCAAATAATGCAGCCAACTCAATCTCCAACATTCCTTCACGTAAAAAAGATGGTACAGCTAAATGTGCCTTATCTATTACACCTAGAGATTGGCGAAGAAGTTCTATTTCATAGGGTGATTTAATTGCACGAATTTCTTTAATTGTGGGTGAAATATCAAAAAAAGTTGCATCAGGAAAAACCTTTTGATATCTTAGATAAAGATTTACAGGTAGTACATCCAATTCCAAGCCTATTTTTTTAAATCTGGTATAACCAAATGCGGCCAGAATCGTAGGAATCTCTTTAGGACTTCCAATAGAAACAATATTCTTAAGGGGTGATTCGCTCCTACCGCGATTTAAACTCTTTTTGATCATTAATACTGGTTCGCCACTGACAGGTACATACAAAAACGAGTTCTGTACTGTACCAGTAAAATAAAACATATCACTGTTAAGAACAATAATCGTCCCATCTAAGAATTGCTCAGCCAGCTTTTCCTGAAGCCTGGAAATTCTCACATCAACTTCTGTTTTTGGAGTTAACTTAATTTCCATCTTTTCCTTCCTTCGCATAAAATAGCAGCTCATTAGATTGAATTTTCTGGCTACTTATTTAACGTCTATCAATATTCCCTCATGAATAATCTGATCAAGTATTTCCTCAAGGTTATCATTTAAGCCATCTGTTTGAGGGATCAATAATACTCGGTCTGATTCTATTTTTACCTTCAGCGAATCATTATTTTGTAAGTTAAGTATTTGACTTACCTCCAAGGGGAGCAGTATTTGACCATGCTCGTTAATTCTAATAGAATCCATATTCCCAACTCCTTTTTTAAAATTTATTATGGGTGACACAACCAGTTCTAAATTAATTGGATGATATTAACAGTTACTATTAGTATTTCGACCACTGAACTTAACTTTAACACAAGCAACTTCCGTGCCAGAATATGTGTCTTGCAATTTAAAAAGTAATTATCCGGGGCCTTTTTAACGTAAAAAGGGGAATGGTTTTACCATTCCCCTTTTATTCTTTGCACATAAGCAACAATTTATTTTTCCCCTGAATTGCTTGTTATTTACCTATTCCACAGATAAATCCTTAGAGATTTGATATTTGGCTGCTTTTCTGACAATAGTAGAAGCATTTACCTTTAGCTCCTTAGCCATCTGTCTTGTGCTTTGATGTTTGGCATAAACTCTTTCTATTAGCTGTTTCTCAACACTTTCTATGGCGTCTTTGAGTGGAATTATTCCCGATACCATAATATATGAAGAACTGATACCTACTGTATCCCGCAGGCGGAAAGGTAAATCTTCACTGGTTATTGTATCTTTTATAGTAATAACAACCAATCTCTCGATAAGATTTTCTAACTCTCTGATATTGCCAGGCCAATCATATTGCATGATAATATCCACTACCTCTGGGGATATGCTTTTATTTCTTTCGTACTTGCGATTAAAAACTTGCATAAAATGTGCCACAAGGGCTGGTATATCCTCTTTTCTATCACGCAAGGGAGGTATTTGGACAGGAACTACATTTAATCGATAATATAGATCTTCTCGAAATTGTTTTTTCTGTACCATGTCCCAAAGGTCTCTATTAGTGGCAGCTACGATGCGAACATCAACGTTAATATAATTTTTACCCCCCACCCTAATAATTTCCTTGTTTTGTAAAAAGCGAAGCAGCTTAACCTGTAAGTTGAGGGGCATTTCACCAATCTCATCCAAAAATAAAGTGCCGCCGGAAGCCATCTCGATATATCCTGGTTTACCCTCTTTTTTAGCTCCTGTAAAGGCCCCACCATCATAACCGAATAACTCTGATTCCAATAAATTTTCAGGAATAGCCCCACAGTTAACCTTAATATAGGGTTTTTTGGAACGTGAACTGTTGCTATGAATTATCTCCGCAATTAGTTCCTTTCCGGTACCCGATTCACCGTATATTAACACCGTTGAATCAACTGATGCCAATCTTACGACCATATCGATCAGGTTCTTCATCTTTGCCGAAGTAGCGATAATCTTTTCAGAACCAACATACCGTAACTTCAAGGTACGCAGTTCATTTTCATAATGCTGGCTCAACCCTTTAGCTTGTTCTAGCTTATGTTTTAATAAATTTAGCTCAGTTATATCCCTAACATTACAAACAACTCTAATTATTTTCCCATTTACATCCATTACCGGGTTTCCAGTGGTAAGTGTAAGTTTACCACTTTTACTTTTTTGCATCATTGTAATAGATTTCTTCTGTTCTAGCACATGGCAAGTTACTGGTTCAGAAATAATCCCATCTTTTTTAATATCCGCTACGGTTAAACCTAGATACTCATGAAGATCTATACCAGTTAGTTGTCCAAAGGCCTTATTGTAGCGTAAAACCGTTCCTTTACCATCTGTTATAAATAACCCATCATAGGATGATTCAACGATAGCATCTAGTTCTTCATTTAATTCCTTGACATAACATAGTTCCTTAGACATTTTCTCTATTTCGGATATATCCTGAAGAACTGCCACTGCACCAATTATTTTGCCATCCTTAATCATCGGAGAACGGTTGGAAATAAAGGTACGGTTATTAAATATCACTTTCTTCAGAGTATCAACTTCTCCAGTCTCAATAACATCCATAAGGTCACTATTAGGAAGTACATCTAAAATATGTTTTCCAATGACATCTTCGGCCTTCATATCAAGAAATTTTTCAGCGGAATAATTCCAGACCTTAATAATTCCTTTATCATCAATGGAAATAATTAAGTTATGAGTAGAATTGATGATTGTATCAAGTTCCAAGGCTATGTTGCGATGTAAATAGAAAAAGGCCTTTGCTATATCCCCACGGGTTACAATCCCCACAACCCTCCCCTTCTCATCAACAACCGGAAGCCTGGGTACCGTAGCGTTTATAACATCACTAAACTCATCATCCGGGTGGCCAGTTAGAAGCTGTCGGGTCATTAAATCTTTAACTTTGGTTTTATTTAAATCCATACCATTATTGATTACACGGTAAATATGACTCTTTGTGAAAAGGCCAATTAATTTTCCGGTTTTATCTGTCACTGGCGCACCATCAATTTTATTTCCTATAAAAATAGTTACTACCTCACTTACCTTTTGATTTGGGCTTAGGGTTAAGACAGGGGAAGTCATAATCTCCCAGATTTTCATATTAAATCACTCCTGAAAACATTAAATTTAAGTTAAGACTGATTCTGTCTTTCCCTTGGTTATCAGTTTCACCAAGGAACAATTAACCTTATGTCTGCTATCCTTGGGAACCTTAACTAGTTTTATCCCTATAAAAATTAATATCATTACCAGATGCTACCATATACTTATTTTATACTTAATAGCAACACTAAGAAAAGACTAAATAAACTTAAAATTTAGAATATTTTCTCTAAAATTAATGAAGTAATAAATTACTTTGCTTGAAGTGCTTCAGAACAACAGTTACATCAAGTACGCAACAGAGAAAAATTTATTCTAAGTGTTGTCTCGGTGCAACGTTTTTTAGAGGTAGCAAGAAAAAAAATTGCTTAATCTATACCCTTTATTGTAATAAAAAGTCAGAAAGGACAGCGTTTCTAGTAAATACTTTTAGAAACATAAATGATTAGATTATTCAATTAAAAGATGCAACAGTTGTGCCAAAATAATAGTGTTGCCACAATGCTTTTTACTAGACCATCCTTTGTAAGATAGCGCTGGCATGAATGTTGCTATTATTATTTTAAACACCGTAATTCTCATATGGACTAATGAATACTGGAGGTGGTAAAGAAAATTTAAAGAACTCGCCTGGCTGACTTAAAGATATCATGTATACTTACTTATTTATTGTAATACACCACACAATTTTTACTAGTTAGTATACTGAAAAATTCATGTACTAATTCCAATTCTCAAGCAATTTTTTAAGAAAATTAATAAATTGGGGGGAAAAAGATGGGTCAAGATATAATTACTGAAGCTCGTAATAAAGCAGGTGGTAATTTCAAGGATGGCTATAACTGTGCTGAAGCAGTATTTTTAGCCTTTCGTGAGTATTTAGCACCAGAAATGAGTCCAGATACCGTAAAGCTAGTAACTGGTTTTGGTGGCGGCTTGGGACATGCTGGATGTATGTGTGGTGCCTTAACAGGGGCAATCATAGCTTTAAATATGGTCAAAGGTAGAACTTCTCATGAAGAACCGCGTGATCCTGCCTATAATACTGCCCATGAGTTTCATGATCGCTTTGTAGGAAAGTTTGGTTCTACTTGTTGTCGCGTATTAAACCAGCATCCCTTCGATACACCAGAACATTTAAAAAATTGTTTAAAGATCACTGGTAATACAGGCAAACTTCTAATGGAATTCCTTCAGGAAAAAGGCATGTATAAGGCTGGCGAATAGTGGCCTTTATCTTAATTAGTTAATTCTTGGGTAAAATAATCTACCCTAACAATTTTGCATCGTACTCATCCATAATACCCCGGGTAATCAAATACCCGGGGACTTTTTTTCTATATACCAGTATAAAAAGCTAAGGTGATCCTTGGTTACTAAAGAATATTTGCCTTCTTTAATTTTTCTAAGCAGTAATTGGGTAGACTAGATTGGGGTGAAAAAGAATGTACATAATTTATTATGACGTTGGAGGAGCCCATTCTGTACAAACAGCCGCTGGTATCCATCTAGATATCCTACCAATGGAGGGTACTCCAAAACCTGAAGATTTATTTAAAATGAAAAAATTTGACAATACCTCTAAAACGGATTACGGTAGAATTATTTATGCTGGTACAGATGAATTTGGCAATAGAGTTTATACCCTAAGCTGTCAGTATGCCAGTCCTGTGGTTGTGCCTGCTATTCGGGATATGCACCAGATAGCAGGAGGTAACCCCCGGGAACTACTAATGGTAAGTACCCTAGGAACCATTAATTTACTAATGAAGATTGGTGGTTTCACCTCAAGACGACTGAAATGGGTTTCTATTGGTCGGCCAATTGTAATAAAAGGAACTATCCAGGCTTATCCCGAAATTGCCACCTTAGTTAAAGAAGTAAAGGACATGCTTCCAAAACAGCGGGAAGAACAAAGTGAGTCCAAGGAAGAGGGACTCCCGATCTTTCAATCCCCTCAAGCAAGCTGGAATAACTAAGATTTTCACCATATTTCAAGGTCTTGCTACAGCTATCTCTACAATAAAAAACCCACAGAGAGAGCATATCAATCCCTTCTGCAGGGTTTAATTTATTGTAGGTCCCGTGAGTCAAACTAGCTAAAAAAATACTGACCAATATAGCTCAGAGCTAAGAAGAGGATTAAAAAGGTAAGTATTATTTTAATTATTTTATCTGGTAGGAATTTCTGGATACGGGCACCAACATAAGTACCTAACAGTCCCCCAACACCAAAGAGTACCCCCAACAACCAGTCCGGGGTCACGGCTGTCTGGTTGGCAATACTGGTAGTAGCCAAGATGTGGTAATAAGTTACACCGGCGATAGAAGTAATAAAAGTACCCGCCAGTGCTGCACCGGCCACTGTATATACCGGCAATCCTAGTACAGCCACACAGAAAGGAGAAATAATGGCCCCCCCCCCTATACCATAAATGCCACCAATTAACCCAACCACCAATGAAAGACTCAAGATAGCCATTGCACTAAAGGAATAGGTTTCGCCCCAGAATTCATACTCAATTTTCTTCCAGGAAATGGATTTTGTTTTAACCACTGCCTCTGCAGGCAGACCAGAAGCTAACCGGCCGGAATTTTCTTCCTTCATTTTTGCCACCTGCTGGGCAAACTTTTTTTGCATAACTTTATTTTGCTCTACAACTTTTTTATTCCAACCCATCAATTCGGACAGCATTCTATAACCTAGATACAGGAGCACTAGACCCATAAAAACCTTGAAGGCTTTTGGGTCGGGCAGATAGAGGATACGTACCCAAGCCCCGATAAAAACTCCCGGCAGAGTACCAATAACCACTGCCCAAGTCAGTGGCCAGGCCATCCGGCCCTCTTTAATATAGCGATACAAACCACCAGGGATGGCCACAATGTTATAAATCAAGTTAGTGGGACTTACCGAAGGGCTAGTATAATGCAGTGCACTAACCTGAAAGGGTAGCAAGAGAAAAGCACCTGAAACACCAGCGGATGCAGTTAACGAAGAAACTAAAAATGCCACTAAGGGTGGTATGAAGGGAAGAACGTCAACTCCTGACACAGGAAAATGCATAGGTTTTCCTCCTTTCAAAATTAGGGATTAATCGTTAATTAGAAAACAACCCCCTCCCAATATGTGCACGCTGCATATAAGTGTTGAATTAATAATATTTTGGCTACAATATTATGTCAATATTTAAAATAAAGTTTACCGTAAAATTTTCCAACCTAACTAAAAAAGTGGATAATTCAGCCTAGGCTAAATTATCCACTACCTACTTTTTTAAAGTTACCTGTCTTTAAAAACCACGCAATATGCTGGGCAGTTCGGAACTCCTTATGAATATCGAGATGACCAAAGGGTAAAATCATAAAGTCCTTTAATCCTGTCAGCCACACAGACTCCACTGTAACTCTACCGTCATTTTCTCCCTTTAATAAGTTACCAAGGAGAAGGTTATTTTTGTTGCCTGCTAAAGCACCTACTTCCACAGAGAGATTGCTTAGACCTGGTAACTTCCTTACATGATAACTTTGTAAAGATTCTAGGGTTTTACATATAGTGGGGAGTAATCCAAAATATTTGCCAGCGATATCAGCTAGTTCACTGCCTTGGTTTGGTGTGGCCAATAAAACACATTTATCTACTTTACTTCTATACTTTGACTTGGCTAACCAACTCCTAATAACTAAACCTCCGGTGCTATGTCCTACTAAATGTATTTTCTCTTGGCCTTTCAAGTTTATCAGTCTTTCCTCCAGTGTATTCTCTAGTAATGATACACTGTGATTAAGCCGTTTATATGTAAGTGGTAAATTGACCAGAATACCCTCATAACCTAACATAGCCAAATTCTTTTTCAAGGGTTTCATATCTCTGTAATCTCTCATAAAGCCATGTAACAGTACAACTTTATTATTCATGCACGGCAAACACATCCTAACTATGATTTCTATCAAGCAGAAAGATTACTTGACCTAAATATTTCATAGATATCTCTTTCCTCCGGGATCGTTTCACAGTTTGCTAAGTTTTTTGTTCTAATGATTTTTTCCACATATTTGTTTTGTTCTTCAGTAGTGAGTTTTAAGTCGATAGGTTGGAGTACTTTTGTAAGCAACTGTCCGACTTCTGGAAGATTATGGTATCCCATGGCCTTAACAACCTTTGTCACCCTTTTCGGATTATGACGGGCTATGAAATCTAGTGCTGCTTTTAAGACAATTCCATTGGCCAAGCCATGGGGTAAATTCTTGTAATAGGTTAAGGGGTAACCCATAGCATGTACAATATTCGTTCCCGTCTGGGCAATAACCATACCGGCCAACATAGAGGCATAAAGAAGTTCTTCCCTCTGTACCAGAGAGATATTATCTGATTCCATTGTTCTAAGTAGCTTGCTAATAATATCAATACTTTCCAAGGCAAGCATATCAGTAAACACAGTGGCCCTTTTATTCAGGTAACCCTCAACACTATGAGTAAGGGCGTCCACAGCCGTATTAGCAGTAATAGGCCAATTAAGATTTAGCATATATCTGCCATCAAGGAAAGCCACCTTAGCAAATAAATCTTCTCCAGAAATTGATTTTTTGGTCTCAGCGCTATCAACAGTTAGAACAGCATAGGGTGTTACCTCACTACCAGTACCTGCAGTAGTTGGTATTGCTACTATCGGTAGTGCTTTGACCTCCCACTTTTTTGCCATTAATTCTTCTGAACTTATCTCATTAACAGCTAATATCGCCACTGCCTTGGCAGCATCCAAAGGGCTACCCCCGCCAAGACCAATAATAAATTCAGCACCCATTTTCTTAGCCCTTTGCCCTCCTTGAAACACAGTAGCAAGGCTAGGATTTTCTTCAACTTCATCATATATCTCATATTTAATACCTTCTTTATCAAGGGCAGCTATCACATCATTTAGTGAGCCATTCTTTTTAGAAGAACTACTCCCTGTTACGATCAAAGCCTTATTACCCAACAGCACAAATTGATTACTGTTTAAGTTAATGCATTCTGTGCCAGAAAATATTTTGGTTGGACAAAAAAAACTAAATTGCATCGTGGTCCTCCTAATAATTTTTAGCTATACTTCATGCTTTTTCATGTGCAGTACAAGCAGCCGAGGGATCGACCTGCTAATAGAATAGCCAATTTCAATGCTTGGTTATGTATTTTTATCAAGGGCTGTGAATACTAGCTCATTACCTATTTATATTTGGTACCTTTTTTTCAAAGAGCAGACAGGTTTTACCGGTCGCCCTCAATATCTCTAGGGAAGGTGGATATTTTGATTTTATACCATACGAACTACAACCATTGGGAAACCTGCTATCCCAGGTAATATAAAAATATTTGCACTTCTGACAGATTGGTTTTTGAAGAGTCACCTTAACGCCTCTTTCTACCCTATACTAAATTCAACTATTCATCATTTACCGCTATTTTCCTGCCATTTATACTCTATCTGTTCACCTGGCGAATTTTTTCTTCACCGTCTGCTATGAATACACGTATTTGACCCATATGATCCCCCTTTACAAATTACTTTCGGGATTATGTGTTAATGGTAAAGCTAACACTACACTACTGTCAAAGGAGGTAAAGAAATATCACAAAAATGTTAAACTTTTGAGAAAGATTTGTGACATTTAATTGTTATGATTTACATGTAGCCGTAAAGACAGTACAACAAACTAAATATTCACCGTACTGGCCGAGGCTAGTCCCAAATAAGATGATTAACCCCTTGGGATAAAATAATAATATATTTGGAGGAATGTAAAATGAAACGTAAAGTAATTGCTAGTATTGTAACACTCGCCTTAGGAGCTCTATTGGTACCTGTTGCTTTCGCTGCAAGTGATAACAACCAAGCTAACCCTGCACCAACTGCACCCAGTACTCAAAATCAGCAGTTTATTGATCAAATGTTTGAAAATCATAAGGACTGGCTCGATTATGCTGTCAAAAACAAACAACTGACTGAAGAGCAAGCTAAAGACTGGACCCAGCATTTTGAACAGATGAAAGAATTCCATAGTCAATACGGCATGGGCCCTGGTATGATGGGTAATGGCGCAGCAGGCTGCCCTGGTATAGGCAACTCTAATGGTTTCGGTCCAGGTATGATGGGTAATTTCAACGCCTTCCAAAGTAAATAAGGGTAACTTAGTCTCAAACTGCTAATAACATTGAAGCACGAACCCCTCTATAAGAGATGTTCGTGCCTTTTTCTTATATCATATTAGGAGTCTCACAACATTAGTCATTTGTTTTAATATCACTATTTACCCATCGGTGGTCGTAGCTCTTATAATACTCCCACAAAGCTGCAGCATACTTCTCGTTTACCGAGTCGGGAATGTAATTTAATAATTTTACCCGGCACAATAATTCACGCTTGATATCTTCCATCTGCTGCAGTTTGAGACCTTGCACGGCCTTGGCGATCACATCCAGATTCTGTAGCCCCACTATGGCATCTCCTACCTTTAGGTAAGTCATTCTCGCAGCCTTTGGATCACATAAACTCATCTTAAAGTTCATTCTATCCTCCTATAAGGCCATTATATAAATGTGTTCTTAATTTTTATTAAATATTCGAATAAGAAATCCGTTTTCCTCCACATTGGGAACAAAAATGGTCACCCCATAACTGGCTGTCATAGCAGATACAACCGTCCATAACACTAAGCTAACAAACATCCAAATAAACACCAGTCGTCTTTTAGAACCAAAGCTCATGGCCATAAAGGCAGAAATGTGAGAACCTACGATGAGTGGACCAAAAATGGTTAGCCCAGGTAAACCATATTTGTTAAAAAGACTTCTGGCTCGTTCTTCCTTTTTAGAACCTTTTTCTGATAGTAATTCTTGACTGTTTGGCAACTCTTCTTTAATATGACCTTCCACATATATACGCTTTAATTTTCTTGTCCTCAGCCATCCCTTTACTTTATCTAGAAAGGCAATTAACAGCACCACAGTGAGTAAATTTCCTAAGAACCCTAGTATAGCCACGGGTATCGGTGATAGACCTCCTATTATCGCCAGTGGTACAACTGTAACCAGTTCAAACAAAGGGATGGCAGCTAATAAAAATACTAAAAAGTAAGATACAAACATTTCCACCTCTCCTATTCTGGCGATTTTAATCTTGCAATTTTTTTATCTCGTTCTACCCTATTTCCTAATAAAATGTGGAATATCATTTGGTAATTCAATAATCAGCTCCACAATACCCTGATAAACACCATCTTTATACCAAGGGGACTGATAAACCAATTTTTTAACCCCTTCTTTCTCAATAGAATAGCAATTGTTGGTCTGGTTTTTTAACATTAATTGAAGCTTCTCTTGAGATTTACTAGCGTGACAATCCAATACGTTTTTGCCAATTAAGTCCATTCCACCATCCTTTTCAAAGTTTTTGCAGGACTTATCGTTCATCTCAATAATTTTTCCGTTTGTATCACATACCGTCACTGATACAGGAAATTCCTTAACCCAAACTGACATTTTACAATCCTCCTTCATTAGTTACTTAAAGTTAATTCTTTGACAGATTGGTTTTTCCTTCTCAGTGTACCTTCAAGTGGCCCTCAGCACGCATCATAAAAAAATTTACAAAACCTTTAATTACTGGAGGTGTTTTATATAATCTTAATTCATCTTTATACTTTCTTTATGTCTATAATTATTTTCTTTATCCTAATAATATGTTTATTGGCTATATAATGACTTCAAAACCAACTGTGGGCCATTCACTTAACATACAGGGGGAAATTAGAATTGCATATCAACTTGGTGTTAAAAACTTTGGGACTTGTCCTACTGATAGAGGCAGTCGCAATGGTTCCTAGCCTTTTAGTGGAACTCATTTATCAAGAATCTAGCCTCTTGCCCTTTATCGTAGGAATCAGCGCTGCTGGTTTAGTTGGCATGGGGCTTTATCTCGTGCCCATTCATAATAAGAACGTAGGTTACCGAGAAGGATTTGCTATTGCCACCTTTGGTTGGGTTCTTTTAACTCTCTTTGGGGCTATTCCCTTTACTGTAGCAGGAGCAGTACCTAGTTACATTGATGCGGTATTCGAAACAATGTCAGGTTTAACTACCACTGGAGCTTCAGTTATTCCCAATGTTGAAGTACTACCTCATAGCATTCTCTTTTGGCGTAGCTTTACCCACTGGCTAGGTGGCGTGGGAATCATCGTGCTAACCTTAGCACTTATTCCATCCTTAAATATAGCAGGTATACAGATGTTTAAGGCGGAGGTTCCTGGCCCGACTAAAAGTAAGGTAGTACCAAGGGTCGCTCAAACATCTCGTCAGCTTTATAAAGTATATCTGATTATAACAGTAGCTAATATTCTAGCTTTGAAGTTAGCAGGTCTCTCTTGGTTTGACTCTCTAATTCATTCCTTTGGCACGGTGGCCACAGGGGGTTTTTCAAATTACAATGCCAGTGTCGGACATTTCCAAAGTGCAATCATAGAAACAATTCTTATTTTCTTTATGCTAATCTCCGGTATAAACTTTGCTCTACACTACAATTGGATGCGGGGCAATGGACGACCACTATTAAAGGACAAGGAAACCCGGACTTTTCTTGGAATTGTTGGTCTTAGCACTCTGGTCATTACCTTGAATCTAATCTTTACTACTGATAATGCCTGGGAGCAAGCCCTAAGGGAAGCTGCTTTTACTGTCTCTGCGATTATTACCACCACTGGTTATGCCACAGCAGATTTTGAGCAATGGTCCTCCTTTAGTAAGCTTATTATATTGCTGATCATGTTCTGTGGTGGCTGTGCCGGGTCGACCAGTGGTGGCCTAAAGGTTGGCAGATTATTGATTTTACTGAAATCCTTTTCTCGCCAGTTGATGCGTCTTATCCACCCTAAAGCTGTTATTCCTGTACGTATCGGCAAAGATGTAGTTCCTGAAGTAGTAGTTGAGTCTGCTCATACCTTCTTTACATTATATATTTTATTTTTAGCATTAGGCACTGCCGCTATGACCGCCTTGGGTCTAGATTTGGTATCAGCTTCATCAGCTGCCTTATCAGCCCTAAGTAACACTGGACCTGGATTAGGCATGGTTGGGCCGATGTCTAATTACGCCACAGTCCCCGATTTAGGTAAGGTTATATTAACTGCCTTAATGTTGCTAGGTAGACTAGAGATTTACACAGTTCTATTAGTTTTTAGCGTTAAATTCTGGCGTTAAGTAAAAGGAAGCAAGAGAACAGTTCTCTTGCTTCCTTTATTATACACCGCGTTCAATCTCCTTTTAGGTATTTTCCTCATTAAGAATTACTTGTATAACTTTATTCCTACCAGTTTCTTTGGCCTGGTATAGGCAATCATCTGCAGTTTTTAGAAGTTTCTCGGCAATATCACCAACTGGTTCCTCTAGTAAGGGTGTGAAGGTGGCAATGCCAATACTTACAGTAATTCTCAACCTGTAGTTTTCTCTATCAAATACAAAGTTCTCCACATCTTGTCTGATGCGCTCGCCAAGTTCCTTGACCTGTTGGCCTCTAACAAAGGGAACAATTAAAATGAATTCTTCACCACCAAAACGCCCCACCACATCATGATCCCTACTGCAGCTTCGGAGAAGTTGAGCAAATTCCTTTAGCACTACATCCCCAGTGGCGTGACCATAGTTATCGTTAACCTGCTTAAAGTGATCTAGATCCAGCATAAATAGCGAAATATTTTTCTTCATGGAACCACTGAGAACAATTAGACGTTCTATTTCCTGATTCAGATATCTCCTGTTATAAAGTCCAGTTAATTCATCTGTGATAGAAATTTGGGCCAACTGATAGTTTTTTTGATTTAAGTGATTAGTATATTGCTCCAGTTGTTCAATTAGGTTATTTAATTGGTTTGTCTTTTCAAGTATATTTGCGGACATATGGTTGATTGCAGTAGATAGTTCTTGAATTTCAGTGTTAGCCGGGATACTAATAATAGATCGGTAATTTCCCTCGGCTATGCTGATTACTTCTGCAGCAAGAAACTCTAAGGGTTTTGATAGTTTCCTCGAGTAATATACACCAAACAATAGGAACACCACAACAATAAGGCCTGAAGCAACCACAGCAAGAAAGTAAGTTTGCAAACCATATTTCATCATTGCACTGTGGTATTCCATTTCAGCCACTAGACCTATTTTAATCTCTGTTAAATTGCGGTACACCCCAAAGACTTTTTTATTTCGGTAATTTTTGTAAATACCTCGACTATTATTACCCTCTGAAAACTGATTAAGGGGTTCTTTTATAACCTTTAATCTTAATGAGGTAAATTCCTGCAAAAACTTAGATTGACTAACCATAAACCCTTGTTGGTTTACCAAATAAGTTTCGCCAAGCTCCCCTAGGGAGGTCTGCTGAACCAAATTTGTAATAACCTCAATTTTAACTACACCAAAAAGAATTCCTACAATTTCATCCTTTTGTTTGACCGGAGTAGCAATAAATATCACTGGCTCTTTAGTATTTCGGCTTAATAAAACCTCACTAACGTAGGTTTCACCCTTCATGGCTTGCTGAATATACGCCCTGTCACCAATATATGTATGACTAACCTTTGACTTAAAGGGTTCAACCTTTATCTTACCATCTGTCCCTACCAAAACAATTGTTTTAAAATTTTTATCCATATTTAATGAGTTTTCAAGAATTCTTTTTGCTGTAGCATAATCCATCGATTTAATCCTTTGATTATTAGCCAGGCCAACAAGAAAATTCTTTCTATTATCTGACCAGTTAGTAATAGCATTTTCCTCAGCATCAATTAGGTATTCCAGGGTATTAAAAACTGAACGTTCTAGTACATTTTTACTCTGCACATAGCTAAAGATCCCCACCGCAAGAGCTGGTAGAATAATGAAGGTCATAAAAATAATTAGTAAAGAGGATCTAATTCGTCTTTTTCTAACAAAAAAATCTAGCATCTTCATATCCGAACTCCAAAAAGTAGAAATTTTGTATATTATAGCATTTTGCGTCTTTAGGATATAGTTTTGAATTTGGACTCATAACTAACACTATACTCATTTTCATTTTTTCTTCATGTCTGTGTTATAGTGTATGGATAAAGTAATTACAGGAGGAACATTTCTAATGAAATCTGAATTAGTCTCGGTAGAAACACAAGATCAGGTGGTTCTGCATGGAGCCTTTTTCGAAGGTGCATTGAGCAAACCAGTTGTACTCATATTACATGGTGCTGCTATGAATTTTTATACAGGTGTGGGCCGTTTTTTACCAGAGATCTTAAATCCACATGGTTATGCTTGTCTGAGTGCCAATCATCGTGGACACGATTTTGGTACAGCACCAGATAGTGATAAAAAACCAGTATTAGGGCTTATGCGGGAACGCTTTAAAGATTGTGCTTATGACTTGTGGGCTTGGGTCAATTATCTTCATCGGAAAGGCTTTGAAAAAATCATATTATTAGGGCACAGTCAAGCTGTACCCAAGATTTTATATTGGCAAAATCTCGAACAGCATCCTAGAATTGTAGGTCTAGTTCTGGTTAGCCCCCCACCCTCTGTATCTAAAATGATGCGCTTTTTAGTAGGTGATAATTACTATGAAAGAGGGCTTTTCAAAGCTAATGAACTTAAGGAATTAGGTGTTGAGGATCAATTGATTGTTTTGCGAGGGAGAGGTACTATGCCCTATATTTTTACTCCTGAGACCTTTCTAAGTTTTTACGGACCTGATACACCCGCGGATACCGAGGAGTTAGTCAAGAATATTTTTTGTCCGATATTACTTGTAAGGGGCTCCCAGGATTTTCAGCCAGTTTCCAGTAAGTTATTAGATAATATTAAGAAAAATGCTGGTAATTTTGAGAAATGTAAAATCGTTGAAATTGAAGGATCTGGTCATTTTTATTCCCAGCACGAGCAGGAACTGGGGGAAGTTATTCGACAATGGTTAAATGGTGTTTAATCCAAGTTGATTTTTTAAATTCTAAAGCTGTTTTCCTATTATAAAGCCACCATATGCCAAGATAACCCCTACCACCACACTGACAACGAGATACAACAACGAAGTCACCGCTTCTTTCTTACGCATTAACTCCACTGCTTCCAACTCAAAGGTGGAAAAAGTGGTAAAGGCACCCATAAAACCGGTACCCAGTAAGAAGAACATTTCAGACGGCAATTGCTTGTAGCCAAAAAGCAGACCCAGTAAAAAGGACCCGGTAATATTGATGGTAAAGGTGCCAAAGGGAAAAGGCTTGTTGTGCTTAGACTGGATATAGTTATTCAACCCAAAACGGCTCATAGCTCCTAAGAAGCCCCCTACAGCTACCAATAAAAATACATTCATTACTTGGCCACCCCTGTTGCGTTTATTTTCATATGTAGAACTTATTAGCCATTCTGATTCCCATCCACGACAACGCCAGCCCACCAGCCACACTAATTATCACATATACCAGGGCCGCTAAGAAATTACCTTGTTCTAGCAAATTAATAGTTTCTACAGAAAAGGTGGAAAAGGTGGTAAAGGAACCAATGCACCCAGTGTTAATGGCTAAAAGATAATTCCTGGGCAGTTTCCAGAGCAGGGTACTGCCATAAGCGATAAAGCTAAGTAAAAAACTTCCCAGCAGGTTTACAGTCAAAGTACCGTAGGGAAAGCCAGTCATAGTCAATTGCTGAATGGATGTACCTAGATAAAATCGCACCAAAGCACCAAAAACACCACCCATACCCACGCATAAATAGTTCAGTTTCGATCGCCTCTACTTCCCTTATCAAAACTAGTGGCTAAGTTCCATACTAAAACTATTATAACGCGGGGATAACCATTTTGAACAACTCATCTATTAATTGTTGAAGACTCTTAAAAAAGTATCCAAACTACACTAGTATTGCATTAACAAAGCCCAATGGAAGCATAATTGCAAATAGAAGTTTCGAATAGTTTGTTTTTCTCGGTTTATCTAAGCTTGTCCAAAGTTTTATTAATAATGGACATAACTAGTAATTAATAAAAGGATGAGTGAAATATGGATCAAATAAAAACAGGTTTTGCTAAACAGTTATTTTTTTGGCCTTCAAAGAATATTTCTCGGGCTATACCGATAATTCTTTTACTGGGGTTTTTTACAGGTATATTAACGGATATCAGCTCACTAAAAAAACTAATCCTACCTATTACAGTGCTTATGATTTATCCGACTATGATCGGATTCAAAGCAAACGAAATATTAGGTTTCGCGCACGGCAAACTTCTAGTCACTGTTATGCTTTTAAACTTCCTATTAATCCCCGCTTTTGCTTATCTACTGGGGACCCAATTCCTCCTAAATGAGCCTGAACTTTTTGCCGGACTAGCGATTACTTCCTTATTACCAACCAGCAACATGACAATAGCTTTTACAATGCTAGCTAAAGGAAATGTTCCAGCTTCAATTAAGATGACAACGCTTGGCTTATTGCTTGGTTCTTTTCTTGCACCCTGGTACCTTTATCTTTTGGTCGGTAAGTATGTTCCGGTGGATATCTTAGCAACAATTAAGACAATTGCTCTTGTTATTCTGATTCCATTGATCCTGGGAGTGCTTACCTATAACTACCTGCTGAAAAAATACTCTCAGGATTATTTTCAAAAACAAATCAAGCCCTATTTGCCTGCATCAAGCACTTGGGGTATGGTGCTTATCATCTTCATTAGTATGGGCATGAATGCACAAAGAATAGCTTCTCATCTAGATGTTTTTGCAGTGGCTTTTGGGGTTCAACTTGTTTTTTATGCTGTCAACTATGGGGTAGCTATATTGCTCGGACGAAAATTCTTTGAAGAAAAAGACAGCCTTACTCTAGTGTTTTCAACTGTTTTGCGTAATCTATCTATTTCTATTGGTTTGGCAGCAACCGCCTTTGGCTCTAATGCAGCGTTGATGGTTTCTTTAGCCTTCCTGATTCAGGGGCAAGCTGCTGCAGGATTCATAAAGTTAAATGAAAAGTATAGTTTGCTAACTTCCAAGAGAAAAACAATTGGAGGCTAATTTATAAATTACTAATGACCTTTTGACTTTCCTTAAATTGCTCAAAACCAATTCATCGATAAGGAAGGTAAAATCCGTTTTATAGATGTACATCCCATAGAGAGACAACCGGAACGAAAAAATATTTAAAATACTAGCATCTCTTTAATAAAGAATGCGCCACACCGTCAAAGCGGTTTAGTGGCGCATTCTTGTTTCAAAATAGTTCTTCTTGGAATTACTTATTGTGCATTTCTTTAAAGTGTTTACGCATTAAATTAAGCATACAATGACCATGTCTGTGATGACGAGTCAGTAATCCAACTTTCAATCTTGGTGAACTGCGGCTTGCGCGTTTCCGAACTGGCAAACCTACGCACCGCCGACGTCGATCTTGACAACGGTATATTGACGATCTTTAGCGGCAAGGGCGACAAGTTCCGTAAGGTTCCGTTGGGCAAGGCAACCGTCAAAGCCGTCAATGAATATTTAGAGCAACAGAAAAATGCCGAAACCGATTACCTGTTTACTTCTAAACGTTCGCCCAAGCTTACAGACCGAGCCGTTCAACACTTATTCGAACGCATATCCAAGACCGTAGGTTTCAAAGTTACCCCGCATATGTGCCGTCATACCTTTTGTAAACAGATTGCCGATAAGACGGGGAAACTTGAAGTTGTTGCGGACTTGGCGGGGCATAGCAATATTGAAACGTCAAGGCGTTATGTAACACCAAGTATGAAGGAGTTAAAGAAGGCGATTGAGGATGTAGAATTTTTACGTTTAACTATTTTTTTCGATTAATAAAATTTATGGATTTTGGAAGAATAGAGTAAACACTTAATTAGGGGGGAAAATTTTGAGACAATTAACACCTAGTGAAGTTATTCAGCTTAGAGAAATGCTTCAAATGGAAAGTAATGCTTTGGCTAAAAGTAAGGCTACACTTCCCTTAATTACCGATGATGATTTACGGAGAGAAGCCGTAAACGGTATTCAAGCAATGGATACTAGGGTTAGAGGGTTACAGCAATTTATTGTCGAAAATGAAATAATTCGGACAGAGGGGGTGCATTAATATGCCTTCATTATTTGGTGGGCTTATGGGCGGTGACGCTGAACATGGTATTTCCAATGAAATCATTGCAAACGATATGCTAGCTGGAGCTAAAGCAGCAGCACAGGGATATCTTAATGCAGCACTCGAATCGTCAACTCCAGAGTTAAAGAATCTCTTTAGTAGTTATGTAACTCAAGTATTAAATGGACAACAAAGTACAAGTGAATTAGCCCTAAAAAAAGACTGGTATCGTCCATATAAGCCTGAACAGGAACAATTACAGGAAACATTCCAGTTTTCACAGACAATAACCGAAGCACATGCTTAAAAATTTCTATTGATTAATATTTATAGCATAAGGCATGAAAACTAAAATATTGAGAGTAGGCAAACCTTATGCTATATAAACCCCTAGATACTATCTGGGGGTTATTAATTGTCGATTCTCAAATTAATTAGGCCCGCATTCTCACATTAAAATATCACATTTCTACCCAAACCCACCCCTGATTTGCAAATTAATTCGGCAGTTACCAGTACAGTTATCAAATTAAATTAGTACCACTCACCATAGCCATTAAAAAAAATAACCGGGGCAACACCCCGGCGATCGTTTAAATATTAAGCTCGTTTTGTGCGTGGTAAACCACTTCCTCATCTATCCTTCTTTGGTTTTGGTTACAAGCGTAAATCAATGAGTTTGTCATTAGGCTGTTTACCACTCTGGGCATCCCATTAGAATTTGCATAAATCGCCTCAAAGGCTGCCTCAGTAACAATATCTTCTACCATTCCAGCCAACTCAAGCCTGCTTTTGCAGTAATCCTTAATCTCCTCTTTCTTTAACCCTTGCATGATATGCTTAACCGTCAATCTCTGTCGAAGAGGCTTGTTAATATTCATATCCAATTTGTTACGTATTGTAGGCTGGCCAGACATTATGAGGATGAAGGGATTCTGTAAATCCATTTTAAAGTTAAAGATTAACCGCAAGTCCTCCAGTAGTTTGTTGGATGCCAGATGAATCTCATCTAAGATAATGAACCGGTATGATCCGATTTATCGTAATACATAGAACTAACCGCCTGCTGAATCTGACGGAAGATGACCACTTTTTTATGGGCTGGCTGCTCGCCTAATTCGAGGGCAAGTCCCTGATAAAACTCTGATACTGTAACCGTAGCCAGTAAAAAGTAACAGTGCCGATACAGGGATGGGTTTAACTCACTGACAAATTTACGCAAGGTTGTGGACTTACCAGCCCCCGGTTCTCCGGCTACCAGACCAATACCCCGGGTAGTTTGTAAATATTTTAGTCTTTGCTCTAACTCTTGTAAATCCTGACTGATATAGAGCTTGTCTGCAGGTACTTCTTTAGTGAAAGGATTGAATTTAAGACCAAAGTATTGAAGAAACATTAGACCTCACCTTCCTTGTTAGTTTTCTTTGCTAGTTCAGTAAAGGAAATACGGTATTATATTAATTTCATTGTTTATTTTCCGTGATGCTATAAATTTATTATCCTAAATTTGCTGCACAAAATTTAGCAAATGCTAACCTTCGATTTACTCTGTATGTGGCGCAACAAGTATTGGGCAAGACCGGGAAGTTAGAAGCCTTCGCCGACCTTGCAGACATTACAATTTTGAAACGTCTAGGCGTTATGTAACCCCTAGTATGAAGGAATTGAAGAAGGCTGTTGAGGAGGAATTTGAAGGGTAATATTTTTGCTGAACAACATGGATGTTATGAGAAATAGATAAACTTTTTAAAGGTATCATTAATGCTTTGAAGAATGTATTTCAAAATCAAGTTAGCAAATTCAAGAGGTGTGAACCATGAAACTTACTAAACAAGAGGTTATGTTTTTAGTTTTATTAACTGGCTCATATTTTGCACTTGTTTTTATTTATAGGCTCCTTGAAGAAACAATTGAACCTAAGCTAGCATTCGTATTATTTACAAGTTTTTACGGATTTGTCCTCATGACTTTTTTTGTACTTTATAGGAAGGGTACTATAAATTTCTTCATCTTTAACAATGACGAAAATTATAGGAAAAAATCTAGCAAAATAGGAATTATTGTTTCTCTTTTAATAATTCTAATGGGTTTCTTGGTTTATTTCTTGCCTTATAATCAAGCAAGAATTATCTGCCACATATTGCTTATCTTAGGTTCTATAGCGATCCTAATTAATTCGCTTCATAATATTGGCTAAACACTTAGTGCACACTTTTTAGCAAATGTTCACCAATTGCTTTATAAGTTCTGTAGATAGATATTGCATTATACAGACCATAAAGTCACTTAAATTGTTACCAGATAGTTGCTACTTTCAAATGCCCCTAAGAAGTCCACAATTTAGCTCCACAGGACGTTATATTTAGTTAGTACGCTTACATTACCCAATCAAATATCGCGGCATAAAACAAAAATAAGAAGGTGGTTAATCCTTCTCATTGACAATAATTATAACTTTTCCAATGCTTCTAGTTGCTCTTTCTGCGAAGGGTCTATATAAATCGCTGTGGTGTGGATGCTCTCATGAAGGGCAAGCCTACGAATTGTTTCAATACCTACCCCTGCATTAGCTAGGTTCTTGTTAAAGCTATGTCTGAACCTATGGGGAGTAATGAACCCCATGTTCGCAAGTTCAGCATATTTATTAAGCATTAGCTGGATACCCCTAACACTAAACTGACCAGACCTCTCACTTATAAAGACATAAGGTGAATCACTGTAAATATCCTTTGTTAAGGATAGACGGTATTTTAGCCAAGCTCTTAAATTCCGTGAATACTTGCCAAGCATAGTCTGTACAGCATATTTCCCATGCTTACCTTCTCTAATGGTAATATCAATATTGCCATTGACCTTCATATCCTCCAGCTTCAGGTCAATCACGGCCAAGTTACGAAGCCTTTTAAATTCGTTCTTTTCCAGTTCAACGTAAGATATAAACCGGGATTGTTCTTCTTTGGTAAGGCATTTAGTAGTTCCTTTTAATTTGTCGGTCTGCTGTACCTTCTGTATTTTAATCCTGGTCATAGGGTTATCCCTTACAATGCCCTGGCCAGCAAGGAAAGAAAAGAAGGTCTTTAGTGCTGCTATTCCCTTATTAATAGTAGCCTGTGACCTGTTAAGAGTATGTTTGAGGTAGCTAAGAAACTCCTTAATATCAATGGGTTTGGATTCTTCTATCCTGCGATGCCCTGTACTACCTTCATACCATGTTAGGAATTGTCCTACAGAAGTACGATACGCTTGGATAGTTTTGCTGTCTTTACCCTCGTTATGTAACCATGATAAGAAATCATTTAGATAATCCATGCTGTCTGCTCTCCTCCACTAGACATTGCTTTAATTGTGGAGATTGCCAACTGTCAGGGTAGCGGTTAAAGAACCTTTTTGTAAATGTTGCCTATAGTCATTAATCGCTGTTAGGCTTTTACCCTGTGCTTGTTTCCAAAACAAAAAGCCCTGTACGGCTTCCTGCCATGTTGTGGACACCTCAATAACTTGTTTAATTGTTGTCTGTTTCCTTGCCATAATAAAAAACCTCCTTAGTGTTTAGAACACCACAGAGGGAACAAGTCCTGTGTGTTAAAAGACCATTTTCAGACACACAGGATTTTTGCTATAAAACAAAAATTCCAACGACCTATTAGATCGCTGGAACCCTTGTAAATACTAAGTTGGTGCCCGGAGCCGGGGTCGAACCGGCACGATGTTGCCATCGCAGGATTTTAAGTCTACTTTTCGCCATTTATCGACCTTAGCCCTTTATTTTCAAGGGTTCCCGTTTTATGATGTTCTTTAGAATTAACGGACTGCCTTTCTTGTACAGGTCACGTTGAATGGAAGTCCTGTAGTTAAAGATAACATATTTTTTCAGAGTTTACAATAATTAGAGGAGGTATTATATGACTATCTTTGGAACACCCGAACTTGAAAAAAGCATACCGTTGATTAGCGAAGAACGAACCGAAGACGGGAAGACCGTTCGCAAGTTTAAAAACGGTAAATTAAATATTATCGCCGTTTACCACAACAAGCCAAGCCAAAAGGCTATTGAAAACTTCAATAAGGCGTACAACGAACTTGCCCACGATTGGGTTGAACGGCAATACGCCAAGGAACAAAAGGAAAGGGCGTCGGCTTAATGTCGGCGTCTATTTACATTATTAACTCCACCCGTTATACAGGTGAAACCTAAACCACCCGGGGGGGTAAAAGTAAGGGGGGAGAGTTTATATCGTCGTACACCCTGCATTAAATGCAAGATGTCCAATATTTCTAGACTAAAAGGGCATTTGGACATAATGGAATCGGTTGTTATTGACGTGGGGGAAACGTTAACCCTTGAAATATATAGTGTCAAGCTATTTAACTTGACATAAAATAAGCGGTAGAGCGTCCTAATCTGTCCACCCCGGCGAATTCCACTTTTGAAAGTTAACGTTCAATGACAGAGGTTTATTAAAGACTTCTGTTAAGAACGGGGCGTTGTGAAGTTCTTAAAGAACCTTGCAAAATAAGAGGATATAATTTCCCTTTAAAGACCCGGGGGCGTTATTAGATACGTCGCATAAGAAAAATTATACGACGAAATATGTAGACTAACCCCTTTGATTAGTCGTATAATATAGGTAAAGCAAGTAATGATTTACGTCGTATAATAAAAGAGGTTCATCGTAATGACTAAACCTTTACGCTTACTAACTAACAATACCATAACATTCCAAGAAGCTATTAACAAGTTTCTCGAAGAACTCGAAACCCAAGGTAAGAGCAACCTCACCGTTACCAACTACCGCGTTGACCTAAACAAGTTCGTCGAATGGCTTGGCAGACACGACCCCCACACCACCCCCGCCACCCCCGGGGAAATAGGTAGAGTAGTAATAAAAGATTACGCACAATTTTTGAAAACTTCGGGTGAGTTCGCGCCCGCCACCGCCAACCGACGTATCATTTCGCTTCGGGCGTTCTTCAAATACTTAACCGACAAGGGCGTTATCACTTCCAACCCGACAACTGACGTCAAAACAAAGTCAATCCAAGCCCAAAACGAAGTTAAATGGCTTACCCGTCCCGAAGTAAGTAAGCTTTTCCATGCGATCGAAACCGCGCCCCGCGAAGGAAAAGAAAAGAAAGCCCGCGACAAGGCGATTCTTTCAATCTTGGTGAACTGTGGCTTACGCGTTTCCGAACTGGCTAACCTACGCACCGCCGACGTCGATCTTGACAACGGGATATTGACAGTATTTAGCGGCAAGGGCAACAAGTTCCGTAAGGTTCCGTTGGGTAAAGCTACGGTCAAAGCCGTTAATGAATATTTAGAGCAACGGAAGGACGCCGAAACCGATTACCTTTTTACTTCTAAGCGTTCGCCCAAGCTTACAGACCGAGCCGTTCAACATTTATTTGAACGAATATCCAAGACTGTAGGCTTTGAAGTTACTCCGCATATGTGCCGACATACATTTTGTAAGCAGATTGCCGACAAGACCGGGAAGTTGGAAGTTGTTGCGGATTTGGCGGGTCATAGCAATATTGAAACGTCCCGGCGATATGTAACCCCAAGTATGAAGGAATTGAAGAAGGCAGTTGAAGACGTGGAGTTTGAAGCATGATCTAAGTATGAATCTCTCAAGAGATGCATAATTTTTAATAACAAACCGGGGTTTAAACTCTGGTTTCATACTACATATCACATTTAAAAGATAACAAAATTATGGTAATATTTTTATTATAGTTGTTTATCAAAGAATACTATAATTCCAATTATTGTAAAGATTTTATTGTAGGAGAGAGTATAGATGAGTCAAAAAAAGGTAATATACTTAGATCAAAATAAGTGGATAGAACTTGCAAAAGCAATACTTAATAAACCTGGCAGTGAAAGATTCGAAGATGTAAAAAATAAAATACTGGAGAAAGTAAAGAATGAAGAATGGGTGTTCCCATTATCTATAATTCATCACATTGAAACAATGTCTAGATTGGATACTAGATCAAGAATCGAATTAGCAAAGGTGATGGGTGAAATATCATGTAATTACAGCATTCTACCTTATATATATATTGATAAAGCCGAATTTCAAAATTCATTACGAAAAGTATATGATTTAGAACCCGTGGACTTTAAAAATGAAGTTATAAGTAAGGATTTTGTAAAAGCAGTTGGGTTAGATGGAAAATCTTTGATAATTTCTGGCGTAGATGACCCGATGATGAAAGAAGAAATGGAAAGGTTTGCTCGGAGAATCTTGGATAGTCACAATATGTTCTATGAATTTATGCAATTAACTCCGATTATTGAATTGGTCACATCTCTTCAGAGGGATAACGATTTCTATGTAGCTGAATACGAAAAAATGAGGAGTCACTACATTAAAATACCAAAAGAACATAGATATTCTATGTTTATTGTTAATAATTATATTGAAGGTTATAAAAAAGAATTGCTTGAATTCCATATCGCAATGCATAGGATTGGAATACCTAAAGAGAAAATGTTTCCTGAAAAGTTGTTTGCTACTAAAGAAAGTACTTTGGACTTCTTAGAATCAATCCCTTCTTTCGCAATACAAATTAGATTAACTTATGAAATTATAAACAATGTTTCAAGAAATTTTGATAAAAATGATTTTAAAGATATAGCATTTTTATCTACAGCGGTTCCCTATTGTGATGTTGTAATTACAGAAAGGCTTTGGGTTGATTTGATAAAACGAAATAAACTTGATGTAAGGTATAATACGTTTGTTACAAGTAGCCTAAATGATTTACTAAATTATTAAGATTTAAATAGAATAAGCAACAAACGCTATAAAATCCGGGCTTCATTCCCCGGGTTATTGTTTTTCTACGGGTTAAAATATCTTGACCTAAGAGGGGGACGGCTTATGACGACCCGAAGCCTTTAATATTTTATTTAAAGGAACTTCAAAAAGAATAGTTCAAGTGTCAAATGGGTTTGTGATTACGGAACCATAATCAGAAGAACAAAGCTCGAAATTAACGTAATATACGGGTATTGTGGAATAAAATTTCAAAAGGTTGAAGAACAAGAAGACCGGGCGTAAGCCCGGTTATTCATTGACAGTTTTTGTATCAACAATTTTACAATTTCTTATAAAATCGATTCCAAGTGGTGTAAATTTGATAGTATCCGTATTAATGTTCCAATTATGATTATAATATGGTTCAGCCTGTCTACCCCAGGTATAACTAAACATTCTTTCTTTGTCTAATTCGTTATAGATTTCTTCACTAAGGCATGACTTTATTATGTTAAGTCTAAAAAAGTTTTCAATATATAAATAAAATTGCTCGACTACAATACCATATTTTTTTTCGTAAGCTTCTTTCATATAGTTGATATAGAATTTATTCTCTAAGTTATTTTCATATAAGAAATCCAATATTCTCGCTTCTTCAGGACTAATCTGCTTTAGTATTTCTATGTAACTAATTAGAATATTACCCATATTATTGGGGTCAGCCGCGTTAATTAGTAGACTTGTCCATTTGTCTTGTATAAATATATCCTCCTCTAGCGAACCGTTTTCTAGTAACGGAACTATAACCTTAACAGGTATCTTTTTTGGAGATAAACCGTTTTTATCGAAAAATTTTTTAGCCTTACACAATATTCTTACTTGATTTTTTACTCTAAGGTATCTTACATTATCATGGACAAGATGACTCAGTTCGTTTAGAGGGTCTTTTATTAAAGAACCTAAAAAACTAGTTGCATCTTCCAGCATTTTCTTAGTTAAACCCAAGGTTTCAACCACTTCATCTAATAATGGCAATTCTTTATCTTGCATAGAGCCCCCCCCTACACATTTTCTTTAACGTTTTTGTTCAGCTCTTAAAGCGTGAGTCATTACTTCCTACAGAAAGGACTAATCCGGGGCAAATAACTGTAACTATAAATGTATCTTAATCAGTTCAATAATTAATTCTTTCCTCTTTTGCTTAAAGGTATTGAATTTTTCAAAAGTAAAATTATCATCCATAACCAAATCTTTTAATATACAATGTCTGAATAATTCCTGTGATGAAAATTCAACATCCCCAACTATATTTGGTGATTTCAAATAATCAAAAGGTGGTCTGTCCTTAATTTTTAAATTACTCTCTTGCGTAATAAGTGTTCTATTTAGTATAGTGTTGGCTTCATTTCCCTTAAGTCCATATAGTTTTAGGAACTTTTTGGGATATATGTGGTGGTCATTTAATTGCCTCTCTTTTAGGAATAAGATACTTGTTCTTTGATTACTAAAATCTTGGATTTGATTTAACGTTATAAGGTTCAAAATTGCCTTATATTGTGCGCTTTGAGAAGAAGCAAGGTTTTCAAGGTAATCATAATTTCTACTTTGATTTGTGTTAATCAATTCTGGAATTAAGTTATCATCATCAAACCAGCCTTTTTCCTTATCAGTACCCAATATATCCTTAATAGCTCTACTACTTTTTGAATCAGTTGCATTTGAGAAATATTCGGTAAACACACAATGCCAGTACCATTTGTTTAATTTTGCTTTGCAGTTATTTTCATTATCAATAAACTTTTTGTTATTAATAATGATTGCTATCACTGGTAACATATCTTTGTATGGAAAAAAATCCAAACCCAAAACTCCAAAATTATTCTTAATATAATCTAGTGCTTTAGCCGAATATGTAACTGCTTTATTCCAGTAACTCTTTATTTCATTAGGTTTTAAACTTAATAATTCTGATTTATGGCAAGATTTTTTACATAATAAACCGATTATCTTAATGATAGAAAGTCCAATTAGAGAGTCTTTATCTTTGTCAAAGTCATTGAATATATCGTTATTTTCAAAAGCAACATCTAATTCATTTCTAAGAATAAATCCCGAAGGAAAACATTTAGCATTTAATAAGTCAAATATAGTTAGTTTTTGACCTGTTGAATTAATAGTTTCAAAAATGGTACATACAATATTTGGGCTTGTATTCTTATCAATAATTATTTCACTAGCTTGATAAGAAGTTATCGATTCTACAAGTTGACGTATAAAGTAGCTTTTGCATTTTATTAGCATTGCATGTTTATCCATGTCTAATTGGCGATTTTCATTTAAAGCATTAGACATAGAGTAAGTATCCAGCCACTGTGAATAATCATGTACATTATGTCCGTGCAAAATAATATCTAATGGAAAAAAACCTTTAGCTCTTTGGTCATCAGGATGAGTAATAGCGTCATGTTTAGGCAAACAAACTAACCAGTCTTCAATTTTATCTTCAATTATTGACACAATGGTATTTCCTTGTTCCTCTTTAATGTCATCAATAAACTTTTTATAGTTAAAATAGAACCTATACTTACCTTTCCCATAAAAAATTTGGTATGCTGTTGTTGACCTTTGTTGACCATCTAATACTAGTAAACTGTTAGCTTTTTCGTTCAAATTTATCCCAATTTGTTCGCTGTTGACATGTTGGTCATTTACATTAGACTCAGTAATAACACCATCTACAGATTTACAAGCATATTCACCTGAATTTTGCATTAGTAAAAAGCTACCAATGGGATAGCCCTTTAATAATGATGAAGCAAGCTTTAGCATTTTCGCTTTTTTCCAAACAAAGTCTCTTTGAAACTGAGGAACTAATATATTCTCGTTATGTACTTCTTCTAGGTATTCAGATAGAGAAATGTTTTTACTTGAATGAGCCAATATAAAACCCTCCTTATATAAGAGCTTCTTAAGAAGATGTTGTAATAATTTCCATGTAAATCACATAACTCCTTCTTGTTGAGATAACAATAAATAATTATGAAAATATAACATCTTTCTAGCAAGACCATTGAGAAAAGAATTAAAATCGAAGACGTAGTTCCCAAACAATTCAAGAAGGAAATCTTTTAAATGTTTATCTCTAATTTTGAAAAATACGCAAAATACTTATAGAACTAGAAACTTAGTACCAGACCACAAATGTTATCCGAATATCGTAGAAATTCCACCAAAGCGGCTACTTGGATATTTTGAAAAATATAACCCGGGATATTTGACCCAGGTTTCTTTCCTAAGCTAACCTTGTAGTCAAAAAATAAGGAGAACGCGCAGAATGGATAGAAGATAATGCAGAAGCCATTCCCTAACTAGGTGCGTTGGGATATGGCTTCTATTAATTGAAGGTAATTAATGAGAACGTCTCTAGTTTTGTGTAATTGGATATAACTACCAATAAGGAGTTGATTCAATTATGCAAGACACAAAGAATCGGTTAGTAGCGGAATTAGCTAAAGAATGTAAGAGCATGGATGACATTCATAACATGCTGAAGGACCTCTTTAAGGATACAATTCAAAAGGTAGTAATGTCAATCAAAAAGTTGACCACCGTGACAACCAAAAAATTGACCACCCTCGAGGCGGTTTATTGATTTAAATCTGGGTCTAGTTTTTCCTTGCTCTCTTTAAATCGGTAAGACTCACCCACAAACGGAAGTACATGGGCATGGTGCGTTAACCGATCTAGGAGAGCGATTGTTAGTGCATTATCCCCAAACACCTCCTCCCAACGTGAAAAATCTAAGTTTGTAGTTATGACCAGGCTTCCCTGTTCATAACGCTCAGAGCAGAATTGGAAGAGAAGGGGGCTACCGGTACCAAGGTTTATGTAGCCAAGCTCATCTAAAATAACAAGGTCATATTTATTCCAGATCTTAAGGTACCTCGGGAGGCGATACTCACTCTCTGCCTTTAAAAGTTCTTGAATAAGGTCATAAACCTTTATGAATCTTACCCTGTATCCCAGCTGAATAGCTGTAATCCCAATGGCTGTGGCAATGTGCGACTTACCAGTGCCAGATTGGCCTATGCAAATGACATTTTCTCGTTCTTTGATGAATTTGCATTCTGCCAAGGAGATAACCTTTGTCTTAGGAAGTTTAGGAATACTGGTGAAATCAAAGCTTTCCAGAGTTTTAATTTCACTAAATTTAGCTTGTTTCAGTCTTGTAGATAATCTTTTTTGAACCCGTATTTCAACTTCCTTAGCTAGACAAGCAGCTAAAAATGAAGTGGGTGTCTGGTTTTGTTCCATGGCATCCCGGGCTAGTTCTCGGAAAGAAGCTTTTAACCCTGGAAGCTTAAGTTGCTTGCAGTAGATATCCACCATGGCCTCCCGTGGATCTAAATGCTCACTCATGTTGTGGCACCCCCTATGAGGTAATTAAACTTAGAGGGGCTGTCAACGGGAATGTCCAGGTTGGGAAGTGTATTGGTAGCGACCCCTTTGACTGTATGTTTTATTCTTAATCCTTTAGATATCAACAACTGTCGTATGTGCTCAAGCCCTATGTAGCCTGATTTTAGACTATCTTCTACGGCAGTTAATACATCTTTGAAATTATACTCCATGTTTAGGAGAAGAATTTTAGCATATTCCCGATATCCTTCCGGAGAACGTTTACACAACATAACCCTTAGTTTTTGGTAAACTTCAGGAAGCTTTCTAACTACCAGGGCATTCTTGGCAGCCCTTGGCTTCCGTGCAATTACAGGTAGATAGTGTTCCAGTTCCATGACTTTTTCGCCACGTTTATAGGAACGGTTATGAACAGCTACTAATTTGTTACTGTCATAGACTTCTAGCTTATCCACAAATGCTTCTACCCGGAGTCTTTTGTGTCCACAATCCATGGGAACTGAGTAATAATTGCGTTCAAACTGGAACAGAAGTAAACTGTTAGCCTTAACTACGTTGGTTTTACAACATCTAAAAGGACTTGCTGGCAAAGGTCTTAATTCCAGGCGTTCCAATTCCCAATTTTTAGCGTTAGTTTGGCGTTGTTTTTCACACCAGCTTATTAATTTCTGATTTAGTTCTTCAAGGGAATTAACCCGTGGTAAGGGAACCATGGCATTACGCCTTACATATTTAACAAGGTTCTCTACGGTACCCTTCTGGTTAGCCCTACTAGGGGTGCAAAACTCACTGTCAAATAGGTAATGGGATCTTAGGCTAGATAACATGGTGTGTTCAACCCTATATGGCCCTTTTAAAATCTTAGTAACTGCTGTCTTTGGGTTATCATACACAATGGTCTCGGGTACTCCACCTAGCCACTCAAAGGCAAGTCTATGACCTTCTAGAAATGCTTCTAATTTTTCAGTAGGAGAGGCCCAAACAAATGGAACTAAACTAGCTTTAAGTCTTAGACAGAAAAGGCAAACCTCGGTTAAGCGATCATTGATGTAGACCTTTGCTCTGCCCCAGTCTACCTGGGCTTGCTCACCCCAATCAGCTGTAAGTGGAACGAACACCTCTTTAGTTGTATTTCTTTCTAACTGGATGAAACGTCTTACCGATGATTCGCTGCCAGTAAAGTCAAACTCTTCGCAGAGTCGGTTAAAAATACGTCTGGCAGTATGCCGTTGTTTAGGAGGCTGGGTTTTATCGAATTCTAGCCATTCCCTAATGATATTTTTGTATGGGTCCATAACTGGACAAGGCTTGTTTTGGGATAGGTTGTATTTTGGTATGTCTGAGCTTTGAAGAGCTTTACGGACGGTCTGCCGTGCAACGTTAAGGTTACGGCTGATTTTACGTATTGACCAACCTTCAATAAAGTGCTTTTTTCTGATATACTCTATATCGACCATCTTGAGCATGTCCTTTCCTCCTGTATGTTGTTGTCTCGTCAACTTCAATCATACAGGATAGGGCTCTCGGGGTGGTCAATTTTTTTATTATCACTGGCCACCAAGGTGGTCAACTATTATGTTAGCACTACTAGTTGTGTTCCCATGGAGCAATTGGTAGAAGAACAAGCTTATCTAAAACCCATTCCTAATATAGATACACCACTCCCAGTATATGAATCCCGTAAGGCCACCAAAACAAGCTTAATTTCGATTGATAATAACAAATACTCAGTACCTTCCTTTTTATCCCGGAAAACGGTAAATTACCAGCGTTATGAAGATCATATTGAAATCATTCACCAGAATAAAGTTATTGCAAAACATAGATTGAACCAGGGTAAAGGAAAGACTGTTATGGACGATGCCCATTACCCGGAACATAACAAGCAAAAAGCCCCAAGAAAATGTGCCTTACAAACTGAATTTGAGGCACTGGCGCTTGAAGCAGCCGCCTATTTACAAGGATTAAGTCGTTATCAACCGGGGCACCTAAGGAGGCAAATGGAAGAAATTATTCAACTAAGCAAGCAATATGATTCTGAGGCCATTAACCAAGCTATGAAAAGATCTTTATCCTTTAATGCCTTTGGCTACTCAACACTAAAACGAATTCTTAAAAAACAAGCGTTAGATCCTAAAAGTTTGCCTGATGCACCGGATAAGAAAAGGAAAAAGGAGCTTGACACATCTTATCAGGTGGATGTTGAAAAACGTGATATGAACTATTACGGGGGTGTGGTTTCATGATACGCAAAATGGCCGTAGTAGACCGATCTACACTGGATCAGAAATTAAAACGCTTAAAGCTTGGACATATCCGGGAAATTCTAAATGACGCTAACGAACTAGCTATGGAGGAGGAACCTAGTTATGTTGATTTTCTAGGGTGAATAATATGACGAGATAGAGCCACCGTTCCGATTTGTGAGAGCCACCATGTGCATGAAATAGAGCCATCATGGTACTCAAGAGAGCCACTGCCCTCTTAATCCCCCTATAATGGAATTTGCACTTCTTCAGTGTAAATAACATCTAGGAGGATCAGCAAATGATCAAGTACCGTGAAATCCTTCGGCTCCATAGCCAAGGCATCAGTCAGCGTGGCATAGCAGCAAGTTGCCAATGCTCACGTAACACCGCATCAGCTGTTATTCAACGAGCAGATGAATGTGGAATATCCTGGCCGTTTGAAAAAGACCTATCGGACAGCGAGCTTCAGGATTTAATGTTTCCCGAAAAGGCCCTACCCACTTCGAGGAAAATTCCAGATTGTGAGTATATCCACAGGGAGATGGCAAAGAGCGGAGTGACGTTAAGCCTTTTGTGGAATGAGTATTGTGAGCAGTGTAGGCTAAGTAATGAGATTCCCCTCATGTATAGCCAGTTTTGCAGGTATTATCGCAAATATGCCAATACCACAAAGGCCACTATGCATATTGATCGTAAGCCAGGGGAGCAACTTGAAGTGGATTGGGCTGGACAAACAGCCCAGATTGTTGACCGAATTACGGGCGAAACAATTAAAGCGTATGTTTTCGTCGGGGTTTTATCCTGCAGCCAGTATGCCTATGTAGAAGCATTTCTATCTCAGAATCAGGAATGCTGGATTGCAGCCCATGTGAATGCCTACAATTTCTTTGGTGGTGCGACCAGAATTCTTGTTCCTGACAACCTAAAAACAGGTGTGGAAAAGTCTTCTTGGTATACGCCTACCATTAACAAGACTTACCATGAAATGGCTGAGTATTACGGTACTGCGGTTATCCCCGCCCGTGTTCGCAAGCCCAAAGATAAGCCAAATGCCGAAGGTGTTGTGGGTAACATATCCACATGGATCATAGCATCCTTACGGAATCAGAAGTTTTTCTCTTTAAGAGAGTTGAATCATGCAATTCAAGAAAAGCTGGCTGAATTTAATATCAGGCCATTTCAGAAAAAACCAGGGAGCAGGCTGAGCGTATTTCTTGAAGAGGAGAAATCAGCTCTTATGCCACTGCCTGCAACCCCATACGAATTAGCTATCTGGAAGACAGCCACTGTGCAGTTCAATTATCACATATCTGTGGACAAAATGCATTATTCCGTGCCCTATGAATATATCAAGCATAAAGTCGACGTTCGCATAACCAGAAATGTAGTAGAAGTTTTCTTCAACAACCACCGCATTGCTTCTCATGTAAAGCTTCATGGGCGGGTAGGACAATATAGTACCATCGTAGACCATATGCCAGACGACCATAAAAACTATACCTCTTGGAACGCTGAAAGGTTTATTTCCTGGGCAGAAGGGGTTGGTCCTAATGCCGCTACAACCATTAGGGCGATCTTATCTGCACACAAGGTAGAGCAACAAGGCTATAAGTCCTGCATGGCACTGCTAAAACTAGCGGATAAATATTCTGTCACCCGTGTAGAGGCTGCCTGTAAAAAGGCTCTTACTTATACACCACAGCCCAGTTACAAGAGCGTTCAAACAATCCTGAAAACGGGTCAGGATAAAGTTGCTACAGAAGAAGATCCCACCCCACCTAGTAATGAATCCACAGCAAACTTTGGTTTTACTAGAGGTTCAGGATACTACGGGGGTGAACAGTAATGATTAACGAGACTACTGTATCAAAATTAAATGAAATGCGTTTGACTGCAATGGCTGATTCCTTTAGGGAACAGCTAAAGGATAATTCCTACCAGGAGCTAAGCTTTGAGGAACGTTTTGGCCTTATTGTGGACTTGGAGTGGTCTAGACGGAAGAACAATAAACTAGCGAGATTAATTAAGAAGGCTGATTTCAGGTTTCCCAACGCTTGCATCGAGGATATTGAATATCATGCCGACAGAAAGCTTGATAAGGCCCAGTTAACTAGGTTATCTACCTGTAATTATATTCAGGACAAGCATAATGTCATTGTCATGGGTGCATCTGGTAATGGCAAGTCATATCTTGCTTGTGCATTAGGCGTAGCCGCCTGCCGTAATTACTATACCGTTAAATATGTCCGTCTCCCAGATTTGCTCGATGAGTTGGTCGTGGCTAGAGGAGAAGGCGTATTTAAAAAGACCATGAAACAGTACAAAAACGTAAGCCTGCTCATCCTTGACGAATGGCTTCTAGTACCACTGAAGGGGGCCGAAGCACGTGATCTTCTTGAGATCATCGAGGCAAGGCATGGGAATGGCTCAACCATCTTTTGTTCACAATTCGCACCTGGTGGCTGGCACCAAAAGATTGGCGAAGATACCCTGGCAGATGCCATTCTTGATCGTATAGTTCATGATTCGTATTCCATATTTATTGATGGTAAGATCTCGATGCGTGAACGACACGGGCTAAAAGATAAGTAGTTAACCAATTAATGCGGGAGCCATCGTCACCAAATGGGGGTGGCTCTCCCATATGAACATCGTGGCTCTATTTGATGCACATTGAACTGTACCCCAAAAGTTAGACAGATTTATGTTTAAACTCAAACAGGTTTACTGACTGTTCCAGTTATTTAAGTATGCCAAAAGAGGCCCCTTAATTGGAGGATAAGTCTTCTATACACAAAACAAGTTCCCAAGGAAAATCATCATCATTAAGCCGTTTTCTGCAATCTGTATTCTATCGGACTCATGTAATTAAGTTTTTTCTTTATTCTTTTGGAATTATAGTAGTCTAGGTACGCATGGAGTTCCTGGACAAAGTGTTCTACAGAATTAAATTCCTGGTTATAAAGTAACTCAGATTTAAGGTGGCCAAAGAAGTTTTCCATTACGGCATTATCTAGGCAGGTAGCCTTGCGTGACATGCTCTGGCGGATTCCTTTTTTCTTTAAGGCTTCTTGGTAAGCTGCCATGCGATATTGCCATCCTTGATCCGAGTGTAGGATTAGTTCAGTACCATCGGGAATTCTTTCAAAAGCCCGGTTTAACATCGTCATAACTTGATGAAATCGTGGATGGTAAGAAATATCATAGCTGATAATTTCCCCATTATAGAGATCTAATATGGGGGATAGATATAGCTTCTGGCCATAGAGATGAAACTCTGTAACATCGGTAACCCACTTTTCATTGGGTTTTGTTGCTTCAAATTCTCGGTTTAATAGGTTGGGGGCAACTTTTCCGACATTACCTCGGTACGAGTTGTATTTTTTTATTCGTACGAAACAATGCAGATTTAATTCATTCATTAGCTTGAGTACAGTTTTATGGTTGATAGTTATACCTTTCTTTTTTAACTCAGCAGTTATTCTACGGTGACCGTAACGACCCTTATTTTCATTGAAGATCTGCACTATTAACGGCCGAACCGTTGCATACTTATCCGGTTTACATTGGTTTTTCGTGCAATAATAATAAGTGCTTCTTGGAATATCTGCTATTTTAATAAGCTCAGTAACTTTGTATTTATGCCTTAGCTCGTGTACTATTTGAGCTTTATCTTTGGCTGTGACTTTTCCTTTTTCCGGACTAAGGCGTTTAACTTTTTTAGATATTCGTTCTCCATTCTTAGCCTGTTGAGTTCTCTTTTGACTTCATCAGGCAATGAAGACTCGTCAACCTTGGAATTCTTTGATTTTCTTAATATAGCTATATCTTTAGGATCTGAGTCTTGTGGAGGTGGAATTTCACTAACTAGCTGGTCATTATGTTTAGATATATCTCTGTAAAGCGACTTCTTACCTTTTTCAAGATACAAACGCATCCAAGTTTGAATCATCTTATGGGTTACACCATATTTTCGAGCTGTCTCTCGTAGACCCATATGATTGATAAGCACTTCTTCAACAGCACTAACCTTAAAATCCCCTGAATACTGTTTTAGTTTACGGCCCTTTATCCCCATCTTTGGACTCCTTTCGTCTACAAAATGATTATATCATGGTGTCCAACTATTGGGGTTCAGTTCACATAGTGGCTCTCAACAATCGGACTAGTGGCTCTAAGCCATCATAATATTCATCTAGGGTACCTGATCAATTGTGAAATTGAGATGAGGGAAGAAACTCAAAAATCCAAAAGAATGAAAAAGGCAAGATTTCCACAAATCAAAAGTAAGCGTCTAATAAGTCAGTGTATGGAAACTTCCCTAATTCAGTGGGACAATTCTCTAAATTAGAGTTTTTAGAGTTTATCGAGTTCACTCGAAAAACTCTAAAGGAGGTTTAGAGTTGAATACCAGGGAAGTGACCAACCAGTATCGATTAAGTCAGTGGACTGATATTGTCCGAGAATGCCGCAGTAGTGGAAAAACTGTCTCTGCATGGTGTTCTGATCATGACATCAGTCCGGCGAGTTACTATTATTGGCTAAAACGTATTCGTACGGCTGCCTGCGAAGCCCTTCCATCACTCTGTGCCCAAAACAACCCAATCGTTCCGGTAAACATTGCGGGCCCCACTGCTGGTACTGATCCCAGCATGGATCAAAAATCATCGTCAGATATTACAATACGTTTGGGTACTGTAACACTGGAGATTCGCAACAATGCCTCCGCAACGTTGATCGAAAACACCCTGAGGGCACTGCAAAATGTTCGGTGATATCTCGAAAGCGGAGAGAATTTATATCGCCTGTGGTTATACCGATATGCGTAAGTCCATTGATGGGCTTGCCGCCATTGTCCAACAGAACTTTCAATTGAACCCCTTCCAGAACAGTTTGTTTCTCTTTTGTGGTCGAAGACGCGACCGGATGAAAGCACTCTATTGGGAAGGGGATGGATTCGTTCTCCTTTATAAACGCCTGGAAAGCGGAAGCTTTCAATGGCCAATGAATGCTAAAGCCGTTCGCTTAATCACATACCAGGAATTCCGATGGCTCCTAGAAGGTCTTTCTATAGACCAACCTAAGGCAGTGAAAAAGCTTAATATTACGGCCTGTCTTTAAAAGCAAAAAATCCTGTAAATCTGCATGTTTACTGGGTTTGTTGCCATCTTTATGGTATAATGGATACAGCGGAAAACACTAAAGGATCTGTATTCATGAGCGCAACAGAGCAGGTAAAAATACTGGAAAAACGTATATGCGAACTGGAGTTGGAAAACAAACGGCTTCACGATAGCGTTGAATATCTGACGAAAAAATTATTCGGCAGAAGTTCTGAGAAGACATCATCCCTTTCTTTGGGGCAGATGTCTCTTTTTGATGAAGCAGAAACCACAACTGATCCGTTGGCGCCAGAACCTACACTTAAAGAGGTGGATGATTACCGGCGAAAGAAATTTAAGGGTCAGCGGAAGGAATTATTAAAGGATATCCCTCGTGTTAAACGTCTCTGTACCCTTGTTAAAGAAGACCGCTTTTGCGAAGCATGCAACACCCCTCTTGTCCCGGTAGGTGAAGAATTCATCCGTACTGAAATTGAGTTCATTCCTGCCCAAGTGAGGGTTATCGATTATTACCGTTAAACCTTCGAGTGCCGCACCTGTCGTAAAAAAGGTCAACCCTACATGGAGAAGTCACCCATGCCTTATCCAGTAGTACAACATTCCATGGCATCTCCTTCTACAGTAGCATGGGTCATGCATCAAAAGTTCGTCAACGCCTTACCCCTTTACCGACAGGAAAAGGAGTGGAAGACGCTGAGTGTGAACTTAAGCCGTGCTACCATGGCCAATTGGATTATTGCCGCATCCCGGGACTGGTTGGCACCATTGGTGGATTTAATGCATCAGAAGATCTTGCAGGGAAAATATCTGCATGCGGATGAAACAACGGTTCAAGTTCTGAATGAAGAGGGACGTAAGAATACGACCGATTCCTACATGTGGGTATACGCCACTGGCCAACATTGCAAACACCCCATTCGAATCTTCGAGTATCAACCTGGCAGAAGTGGCAAATACCCTCAAAAATTCCTAAAAGGGTTCAAGGGATATCTTCACACAGATGCGTACTCAGGGTACAAAAAGATTCCAGGAATCATACGGTGCCTCTGTTGGACACATCTTCGAAGAAACTTTGTCGATGCCCTTCCGAAAGATATACATAGCCCGGAAGCCACCTTGCCAAGCCAAGGCATCTCATTCTGCAACAAACTCTTCGAGATTGAAAAGACTCTAGAGAACCTTTCGAGCGAACAACGTAAATCGGAGCGTCTGAAACAGGAAAAACCAGTTTTAGATGCTTTTTGGGCGTGGATTGATTCCACCAGAGGTAAGGTGCTGCCAAAATCCAAGCTTAGTGAGGCATTCATCTATGCTCTCAACCATAAGGAAGAGTTTATGAATTATCTTAAGGATGGTAACTGCTCCATTTCCAACAACCTTGCTGAAAACAGCATCCGTCCCTTTACCATAGGACGCAAAAACTGGCTGTTCAGTGGAAGCCCAAAAGGAGCTTCAGCAAGTGCCGCCGTTTACAGCATCATCGAAAGTGCTAAGGCAAATGGTCTCAATCCGTATAAATATCTTAATTTTATCTTCAAAGAATTGCCGGGGGTACAGTTCGGCCAACATCCAGAGTTCCTTGAAGATTACCTTCCCTGGAGTCCAGAAGTTCAAGAAGCCTGCAAGTAGAGAGCAAAAACTTAGTTTACACAAGTTTTTGCTTTTTTCTATCCACCAAGTTATTTGACGCTTACAATCAAAACGCTGGACCAATTTGATTTTTCTTATCAAACATCAATTAATCAACAAAGTTTATATGATTTGGCAGAATTAGGCTTCATTGAGGCTAAGGAGAACATTATTTTTCTTGGGCCAAGTGGGGTCGGTAAATCACATTTATCCACAGCTTTAGGGGTGGCCGCAGTAACAGCAGGTTACACTGTCCGGTTCTATACTTTTACCGAACTTGTAGATGAGTTATACTCAGCCTTGGTAGATGGAGGACTCAGTAGAAGAATTGATTCCATACTCAAAAATGACCTCATTATTTTAGATGAACTTGGGTATGTTTCCATGGATGAAACGGCATCGGATCATATCTTTCAGTTTGTTGCCCAAGCCTATGAAAAAAGATCCCTAATATTAACCAGTAATCTAAATTTTGCGGAATGGGGAACCCTGTTTTCAAATACAAGTACAGCCGCCGCTGTTTTGGACAGGCTGTTACACCATGCCCATGTTTTTAATCTTAAAGGAGACAGTTACCGGATAAGGAACCGATTAATACCCCCGAGCAAAGATGAACCATCGGAATAGTTATAAGCCATTTTAATGTCCATAGTTGACGGTTTTTGATGGCCAAAAGTGTGGATTTTCAAATGGCCATTGACAGTTTTTACCGGGAACTTTGGTAAACCTATGTCACCTGACTACATCTCAGAGAAATTTAGAGACTTTGTTAAGCAACATGATTTACCACCAGTAACCTTACATGGATTAAGACACTCTGCTGCCAGCATTCTAATAGCTAAGGGTGTTCATGCTAAAGGTATTAGCAGTCGCCTAGGTCACAGTGGTATCCAGATTACCATGAATACATATGGGAAGTTTTTTGAGAGCGCAGACAGAGAGGCAGCTGAGAAAATGTCTGGGCTAGTTCCAAAAAGCAAAAGTATAATCAGATAATTACAAAGATTTTATTAGAAAAGCCTATACTTTCATTTTAAAGGACAACTTAGGAATTATTTAATACATTCTTAAATTCATCTTCATATTTAAGAAAAACAAGCAAGTCATTATACTCAATCCCTAGTAAACTACACACCTTCTGAATTTTAGAGATATAATCATTTTTTAACATTGGATTCAAAATATTAGAAGTGACACTCCCTAATACTAAGGAAAGTAGAATAGCCTTTAATAACTTAACTTGATTCTCAGAATCAATTACAAAAAGGCTATTCTTTAGATTAATTACCTCTAAAAGCCTATCATAAAGATACTGCTTTTCATCTGCCATTAGGGTGATAAATTTATGTATCTCCTCTACCGTTCCGCTTTTAATATATTCCAAGTTATTGCTCTCCTTAGTCATACTAATCTCCTTAATTATATTTTCAAAATAATCTACTCTCATATTTTGAGGTAGTTTATTATATTCTAACATCCATAAATACCCTAGAAAACCCAAAAGGTTTTTTGGCAGTAAATTTAATCCCTTTTGAGCCTTAATGAAATAAGAATTAAAGAATCTTTTTAAATCGGTATCTCTAATTGCTTGATAGTCATTCTTTAGTATTTTTTCATGATCTAAATTTATAAACTCTTTAAAATTATAACCTTTAATTTTAGTTTTAACTAAATTTATACTTTGAAAACTGTTAGCACTAATTATTTTTTCCACTTGCCCAAAGTTCTCTTGGTATAGGTGCAATGAATCTGTAAAATGCCTTTGAACCCCAATTTGGCACCCCAATTTTTGGGAAATGTATAATTGAAGAAGGTAAAATACAAACACATTATAAGGGATTCCCAAATACAAGTCATTAGAACGGTTTACAACTGTCATGTCTAATCTTTGGTCTCTAATCTTTAAAAATACTGATGTATTACATGGTAAATCCTTAGAGATAATGTTAAGATCTGTAGGTGACCACATATTCAGTACTACTCGTCTAGAGTTCTGGTCATATCTTAATATCTCGATTGCTCGATTTATTTGATCAAAACCAAAAAAGCTCCTTAGTCTGAAACCATAGGCACCATTTAGTGTTTTTCCGTCATCCGAAAACTTTGAATATGATTTGATATATTGCTCCAATGGAAGTAATTCATTTGAACCTGAGATAATCCAGGAAAACTCAACTAATGCAAAGAAAGGGTTTATGTTTCTCCTAAGTAAATAGCAAAGCCTAAACTCATCTTCTACTATCTCTATATAAGCAGGACCTAAATCTTTAACTAAACCAACCCTTGAACCAGTTATTTTAGTGGGATGCTCTATAGCATAGAGTAACATTTCGTAGTAAATTTTAGTAAAGTTATCCCCTCGAAATATTTTCATTCTTTTGATACCTTCTAAACTTTGATTTATTCTTCTTTAATTTGTTCAAATATCCAGTATCTATATCAACATTTAATTGGTTAGAAATCTTAATTAAATATATGAACACATCAATAAGCTCTTCATCTAGTTTATCTTTAACTTCAGAGAGCGGGTAGTCTCCCCTTCTGACTTTTTTAACTATATTGGAAAACTCGCCAATTTCTCCAACAAGGCAAACAATTAAATGTTCTAAAGCTTGTATATTATTTTCGTTAATCTCCTCAAAGAAAGGTATCTTTCCTGCGTGATTTAAATCAAATTCTAATTGAAGCTTTTTAATTTCGCTTATAGTCATTGGCATTGTTCTTCAATTTCCTTTATTATATTAGATAAGTGCTGTTGATATTGTCTGTTGATATTGTCTATATCTGTATGATGAGATGAGATACTTCTTAATTTGATTAGTTCTTCAGTTAATTCTATACATTTTCTAATATCAGCCTTTATAATACCCCGTTTAAGACATTCAGGAAGATGTATTTCTTCTTCTTGAAGTACGTCTTCAATGGTTTTAAAAGCGCCGTTTTCAACAACAGTGTCTTCGCATAGCTTTTCCCTTAAGAGGGTTGAAAGCTCTAATGGTTGGTGGAATATCAAAGATGTAATTTTAGATGGTTTATACAAATCTATTTTTGGTTTAGTTAAGGTATTTATATTACTTTTGATATATGCCCTAAAAGCAAAAACATGTAAGTTAACTTCTTCTATTTGCTTTATTGCATCATAGATATCTTTCAAATATAGACGGATTTCTTCCATGTTAATTCTAAAAAATTTAGAAACTTCTAATGCTCTAAAATAAGTTGTTGCATAAAGAGTTGTACCTTCTAGACTAAATTGCATAATCATAAATGAAGGTATAGGGTTATCCCCTGTATCAAGGATATGTTCTTGGCTAATTAATGAAAACAAAGCACGATTTTTACTATGCTTTTTTAATTCATTTATAATATGTTCCATCCCTTTCGGGCCTCTAAATTCACCGTGATTTATATGAAGATGATCTGGCTTTTTAATTTGGTAGAATTCCTGAGCTAACGTCAAACAATCAACTATCTGTGGCTCTTTAACCAAAGATATATTAAAGTTAACCTTAAGGCTGAAATTCAGCTTATAATCCTCTTGTCCAATAATTTCAACCCCGTGTGTTACTGCTTCTTCAAGGTGATTGATCTTACTAAACTCCATAATAATTCTCCTTAATATAATTTATTATCTTTTTGTGAATCACCATGAAGTCATCATTTCCTCGTACCCTAAATAAATCACCTTCATATTGTTTAAAAATCTTTTCATAGTTCTTTTTAACTTTTTCTAACTTTGTTTTGTTCTCATATACATCTTGAGAAGTTCTCGACTTAATTCTTTGTAGAGAAATTTCGATATCGTTTTCTATATAAATTACTAAATCTGGATTTCTAAATTGTTCATTAAGTTTGCTTATAAATATAAAATCCTTATCAGTATCACAGTGGTATGCAAAAGAGGAAAAGAAATACCTTGTACTGATTACTGTGTTATTTTCTAATAACTTTAATACCCCATCAATTTCATTATATAAATGATCATGTCTATCAGCTGCAAATAAGTATGCCATTTGATAGTCAAATAATTTTGGATCACTTGAGAAAACTAATCTTTTTTTCATAGCCTCACGAATCAAATGGCCAACTGGGCCATCAGAAGGCTCACAAGTTAATACTGCATTCCTAGATTTATTTAATAAATAATCTCTAAGCATCGTAGCCTGAGTGGATGTTCCCGATCCATCTATACCCTCAAAAACAATAAATAAGTTTTTCATTTTGATATCTCTTCCTTTATTGAAATAAATCCTGAGCTTATCTTATTAGGGACATCATTTGTGAGAATACAATAATTCAATTCAAAAGCATTCAAATCAATATCATAAACATTCAACCCATTAACATAGCCTTCACTTGGAAAACTTAGAGTTCTGGCTCCAAAACAATAAATCTTATTTTTTCCAATTGGTAATATTTGATTGGAATGTTGATGCCCATGAAAAATAAAATCAAAGTCATATTTATCCAGTAATAAAAATAATTTATAGGCATTTCTTACCGAAGAAATGTCACCTTCGAATTGGTTTATGAGACTATGATGCAAAAACGCAATTCTTATCCTATTAGGCTCTTCTAAAGTTCCCTTATTTGCCCTGAGGTTTTCCTCAATAGAATCAATATCCACTATTCCATATGTATAGTCAAACTTATAGGCTGAGTTTATACCTAAAAAAGAACATTCTTGGGTATTGTATAGTACATTATTCTTATTTGAAAAAGTAAAAACATTATCCCTTCTGAGAGAATAAGAAAAGACATCAAAATCTTGAAAATTTAATTTACCTTTAATAATGTCATGATTACCAGGACATAATAATATATTTTTACGACGTATTATATTTTTTGATAGTAGAGTATTGAAAAACCTTTGTGCATCCCTATAACTATCTGAATTACCCTGGAAAGAAACATCACCAGTTATTAATAAAAATAATTCATTACAGTTGATTTCTTCTATTAATTCGTTTAATGAACTTAATATCTCTATTTCTTTAAAGGGCCATTTACTCCCAAAATGGAGATCTGAAATATGGACAATTTTTATGTCTATCACCAACCATTTAGAGAATTTTACTTTTTTATTATAAATGATCATAAGGTAAAAAGACACATAATAGAAGTATTAATTCAAATTCTACATCTGTCCATTACACAATATAGTAAACAGTTATCTCTCCACGACAGAAAATTTAGCATATATTTTAATTTTCTTAAGACATGTTTGTCCCCATATTGTCCCCATTACGCTGTTTATGCCATATACGCTAAATAAAAAAACAAGCCATAAAGGCTTGTTTTAGTTGGTGCCCGGAGCCGGGGTCGAACCGGCACGGTCGTGAAACCGCAGGATTTTAAGTCCTTCAACTCACCTTGATTTTACTGGCTTTATGGACATAAGCCATTGAAATTACTGGATTCCTTTTTGGCTAGTTAATAATCATCTTAGTTGATTTGGGGTAATTTTGGCGACATGTTGGCGACGTTTTGGCGATGTTTTTCACCCAGTTAATATGGATAATGCGCAGTTGATTATGTTATTTTTCCCTCGGCATCCAAAAACATTTCAATTAATCTCTGTCTATCTTCATTGTTAATTCCTTGGACATTATTAATCTTTTGGACTACATTTCGTTCAAAATTACCCTCCTGTTCAACTATCTCTTTCGCAATTTCTATTGCCTCTTTTTCATACCACCTATCATAATAATCAATTTGTTCGCCCTGTTCCTTTTCTTCTTTTGTTAATCTTCCATCATGTATTTGCTTAATATGAACTAACTCATGGACTAGCGTATATTTGATATATATTTCAGCAATTTTAAGAAAGGCTTCCTCATGATATATACGGTCAAATAAACTGTTAACCTTATCTGCTATTATCTCAGAGCAAATGTACAATCTTTCAACACCTGTAAAATTATCGTTAGGAATAACAGTGGCAACGGTACTTTCCTTCACATAACCGTCGTTAGCCCTTGTAAGTTCAAAAACCTTTTCATAATCCATCCCACAAATATCAAATTGTTGTTTTATCTCATTTTCATAACCTTCTAGTTCAGAAACAATTCTTTCAACGTCTGTTTTATCAACTCTTTGTGGCATAAGCATTGAGCAACATCTCCTTATAATGAGGGGTATTTTTACTACTCAGAAATAAATTTAATAAAGGATTTACCCAATGGTGTTAGGGCACCGCTACTCATAAAGCACAACCTCTATAAACTCTTTCATTAACTACAACCGTGCATATGCTCCTCCAGATTATAATTATATTTAAAGTCTCTACGGGAGTTTTATTGAGGTTGTAACTACCTATTTATAGAAAATATGTTTTCTTATTTTGGACCTGTTGACCCAAATCCACCTTCTCCTCGAGTAGATTTACTTAGACTTTGTGTTTCTATTACATTTACTCGAAAAACAGGTTTAATTACCATTTGTGCTATTTTTGATCCTACTTCTACAATAAACTCTTTTTTGCTATGATTGATGAGTATTACCCCAATCTCTCCACGGTATCCCTCATCAATTGTACCTGGAGTATTTAAAACTGTAATTCCTTCTTTAAGTGCTAGACCACTACGTGGCCTAATCTGGGCTTCTGTATTTTTAGGTAATTGTATTTTTATTCCTGTATGAATCAGTTTTATTTCACCAGGTTTGATGATTACATCTTCAATAGAATATAAATCCATACCGGCATCACCAGAATGAGCATAGCTTGGTATTTTTGCGTTAGCATGTATTTTCTCAATAAATAACTCCATGTTTTACTCTCCTCTTAAGTAATTTTTAAATAGGTTACCAATTCCAATATATAATGGAAATATAGCACTTGCTATTATTACAAAATATTTCATTTGATCTGATGTTAATGCATTGCGAGATACAAAGTAAGTAAGTAAAAGTATTGTGATTATAGGTAGGATTATATTGAATACTAAATCAACCAAGAATAACTTTTTACTTTTATCCCTTTTCTTAACTTCTTTCTTAACCTCTTCAATTAGATAATTTTCATGTATTCTCCAATTTTTCCTCTTCCATTCTTCAATTTGTTTAAGTAGTTCTTCATCATTTTCTTGTTTAGGGTGAAAGTCTCTTAATGTTATGTTCAAATCAAGAATATCAGTTCTTCCTGATTTATTATCATGGAGTAGTTTAGTCGAACTAGGCATTTTATGAAACATTAAGGAAACAAAACTTTCTCCTACTTCAATATACTGCACCTTGTCAGTATGATTATGTATCGCTATTAGCGAAGTACCAAAGTACATTGGATCTAACGTTGTTCCAATATGAGAAAGGCCCTTAGATACTAACGTAACCCTTGAGTGATATGTTCCACAGATGTCTTTAGAAACAAATAAACTTTCTTCAGTTTGAATAAGAGCTGTGTCTCCTTCAGGTATCATAATTTTGTTTTCTTTAATTAAAAGCAACTGTCCATCGTTTTTCCGTGAACGGGCTACAATACTAGCAGTTAAGTTATATGTGGAACCTTTAAGTTTTTTTTCATTAAAAGGGTAAATGAATATTTTTTTGCCTAGTAACCTTTTTATCTGTTTGTCACTTAGGACACCGGTTCTAAACCACATGAAATCACACCTTCTTTTCCCCCAATTCTTGTAATCAGAGCATTTTATAAATATAAAACGCTTAATGAAGCATCAAAAATACCTATATTCATTTAATTAATACCCTTTTCCTTCCTAGTAACGTCTGTTTAGAGTTGCGCCTTTCTCTTATTTCAAAAACTGTTTAATGAACCTACACTAATAGACATTAGTTAGTTATATAAATAATAGGAAACATCAAATTTAAATAGAATTATTAACTATTAGAATGCTATTTGGAGGACTGACCCCTGCGTAACATAATGAGATTATTCCTTTACTCCAATTAAGGTTGTTTTTTCAGTAAGAACTTTTGAAGTTCATAACACATGCTATCAATGGTTACTTGAAGTCTATTTAGATAATCTCCCAATTTATTAATCAGATTTTGTTTTTCTGACGAGATCAAGTTAATCCCCTCTTTCAAAAAGTGATCTCTTTTATGTCAATTATGGGATTATGCGAAGCTTAATAGGTAGTGTACAGAATTGAACTTTCCAAACTAGAGATCCGTTAGTGGGCTTATTTCACTTAATTTCTTTATATAAAAAACGTAAGTATTAGTAAAATATTAACTTTCAGAACGCTTTCTGTATCTCTTTAAAAAGTATTTTTTCTATTGTATTCTGAATTTGGTATTTAATTGTTCTTGCGTTTTCTCCTTGTGACTGTATTAGTGGACTAACTTCTGCATAAATCTCCTCGGGAGTATATTTATATTTATAGTCATCAAAACGATTCATAATTTCATGCATTGTCATTTCATAAATTGTTTGTCCCGAAAAATCTTCAAAGCGAATAAACTTATCTATTCGATAATATATAGGCAATCCCAGATCCTTTTGCATTTCTTCTTTACTACTGAAATTGGATGTTAAAATAATTAATAGCCCCGAAATATCCACTTCGTAGGATGTATCTTTAAATATATGATTATCAAATAAGGTATAAAAAACCGAAAAGAAATACTCAGGGCATTTATCAAGTTCATCTAAAAAAATCAGGTTCGATTCCCGCTCTAATAACTCATATCCCAAAGTTCTTCTGTTTGGCTTTTCTCCAAAGAAATAATCAGAGTAGGTACCATTTTTAAACATTGATAAATGCTTTTCTAAATATTTGTTATCAAAGAACTTGTTTGCAATTTCTCGTACCAATTCTGTTTTTCCTAAACTGCTATTACCATAGAGCATTATAACATAAGGTTTTTTTCGCTCTGTTTTTGTGAGATACCACATACTCTTACTTATTTCTTCTATTGCGCTGTTTTGACCTACTATGTTTTGAGCAATTTCTTTCATATGCTTTACAAATTTTCCTGAATCACGATTTATCTGATATATTTCCTTATCATAGACAATTCTAATAACATCGCGTGCTTTTAAATTTTCAAGATATAAACTCAAGACACTTGGTGGATTGTGAATAAAAATGTCCGCATTATCTTCTATTAATTCTTCAATGAGAGCTCCAAGTCTATCATGTGCTTGCTCAGTAATTCCGTGATAGTTATCATTTTTTACTATTAAAACATTTGCCTTAAAATTAAAAGACCGGCCTTTTTGCTTGAATTCATCTGATAGTTTTACAAGATCTAAGAAGTAGCTTACCTCTGTATCTTCATCAAAATTAGGCAATTTTGTATTGAAATAAGTTTTTGAGCCAATTATGATATGATAAGTTCTTTTATTTTTCATCGGTGCCTCCAAATGGTATGGATGCATAGACTACATCATAAAGGTTAATCTTGTCGTTTTCATATGTAACTTTATGACTTGAGTAAGTATCGTTATCCTCTGTTATTTCTTCAGATAATTTACTATCTTTTGCAGGATACAAATCAGCTAAAGATTGTGATTTGTTCACTCCGGTAATTAGTGATTCCATTTTATAAATTTGCTTAAAAAAATCGAAGTTTTCTTTCTCGAATTCACCTATTAGAACGCAATATATATTCATTTTTGTTGTCAATAAATCATTCCGTTTGTAATTACTAATAAATGCAGAGTTATTGAAACGCACATAGACATCTTTGCTTACTTTATATGTATCATATCCGTCATAATTATCCATTACCTTATTAAATTCCTTAATATCGACACCATCAACACCGCCTTTTATCATCTTTAGATAGCCACCGGCAACTCTGAAAAAGGTTGATGAGTTCTCGATATCATTAACTTTAACTTCTTTCATCTCTTTTAAATGCGGTTTTAATTTTTCAAATTCTGATACTTCCGTAGATGTTAAAGTAGTTGTACTGTCTCGCTGCAAAACATAAGAAAGAGAAATATTGCCTGAAAAAAGGAATGATAGTCTCTCTAGAAATGGAACTGCTAGTTTAACTTTTGCACCTACTTCTATTCCTGCACTTCCTTTAACTGATGTAGTGGTTCCTGTCTGAGTAGCCTTTGCCCCTTTATTCAATTCTTGCAGGATATTGCTAATAGTTTCTTTATCAAAATAGATAATTTTATTAAAATAACCATCGTTGTTCATTTCTAATTCTCCTATAAAACATCCTCTATATCTGTACCTCTGGATTATATATCCTTCTTTTAACTTCCCACCACTTCCAACATTCAACTAACTTCGGATAATTTGCTAGACATTCCATACCACAGGAGTGGTACCATCAAATGATGAAAAAACTTAGTATTTTTCAGTATAGACATTAGTTAAACAATGTCTTAACAATAAAAAATTTCTTTCATTTTGGTGGATTTTAAGTTCATTCATTTTTCCTAATAGCTTATATACAAATTTCAATGCTAAAGAATTTATAAATTACAGAAATCATTTCCATAAATATATGTTGTACTCCTCTTTATTTTTAGTTTTTAGACAAAAATTACCTAAATTCTTACCTTCCACCCCTCCCCGGAGGGGTCTTTTCATTCCACTAAACCTACTCAGAAAGATACCAGCTGAAGCGACAGCCCACCAGTAACCTTGGTTATATTTCCTTCGTTCCGGGGGACCGATGCCCTGGATCAGACTACCACCCTGGGTACAATGCTCCCTTGCGGTTGTCCTTTTGGAAGTGTTCGGCCATGTTCGATACCCACCAATACGCTGCTTTTTCCGAACATCTGGCAACCCTTGTAATTCCTGTCCTGACAGATACTGCCTTCGATACCTTGGTGGTAGTGGACGGAACTAGACGAACCAAGCAGCAGCAAACGACCACTAGCCCATCGATGCATGGAAGCTGCCAAGGCCGCTACTGCGTTCCAATGACCCGGTGGCAACAGCAACCCTACACGGCACAACTGCGCCAAACGGCAACCGCCTCTAATCCCCCTAGGCCATCGGCTGCAGCCGCCTCCAACAGCAACAGCCGCCATGCGCAGCGGGGAGGCAGCAGCCGACCCGCTTCCTTGCCCAAGGCAGCTGCCAACCCATCGCAACTGGCTCTAATCCCAGCAGGTAGCGGGACCCGCGAAGGCAGCGAGCGATCCTACTCCATGACCCCTTAGGCTCACCCAATAGCGGAGCGGGGGCGAAGTGCAGGGAGCGGGGCTTGCCCAGACCCAAAAGACCGGCCCGTAAGGCTGGCCACTAGCCCGGCGGAACGACTGAAACGCAGCGGTAGCGATGTGCGATTGCGGAGGCCGGAACCCCAAAGCAAGCTCACTATTAGGCCCCGACCCCAAAATGAACTCTAAAGTGGGCCTAGTAGTGTGCTAACATGCACAGGACCCACAACGCCCAAACTTGCATAAGACACGTAAGCTGGCAGTCACCGGGAGCAGGGGTGGTTATCACTTTGTATTACCATTGACCCAACCATACCCCGCTACTGGTGTCTGCCGACCCTTAAGAGCCTTTGTGCCGACCCCCAAAAACCGCTACATGGGCTGGCACTAAGGCCACGACCCAAAGGAGAGGCAGGGTGCCGGACCCCATAGAATACCCCAAATACGGCACTCTACCGAAGGTGACCCGACCCACGGAGCCTGTCATACAAAGGACCCGTAAGCTGGCCAGTTACCTTGGAAACCAAACCCCATAGAAATGACCAATAACGGCTGCTAAGGTATCTGGCCAACATGCAGTGTTTTACTTTGATTAGAGGCTATTGGTATCAGTTGCCCGACTCCCAAAGCCAGACCCATCAGAGGGCAGTTGGTACCAATAGTATCCATTTCCTGCGCAGGGGCAGCAGCCCCCAGGGCGACCAAAAAAAGGGCCAGAAGGCCCGCAGCCCCTAAAGGCTGCGAACCTCCTGCACTTGGCGGTGTGCGCTGCGCTCAGCCGCGTAGTGTGCAAGCTCTGCCATGGCCACAAAGGCGATGTGCTTGCAGGGCACCTTGCGGCTCATGTAGTCCTTACAACTGCAGTAGCTCTTACTGCCTTCGATATGCACTGTGTACTTCTTGCCACCGTAACTAACTTGCCCACCAACCTGTACACCGGACTTAGCAAAGGTACGATACCCAACTTCAAATTGCCAGCCAGCCTGCATCCCAGCCAGCGCACGGCAAAACCTGCCTGATTCAACCTTGCCTAACAACCTTCTTAACATCCCTTTCAGCCTCCCTTTTATTTTCAAAGAGACAGAGCCGGTCACTATCCTGTCAAGGGGAAAGACAAAAAATTTTTACCCGTTGACCCCTAAGGAATGCCTAACGGGTGAAAATTTTTTGACGGCCCTTGATGGGATAGTGATTGCAGCGGCTACAACGGACAACGCTGGCCGGGATGCCAGCGGTGGACCCTACAGATAGAGGTTGCAACTATGAAAAAGCGCTGCCGTATGTGGAGGCAGCCGCTGCAAAGGCTTCTGTATACTGGTAAGTCCAGGGGAGGCTGACCCCGAATTCATGCGCAAATTGGTAGGGTAGCTTCTTAGAACCGAAACACCTGTATAAAGCCCCTCGGCCCCAAGATTGGGGCGAGGGGTTGGGGTGATGGGGTTGAAGGACCCAGGTGCTAAGTAGCTATTAGGCCGACCCGTAAACCAGCCTCAAAGCAGGGCCTATTAGCTACCTGACATACATAGGACCCATGAGAATTGCATTCAAATGACCCGTAAGCAGGGCAGGTACCGGCGACCCCAAAGCCAACATCATGGCTGCCGGTATCTGCCGGCCCGAAAGAAAGGATCAGCAAAGCCCAGCGAGCACTTTGCCGGTAGACCGGTAACCCCAAATAATCCTTAAAAAGTGGTCTGCTGGCAATGTGCGGCATAAGACCCATGGGAGAGGCAGTGTGCCGGACCCCTAAAGACTTACCCCCAATGCCGAAGATGACCATGACCCCTAAGGACGTCTAGCAGGGCGACTTCCACTGTGCTTGAAAAATAAAAGCCGCCCTGTTTGGATGGCGGCATGCAAATGACTATAGAATGGCAGGCAGCGGGTGCGGGAAGAATTATAACTTTTTACCGCAGCCTATATCTGGGATTCTTCACTTAATCTAGAGTTTGCTATCAAGGACCATGTTTCCCATTCATACTTTGCTATGTCATAATATTTTTTGACTTTAACTCCTCAATACTTAGGACACTTACAGCTGTATATTCCTGGCGGGCGTACATTGCTAACTGAGATTCCCTTTCTATCGCATTCTTCCCATTCTAATTTTTTTAATTGCCAATTCCCGTTTAACAATTTCTAATTTTTCTTTTACTTCAAAATAAGCAAGACCGGTTTCTTTTACCCGTGATAGAGCATTTTGTAGTCCCGTAATCCTTAGCTTCCAATCCTTTATATAGCATTCTATTAATATTGAACATTAACAATTAATAAGTGCTTATGATTATCTTCCTCAATTTTTACTTCTTTTGCTCTGATTGCCCAAGCCATTCTTTTTTCCTTATCTGTTTTTCTAAAGTCGTCCGGTATTAATCCATAAGGTAATTTAAAATAAAATATCTTTTCTGTTTTAGTTTCTGTAAACTCAATAAGTTCCGGTACGCTTTCACCGTTACATATCCCGCAACTTTTCCAGATAGCATCAAATTCTTGTTGGTACTTATTCTTAATACGAATATTCTCAGGAGTTATTAAGTGAATTATAAGATCGGTTACAACTTTGATTCTTTTAACAGTATAATCTAAATAGTCAATTTTCCCTGCACTAGACAAACAATTCCCTCCTATTCCATAACCATTTACTTAGTTTTTATTATTTAGTACTGCCTTTATCTGTTCTTCAATGTAATAGGAGTTCTCAATCATTTTATTCTTATTTGGAAAACCGACTTCAAAGTTTCCTCTCGGGTTTTCCCTAAAGTTTATCAAGCAAGAGACAGGTGAAATTAACTCCTCCTTAAACTTTACAACTGTCTTATTAGAAAAGCCGTAGTTTTCTTCAGTAATAAATCTGTCGCCTTGCTTCAAATATTGTTTTACTTCTCCTGTATCTCCATTTACCCAAAACCATTTATCAGTTGGATTTCCTTTAACAGAGTAAGAATACTTAATCTTATACGGTTTACTACTTGTTCTAGACTCCTCTGAAATCTGAAGTATCTCTTGATTTTGTTTTTTAATATCTGTTAGAGTACAGGTTATCTCCTCAATAGCACCATCATTTCGTTTAATAAACCAGAACTTTTTTATATTATTGGGATTATAAGATATCTTTGTGCTAATACCACCTCGGGTCTCATCAATGTTTTCTATAACGTTTAATAGCTTTTTCAAACTTACCTCCCGAGTCTTCCTGTCTTCAGTAATCATAACTTTCTCAGGCTCACTATCAAAAAATAGATCATCTTCTTTCAAATAAAGGGTTAGGAATTTTCCATCGTCGGACCGAAATTTAACTACACACTCATCTGAAAACGACCCCACCTTTTCTACTAGTAATAACTTTCCAGAAACAGTTTCAGTGTGAATAAAAGGGTATATGCAAAGACTTATCATAGTTATAAGAAGAGCCCCACTTAAGCTTAAGTGTAGAATTTTTTTAATTTTTGACACTTCATCCCCTCCCTCTTAGAAAATATGACCACGGGAGGTAGTTTATGATATTTTCACAAATAAATGGTTAATGGCTAATAAATTGGGGTAATTCATAGCATTCCTGTAAATTCCAAAACATCTCTACTCATTACATTTATTTCATAATTAGGTAAACTAAGCATAAGTGTTAACTAAAAGGATCGGAGGGTTTTTTTGATGCTTTTGGTTATTATTTTAAGCTTTTTAATTACGGCAATTATTCACGAGATGGGGCATTGTTGGGGTATCTACAAGTTTGGATATAGACCAACCTCCCTTTCTGTTGGTTTTGGTAGACCACTTCTTACTATTCGTTACCGTGGCATCCCTTGTTCGATATGTCCACTTCCTTTCGGAGCTTCCGTGGAGGTCCCTCCTACTTTTGATAATGAAAAATGGTGGAAGAAGCTTGTTGTTGACATAGCAGGTCCATTAGTAAATATTGTTGTCGGATTTTCCGGGCTAATTATCACACTAATTGCGTTGTGTATATCTAGGGGTTATTCCTTAGATAAGACCTCTCAGGTTTTAGTAAAATTTATGGGATTTTTGCCAAGCTTAGGCCGGGAAACTGTAAGCGCGTTTCAACCTGAATCACTTCTTGGAATTGGAATGGATAAACATGCAGAAAGTTGGGCTCAGATGGCAAATAGTGATTTTTCTTGGTTAGCTGCTCTAGTACTGTTTTTTACCATTAATTTAGGAATTGGTTTTTTTAACCTAGTTCCATTTCCCTCATTGGACGGATATCACGTATTAGAGAATATTTTCCAAGGTATAACTGGCAAGAGAATTCCAAGTAAAATAAATGTTTACGGCTTTATGATAGTTCTTATTATTAGTATGGTTACATTTTTAACCTTCTTTGGTTACCCCGTATTATATGCTTGGACCGCAGTTTTGTTTGGGTTTTTGTTGGCTTTAGCAAAGCATATTAATCAAAAAAGAAAAAGAATTTAACTCCATAAACCAAAATTTAGGATCTTCCACTGAGGCTAAAAAACAGTGGCTCGGGTTTGCTTTTCCCGAGCCACATTATAAGAAATCCATTTACTTCAATTCTTCCAGCAGCTTTTTCAGTTCCTTGACCTCAACTTCTGAAAGGGTTACTCCCTTTCCCATCTTTTCATGATCCGGAGACCACTCACGAATGTCGTATTTAGGGGGCTTATCATTCCAGCTAATAAGATTTAATTCCTTTTGCCAGCCCTTGCTGCCTTCCGATAGGACACCAAGGGTTTTGATTATTTCGAATTTGAATTCTGCCATTTAACTATGCCCCTTCTTTATCTGTCTTTATATACCCACCGCACACATCAGCTCGGCTTGTTTGATTACTGTTTCCACTGCTTGGGCTTGTTTATCCGGAGGGTATTTGTATTTTTTCAGCAGGCGTTTGATAGTTACACGCATCTGCGCCCTGACACTTTCTCTCTTTTCCCAATCGATGGTTAGATTTCTTTTGATCGCTTTGGTCAGTTCTCTGGCTATTTGCTTTAGGACTTCGTCACCCATGATTTTCACTGCTGCATCATTGACACCCAGTGCATCATAGAAGGCTATTTCATCTTCAGAGAGGCCAAGGTTTTGCCCTTCCTGGTACGCTTTGCTCATGGCTTTGGCCAGTTCAATTAGTTCCAGGATTACCTGGGTGGTTTCGATGGCCCTATTCTGGTATTTTTTGATAGCGTTTTCTAGCATTTCTGAAAACTTTTGTGATTTGATTAGGTTCCTACTGGCTATGGATCTGACCTTGCCGTTTAACAAACGCTTCAGCAGTTCCACGGCTATGTTCTTTTGTTTAAGGCCTCTCACTTCCTCCAAAAATTCGTCTGAGAGAATGGAGATGTCGGGCCGATCCATGCCCAGTGAGCCCAGAATATCCACCACTTCCTCGGAGATGATGGATTTGGAGACAAGTTGATTAACTGCGGCATCTAGTTGATCCTGGGTCTTTTTGGGCTTATCTATACTAATAAGTTTGTTGATCCCTGCTTTGATGGACTTAAAGAAGCCAATCTCTATATTAATGGCCTCGGCCTCCGGTGTGGTGCTGCAGAGAGAGTAAGCCTGGGCCAGTTCGATGACATGCTGCAGGAAGGATTTCTTCCGTTCTTCCTCCAGGGACAGTACATAGTCCACCGCTGCAGCAAGGGTTTTCATCTTTTCGGTGGGCTTGCCGGTGAGGAAGGGCTGGTAGTCAAAGTCGTTTAAGATATCCTTAACCACTTCATATTTCTCCAGCATGATAGCTATAGCCTCGTATGTGTCAATACCGGTGGTGCGGCGGTCGCTATCCGTGTACTGAGCCAGGGCTATTTTTAAGAATTCGGCAATGCCGATATAATCTACCACCAGACCACCAGGTTTATCCCGGAATACTCTATTGACCCGGGCAATGGCCTGCATCAGGTTATGGCCCTTCATGGGTTTATCTATATACATGGTGTTCATGGCGGGCACATCAAAGCCGGTGAGCCACATGTCACGAACAATGACTATTTGCAGCGGGTCGTTGTTGTCCTTCATTCTTTTGGCCAGCAAATCCCGGCGTTTTTTACCGCCAATGTGCTGCTGCCAATGTTCCGGGTCGCTGGCGGAGCCAGTCATAACTATTTTGATTTTGCCCATGTTATCATCCGCATCGTGCCAATCCGGGCGGAGTTTAATGATTTCCTCAAACAGGTCCACAGCAATGCGGCGGGACATGACTACAATCATAGCCTTGCCGAAACTGGCCTCAGCCCTGGTTTCATAGTGTTTCACGATATCCCGGGCGATCAGTTTCAGGCGTTTTTCAGCCCCCACCACTGCTTCCAGTCGGGCCCATTTGCTCTTGAGCCTGTCTTTGGTGCTCTCTTCCTGATTCTCTGCAATATCTTCAAACTCATGATCCAGTCTTGGCCGCTCACCTTCAGGTAAGTCTATTTTAGCGATGCGGCTTTCGTAATAAATGCGGACGGTGGCTCCGTCCATCACTGCCCTGGTCATGTCGTAAATGTCTATATAATCTCCGAACACTGCAGGCGTATTACGGTCGGTGGCCTCCACCGGGGTACCGGTAAAGCCTATATAGGAGGCGTTGGGCAGGGCATCCCTGAGATATTTGGCATAGCCATATTTAATTATTGCTTCCTGGTAATCCTGGGTACTGCCATCTGCTGCTACCAGTTGGCCTGAATTTGCTGTTTGTAAACTGTACCCACCCTCAAGGGAACTCTCCGCCGCCAGCAGCAGCCCTTTCTTCCCTGCTTTGCCAGACTTAGCCTCACTAATTTTTACTACATCAGCCTTAAAACCATACTGACTGCGGTGGGCTTCATCGGCAATAACAACGACGTTGCGTCGGTCGGTCAGAACCGGGTGGCTGTCGCCCCGCTCCTCGGGTGCGAACTTTTGAATAGTGGTAAAGATAATGCCGCCGGACTCCACCTTTAGTAACTCTCGCAGATGTCCTCTGTTCTCAGCCTGCTGGGGTGTCTGGCGCAGCAGCTCGTGGGACAGGCTGAAGGTATTGAATAACTGATCGTCCAAATCGTTGCGGTCGGTGATGACTACGATGGTGGGGTTTTCTAGGGTAAGAACCAGCTTGCCGGTGTAAAAGACCATTGTAAAGCTCTTGCCGCTGCCCTGGGTATGCCAGACCACGCCAATCTTGCGGTCGCCCCTTGCAGAGGTGGCACGAATAGTGCCTTCTATTGCCTTATTAACGGCATGTACCTGATGGTAGGCCGCCAGGATTTTGCTGGTTTTGCTGCCATCGGTTTGGAAGAGGATAAAGTGACGCAGGATATCCAAAAACCTCTCCCGATTAAACATACCCTTAATTAATACTTCCAGTTGGGGCAGGGCCTCCGGGGCCAGTTCACCGTCATCCATTGTCCGCCAGAGGGTGAACCACTCTTCGTTGGCAGTCAGGGTTCCCACCCGGGCATTCAGTCCATCGCTGGTGACCAGCAGCTCGTTGTATGTAAATAAGGAAGGAATTTGCTTTTTATAGGTTTGCAGTTGGTTATAGGCCTTACTGATGGTGGCTTCCTCATTGGTAGCATTTTTTAGTTCAAAGACTGCCAATGGCAGACCGTTGACAAAGACCACCACATCGGGACGGCGGGTTTTGTTGTTTTCAATGATGGTGAACTGGTTGACTGCCAACCAGTCGTTTCTCTCCGGTCGGGCAAAATCAAACAGCCAGACCTTGTCTGTCTTGATGCTGCCGTCGGGACGGCGTACTTCCACATCTACCCCATCGGTGATCATTTTGTGAAAGGCTCGGTTGTTGATGATGGGGTCCGGGCTTTGAGTGATGGTGATCTTGCGAACAGCTTCGTCTATGGCGGCAGCGGGCAGGTGGGAATTGATGATACCCAGGGCATCCCTCAGACGCTCCACCAGCACCACCTCGGCATAGTCCCGTCGTTCGGGGGTAGGCCCGTCCGGTGCCAGATCGGGGCCAAAACGCAGTTCATAGCCCTGTTCTTCCAGCCAGGATAAAGCCGCCTGTTCCAGTTCTTCCTCGGTAAAGATGGACATATTTTCACCTCCCTAGGGTTCGGGGGTTACACGTATTTCGCCTGACATTAGTTTAGGTAGTAGGGTGTCGCGGAGTTGGGCTAGGGTTTCATTTTCTAATTCATTGGATCTTATTCTCTGGAACAAGGGTTTTATCAATTTGTCAAAACCATCCAATACCTTTTTCTCAGGTACTACAACAGAAAAATTATGCACATGATTTCTGTTTAATGTGGGAACAGCTGAACCAGCATTATACTGTTGCAATGCTATAGTCTTTAAAAAATGGTATGCATGAAGTGGGTTTGAATTTTTATATTCTTTGATCCATAGTGTGGTATTTAGAGGCCAATAATCCTCTTGAATATAAAAAACATTTCCAAGCACACCACTTCGTCCAGTAACTACGCCCGGCCCCTTAACCATGTATTGATCATGGTTACCGTTAGGGCCACTTGCACTAATCACCTTGTATACTCCAGGATTTCTCTTCTTGTAAGGCAAATCAAACCCTCTCTGAAGAATAAATAAGTCACTTAGTATTCCGACTTTCCATCCCTTTGGTATCTTTCCTAACTCACTGTCAATAAACTCTCCATCCTGAAAGGGTGCAAAATCAATAAACCAGCTTTTAAAAATGGCTTGAGCCATTTCTTCCAGGGTTTTGTTCATTTGGTTGTTGAGTTGGATATTATTGTCAAGTGCTGAAAGAATATCAGCTATAGCTTTCTGTTCACTCAATGGAAAATTAATAATTTTAAATTTCAACATATGGCAAATCTTTATATTAGGCTGTGTTGATGTTCCTCCAGATATTTGGTAGATAAAACTTTTGAAATCGTTTGAAGACAAGGCATAGAAAACATATTTGGGGTTATAACTATTTTCATCAACTTGCAAACAAATCAATCCGTTGTTATACAAACTGTTTAAGTCTTTATCAATAAACTTGATAACCCCAATGGTATTGCCAGTCCGTGCTATTAGAATATTATTTTTTTTTAGAAGGAACTTACTTCTAACATCTTCTGTTGCCTCTGTAAAACCCCATTCTTTAAATGGTTTATTATTCGAAATATCGCCTATTCTTAGACATCTTAGATCAGTGTCGTAGTTTACGATTGGGGCCCGCTTGATTGCATCAGCACCAGTATTAGCTTTTATAATTACTTTTTCTAAAGTTACAGTATCTACTTCCTTAGAACCCATAGCCAATACCCCCAAGGCGTTGACGTATCTCCTGCTCTAATTCCCTGGATTTAGCAAACTGTTCCGCCAGTTGTTCTGTTAATCGAGCCATCTTCTCTTCAAAGGGTTCGCCATCTTCCTCTACTTCTTCTATACCAACATACCGGCCCGGAGTAAGTACATAGTCGTACTCTCTAATTTCCTCAATAGTTGCAGACTTGCAGAAGCCAGCTATATCTTCATAAGTTCCCCTACTTGGGGCACCTCGCCAGGCGTAGTAGGTGTCAGCAATGCGCTGGATTTCCTCGTCGGTCAGTTCCCGGTGGGTACGGTCCACCATCACTCCCAGTTTGCGGGCATCAATAAAGAGCACCTGCCCTCTGCGATCTCTGCCGCCGGGCTGTATCTTATTTCTGGTAACAAACCATAGACATACGGGAATACCGGTGGTGTAGAAAAGCTGGCCAGGCATGGCCACCATGCAGTCCACCCTATCTGCTTCCACAAGGTTTTTACGGATTTCTCCCTCACCAGAGGTATTGGAACTCATGGACCCGTTGGCCAGAACAAAACCGGCAATGCCCTTGGGAGATAGATGGTGTATAAAGTGCTGAATCCAGGCATAGTTCGCGTTGCCCACCGGAGGGACGCCGTATTTCCAGCGAACATCTTCCCTTAGCCGCTCGCCGCCCCAGTCACTGATATTAAAGGGGGGGTTGGCCAAAATATAGTCTGCCTTTAAGTCCTTATGTAAATCGTTATGGAAACTATCTGCGTAATGGGGGCCGATAGTGCCATCAATACCCCTGATGGCCAGGTTCATTTTGCATAGCCGCCAGGTGGTGGGGTTGGACTCCTGGCCGTAGACTGCAATATCTCCAATTTTGCCCTGGTGGCTTTCCACAAACTTTTCACTCTGCACGAACATGCCGCCGGAGCCACAGCAGGGGTCATAAATACGTCCTTTATAGGGCTCAATCATTGCCACCAGCAGTTTTACCACCGATTGGGGTGTATAGAATTCGCCGCCGCCCTTGCCCTCAGCACTGGCAAAGCGGCCTAGAAAATATTCATAAACCCGTCCCAGAATATCCTGGGAACGGCTTTCCTTATCTCCAACTTGAATGGAACCCACTAAATCCACCAGTTCACCCAGCCGCTGCTTGTCCAGGGTGGCCCTAGCATAGTCCTTGGGCAGTACCCCTTTGAGGGTCTGGTTATCCTTTTCGATTGCCACCATTGCATCGTCAATTAATTGACCGATGATTGGCTGCTTAGCATTATTTTGAATGTTTTTCCAACGGGCTTCCTGAGGCACCCAGAACACATTGAGAGCCAGGTATTCATCCCTATCTTCCGGGTCGGCATATTCATCCGCAGCCAGGGTTTGATAAGCCTCTTCGAAGGAGTCCGATATGTATTTTAAAAATAGTAAACCCAGCACCACATGTTTGTATTCTGCCGGGTCCATGTTGTTTCTCATTTTGTCTGCGGCATTCCACAGCTTTTCTTCAAAGCCGATATTACCGCCGTTTGTACTTCCATTGGCCATACGCTAATCCCCTTTTTGTTATTCGATAAATTGTTTAGTTTCTTACTCCTATTCTTACACATTCTCTTTTAATTAAATCATACCCCTAGATGGTGTAACTAGTAAACATTGTTTCTTGCTTCTTTTTGTCTGGGGGTAAAGGCTAGGGTTTATTCCCCCCCTTTACATAAGTTTCGTGAATTCCTTACAGAGATTTGCTTTGTTTACGTCAATTCTATTACTAATATAAAATTTCAACCAATCTCGTATAAGTCCTTTTGTAAAATGATATTGGTTAGTTAGACCATCATCACATAGCTGGTACAACAAAACATATGACTATACCTCAAATATACTACTCTCCACAGGGCTATATAATTTTAAGTTTGACAATATATAACTAATTATCATATAATAACCTTAGCCGGTACAAGGATTTGTGCCGGCTTTTTCTTTTATAGCGGGCTCTTGTACCGGCAGGAGCCCGCGCGCGAGGGTATCCTACTATGAAAATAAGGAGGAATACCAATGGCTCTTACTGCTGAAATCTTTGGTAAATCATTAAGGATGCGCTGCCAGACTGGTGTTGATGGTCAGGGTTCGCCAGTAATTAAGGTTTTTACTTTTAAGGCAAAGGCAGATGCCCTTGATGCTGACATCTTTGCTGTGGCTAATTCTATCAATACCCTGCAGGCTGCTACTTTAGTTAATGTTTATAAGCAAGAAGATCACGAGCTGCAGGACGATGGTCTATAGAGGTTTTTGAAATCGTTAAATCTAAAATAGGAGGGAATCTGAATGGACGGTACTTTGGAGTTAGTTTTTGTTAACCAGGCCGGTTCAAAGGTTACTCTGCGTGTGTCTAATTGCCGAGAAGATCTAACCGTTGAAGATGTTAAAACTGTCATGCAAAGCATCATTGACAAGAATATTTTTACCAGTACTGGTGGCGATCTGGTTGGCTATGCTGGTGCCCGTGTTGTAACCCGCAGTGTTACTGAACTGGAGCTTTTTGCTTAAGCTAGTAGGTTGACTGGTTAGAGGGGGTGGAGGTTATTCCACCCCCTTTTTATTGGCAGATCAGAAAGTATTAAACTTTCTGACCTGCATAAGGGCAAACTAGCTTCTGCCTGCGTCTAAAGACTTGGCCGTAGCTGGTTTTTCTAAGGAGGTGCATATATGGAGGAACTCTTTAAGATGATCAGCAATTATGGTTTTCCAGTGGTTGTGGCGGGTTATCTGCTGATTCGCCTGGAGCCGATCATTAAAGACCTGCAGCGGAGTATTGACATGCAAACATTAATCATTGCCAAGTATATGGATGTTGATATTGAAGAAATACGTGAGATAAAGAAGGTGTAATGATGGGTAGTACTTTAGCCAGGGCCGGGGTGAAATTAGCCCCTCATTTTGAGGAAAGGGAGTTTGCCTGCCGCTGCTGCGGCATGGTCAATGTAAGTATGGAGCTGGTGACCAAACTGGAGGAAATGCGTCAGGCTATTGGTAAACCGATTATAGTTACCTCTGGCTACCGCTGTCCGCTGCATAATCGGGCAGTGGGCGGAGCAATAAATTCATATCATATTAGGGGTTTAGCTGCTGACATTAAGGTTGCTGGCTGCACAGCAGAGCAGCTTGCTGCACTGGCTGTCCGCTTTGGTTTTGATGGTATCGGTATTTATAGGAAAGGAAATTTTATTCATGTGGATGTTAGGGGTTACCGGGCCCGCTGGGAAGGATAAGTTTTATATCTATATATAGAAACAGTTGTTTAAAACGTAAAAATCCCCTGGCCTTGTCAGTCAGGGGTAATTTTTATGGTAATTTATTAGGACATTCTTCCTTAGCTATTTATCACTTATCTCTTCTCCCAGGCTTTGCAGCAAGTCCACCCTCCAAAGCTGGAGATATTGGAGTTCATGCAGCTTTCGGACCAAACGCTGCTCCTCTCTTTTACTGGTGGACTGCTCTATCTGTTCAATAAGGTTACTTATCACAGGTATGGTTGCTTGCATATCCTCCCTTAGTTCCTGTGGAGTTTTCATAGATTACTCCACCCCCAGATCATAAATAAATACCCGGCCATAGTCCCAACAATAATTTGCAGCCATTGGGGAGCATAGCAGCGGTTGAGAATGGCTACGATACAGGCTACTTCACCAAGTGTAAGCAGGTTGGCGATAATCATGTATTCCATTTCCATCACTCATTCACAGGATATTCCTAAATCCTTTCTTCAAATTCCCCACAGGCCATCAAATGCTGACCACCTTTACCCAGCAGAGACTCTAATTTCTCTTTGCCCAGCAATAGGATAAGGTCCATTATTTCTATGTTGGCTGGTACTCTTTTGTGCCTTTTTTGATAGGCTTTAACCTCTACCAAGCACACTTTTCTTGTCTCATGATGCCCAACCACTTCGACGTAATATTTGCATTCCTGGCAGGAGTTTTTGAACTTTTCACTGGTGGCAGGCATAATCATCTTTCTTGAATAGAGGTGGTTATTGGCGTAATAGTTTCTGATTTTGCTATCCATTTAGTCCCAGACCCTTTCCAGCAGCCATTGGTCTCTTTCTTGTACTAGGTCGCAGTCTAAGTTTCCATCTGTATAACATCTATAACGATCTCTATAGGGGTCCAAGCCCATATTCCGATACCATTGCCAGTCCCGGGGTGATATTTGATAGGGATAGCCTCTTTCTATTAGGTACCATTTGTTTTTCCACCGGAAGCTAAAGGGCTGACCATCGGGACCTGGGTTGACTTCAACCGGTTGCTTGTAAAGTTTACACATGGCTAACCACCCTGATGGTACGGGGTTGGGTGGGTTCCCATTGGATTTTACCCTGATCCTTTAGCTTGTAAAGTCGTTTTTGGATAGAACTGCTTGACCTAAGCCCAACGGCTTTGCCAAGTTCCCTCACAGATGGGGGGTAACCCCTTTCACTAAGTTCCTTAAGGGTAATAATAATTTGTTCATCGGTAATCATCTAAACACCACCGTACATTTGTTTGGTTGAATTATAGCAAACATATGTACGGGCAGCAAGGTAAATATATTTCCATTTGCTTAGAATATTGTTGTATTGCCAACGCTATTACATATTTTTACTGGTTTTGGCACCCTGCTTCTACCCTGTATTAATGGATAGCACAACTACCAGCAGCCCACTTATGGGTCTGGCTTTGCAGGTCGGTCTGCTGATAGTTGTGCCTCTGATCAAAGCAAAACAGTCCAGGTCGGCCAGATACCGGCAGCAGGGTTCGAAAGATTATCCATATTCATCCACTTCACACCCTCGCTCCCGGTAACTGGCCAGCTTACGGGTCCTTCAACCCCAACTCCCCAACCCCTCGCCCCAATCTTGGGGCCGAAGGGCTTTATACCGGTGTTTCGGTTCTAAGAAGCTGTACTGCCATTTCGCAGCATGAATTTGGGGTCGGCCTCCCCTGTACTTCTCATTATACAGAAGCCTTTGCATCGGCCTGCCCGCAGCGTTGAGTCAGTGATAATTGGTAGTTGAATTCTGCCGCTGTAGGGTCCACCGCTGGCATCCCGGCCAGCGGTGTCCATGGCAGCCGCTGCAATCACTATCCCGTCAAGGGCCGTCAAAAATTTTTCACCCGGTATGCATTCCTTAGGAGTCAACGGGTGAAAAATTTTTGTCTTTCCCCTTGACTGGACAGTGACCGGCTCTGTCTCTTTGAAAATAAAAGGGAGGTTGAAAGGTATGTTAAGAAGGTTATTAGGTAAGGTAGAGGCAGGTAGGTTTGGCCGCGCACTGGCTGGGCTTCAGGCTGGTTGGCGGTTTGAAGTTGGTTATCGCATCTTTACTAAGTCCGGTGTGCAGGTTGGTGGGCAGGTTAGTTACGGCGGAAAGAAGTATGCGGTGCATATCGAAGGTAGGAAGAGTTACTGCAGTTGCAAGGATTACATGAGCCGCAAGGTGCCCTGCAAGCACATCGCCTTTGTGGCCATGGCAGAGCTGGCGCACTATGCAGCAGAGCGCAGCGCACACAGGCAGGTTCAGGAGGTTCGCGGCCTTTAGGAGCTGTGGGCCTCCTGGCCCTTTTTTTGGTCGACCGGAGGGCTGCTGCCCTTACTTAGGTAAAAGGAAGCCTATAGTACCAGCTTCCCTCTGATGGGCCAGACTTTGGGGTCGGGCAGCTGATACTATAGGCTTTATTGAAGTCAAAGAATACAGGTCGGCCAGATACCAAGTCAGCCATTATAGGTATTCCTTATTGGTTTTATGGCTAACTTGGTATCTGGCCAGCTTACGGGTCCTGGACCACCTTCAGCAGCGTGCCGTATTTGAGGCATTCTATGTGGTTCGGCACCCTGCCTCTCCTTGAGGTCTTGGCCTTCGTTCCAGCCACCGAAGTAGATCTTTGGGGTCGGCACAAAGGCCCTTTGGGGTCAGCAGATACCGACAGCGGGGGACGATAGTGTTACTACTATCCTCAACCTTTGACTACCCCCGCCCCGGTGACTGCCAGCTTACGGGTCTTTTGTATGCCGGGCTCTGTGGGTCCTGTGCCTGTCGGCATACTACTAGGCCCCTCTTTTGGGTACATTTTGGGGGCGGGCCTAATAGTTTGCCTGTTCTGGGGTCCGCGCACATCTCTACCGCTCATGCGCGATTGTGGAGGCCTAGCGAGGCCTGGCTTCGGGGGTCATGGGCCGCAAACTTCCTCCCGCTCCGCTATTAAGTGAACTTATGGGGTCGTAGAGCGGGATGAAGATCGCTCGCTGGCCTTCGTGGGTCAACCGTCAGCTGACCTAAAAGGCGGCTGCAGTTTGGCGCGTCTGTTCCTTGGGTTGTCATGTTAGCAATTGCCACTAGCCCCTTGGCCACACTCAGATCTTACACTTCAAATTGAACCCAGTAACAATCTGCATATAACCTGCCGGTGGTAAAGTGGTATATTAATTGTAACGTATACTAGTTGGTAGCCTGGTAGCTAGCCTTCCTCTTTACCATAATGGGCAAAAAAACCATAGTTAAGCGTTCTCCGTCTTATTTATTCTAACTACCCTAAATTAAAGGTTCGGTATATTATTTATTGGTCTGCTGATGTTTTTCTGTTAAGAACCACGCAGGAATATAGAAATGTATTTAGAATAAAAGAAATATCATCAAGGGACTGCATCTATTTAGCATGTAGTCCCTATTATATTTATCTGATTTTTCCTTAGGGGTGAGAATGTGAACTTTTTAGATGTAATCCTTCCTAGCAAAAAGGCAGAAATCGAACAATTAAAGCAACAGGTTAAGGATTTAGAGATACAAAATAAAAATCTAAAGAATAAAAATATCAACTTACAAAACCAATTAGAAATAACCCGTCAAGAAAAATTAGGGTTAATAAAAAAAATCGAAAATTTCGAGAAAACTGATCAGCATTACTATAATACTGCAATTGAATTAATGCTTAGTGATAAATATGAAGAAGCACTTGAGGGGTTCGATGAGTTATTACTTAAATTCCCATCCACAACTCTAAAGATAGATGTACAGAAACGTAAGGAAGAAATTAAGACAAAGATAAATATAATTTATAAAAATGAAGTTGAGAAGTACTTACAATTATTTGAAGAAACAAAAAGATGTGAATACAAGCAAGCTATTTCAAAGCTAACAGCATATCTTGCTGAAAAACATCCTCTAGATTTACTATATAAAGCTAATAAACTACTTGAAATGATACAAGATAAATTGGCATTAACAGAAGCTGAGAAGCAATTTGAAGAGACCTGTGGCATAAAGGTAATATCTGTAGATGCTAGTTGGGTTCTTCTTGAATCAAGTAACTTTTTACAACCACAAATTAATTTTTCTCTAAGGAATAACAGTCAACAAGAAATTCTTAGTTTATCAATTAAAGCCTCATTTGTTGAAGTTGAACGTCAGCAGGTTTTCGGACAAGGAAAAAGTTACCCTATCTCCAGCATAGATATTCCTTTAAAACCAGGTTTATCCATAGATGCAACATTACAATCCGATATGGGATTTCGTATTAATGAAGATACAAATTTGGAAATGTTTACATTTCCTGAATTAGTGGCAGATATTTATTTTGAAATTAAACGTATTGATCTTAACTATCTTGGCTATCCGAAAGAATTTTTCTATAAAAAGATCTCTATTAAAAACAGGTTTATTAGGAAGACTGCATAATTTACAGTATATAAAATATGTGTTATGTTTTGGAGGTATATATACAATGTTAGATAAGCTTAATCAAGCATTCAATAACTTAAAGAACGAATGCGAGAAAGGAATCTTCAACCCAATCCTAGAGGACGATTTCGTTGCCCGCATATATCACCACTTACTCACAGATAACAAGGAATTACTTAACAAATTATTTGTAAAGACAAGAATATTAAAGGATATAGAAGTGTTACCAAGTAACAACAAATATGACTTAGTTATTGGTGAACGAGTCTCAACTAACGGGACCGTATATGTAAAACCTTGTCTTGTTGCAGAGTTTAAGATTTTCCCAGAAGGGTTTAGCCCACAGCAAAGAAGTAAGCGTCGGGATCATGTTATTGAAGATATTAATAAACTTAATGCTGTAAATAAAGCCTTTAATAAACCTTGTGTTTACGTTATATGTCTTTTTGATGCTGTGGGTTGGCTTTTGGGTTATAACCAAAATGATGAAAAACGAAGGTTACAACGGTTTATTGAATACAGAGATAAAGTAAACACTAGTATAAAAATAATTGGAGTGATAGCAGTGGATAGTAACAATATGGTTTTTATGGTCTAATTATCCCTCAACCACGCAGTTGCGCCTGACATGTCATGTTAACACCTTGGGCTACTACTCAGGACTTACACTTCAACTTTCCCCAGTACAGAAGTACTTCATTTGGGTACATAATGTCAGTTGAACTATACCTTATCACAATATTGAAGATTCTCTTATACTTTTTATGTTACCTATTATTTCCAAAAGCAAAAGAATACCTTAGATTTTATTAAAAAGAGTTACAAGGAGGTAATTAAATGAAAGCAAATAAAAATATCCTATTGTTTCTAATTTTATTTGTCATAATAATCTCTCTTTTTGGTTGTTCAACGAAGATCGATGCCCAAACTGAGAAGGATCAACTTAAAGACATATCGTATGAGTTGGGGAGGATAATCTCATATGAGATCAATTTAATGAATGTTTATGAAAAAGACATAAAGTCATACGCAAATAAAACTGAAACAGATAAGATACAATTAAAAAATGAGATTCTTCAAGCTTTAATGGTAAATGAAAAGAACTTAGACATCATGAGTAAAAAAGTAGCTAAATCAACTCTTAATAATATGGAGAATCAAGAAATTTTTAATGATGTACAAATAATATACGATCTAAGCAAGCAGTTTCATAAGAGTTTTAAGGAATGGTTAATGCACGATTTCGATCTTAATTATGGCCAAGAATATCTTTTTCCGGGTGTAATTAAAGCAATGGAGATTTTTGAAAGACAGTTAGCAGAAGAAGAACGTCATATGGAAGAGTTAAATGATCAGCTTGAAAAAGAAATTCAGAATAACATCGAAAGAAAGGGTTATTAACTATCATAAAAGTGAAATTATAGATTTAGCAGGCAAAAAACCATGGCCCTAGAGTATTCCAAGGGTGTGTAAATAATTTTGTGTAAATGGAAATTTATTTAATTGGCTGATGCTTATTAGGGGTAGACTATTTAATGACTCTTATCTGTTGGGGATATAAGGAAATGCTAAGGAGCATCCCTCCCGAAGTGCCCAACAGAGTTCTGATGGAGATAGCTGAGGATATTATCCCAGCTTTTTTCTTTTTAAGGAAGGGATTATATTGTTATCTTTTGGTTCGGGAGTCTTACTTTAGCAGTAGTTTGGTTAATTGCTTTTTTTCTTGGGGATTGGTCATTAGTTTCTGACTGTTCAGCGCTTATTTGATTGGTTGCTTTTCTTACTTCTGGTTTACTATCAGTGGCTTTTATAAGTGGTGATAGAGTAAGAGCAAATTGGGCTAACGAAGATAGTGAAGAAAGAAGCATTCGCAATGCTTGGGCTTCAAAGCTCTTCTTATTTGGAGTTCCAAATCTGGGTCTATAATTTTACAGTTTATCAAATAATATTTCATGATCGAGTACGCCACTTTTAGCTAATGCACACCACCGTTCATATTACCGGTTGGCTGTTGCTTCTGCTACTACCTTTCTGAGTAGGACAAGTGATATAAAAAGACCCCTCTGAGGAGGGGTTGTGTATAATAACATTTCTTACTGTGTCTGCTGAAATCCAGCATTTATCCACTACTCACCAAAAGGAAATTGTATCACCTTGGCCGCATCTCGTTCAGCTTGCTTCCTTCGTGCCAAAATTTCCTTTAGTGCTTGTCTGCCGGATTCAGTTAATCCCTTGCTTACCTCTACACTAATCGAAGGGGCCACCAAAAAAAGTTCGTTTAATGCTTCGTACTGCTTGGCAAATTCCAGCATATTTCGTTCTTCATAGAAGTGCTTAGCTATATTGACAGCGTTCACAATATTCATAAATTCATCTGTGGTTAATTTAATCTCCACTAAAAACTCCACTCCTTTGCAACCCTATCCGGTGGCACCGGTTCGGGTTCACCTTCAATCAACTGAAAGAGACCGTCATCTTCTTGATCTTCCTGGTCCTGTTCATGGTTGATTGATTCAGAAGTTGACTTAACCAGGGATAGATGCTTTTCGTCATTGACACATTCAGTTAAGCTCACCTGTACCGGGGTAATTAGTACCATCACCGGCTCATTGGGCTTAAATTGTTTCAATTCCAACAGATTTTCATCGGTCAGTTCAATATCATCCAGGATAAGCCGAATGGCTTGGGCCCAGCCGTCCGATAGGGTACGGTTGGCGATTTCAATTTTCTTGATACGTGCTTTGAAGTCCGCTTGTCTCATAGGGTGTTTCCTCCTACATTTTATCATAAAATTAACAAAATCTTAGGGGTAGTGCCTTGATGGTCACTTCTGATCGCTCGGGAATACCTTTGCGTACCATAAGTTTGGCCTTTAGTTCTACCACTTGCCGGTCATCCTGATAGGCAATACCGTTCATGCCATCACTGACAGCCTTGACGTAGTTGTCCAAATCCCCTGGCCGGGAGTTTAGGAAGAAGGTGACTTCCAGGGCCACCGGACCAGCGTAGGGCCTACGGAAAACAGTATAGGCTGCTGCTGCCACTCTTTTCTCGTACTCCCGGCAGTTTTTGGGGGTATAGACAATACCGTTTTTACCCAGGCGGGGTCTTTGCTTGGGAACCGGTCGGCCTGGTATTGTAAAACATACCTTCATGGTTTCACCTTCTTACTGCAGCCGGAAGTTATGTTCTGCGCCCTCGACAATAACTGTATGTCCTTTGCCACGCTCAAGGATGCGGGAAGCGATGGCTTTGTCCAGCTCCAGCAGCATATAGTCTAAACGCTCACTGCTGATGATGGTGGGCAGCAGATTAAGGTAGCGGTAGTTGATTACCTCAAAGACCAGCTCCAGCACCCAATCGGTGGGCCTTTCCCGCCCTTTGAAGAGGTCGTCCCAGATTAAAACCGGGACCTGCTTCATTTCCTCTACCTTACTGTTGATATTGGCTTCGCTCCTCTGCTGAAAAAATTTCAGCAGCTCCTTGATCCCCTCCACATGGGGGAAATATAAAACTGGCATCTGTTTGGCCAGGAGGATATTGGCAACCGCCATACTTAAATGGGTTTTGCCGCAGCCGGACTCACCTAGATATACCAACCAGTTGTTTTCTGTTAGACGGATCTGTTCAAATCTTGCGGCATAGTCTTTGGCACACTGGGCCATGGCCTGGATCACTGGCGGTTGGTTTTTTAGTGTAAAGTTTTCCAAGGTTTTAGCCCGGAAGGCAGGGGTAATTTGGGAGCTTGCCAGCATCCGCTCCAGTTTTCTTTGCTGCTGACAGGGACAAATTTCCGCCAGGCTATTGCTTACCAGCACTATACCCCGGTCCTGGCATTTAGCGCATTTGAAGGTATTAGCCGCCCTTCCAGAGGAATTTACTTCGGTCGAGGGTGGTAGTTTGATGGCGTTGGCTATGGGTTCCACTTAGCGAACCTCCTTTTCTTTCGCTGACTAAGCGACGCATAATACCAGCGGTGTAATCCTCATGTTTGCCCTGGTATTTGCGCATGTGAATCTCTATGGCTTCGATGACAATCCCCACAGGAAACCGTTCCCAATAGCTCATTTCCTTTGCGACGATGGAGGGTGGTATAGTCCGGCCTGTATGTGCCTGGACAATCATTTGCCAGTAATGCCGGATCGTTTCCGTCTGCCTGTTGTTATATCTGGGAAACCGCGTCAGGATGTCTTCGATTGTGGTTGGGGGGGTAGGGGGGGTATATATATTTTCTTTAATTTCTTTACCTTTTCTTTCGGCAGCCCCTGGGACCTTGCCATCACTGGGCTGCGGGGTTTGTTCGGTTACTGTTTTGGTAACCTGCTGGTTACTGTTTTGGTAACTTTCTGTTACTGTTTTGGTAACTCCCGGGTTACTGTTTTGGTAACCGTCTGTTACTGTTTCAGTAACTTTCAGAGCAGTGGATTCACCCTTAAAGTTACTGTTTTGGTAACTATCCAGGTTCCTTTTGATCAATGCTTTAAACCGCTTTTGGTTGGCATTTCTAACTAAACTTACCCGCCACTCTTCATAATTTTTGTTCAATGCTACCTGTTCCCCCTGAATACTAAGAACCTTGGTCTGGACTAAATAGTCCAGTTCCTTGCTAACGTGTGTTTTGTAAACCCCCACCAATTCAAAGTCAATCGGCCTGAGTATGGCAGCTTTTTTGCCGCAGCCATAGCTCAGCCGGATGACCAGGTCAATAATGTTCCGCTGCCTCTTGCTAAAGTCAGTTTGCATGATGGCATTGTATAGTTCATTAGATATTCTAGTAAATTCATTTGGTTGTGGATTGGCCAAAGGATTGTCCTCCTTTTGGCTTTACTCTATTTAAGATTTATTTAAACTGAACACCCCGCCACCTAAAACACCGGTAAAGGTATGGTGGCGGGATTATTCAGTTGTCTACATTTCCTTCACTTTGCCTTCCTCTACCCAAAACATCTTCACTCCCGGCAGGTTGGGGTTCTGCGGCTGTACATCGCCTATGGTGGTGCAGACCAGTATCTGATCATACTCTTCGGTCAGATCCAGCAGCAGGCCGGTGAGTAAATCACGGTTTTCCTGATCCAGCATGTCAGCTTCATCAATGGCCAAAAACCTTAGCCCGGCCCTTGCACTGAGAGCTTCACTGATGGCAATGCCCACCCGCAGCTGTTCTGATTTAGATAGTAGTTTGAGTGGTAGAAGTGGGCCACCGTTGGCCCGACAGAGGATATCTTCGGCCAGGGAAATCTGGTAAGCACCATCGGTTAATCTGGCCAGGCAGTCATTGACCCGGCCAAGGAAATCACCCAATATCCCGGCTAATAACTTCTTGCGCAACCCCTCCGGCCCTAGGGCTTTGACCAGGGTTTCCATATCAGTTATCTCAGCTGTTAAAAGCTTTACCTCATCCTTTAACATATGCCAGCGCTGGGTCAGTTTAGCTGCTTCTTTAATTTGGTCCACTTCAGCTTCCACTGTTTGAATTTCTTTATCTAAATGGGAAATTTGCTCGTCCAAGTATTCTGTATAATCCAAATCAGTACTGGGCAGGTTGGCTAATTCTTGTTCTAGGGATGCCTTATCAGCGGTGAATTGATCAAGGAGCACCCTTTGGGTTTTAATTTCACCCTGTAGTAAGGCATACTGTTTAGCTCTTGTCTGGTTTTCCTGCTGCTTTTTCTCCAGTGCCGCCAGTTCATCAGCTGTCTCCTGGGTCCAGACCTCAATACGTGTTAGTTCCTCTTTAGCTGCATTTTGTTCCTGGGAGATATTTGCCAGGATTTTTTCCACCTGCCTGGCGGTCAAAGCGCATTGAATAACACCAGGGGCTAAAGGACAGCGTCTATCAGCAGCCACTAGGGCCTGGGCTGCTTCGGTTAGGGTTTGCAGCCGGTTTTCCACAGCACTGGCCTGGTTGCGGTGGGCATTCATACGGGTGCGCAGTGTATTGATTTGGTCTGTCAGGGATAACTCAACAGGTTCCCCCATTTCCTTAATTTTAGCCACCAGCTCTGTGCCCTTCGCCCTGACCCCGGCAATCTTTTCTTCCATTGCCTGTATACTGCTTTGTAACTTCTCTCGCCGTGTCTGTACATCCCTACCGCTGCTCTGTTTAAGTAGCTCATCCCGTCTGGAACGTAACTTTTCCAAGGTATCTTTTATTTCCGGTAAGCGGTCAGTTCCTGGCCTTTGACCCAGGCCCTGGATGGTCATAGCAAGATCTTCCAGGGCAGCTTCAGTGCGCTGTTTATCTTTTTTCAAGTCTTTACGCAGTTCCTTTGCCCGTTTTTCCATAACTTCCAGCACTTCTGGTCCACCGGTCAGATTAGCAGGATACCAGGCTTTGGCTTGATCGGCCAGCTTTGCGGCAGTTTCCTCCGCATGATCATGACTCATTAGCCAACTAGTAAGCTGCTGGGCCACCAGTTCTGAGGTAAAGTTAAGTCCATAGGCTGAAAACAGGAACGATCGTTGTTCCGCCTGACTTAGGGAGAGAAAGGCTGAGGAATTTAGGGCAATGCGCAGGTTTTCTTCATCTGTTTGTAGATGATTCAAGATGGCTGCCTGACCTTCGTTAACCCCTGCCATTTTTCCCACCTGCAGGGAATGTGGAGGCATGGTCCGCACAATGCCTCCCATTCCCTCGACTTCCAGAGCCACTGAGGCTTGCTTTTCTCCCTGACGCACAAGATCCGCCGCCCCACGACCGGCCTTGTCTGTCCACATACATTTACCTGTGAGGCCCCACTCGATGGCAGCTAAGATCGAAGTTTTGCCGGCATTGTTATGTCCCACAAAGAAATTCAGCTTGTCTAAAGCCAGGCTGCTTTGCTGATGGTTACGAAAACTTGCTAGGTTTAGCATATTGATTTTCATTGGCTAACCCTCCATAATAGGATTTGAGATATTTTAGTTGCCGCCCAGCAAGGGGTTCTTGCTAGGCGGTTCTTTTTAATTTCTTTGGTTCTCTACCGCTAGACGATAAAGGATTTTAAGTTCGGCTAGGGCCGTATCTATTTCGCTAACTTTTTGATCCCGCTTGCTTGGGTCATTCCTAAATACCTGACGCCGCATAACCCGTTCTTTTTCCAGGGTTTGCATTACTGTTTTGAAGGAAGCGGCAGCCAGTTCTCTGCTGTCCCGGGGAAACAAGCTGTGTTCCTTATACACCTAAAACAGCCTCCTTCTCCCACTGCCCTGGCTGGCCGCTCTGGTTACCGGTGGGGCCATTTGGTCAAGTCCATTCCAAAAGGGGTCATCATCGGTCTGGTTTGCATTGTTTGTATTTTGGTTGGGCCTTTGTTTGGTCACTGGTTTTGGACGACTATGTTGATTTTCCTTACCTTTGCCCTGACTATTTACTTTGGATTTATCCTGCAGGGCATCCCAATCCTGAGTTCCTGGGGCTGGGATAGGTTCAGTGGGAGGGAAATCTATTACTTCTGCGGTTGGCCTGTGAGCTGTTGGTTGACTTACTCCTGCTTCCAGCCAGGATAAGAGTTTTTTACCGATGTCCGGGCTTGGCTTGAATACCTGTCCATCAAATAATGAGGTTCTATCTTTGGAACTGCTGGCCAAATGTGATAAGTCCAAATCCAAAAACACGGTAAATTCATACTCCATGCCATCCCTCTGGATAGGGTTCATGCCCACCTTTTTAATCACTGTTTTACCATTTTCGGTGGTCTGGATGTGATCCATCTTAGAGCGCAGGGTAGCTATAATGTGGCATTTGCTTTGCAGCAATGCATCTACCAGCTCATTGTGCCTTGGAGTCACCTGCCGCCAAGCGGACCAGGAGTTACCGCTTTTATCAGCCACATGGCCCTGAATATCTAAGACACCACCGGTACCAGCCCATGCATGAGTCAAACTGTCAATGATGATAATGTCATAGCCTGCAGCCTCAGCTGCCCTGATGGCCTCCACGTATTTTTCCGGTAGAAAGGGCGCTTCAAGGGTGCAGACATCGTACTCACCCAGGTGGGAGTACAACTCGCCGGAACCCCGCTCGGTATCAATCATAGCCACCCGACCTCCGAGGCCAAAGGCAATTAACAGGGCTGAATAGGTTTTTCCGGCACCGGCTGGTCCGGCCAGGGCCAGACGTAATTTAGCTCTTTTTCGTTGGGCCCGTTGAAATTGTACTGACATGTGCTTTCCTCCTTTACAAATGCCACTTTTTCTTTGGGGGCAACATATAACTTTTCTTTGGCAGCCCATAGCTTTAAGTTTTCAATGGCCTGCTCTAACACTAGAAAACTTTCCAATATATCCTTAAATTGTTCAGCTTCATTTTCTGGAATATTACCGGTACAGGCCATCTCCACAAGTCTGTCCATTTTGGATCTGGCCTGCTCCAGGGAGATAAGAAGTGATAAAACCACTGCGGCAATATCTTTATCCATTGCTCCGGGCCAAAGTATCCTACCAATGGGACACATTTGTGAGCAGTATCTGTGAGGTAAGTCCGGTTGGTCGTATATTTCTGCAAGCAGCAATACTCTTTCCGGAGGCGGGAAACTATGTCCATTTTCGTAACGGGACAGGGTTTTCGGGTCCGAAAAGGCTCTTTGTGCCGCCGCTTCCAGGGATAATCCAGTCTTTTTTCTGGCATCTTTTAACATTGCTACACCTCGATTTATATGATGCAATAGTAATAGAACTACTTTCCCCATCACCCCGGTCAGTTCCGGAGCTGTCCGGGGTCCATCCCCACTCCGTCATTATTGGCTACTTAACTAGGATTAATCTTCTTACTACCTTCTTGAATTGACGGCAGGCTACCAATAAATCTCTGGCCTTCATGACACGACTGATATAAATAACCCGCACTTTGTTACCTCCTCCCTTCACTGAAATCCTTATCTCATGTAGCGAATCTTCAAGGCCTCCAGAGCAACGCAGTTGTTTTCTTCATCTAAGCTATGAAACACATCGCCAATGTTGGCCTTAAAAGAGGTGTAGTTAAATAAAACAGAGGCCAACTTGACCAGGGCCCTTTCCCCAGTGGACCAAGGACGGGATGCCCTTAGTAAAGCCGGGAAGTTGATCTCGTAGGGTGCAACAAAATCAGTGACGTCTTTGTAGTCTAAGGCTGATAGGAGATAGAGAGCCGCTGAGTATTCAGTGCTGTTGCCGCCCTTTGTTTTAGCCATCAGGGTTTGGTACTTTTTTTGGTGGCGGATATCCCTAAACAATGGGTTTCCAGCTCCTTTCCTTAGCCTGCCGTTGTTATTTCATCCTGAGTTCCAGCCCATGCCAATAACTCTTGTGTCCGGAATAATTTCCGCTTTCCCACCGTAAAGTACGGGATCTTTTCTTGCTTAACCAATTCATACACCATCCATAAAGATATCCGCAGTAGTATTGCTGTTTCCTTTGCGTTAATCACAGGCGGCACTTTATCAATGACCAGTTCATCTGCTATCTTCGGAACTGGTGCTTTAGGTTTGGGAAGTTTACTCCCGCACTCAGGGCAGAATTTAGAACCTTCCAGGACTTCTACCCCGCACTTGCATTTCACGATTACACCTCCCTACTCTTAAAGATTCGGTTATTGATTTTTTTACACTTTGGGCATTTGATGGATATCTCCAACTGCCCAGAAATTTTAAACTTCATAAGTAAACGATTACAATATTGGCAGCGGAGTTCCGTTATAGGAATCACCCCCCGTGCGTGGACACTTGTTTTAGGGTCAGCCTACTGATTAGATGGTACCAGTAGGTCTTCTTATAAGCTCACCATTACGCACTCGTAACGACTCAGCTAAAAAAAATAGATCTTCAAACTTCATATTGGTAAATGCCTTTAATGCACCTGCAACAAACTCCTTGCCCGGGTCATTATGGCGTGGGTCTTCATCGGCAAGCCTTGCACGCCACAATTGAGTGGTTGATATACCCATAGCTGCAGCAAGTTCTAGGTCACTTTTATACTTAGCTTTGGCTGCTTCATTAAACTCAGCCACCCTGAGTTTTATTACGGCCATTTGCACACCCCCCTTACGTCCTTGTAACAAAATAATATCATGTATATTACGCAGGCGCAAGGGGCAAAATAGAATAATTTTCCGTCCTCGTAATAGTTACGCAGATGATAAATAACTTCTATAATAGTTTAAGGTGATAAATAATGGCAAATTATATTGGAAAGTTACTTACTGAATTAAGAGAAAAAGCTGGGTTTGAGAGCTTAGGTCAATTATACAAAGCTACCGGCGTTTCTTCGGCAACCTTATCCAGATTAGAAAACAATATACAAAAACCAACTCCTGACACACTCAAAAAGCTTGCTCCTCACTTAAAAGTTACATATGAGGAATTAATGAGTGCCGCAGGATACATTTCAGAATCAAATAGAATTGATCTAGTGTATGCTTTGACAGACAAAAACACAGAACTTATTGCTGCCGGTAAGTTGTTAAACCAGGAGCAAAGACTGGTAGTTGCAAAGGCCCTAGATACGGTTCTCACTGGTAATAGGGATAATGGAAAAACGACTCCCTCAAAAAAAAGTAATAAACCAATCCTAGGAAAAATAGTTGCGGGTATTCCCTTGCTATCCGAGCAAAACATTATTGATTACATAGATGTCACTCCAGATCTGGAAGACATGGTTGACTTCGGCCTGGTTGTTCACGGCGACAGTATGATAGGTTCTGGAATCCACAACGGAGATATCGTCTTATGTAAGCAATCACAGTTTGGCAGGCACGGGCAAATTGTAGTTGCCTTAGTGGATCACGATCAAACAACCCTAAAGTTCTTTATTCAGGAAAATGGTAAAGATTTATTGAGGGCTGCTAACCCTATGGTCAATGACATTGAGTTAAAGCAAGGGGATGCAATCCAGGGGTATGTTGTCAAGATATTAAAGGACGCTCCAGATATTAATGTGTACCGCGGATATGTTTATTATAGTAATGAACATTTTGAACGTTGGAACCCAATTATAAAAAAGGCGATATCCTATGGTCTTAATCCAACTGTTATAGAACAGTTATTGGACATGCAGATCCAGATGGCCGAGAAAATTGCAAGGAAAGCAGAATAATTTCTGACAGTAAAAGGAACGACATCGATAGATGGGCGTTCCTTTTGTTTATTAATTAAGAGTTTTCAATACAAAATAAATTTTGCATTAAAGGGGTATTTTAGGAGGGACTTAAATGGCAGTAGAAAGAAGAACATACAATATGAGGCTAGAATTAGAAAATCAGTTTCTTGCACCTTATGCGGCTAAAAACTCATCTAAGGCTCTTACCACCAGAAAAGTTACAGAAGCTTCGGACCCCATGAGATTAGATTTTCAACGCGATAGAGATCGGATTATACATTCTAGAGCCTTTAGGAGACTGATGCATAAAACACAAGTATTTATTGCAAATAAAGGTGACCATTTTAGAAATAGGCTCACACATACATTAGAAGTAAGCCAAATAGCTAGGTCAATATCAAGTGCATTAGGATTGAATGAGCATTTGACTGAAGCCATAGCGCTTGGGCATGATCTTGGCCATACACCTTTTGGGCATATATCTGAAAGAGTTTTACATGAAATTTGTACTGGACAGAACAAATTAGGCAATCGAGAAATCACCAGCTGTGGGGGATTTAAACACAATTACCAAAGTGTCCATATTATTGACAACCTAGAACAAGTGTCTAGTGATAGACTGGGAATGAATCTCACTTTAGCTGTAAGGGAGGGGATATTAAAACACACTGGGCCAAAGATAAAAATATTCAAATATGATGAAGCAAACAAGAAATCCACTCCTGAGAAACAAGTTGTTAACTATTCAAAACTGGATCTTACGGGAATAGATATAAATAAACCATCTTTCACGCTCGAGGGACAAGTAGTCGCGATATCTGACGAAATAGCCCAAGTCACACATGATCTAGAAGATGGCCTTAGGGCAAAAATAATAAAACTATCTGACATAGAAAAAACTAAGTTAATAAGAATGATAAATGATAATTTCACAAATTATGGTGGCAATTTCACTTTCCAAGATCTAAAGCTAAGACACGTTGTTATAGTAAGAAATACCTTAATAAGGAGCATGATTGGCTACTTAATTGACAATGTTGTACAAACAACCATTAGTAACCTAGAAGTAAATTTTCCCGACGAGAAATATCCCGAAAAATTTGATAATCTTGAACAGTCTATAGTAAGTTTTAATACAGCCATACATGAAGCAGTTAATGAGTTTCAAGATTTGCTAACGAATATAGTAATAAGCTCTGAAGAAGTAAGTATCACAGATAGCAAGGCAGAATTCTTAATTGAACAGCTTTTTTCTACTTATTACAAACATCCTCAACAGTTACCCACATACATATTGGAAAAATACTATACTAAAAAAGGCGAGACATTGCAGAGAAAAAATATAGATAAATACAAGTTATACGAAGACCCCGAGTTTATCAGATTAATTTGTGATCATATAGCTGGGATGACTGATCAATATGCATCAAGACAATATAATAAACTTTATTCACCAGAATTCAACTAATTAAAAGGGAGTTAATAAATGAGTATTGAAGAATTTAAAAGATTGGAAAAAGAATGGGCATTAGAGGAAAACTGCGAAGAAGAATGTCCTATGTGTAGTAACGCAATGACCTATTACACAAGTAAATATGTTGACGGTGCAAATGTTAGATTTTGCCACCATTGTCATATACTTGAACAGGGAATTTTAGTAGCTTCAGATCAAGAAAATATATGTCCTTATTGTGGCGAGTTAGTTAGATATCAAGATGAAGATGTGGAAAACTTTGTAGTATGCAGCGAAGAGAATTGTGAACAAAAAGCCCACTTGAAATGTGCGGAAGACTATATCTGTGAGAAATGCCAGGTCTGGGCTTGTGATAGGGATATCGCAGATTATGTTGAATGCAACCACTGTGGTCGGATCCATCTCAATGACTGCATAGTAAGCTTTGGAGGGGAATTTCTGGATGAGTTTGGACTAATATGTCAAGGTTGCTTTTACAAAGGTGATCAAGAAGAAGAAAATCCACTACAACTAAACGACAACAAAAATATTTCAACAATTGGTGCTAACGACTCCCCATTTGAAATTACAAAAAAAATAAATGATCATGGGCACGAATTTTGGTCCGCTAGGGACTTACAACAAATTTTAGAGTACACTGAGTTTAGAAATCTTGAGACCGCTATAAATAAGGCAAAAATAGCTTGTCAAAAAAGCGGCCAAATGGTAGATAATCATTTTGTTGAAAGCAACAAAATGATCGACCTTGGAAAAGGAGCCAAAAGAGAAGTTAAAGACTATATGCTATCTAGGTATGCCTGCTATCTAATTATACAAAACGCTGATCCTACTAAGCCAATGGTTGCTTTAGGACAAACATATTTTGCAGTTCAAACTAGAAAACAAGAATTATTTGAGCAAAGCGACGAAGATCAAAAAAGATTAATACTTAGAAATGAACTAAAAAAACATAACACATATTTAGCTAGTGCTGCAAAAGAGTCTGGTGTTGTGACTACACGTGACTTTGGAATTTTTCAAAATCACGGATATAAGGGGCTTTATGGAGGCCTGACACAGAAGGATATTCATGCTAGAAAAAAACTAAAAAAATCCCAAAAAATACTTGATCATATGGGTAGTACTGAACTAGCTGCTAATCTATTTCGTGCGACACAAACAGAAGAAAAACTTAGGCGTGAAAAAATCCGTGGTAAAGAAAAAGCAAATGACACTCATTATAAAGTTGGGGCAAAGGTTAGGCAGACAATAAAAGAGTTAGGTGGAACTATGCCTGAGAATCTGCCTACTGCAGATAGTATTAAAAAATTAGAGAGACAAACAAAAAAACAACTGAAGGAAGATTAAATTATTAAAAACAATTCTTATCTCCTTGCCAAACACATGTACCATGACATATAATACAAATCAATAAAATACTAAAAAGAGCGCAAATCATAGAGACTCAACTTATTCCCAACACTTTGCAATATAAAATAGCGCCTAATATTATCAATAATCCCTGATAATATTGGAGGTGCTATTTTTTATTATGCATGGGCGTATTGAGAAAAAGGGTAAAGATCACTACAGAATCGTCATTGATTTAGGGCCAGATCCCTCAGATGGTAAACGTAAGCGAATATATAAGACTGTCAAAATGAGTAAAGCAGACGCTGAAGTAGAAATGGCCCGGATGATTACAGAACTCCAAAATGGTGCATATGTTGAGCCAACAAAACTGACTTTAGAAAGTTTTCTCAAACATTGGCTAGAGGTGTACGGAAAAACAAATCTTAAGCCACAAACTTATGATAGCTACAAAATGATATGTGAAAAACACTTAATTCCAAACCTTGGTAAAATGCCACTTAGCAAGCTACACCAAACCCACTTGGAGCAATACCAAGTTAAAGCAATGGCTAGTGGCCGGTCAAACGGAAAGGGCGGTCTGTCAGCCAGAACTGTGCAATACCATCACCGTGTACTAGGCAAAGCCCTATCCTATGCGGTTAAAATGAAAATTTTGCAATACAACATTGCTAGAGACGTTAGTGCACCAAGGGCAAAGAAAAAAGAAATGCGGGCACTTACTGCACAAGAGGTTCGCCAGTTTTTGGATACTGCCAAAGATCACAGGGATTATTTAATTGTATTTACCGCTGTCCACACTGGCATGCGTCGAGGTGAAATAATAGGTCTTAAGTGGAAGGATATCGACTTTAAGAACCGCATTGCCAGAATCCAAAGATCACTTCAGGAAAGTGAAGAAGAAGGTATTATCCTTGGGTCAACCAAGAACGAAGATGGCAGACCCGTACCTCTCCCTGAATGTCTTTGCGAACTTCTAAAAGAGTATAAAAAAACACAGGTTGTTAACTTATTTGATAAGGAACGATTGGTTTTTTCTGATCCAGATGGGGACCCGGTGAACCCCAAAAATCTTAGCCATCGCATTGAAAATTTAGCAAAGAAAGCTGGCTTCCCCGGTATTAATCTCCACAGCCTCCGGCATACCTGGGCGACATTGGCCCTGGAGTCCGGCATACACCCTAAGGTTGTTCAAGCTATCCTTGGCCACTCTAATATCAGCATAACGATGGATATTTACTCACACGTTCTCCCGGTAATGTTCACGGAGGCATCAAATATAGTAGCCCAAACCATCTCAGGTATCAATTCAAAACAAGAAGAAAAAATTTCAGGCGGGCAATAAAGCCCGCCTTATTTTCTGACCATTTTGGCCTGATCAGGTATATGTATTTTAAATTTTGGCGACGATTTGGCGACGTTAACAGAAAAACACCATCTGTTTTCCAGAAGGTGTTTCTCTAAAGCCTTGATTTTATTGGTGCCCGGAGCCGGGGTCGAACCGGCACGGTCGTGAAACCGCAGGATTTTAAGTCCTGTGCGTCTGCCTATTCCGCCACCCGGGCATGTTTTATTCAGCTTATTCAATATACCAAACTTAATGTTTTTTGTCAATACATCTTGTTTAATATATTTTTTTGGCGGAGCTGACGGGAGTCGAACCCGCGTTCTCCTGCGTGACAGGCAGGCATGTTAGGCCACTACACCACAGCTCCAAAAATTTATGGAGCGGAAGACGGGATTCGAACCCGCGACCCTCGCCTTGGCAAGGCGATGCTCTACCACTGAGCCACTTCCGCATACATGTCTTACTGACGAATATTAATATAGCATACGAAGTATAGACTAGTCAATATCCAAGTTATGGCTAACTAAATCATATTTTTTATATGGAAAATATTTACTATTTTAAATCAAACTGGAAGGAATTTACATTTAATTGGAGAAACCTTTAGTAAAACAGCATAGGGGGTATTGTTCAGTGTTTCAAAAATATAGACAAATTATTAATCGGGTTAAGGGTTTGGACAAGCCCTTATCTTCATTAACCAGAGCGGAAAGAAATGATGTATTAAATCTATCTATACGTCAAGAAGAACTGGAAAAACAAATTGGTCAACATATCAAACAGAGTTTCAAAGAATTACAAGACGGTTTAGAAGTTGTGGCCGAATGGGTAAGTTTAATGAAAGAAGATGCTATAAAGGCACTGGGTATCGGAGGAACTCCAGAAGAAGTGTTAGCCCTAGAAGAAACTCTAGCCCAAGCTTCTTCTTTAAACCAGCAAATTTCAGGTCTAACCCTAGCCAATTTTTCTTCTTCGGAGAAAAATAAACCTAACAAAGAATCTAACCAGAAACAAAAAAGCGATGAACATTTAAAGGCTCCGGTTAGCATCATTAAAGCCAAAACTCCAAAATCTAATCATACTCTGCCGGTAGTTCATTCTACTATTGATATGGTCGAAAACAACCATGAGGAAAATATTGTTACTAAGGTTTTAGAGGAGATCTCAGAGTCAGTTGTTACTGCAGCACCTACTATGCAAATATCAGATGTATTTAATCTACCAAGAATCACTACTCAAAAAAGTAGACCTGCCAAAAGGAAAAAACGTTAAGGTTTTCTATTGTTAATTAAGTATTATTATAAATGGTAAATTCCCAAAATAACCAAAAAGCCATCTGTTAACAGATGGCTTTAATTATTAAATGGAGGCGGCACCCAGATTCGAACTGGGGGATAAAGGATTTGCAGTCCTCTGCCTTACCACTTGGCTATGCCGCCAGCTTATACTAATGGAGCGGAAGACGGGATTCGAACCCGCGACCCTCGCCTTGGCAAGGCGATGCTCTACCACTGAGCCACTTCCGCATAATGGTGCCTCGAGCCGGAATCGAACCAGCGACACGCGGATTTTCAGTCCGCTGCTCTACCAACTGAGCTATCGAGGCACTGCTGACGCTTATAAAATATATCATAGTATGACATGTTTCGCAATAGTTTTTGAATACTTTTTAAAAAAATTCTAATCAAAATCCATTATAATCCAGTGCTGCCAAAACCACCCTTTCCTCTTTCTGTATCGCTTAATTCTTCGCATTCCACAAGTTCTATATCAGGAAGAGTATGAATGATGGCCTGGGCTATTCGGTCCCCTGCTTTAAAGGATACTTCATAGTGACCTGAGTTATGTAGCAACACAACAACCTCACCCCGGTAGTCGGAATCTACAACACCCACTGCATTGCTTAGGGTAATACCGTACTTCTTGGCATTACCGCTGCGGGGGTATATCAACATCGCATAAGATGGAGGTAGCTCAAAGGCTAGTCCCGTCCTTACCGATTTATGTTCTCCGGGGCAAATAGTAAAATCCTCTATCGTATGTAAATCAAAGCCAGCACTTTCTGGGGTTGCGCGTTTAGGCACTTCTGCTCTTTCATGAAGTTTTTTAATTCTCACTATACAATTTTTAAAGCTGAACAATTTACATTGCCTAAATGGGTACAATGCTTCATCCCTCGGTATTTTAATTTCTTGTATTTCGCATTTATAGTCTCCCCGAATAATCTCCACCCCATAGCGGCATCTTTTGCAGGTTTCTAACATCTTATTCACCCCTAAGAATAGGATTTGTGATATTTGTCACTTCGACATTCTATATGAACTTTCCCTTCTAATTTTAAAAACTTTTTGTCACTAATTTGACAATGGCCATTTTTTACGCATATTTTAATTGACAGCGTAATATAAATAAATTATATTAGTATTATTACTGCGATAATATTTCATAAATACAAGGAGGTAAAGATATGAAAAACATATTACTGTTAAAACGTATTCGTAAACAGGCTATAACCTGGATTGTGTTACCAGCAGTAATTGGCTTAGGTTGGGTTTATCCACCTGTAGGTTTCCTTTTATTAGTATGCATGGTTGGTGCAGTGGGTATGTCTTTCTTTAGTGGACGATCCTGGTGTGACTGGATGTGTCCAAGAGGTGCATTCTACGACGTCTTCTTCCAAAAATTCAATCAAGGAAAAACTGTTCCAAAATGGTTACGTTCCAACAAGCTTCGTACTTTTATGGTGGGTTTGATAATCACCGTCCTAGGAACTCAGCTTTATTTTGCCTGGGGCGATTTGCACGGCATGGGTATGGCCTTTGTTCGTCTACTGACCATAACCACAGCTGTGGGCATTATTTTAGGCCTTACTGTGCACTCTCGGGGTTGGTGCCATATTTGCCCCATGGGTACATTGGCTAGTTGGTTTGGTAAGGGTAAAAAGCCACTATATATAAATAGTGAAAAATGCACTAACTGTGGTTTATGCACAAAGGCCTGTCCAATGGGTTTAGTTCCCAATTTTGATGAAAATGGCCAACTTACTGATCCAGACTGCATAAAATGTGGAAGCTGTGTAGTAACTTGCAACCGTAAAGTATTAAGCTTTGATTACCCTATTAATGATATTAAAAAGTCCGCTTAAATAAAAAATGACACCTTAATCGGTGTCATTTTTTATATCTTATACCAATGGCTAAACATGAAAGAAACTCCCGAGTTAAAATCGGGAGTTTCTTATTGGAGGCGGCACCCAGATTCGAACTGGGGGATAAAGGATTTGCAGTCCTCTGCCTTACCACTTGGCTATGCCGCCAACATATATAATATAATGGAGCGGAAGACGGGATTCGAACCCGCGACCCTCGCCTTGGCAAGGCGATGCTCTACCACTGAGCCACTTCCGCACACTTTACAATGGTGCCTCGAGCCGGAATCGAACCAGCGACACGCGGATTTTCAGTCCGCTGCTCTACCAACTGAGCTATCGAGGCATATTAATGGCGGAGCTGACGGGAGTCGAACCCGCGTTCTCCTGCGTGACAGGCAGGCATGTTAGGCCACTACACCACAGCTCCAATTCAGCTAGCTTTCGCTCGCTGACATTGATTAGTATACAAAAACTAAACCCAGAAGTCAAACATTATTTTAAGTTTTTTACGTTTGGAAAATATTATATGCTCGATTTGCCAAAAACCAAGATAGCTTCCCGTACAAGCTTAGCACCCAATAACGCTGTTCTTTCAGAGTGGTCATACACGGGACTAATCTCCACCAAATCCATACCGACCACATTTAATTCTTTCATTAAATAAATCGCATCTAAAATTTCTGTCGAAGAACATCCACCTGGTTCAGCGGTACCAGTACCTGGTGCATAGGCTGGATCCACCACATCAATATCCAGTGTAATGTACACTGGGTGCCCTGTTAGCTCTGGCAATACTTGTTTTAAAGGTTCCAGTACCTTGCCAGGGAACATCCGGGTATTCGCTCTGGCATAGTCGAACTCCTCTCGGGTACCGGAGCGAATACCAAATTGATAGATATTTTGCCCTCCCACCAAATCAGCTACCCGTCTCATAACCGAAGCATGGGAAAGGGTCTGCCCCATGTAGTCCTGACGTAAATCCGCATGGGCATCAAAATGGATTACCTTCAAATCAGGATACTTTTGAACAACTTGCTTAATTACTGGCAGGCTAATTAAATGCTCGCCACCAAGTACCAAAGGGAATTTATCATCTCGGATAATCCTATCTACAACTTGACCAATCTTATCCAAACTTTCCAGGACATGACCAAAGGGTATCGAAATATCACCAGCGTCATAATAGGTATACTCCGCCAGATCACGATCTAACAACACACTGTATTCCTCTAGTCCAATGGAAACCTGCCGAATAGCCTGGGGGCCTTGGCGTGTCCCTGGTCTAAAGCTTACAGTAAAATCCATTGGTGCCCCCACTAGAACTAAGTTAGAACTTTCGTAATCCTGGGATGCACCCATAAATCCAGAGCATTGATCCAATAGATCAAACATTGGTAATCCCCCGTTATTTATTGATTAATTCCTGCACAAAGTTAGGCAATACAAAGGCAGCCCTATGGATATCATGGTTGTAGTAACGTGTTTTATAGTTGGGTCTGGTACTAAAATCAACAGCCTTGGGATCGTATTTTTTAGACCCCATAGTAAAGGTCCAGCAGCCACTGGGATAGGTAGGTACATATGCTAGGTATAAATTAGTAATTGGATACAGGGAACGAATATCTTGGTTTACCTTTGGAATTAACTCCTTATTATAATAGGGAGATTCAGTTTGTGCTACAAAGATACCCTCTTCCTTTAGGGCATTATAACAATCCTTATAGAAGTTTCCTTCGAATAGTCCCACAGCAGGTCCAATGGGATCAGTGGAATCCACAATTATGATATCAAATTCATTTTTATGATCCCTTACATATTGAATGCCATCCACGCAATGAACTTCAACCTTTGGATCAGACAATGCACAAGCAATCTCTGGTAAGTATTCTTTAGAGACCTCCACAACCCGACGATCAATCTCTACCAGAACAGCCTTTTCAACACTGGGATGTTTAATAATTTCACGGATTGCACCACCGTCACCGCCTCCGATGACCAGTACTTTTTTAGGGTTTTCATGAGTATTTAAAGCCACATGGCTAATCATTTCATGATAAACGAATTCATCTCTAATACTTGTCATAATAATATTGTCCAACCAGAGCATGCGCCCACAAAGAGGAGTATCAACAACGGCAAGATGCTGAAACTCTGTTTGCTCTTCGTGTAAAACTTTACTTACTTCAATACTCAGGGCCAATCCGGAAACAATCCCTCTCTCGGTGTACCATAATTCCATTTCTAGACCTCCTTGTAATACTAATACCAAAGGGGAACCGCTGCCAGGGCACAACCAGTTTTTTCAACCTTATGTTCTGTGGAAGCAATTTTAATTTCCTTTAGTTCCATACCACGGGTTTCAAAGGCTTCTTTCAACATATTGTTAATATTTCTTTCAGCTTCTTCTTTGCTACATTTACCCGAGAACTCCATAATAACCCCGAAGGAATCACTGGAGTTAATACCTACTCCTACACAGGCAGAAATAATCTCACCAGGGATATCACTTACAATGTAGCCATAGGCTGTTGGAACTAGGGAGCCTGGAGGTAAAACCATACCGGGATCCTCTTGACTTCCCGGAGGCAGAATGCTAGATACTCTCAAAAGGTTTATATTCCCTATACGTGCTTTAAGTAGTGCATTGTCAAATGCCGTAAGCTTACTTTTTCCTTCGGAGGAAGCTGCTGTAACGAAATACTTCTTAGGAGTGGGTAGCATTCTTATATCTCCTTTCAATTTTATTGCTTTTCCATCATTCTCCCTAACAACAAAACATATTATACCAAACGGCAGTTAAAAATAAACTGTTTTTTTCCAAAGCAAAAAATAAAATACATTCTAAAACCTAATTGACAGGAATGAGTTTTTCTCACCCGGGCATCCTATTTTGGAACGACTTAATAAATTTTTAAGGGGGTAAATGCATGAAGACAATTACTGGTTTTTTTTCCTCCAAGGAGCAAGCAGAAAGAGCTATCAGTGAATTGCGCCGCATTGGCTATGATAAGGATATCTCTTTAGTTGCCAAGGGTGAGGAAAAAAGGCAAGATGGATCAATGACATCCAATTTTACCGGTGGAGACGGTGTAGGCGATGGTGCAGCTAGCGGTGCCACCATTGGTGGTTTGGCTGGTTTAGCCTTGGGTGCCGGTGCCTTAGCAATTCCTGGTTTTGGTCCTTTGGTGGCTGCTGGTCCAATCGCTGCTATGTTATCAGGTGCTGCCACTGGTGGCATTGCAGGTGGACTGGCTGATTATGGTATTCCTGCAGAAAAAGGTCGGGAATTTGAACAACGTATCCGTGAGGGTAAAATGTTAGTTACTGTTAAAGCCGATGATGGTACAGCAGAAAAAGCTGCCCAAGCTTTAAGGACTGCTGGTGGGGACAACGTAGAAATCCATTAGAAAAAATGGCTTACGCCACTGCGTAAGCCATTTTTATATAACCTAACCTTACATCGGACCTATGCCGTAGGCCGTACTCACTATCGATTCTCATCAATTTTACTTCTCATATCTCTTACTACATCTGAATCGGAAATCTTCTCCGTGGGCACCATCGCTGGTCTATCAAATAAATGTCGCTTCATACTAAATTCTGAGGTAACACTATCAATTTGAATAGAATCCACTGCAATTAAGTGATTTTTCTGACCATCATCATAAAAGTTCAACAACATAACAGAGTAGGGTCTCTTCTCCACTTCCTGAAGCATGCCTAGACCAGAAGCACCAGACGTACCAGCATTGATTAGTACACTCTCCCCCACTTTCTCTACTTGATACTGATGATTATGCCCAAAGAGTAATACGGGTGCTTGACCCGCCAGGGGATGAGCTACATAGGGACTATGTACGGCTAGAATATCAAAGGGCTTTGCTGAATTATCGGCTTGTTGTGCTAAGAATGCTTTAATACGCTTTACAAATTGTACTTCCTCTTCTTCAGAAACTGATTTTATGTTATTGGTACGAGAAGCTGGATCATGAAAACCAATAATTCTTAAACCACTTATTTCCGTGGAGTTTTCCAAAACAATGACCTTCCCCTTTAACTCTTTCATTTTTTTAATGGTACTAGGAGAATCATGATTACCAGCAATAAATAAGTACGGAACTGGTAAGTCTTTTATGCGTTCTAAAAGCAGTCCTTCCAAGGGGGTTCCATAATCACTAATGTCCCCTGTATCGATAATAAAATCTACTTCAAATAATTCTGCCATTCTCCGAACAACTTCTATACCAGCAGGATTATTATGAAGATCTGATACATGAAGAACCTTAGTAGTGTTATTTGACTGGGTAATGGGATATAGGTTATCAACTTGTTGATAGAGCAAGTAAAAATTCTCTGCCACCAATTGCAGTTTATTACTCATAGTATCTATTTGGGCAATGGCTTCTTCTACAACTCCAATCATCCAAGGAGCAGCCTTTAATGCCCCCTCATATTCGGGATTTGAGAATCTATTGGCATCAAAATTTTTATAGGTTGAAAAAAGCAAAAGACTAACCAGTACCGTAGCAACAAGCACTCCCAAGAAGTATTCATTTGCTTTTCGAGAACGCAAAAATATAGCTCCCACTAATCCTGCGGCTCCAGCCATAATGATTAATCTTCCTACAAAACGTCGGGCTTCTTTTCTTAGATTTTGTTCCAGCCTTTCAGATATTTCTTTCTGATCAACTTTATTTTGCATTAGGCTTTGAATTTTATCTAAGTTTAAGCTAGTTAAACGTACCGTAATCTTTAACGGTGTGTTGTGTGTATAGGCCCTAACTAAACCCAAAGGCGGCACCTCAATTTGAGTTGACCCTTGATAGGCCAAGGTTGTACGTACATTGAATTCTAAACCCTCAAAACAAAAGGTGTGGTTACCAAAAACATGCAAAGTAAAGAGGGATAACAAAATTGCTGTTATGATAATAAATGAATATCTTTTTATTTTAACTCTCATAGTGCACCCTCTGGGTTTAATTAAAAATACTTCAAATTAGGCTTAACAAGAAAATATCCGGAAGTGTAAAAAACAATAATATCTTTCCCCTTATCACAAGATTATATCGATAAAATGAAAGAATAAATCAAAAAGGCTTACCCTTAGGCAAGCCTTACTTCATAATCTCCTCATATATACTTTTGAAAACAAGTGCATCTTCAGCCTGGGTACCGGCAGATTCACAAATAATCACCGGTTCCATCTGGCGTTCTTTTATTAGTTCTGCCAATGGAGCAAAGTCGGGGCCGTAAAGGTGGCTTTCCTGTAGGGTCCAGTGTTTCTTTTCCCCCGCCTTAGTAAATTCAATTATACTAAAGTGAACATGAAGTTGATGTACCACTTCCTGACCCAGAGCTTTTTCAATCTGATCTAATATTCTGGCATAGTCTTCTTTATTTTTTAGACTTCCTTGGCTAACGGCATTTAAATGCCCAAAATCCACACAGGGTATCACTTGCTCTCCCAGAGTGCATAATTCTAAAACTTCTTCAAGGGAGCCCATTTGATTAATTTTACCCATTGTTTCTGGGGCCAGGAAAATATCCTGCAGTCCCTCTGCTGCAGCTTCCTGTAAAATTTCCTTAAAAAGTATCTTTGAACGTTTAAATGTGGCTAGTCTATCAGTTCCGGGACCTCCCCCGGGATGAAATATAACCCTTTGGGCTCCCATCCACCTAGCCACCCGCAGCGAATCCAAAATATACCCTTTCGTTTTTATCTTTTTCTCAGGTTCCTCTGTACTTAAGTTGATGTAATAGGGTGCATGAATAGAAAGGGTAACCCCAAACTGTCGAGCCTTTTCTCCTAATTCCTTCGCCATTGGCTCCTTAATTTTGACACCCCGACTGCACTGATACTCATAGGCATTTAAGCCTTGTTTTGACAACCAGGCCGGCATGTCCAAAGAACTTTTATACCCTTGGGAGTAAAAAGAATCCGGTGCACCGGCAGACCCAAATTTGGCAGTCATTTTTTCTCTCCTTTGCCAGGATTAGCTAGTAATTCTTCTTGCTTGGAAGGATTTTACATATATGGGAAGAAATATACATTAAAAGCCTTTTATAATGGGGGTTGAAAAATGAGAAATAAACTTTACCAGCTAGCCTTTTTATTTTTATTTTTAAGTTTCTTTTCGGTTGTTATGAATTATGATAAAGAGCAGATCTCTACTGTATTCAAAAAAGAAATACCTCAAGAAATTGATATAACCTACGCCGTGGCTGAACCTTTAAAAAGTTTAGATCCTGCTGAAGCCAATAATATGTCTGAAGCAAAGGTATTGTCAAATATTTTTGAAGGATTGGTCCGTTATAAGTCTGGCAGCAGTGATGTTGAACCATGCCTTGCCACCAACTGGGAGGTATCTAAAGATGGCTGTAATTGGACTTTTTATTTAAGAAAAAATGTTAGTTTCCATGATGGCACACCCTTTAATGCCGAGGCTGTTAAAATCAATATCGAGAGACAATTGCCCCCACGAAAAAAGGATACGATGTCCTATGGAGGTTTTACCTTTGGCATGGTTAAGTCAGTGAAAGTAATAGATGACCATACAATAAAGTTCACTTTAAAAACTCCTTACTCACCCTTTCTAAGAAACCTTGCCATGCCCTGGTCAGCACCTGTTGTCAGCCCAAAATCTCTTAGGACTGTCCCTAAGAATAACAAGCAAAATTTTGCAGGCACAGGTCCTTTTATGCTCGCCGATTGGCGTGACGGTGCTCCGATCCTTTTAGCCAACGAAAAATACTGGGGTAAAAAACCCCTTATCAGATCAATAGCCTTTCTTCCCCAATCACCCCAACAAAGAGCCGATGCCCTTAAAAAGGGGGATGTACAAATGGTTGATCTTTCAGACTTGCCCCTAAAAGATATTGAACCGTTGGAGAAAATGGATATTTTCAGTCAAACTGCAGCTTCCTTAGGTTATCTTGGTATGTACAACGATCGTCCCCCCTTTAACAACGATAAGGTACGCCGGGCCCTTTGTATGGCCATTGATACCAAGGAATTGACCACGCGAATGTTCGGTCCCAAGTCATTTGTTGCCAATAGCATCTTACCTCCAGGAATAGCAGGTTACAATGAAAGTTTAAAACCCTATTTTGGTGATTCCGAAAAGGCAAAAACTCTACTAAAACAGTATGGTTACCCAAATGGACTGGACATAACACTAATTACCTATAATACATCTCGGCCCTATAATCTACTGGGAGGAACTGAATTAGCCAATCTTATCAAAAACCAACTGTCCTCCGCTGGTATCCGCGTGAAGATTAAGGTATATCCCTGGCATGAATTTAAGTCGGCCCTCCATAAACAGCAAGGTGATGCCTTTTTATTTGGTTGGGTTAGCGATAATTTAGACCCAGATAATTTCCTCTATACCCTGCTATCATCCAAGGAAAATGGTAAGACAAACTTTACTTATTATAAAAACAGTGAGGTAGACCGTTTAATTAGTGCGGCTCAATTAGAGCAAGACGAGAAAATTAGAACAAGATTATATTATCATGCCCAACAGGTTATGCTTCAGGATACTCCAATGGTCTTTCTGAATTACGGACAAGACAGAATTGCTATGGCCAAAAATTTAAAAAATGTAGAAATTACAAACTTCGGTATTCCAAAATTTTATAATGCTTATATTCAAAATTAAACTGGGCAGACTACTCAAAAATAAGAGGTGAAAAGATCATGCATAAAAGCCCAAAGGTTCTTTGCGAGGTAAACTCTTGCACACATTGGTTGCCCGGCAATCTATGTGGTGCCGCAAATATCGATATTCTCTATGAAGAAGAGGGGAAAATGGCTCAAAGGGATGCCCAGACCGAATGTAAGACCTTTTATAAAAGAAACGGCATTACTAGTTACCTTGGGTCAATGGATAATGTTAACTGGGGCGGTATTGCCAGTGGACCCTTTAAAGATGGACAACAGATAACCCCAGGGGTTGTTTGTATAGTGGAGAGTTGCAAGTACTGGGACCGAGGCAATTTATGTGATGCAGAAATAATTCAGATAACCGGAAAAAATGCAAACGAATGTCAGGATACCAATTGTGCATCTTTTAAAAGAAAATAACAGAATGGTGTATATGATTTTAGATTTGGAAAAAAATATATCTAGGTAAAACCAAAAATTTTCTAGGAGGTTATTCCATGCAAAGTATGCAGCAACTGCAAGATCGTGTAAACCATCTACGTAGTGATATTAGTCAAATCCAACAAATGTGTAACCAAATGCAGCAAATGGAACAACAGAATTCCCAACAGCTTCAACAATTATCCCAACATGAGTCCACTGCTACACAGCAACTGCAGCGCCTCAGTCAAACTCTGCAGCATATGAACCAGGACCTAGCTCAAATAACCAATGCATCTCAACAAATACCTCAGCAAATGCAACAATCAAATATCAATCGGCAGGGTCAACAATATGGAGGATTTGGTAGCAATAATAGCTTCATCAGTTCTACAGTAAACCCCCAGGCATTAAATTCTGTTAATAATCTAATGCAGTATACCAGTTCTGGTCAACAGTTCAACCAAAACAATCAGGGCCAGCCCTTTGCTCAATATAATCAAACTCCACAACAATATGGCCAACAATTCACTCAATCCCAACAAAGCCAACCATTTGCTCAATACAACCAGTTTGGTCAACAGCAAGGTCAACAACAAGGTCAGCAATTCGGTAGCTTTGGTCAAAGCAGTAACAGCTTTATCAATGCCTCTATGAACCCCCAGGCTCTTAATAATGTTAGCAATTTAGGCCAATATACTAGTTCTGGTCAAAGCCAGCAGTTCAATCAAAACAGTCAAATGAGTCAACCCTATGCTCAATACAACCAATCTGGTCAACAGCAACCCGGCCAAAACTTTCAAAATTTAGGCACCTACGGATACAGCAATCGCCAGGCTAGTTATCTCAGTGGCCAACTTGGTTCGTTTGGTAGCCCATTTGGACAACAGTAATGTCAAATTGATATAATAAAAATCTGACCCCTTTAGGGTCAGATTTTTATTTACCATATTTTACAAACAAAGGTTTAATTAGACAATTTATCCCCCTTAACAGAACTTACTTATGGGAAGTATAATAAATATACAAATTATGGTACCTTTTTGCAGGGGGTGTAAATATTGGCTAAGACTTTAAAAGAAGGAGCTGCTTATAATCAACGGGACATAGTGGACATGCTAGCCGAATTTTCCGGTTTCAAAGACAGAGTGGAAAAGAAATTTAAAGATGTGGCTAAGGAACTTGATGGAAAAACAAATGAGCACGAACTCTGGGTAGGCTTATATATGATTGCCAGTGACTATGCAGATGAACAAGTCTCACGTCGTAAAGTAATTGTGGATCCAATTCAAAAAATCTCCTAGCTATAGTACAACCCTGCACATTCGCAGGGTTATCTTATGTTAATTACTAATATTTTCTACCCCTTTCAACACCGACTTTAGTCCTAATAATACCCTTTAATCATTTAACAATATTAGCTAGGCATATACTAAGCGAATATATTTACAAATATCTACAATAAGATAACCTCTATAATCCACAAAAGGTGACAATCTTCCGATTGACATTTTTTGTTAATAAAAGTATAATCAACAAAAAAACTATCAGGAGGATACCATAATGGCATTTGAAGTATACTACCCCCGTTCCGAGAATTACGTATCAGTATCAAAAAATCACATTACCTTGAATCGTAACCTAGCAGCAAAATTGAATGTTGATCACATTGAATTAGCATACGATAGAGATACAAAAGTTATTCGTATTACCGCTTCCTCTCCCGACAGTGGCCTTATACTAAATAAAACCCGTATTGGTGCTAAGGGGTTTTTACAATATTTCGGTATTGATAATAAAGGAAAATTTCCTGCTACTTACAGTGAAGATGAAAACAGCATTTATATTCAATTATAATAATAAGCCCAACCATTGTGGTTGGGCTTATTGGTAATTCCTAAAATCTATAGAAAGGCAGGTTTAGGATATGTCAGTAGATCCTTCTGTTTTTATTGCACCAGGAGCAAAGATATTTGGGAATGTTAACATTCAAGAGCAGGCGAGCATATGGTACAATGCAGTGATTCGGGGAGATGCTGACAGCGTCTTTATCGGTAGAAAAACTAATATTCAAGATTGCTGCATAATTCATCAGGATAAAGGTTTTCCCGTTCACGTTGGAGAAAATGTTACCGTAGGACACGGTGCCATCCTACACGGTTGCGCCATAGAAGATAATTGCATAATAGGCATGGGGTCCATTATACTTAATGGTTCCAGCATAGGAGAAGGAAGCATAATTGGAGCTGGTACACTGGTAAAGGAGGGCCAAGAAATTCCACCTGGGTCCTTAGCGGTTGGCTCACCCGCCAGAATCATTCGCAAACTAACTGAAGAAGAAAAAAACAAAATAACCCAGTCCGCCCAGCATTATCATGAAATGGCTTCCAAATTATCAGAGTAATCTTCAATAGGAAATATTAAAGGACCAGGTATTACCTGGTCCTTTAAATTACTCTCCGCTTTCATCAAGGATCAATCCTTTGCCCTTATCAAATTCCTCTTTGGATAGGTAAAAAACATCACAGATAGTGTATTTATGGAATTTACTATCCAGTTCTTTTTCGTGCTGGTGTCCATAAACAATACCCCTGGAAACTGCCTTATCTTCAAAGCTAAGTAGGTATAAGTCCCCTTCTTTTAAAATCCGGCAGGGAACATCGTAGGTTTGTGAGAATTTAATGGCAGAGGGCAGAACCCTCTCAAAATCTTCAGATTCCAGAGTAAAGGCAGGATAAAGGTAAGATCGCACTTAAATAGTCTCCTTTCATGACTTGCTTACCTTATGTGTATTCAACAATGATGTTTTTTGACCTTTATGCAAATGGTGGTAGAAATGCTGCCTTTATTCCATATTCTCCACAACTGTTCACTTTTATATGAAAATAATTCCAAAGCTTCCATGATGATGCATATAAACAAACAAAATATGTTTAATATTAACGGTTTTTACTATTGCTATTAACTTATAGCAAAAACAAGGAAAAAATTACAATCTCTTATAACCTGTGCAAAACCAATTAATCACAACTGTCATACTCCTCAAAGCTTCGTGTATCAGTAATCTCTACATAGACCTCCCGGTTTAATAATTGATCTAAGCCTTGCCTAATTACCCTATAACCAGTTTCCCCCTCATCCACCACCTGTAATTCAATCCTTTTTTCGACATTAGCTTTACTCTCCCGATAACGAATGGTTAGGTAAACCCAGAAAGTTTCTGGATTTCCCCCTTCAGAACGAATTCTTTGCACCTTGATCTGATCAATTTGGGAAATAATATTTTTCAATTGATCATTATCCATTACTCCAGGTTTATGGATAGTTTTTAAGGCAAGGTTAAGGTCCTGCTGGTCGATGGTATTGATTAATACTTCGATCACTTCATCTGGACTCATGGCTGTTACCATCTGTTTAAACCTTCCCGCTGCCTTCCAGATCATCATTTGATGAGCCAGATTTTCTTTTCCAGATTGGTGTACTTTGCTGTCACGGAAGTGGATACAGAAATGCCCCCTAAAATTGTTCCCCCTTATGGCTCCGGAACCGTGGGGCATACCATTCATTGACGCAGCAATACGGCGATCTGCCACCTCCAGAACAATGGCTTTGCGTTTCCAACTCCACTGTCCATTGTAGATGACATGCATAATCGCCGTATCCTTGGCCGTTAAAGGTTGCACATCCGCATGATAAGTTCCGCCCCGTCGCTGTACTCGAAAACTTAACCCTGTATCTACATCAATGACAGTGGCGTTGGCATAACGGTAAAATATTTGATCAACTTCTTCCCACGTTAAAAACTCACCCCGTTCAATTTCCGGCGGTACACTGTGAGGAAGGGGAGTTACTTCCGGTGGTTTTAGGGCTTCCCAGATTACATTGCCTAATGTTAATAGGCACGCCAGTACGATAAACAATCTTAGTAATTGTTTTGGTTTTAAAATAATAAAAACAGCATTTTTCACTGGCCCGTCCCCCAAGGTTTCATCTACCAAATAATATGGGGGGACAGTATTTTTATGCCAAATAATTAAAAATTTACTTAAAAAATTCCTTCTCTCCTGGCATAATGATCAACGTAAATTCCCCTGCGACATAACCAGTGATAGGTATTCCCACTTATAATTAAGGGCACTCTTTGTAAATCTTTAATTGTCCGAGCCCCTAGCATCAGCATAAGTCGATGGATATCCGATATTAAATCCGCTAGGTATGTGTTTAATTGATCATAAGAACCTTCAACCAACACCTTTAGGAATGGCCGTGCCATCCCCACCAGAGGACAGCCCATAGCTAGAGCTTTGATAATATCTAGTGCATGCCTTATCCCTCCAGAGGCTATGAGATTTAGATCTTTCTTTTCCAGGGATAGACCTTCCAAAGAACTGATAGCCGTTGGAATACCCCAGCTAAATTCAGTCTCTTTACCACACCTAGCCTCTTCAATGGCCATAAAATTCGTCCCCCCGGAGCCACCTACATCTATATAACTTACCCCTACCCCGGCGATGCGACGGATACTCTCACGACACATACCAAATCCTACTTCCTTAACAATAACTGGCACTTCCAGGTCACGGTTTAGCATATGGATGTTCTCTAGAATCCCCTTAAATTTTCGGTCCCCTTCCGCCATTGCCAGTTCTTGAGGTGCATTTAAGTGCAACTGAAGTCCATCGGCCTTAATCATCTTAATAGCTGCTCGGGCTTCTTCCAGTGTACAATCCGCCCCTAAATTGGCCAATACAACACCCTGGGGATTCATTTCCCGAACCACCGAGAAACTATACTGAGTAGAGGTATCCTCCAGTGCAGCCCGTTGGGAGCCTACAGCTAGGGCTACTCCAGTTGTCGCTGCAACTTTTGCTAAGTCACCGTTTATACCTTCCAATTCCTTATGTCCACCTGTCATGGCGTTGATTAACAGGGGAACCGATAAATTTTTCCCCAAAAATTTACATCTTGTATCAATTTCCTCCCAGTTTAACTGAGGTAAAGAATTATGTACAAGCGTTATATCATTAAAACCATTGGCTCCCTCTATGGACTTTTGCTGCAAGGAAAATTCAATGTGTTCCAATTTTCGGTTTAACCGCAATTCTCTGCCCCCTAATTTTATATTGCCTGAAATAAATCCGAATTAAAATCTTGACTGTCAACCAGCAGCTCAGGAAGTAATTTGCCATTAGCACTTAGCTATTAGCGGCATGCAGGCCAATTTGACTAATGGCAAAGGGCTAATAACTAACAGCTAATATATATTCCCCCAGTTCCATGTATTCCCTCCTCCAGGTTTAATAATTTGACAATTTTCTCCGTATTTGGCTAAAATATATAAAACGCAACTAAACATGGAGGAAAATATGGATACAGCAACCCACCTACTTACTAGTCTCGGTGTAGCAGCCCTTGGGCAAAACATTCCCACCTTGAAAGAGAAAGATACTCAGAAGGCCATATTCTGGGCAGCAGTAGCTGGCTCTCAAATACCAGATTTAGATATTATCTATCGCCTAAAAAGCGAATTGGCATACCTAGAAGTACACCGGGGCTTTTCTCATTCTTTTCCCGCTTTATTTATTATTCCTCTTTTGATTATGGTAATATTGCGTTTATTTTTCCCTCGCTTGTCCAAGCCATTGATACTAGTAGTGGCCTTTACTTCTACCCTACTGCATATCTTTTTGGATCTTCTTACCAGCTATGGCACCCAATTCCTTTGGCCTCTATCAGATAAGCGATTGGGCTGGGATATTTTGATGATTATTGATCCCTTTATATTATTAGTATGTGCCCTTGCTATTGTGACTGGTAAAAGATCCAGCCTATCTCCAGTAAAGATCTTCACCACCATGTTTGTTGTTATTGGTCTATATATTTTGTTGCGCACTGGTATTCATCAAAAGGGATTATTAATGGTTAACGGTAAATATGATATGGAAAAATATCGATCGATCAGCGTACTACCGGGGTTTGGACTGAATCAGTGGGGCTATATACTGGACCCCTATGATAAAAGCAAGCCTATTATCGTGGGGCATTTAAATATCCTAGAAAGAAAAGTTACCGAGGAACACCAATATCTAAATGACACAGGTCCAGTGGTTGATGCTGGGGCCAAAACCCCTGTGGGACGGGTCTTTATCAAATTTGCCCGCCACCCACTAGCAACAGTAAAAGAAACCGGCACCGGCTATCTTGTCAGTTGGAGTGATTTAAGATATCGTTACCAAAATCATCATCCCTTTACAGCCTATGTACGATTTGATAAAAACTTGAAATTGTTAGGCAGTGGTTTAGGAAGAAAATATACATATGAAGATTAGCTTTAAACACAGACATAAGAAAGGGGGTGACTCAAAGGTCCTTAAGGACTGAGTCACCCTCTTTTCTAGGCTTGTTGGGCAATCTTCTTTGCCCGTACCCTTTCATTCTTGTCTAAAAACTTTTTGCGTATTCTTAAGCTCTTAGGTGTAACCTCCAGCAACTCGTCATCACTTAAATACTCTAGGGACTCTTCCAAACTCATAATTCTAGCTTCTTCTAATTTTACTGTGGCTTCAGCAGTACTGGAGCGGTGGTTGGTTAATTGTTTCTTCTTACAGATATTCACTTCGATATCTTGTTCCCTAACATGTTCTCCCACTACCATTCCTTCATAAACCTTGGTACCAGGGACCACAAACAGTGTCCCCCTATCTTGTACGGAGTTCAGACCATAAAAAGTAGTATCACCTGTTTCAAAAGCAATTAACACACCCTGATAACGGCGGCGAATTTCCCCTTTATAGGGTTCATAACCGTGATAGGTATGGTTCATAATGGCTAGACCTCTGGTTTCAGATAGAAGCTGGGAGCGGAAGCCGATCAAACCCCTTGCGGGTACCTTAAATTCCAACCGCAGCTGTCCAGGACCATTGGGACCCATGTTAATCATTTCACCCTTACGGTTGCCCAGCATCTCCATAACTGGTCCCATTTTATCTTCTGGAATATCCACCAACAACATTTCCATTGGTTCCAGCAGCTCTCCGTTATTACCACGTTTGTAAATAACCTCTGGTTTAGAAACCTGTAGTTCGTAACCTTCCCGCCGCATGGTTTCAATTAGGATGGACAGATGCAGCTCACCGCGACCAGCTACTTTCCAGACATCTGGAGAATCTGTATCTAAAACCCGTAAGCTTACATTCTTTTCCATTTCCTTATAAAGTCTAGCTCGTAACTTACGGGAAGTTATGTGCTCCCCTTCCTGACCAGCAAAGGGACTATCGTTAACCATAAAGGTCATTTCTAGAGTCGGTTCATCTACTTTAATGGGCGGTATGGCTACTGGGTTGTCTTTGTCTGCAATTGTCTCACCAATTTTAACATCTTCCAAACCGGAGACCACCACTATTTCCCCACAGCCAGCTTGAGGTACTTCTACCCGCTCAAGGCCTTCAAAAACATACACACGTCCAATACGGTTGTTTCTGATGTTACCATCATGATCAATTACTGCGACAGTTTGCCCACCAGAAATACTACCTTGGGATATTCTTCCGATGGCAATACGACCCACATAAGTATCATATTCGGTATTATTCACCAATATCTGCAGGGGTGCTTCAGGCTCCCCTTTAGGGGCTGGAAAATGTTTTATGATGGTCTCAAATAAAGGCTTTAAATCTGTTCCAGGTTGGTCAAGGTCCATAGTTGCTTTGCCCTCCCGGGCAATGGCATAAACAACTGGAAATTCTAACTGTTCATCATTGGCTCCTAGTTCAAAAAACAGTTCATATATCTCATCTACAACTTCATTAATCCTGGCATCGGGTCGGTCAATTTTATTAATTACAACCACTGGAACTAAATTTAGTTCCAGGGCTTTACGTAATACAAACCGCGTTTGGGGTAAGGGACCTTCGGAAGCGTCTACCAACAGAAGTACGCCATCTACCATTTTTAATACCCTTTCCACTTCACCGCCGAAATCTGAGTGACCAGGTGTATCCACAATATTTATTTTATAGCCTTGATAGCGTACCGAGGTATTTTTGGCGAGGATGGTAATGCCTCGTTCCTTTTCCAAATCGTTGGAATCCATAACCCGTTCTTGAACTACTTGGTTTTCCCGAAAAATACCACTTTGTTTTAACATCCCATCAACCATCGTAGTTTTCCCGTGGTCTACGTGGGCAATAATAGCAATATTTCTGATCTCCTGTATATTCATAACTTCCTCCTCAAAGGGTCTACGTAATAATTTTTCCCAAAGATTAATTATATAACACCTTTGTTAAATTGAATATGTAAAAAATTTACTTTTCTCTCCTTTTTCGATAAAATTTATATTAAAAAGAGAAGCAGCCCTCAGGCTGCTTTGGTGGCTATTTAAAAAAGTATGGCTCCGACCATAATTTTTCTTATGCTTTTAACGAATTAAACTCTCAATGTAAAAATTTCAGAACAGGAGTCCTTAACGGAATCGATTCTGATATTGAATACTACTTTGCCTACGTTCCCAGGGACGGCACATTTCAATGGATACACCGTATTTCTTGTCATCATCATAAAGTAAGCGAAACACTTTGTTGCCAAGGGTGGAAAAGCCTAGATACAGAGCACCCAGTAGAGGAATAATAACTTTCTTCATTAACCACACACTCCCTATAATTATCCTCTACATCTTTCGTCATGTAATTCCAAAATCCTGCAAAGGAACCTTATATTTGTAAAAAATTAATTATCTATTTGTATACATATATTGATCTGGTATTCATCCTGCTTTACTTGCTTAATAGCTAACTCATCCACCGTCTCATTATCCCAGCATAGTTTAATTTCCAAAGGTAAAGAGGTACCGCTAACATCTATTTTCCCTTGGCGCATCCAGTCATCATTTAGACGCACAAAAACAAGCTCCATCCGATTGTTCCTAAATAACTTGATTCTTGACTCTCCAACAATCTTATAGAAAAGTGTATATTCCTTTATCTCTTTATTTAAAAAATCTTCTTCCGCCATCGTAAACTCCAGTTGACCTCGGGTTTCCATGTCATCAGTAATACTGCTGGCTAAATCCATGCCTTCTCCCCCTTTAAAACTCAGATACTTCCACAACCCTTTCTGAATTCTTTTATGGTTAATTGAACGCTAGGATTATTTAGAATGGTACGTAAGATAGAGACAATATCATAGGGCTCATTGGTCACTGTTTGTTCAGCATACTGTAATGCTGCCTCTTCGTTATCAAAAGTTGAGATTTCATCAACTTGACCATTTAACAACTTTACTACAGAATATACATTAATATTCATTATTCTGTTACCTCCTGCTCAGTAATCTCATAATCAGGACAGTCCTTTAAATATTCTTGGAAAGAATTTATAGCCATTTCTAGTCCATCAGCAAAACCATTATTGTATTCACTGGTAGACATACCCTTAATATAGTGAAGATAAATAATCGTGTTTTTTTCCCACTGTTTTAGTTGCTCCTGCAAAGAAGCCAAGTATCAATGCCCCCTTCCCAAAATTGACAATATCTTAAAGTTTATTGTTTCTATTTAAATTAGGATTATCCTTCAAGTTTTTATTAACATTGACACAGTATCAACTTGAACATATGATTAAACTGGAGGTGCAAAAAATGAGTTGGATAATAACGCTGCTATTAAACAGTGCGGCACTGTTAGTAGTTGATTATTTTATTGACAGTATCCACATAGTCGGTTTTACATCGGCTGTTCTGGCAGCTATTTTAATGGGCATTGTAAATACCTTCATTCGTCCTATTTTAGTAATCCTCACCTTACCAATCAGTTTTTTGACTTTGGGTTTCTTTATCCTAGTGATCAATGCAATCACCTTTGGCTTGGTTGCCTTGTTTGTTCCGGGGTTTGAGATCAGTAGTTTTAGTGGTGCTTTTTTAGGGGCTATTCTTACATCATTCACAAGTTGGATCTTAAATGCAATCTTTAACGACCGTTAATATGAATCAAGTCACTCTAAGACTAAACTAATTTTATACAAAAACATAATATTTAGAAACTATTTTTCAAAATGGCAGTACTACCTGATCCTATAATTAATGACAAATATTATCTCGTATTTAAAAACCCTCTTTGACCATAATAAAGATAGACCCACAAATAAAAAAAAATTTTTAAGGAGGGTTTCAAAAATGGCTAACAATACTAACGAATCTGTAACTCCCGGTGCTGGTAGTGCTCTTGATCAAATGAAATTTGAAATTGCTAGCGAATTAGGTCTCTCCAACTATCAACAAATCGATAAAGGTTCCCTACCCAGCCGTGTTAACGGTTATGTTGGTGGTAACATGACTAAGAAAATGGTTGCTTTCGCTGAGCAAGCTCTACGTAGCGGCAACATTGCCCAAGTTGTTAACTCTGCTCCACTTGAAAAACCTCAACAATAACACCACGGCAGGGAAACCGGCATAAACCAACAAAGGTGTCGGTTGAGCCCTCACCGCAACGGGAGAGTTTAAACTCTCCCGTTGTTTCTTTATTATGATAAATTTTTCAAAAACAATGAAAGGAAATATATAGATTTTCTTGAAAAATTGATTAGAACAAGTAAAAGCCTGGCCTAAGCCAAGCTTTTTTGCTTATTCTCCTGGTTTTTCAAGGGGCTTTTCCGATTCTTCATTTGTTGGCCCAGCTTCAGTTGTAGCTTCTGCTTCACCATCTCCCGCTACACGCTTATTTTCTGCCGTTGACTGAACAAACTTCTTCTTACGTATTACCACAACAACTACAGCAATTAAAACTGCGGCCACAGGCACACCAAACAATATCCATTCAGGAGTGGATTTATCCCTCCCCTCACTGATAGCCTTTGTACTGTCTGCCACAAAGGTTTGAACATATGCATGACCCGGACACAGGGCAGCTACCTCTTGGAATTTTTTTAGGGCCTTCTTATAATGTTCCTTATAGTATAAATTAATGGCTTCCTTATAAGTCTTGGTGACTAAGCTTTCACTGGGTTTTATATTGCCACGATCCAAGAATTCCTTCACCACTGAAATTGGAACCACAAAATTCATACCAGCAATTTCTTGACCAGTGGCTGCATCCACTGAGCCAAAGGTAGCCAGACCAATAACTTCACCCTTTTCATTAAATACCGGTCCACCAGAATTACCATGGGTCATATCGGCATTTGTTTGAAAAATTGACCAGCCACCTTCCATTGTCTTCTGGGCACTGATAATCCCCTCAGTTAAGCTTGGCTGAGCCTGACTGGATTCAGATAATAACGGATGGAAAGTTGCCACGCCAGGATACCCCATGACATATATTTTGTTTCCGGTGCTCAAGAGGTTAGAATCGCCGATAGGCACGGTGGGTAAGTTATTTTGTCCTTCCATTTTCAGAACTGCTACATCTTTTTTGGGAACGGCTCCCCCTGCCTGGACTACTTCTGCCTTTAAACCCTTTTGAAATAATGGTTCACCAGGTATTTGTACCCCCATGCCAATGTTATAGGTTTTTGTAAGATCTAATACTTTAATGTTTTCTAAATAATAAGTAATCACCATATTAGTGATTGCTTGCAGTACATAGTCCCGAGTATCAGTTGGGATGTTGTCAACACCTTCCCCGATCTCTCCCATAAAACTTTTAACCGATTCTTCCAGGATAGGTCCGCTCAATTGTTGTTTTAATAATTCTTCATCAGGTGCCACAACGTGGGCATTAGTTACTATATAGCCATCTGGAGTAATAATAAAACCGCTTCCCACAGCTCGATAACCATTTTGAATTACTTCCTTTTGACCACTTTTTTGAAGAAATTCTAGGGGTTTTGCATTCATTTCATCAGCTAAAGCTTTCCACATAGCCGACTCGTCAGCCGGAATTATCCCTTGCATGACTTGCTCAATAATATTATTTAGTGTGTAATTTAGTTTATTCTCATCTAAATAGGGGTAGGCAACCTCAACATTCGCTTCAAAAGTTGCCTGAACCATAACCACAGCCGGTTCTGCAATTTTTGCCATTTTGGTCGTATCTGAAGTGTCCGCGGCTACGCAACCTGCATTGGTTAACACCAGTAATACGGCCAATAAGATAATTAAATATCGTTTGGCAAACAACCTTACTCATCACCCTCTTTTCTTAAAAATAACCAAGAACCAAGCTCAAATCCCCCCTTTACCGAGCAACACCTGTAATTTAAAGCTATATAAAAATTTATGCTATATTGAGGTAAATAGTTAATTTACTTTAGAGGAACTGGTTTGTAATATTTTCCATGCCAGGTTTATTAATACTCTTATAACAATAAATCAATAGTTGAATTGGTTAGTTAATTCATTTATAATTAGTGATGTCCAAAATGCGACAATAAATTTAAGCAATGTTTCTAATAGGGAGGAATTGCTAATGTACATGGTATCTATTAATCAAGACAACTGTGTTGGTTGCGCCGCTTGCGTTGATGCTTGCCCTGCAAAACTCTTAGGTATGGAAGATGATAAATGCGAAATCATCGGTGATGCTGTAGAGTGCATGGGCTGTGAAACCTGCATCGGTATCTGCCCTAATGAATGCTTTTCCATTATGGAACTATAAGAATACAAGATAAAACAGGGGACGTCTGGTTAGGACGTCCCCTGTTTTTCTATTTGGAAGTACCTATAATAATAAGTGCAGCCCCCATTATAATCATGACAAGCTTCATTAATGGTAGTTTTCCTGCCAGTCCTGTCACTCCCACTAGGTTAATTAATAATAAAATGAGTGGATTGGTTACAGCCAGCACAGCATTAATTCTCAGTCCGGCTTCTACTGTAGGATATTTAAACATTAAATAAACTGCAATCAGGGAAATAATAGCTAAGGAAAACCTTAAATAAACCATTATTTTTGCAGCAATCCCAGCCTCCAATTTTTTTACCTCCGGTAGATAATCTATTTCTATTGTGCTTCCTCAAGGGTAAAAAAATGTCCCAAATGGTACAGGTATTTGTAGGTTTCACAAAGAAGACTAATACAATAACATCAAAGGAGCGGTATTTATGGATAATTACTTAAAGAAAATTTATTTTTTTATCCAGGCATTTTTAAATCCTGCTGTTCCTAAACGTTTTAAATACGAGACTGTTATCTGTTTACTTTATTTCATTAGCCCAATTGATTTCGTGCCTGACTTTATACCCCTAACAGGAAAAGCCGATGATATCGTGATCATGTTCTGGGGTATTAAGCGCATTTTTGACATTGCTAAATTTCATAGGCAATTCATTAAAAACAAGAACACTCCGTAATTCACGGAGTGATTTTCTTATAATAAATACTTTAACGAGTACACGATGAAGCAAATGACTATAAAAATACTGACATATTGAATTACCTTACTACGGGAATCGTAATCTCTTCTTTTTTTGCCCCTTTCTTTCTTTAGCTGTTTCAGGGCAGGGTCTACGTAGTTTAGCTTCTTTAGTTTTGGCTTTGTTCGAGGCGTGAATGGGATAACTTTCCCTTTTACTTTTTCTCTTTGTGCCATAAAACACCCTTCTCCCTATTCCACTATAGCCATGCTTTATTCTATATCTTCTTTTCCAATGGCATATCCTAAACTAAAAATATCCCTTAGTAGATTATGTATTAATATCTCCGCCCATTGAACAACCTTAGGATTTGGCTTGCTTTTATAAATCCGGGCCGGTTCGTTGGATACCTCAGTAATCATCTCACGGATATCATATTTTTCCTCAAATTCCTTGGAAGTAAAGATTTCAGCACCTTCTTCAATGGATTGGTTAAACTGTTTTTCTAAACCACTGAAATAACTAACAATTTCGTTTAATTCTCCCAATACACCCTGTAGAGCTGTTTCCATGCAATAATCAAAGAATTGCTTTTGTTCTGATTCAGGTAACTCGTTAAAGAGTTTTTTCCCTTCCTTATAGTAGTAAACCTGACAATTGGCTACATTACCCTTTTCAAAGCCAGTGCCATCAAAAAATTCTCTGATGCGCTTTTGACCCAAAGAGCTTACTGAACGATTATCCTCTAAGCTTGCTATAATCTCTGGGGGACCCAGTTCACATTTTATGCGTAATACTTTAACATCCTTAATATAAAAAATGTAGAATTCTCCGTATCTTTTACTTTTAACCTCTTCCGGGATAATGTTCAATCCCCCCTTGCCTGCTAGATGAACTCCTAATGCACTATTAGTAAAATTCACTGCTTAATGTTAAAATTCCTTCCACCAATAGTAAATTCTCAGTAGTTAAGCTCTCAAGATTACTATTATTTACTTTTTATGAACTTTCTAAAACAATTATTAAAGAATGGTTGACGTTATTGTGATTTATTTCACTTTGTTTTAGCCATTTCTTCACTTATTTAAGATGATACCATAATTATTGCAGAGTTTTCTCTATCTAAATAAATACGTTTTTTAGCAGATACATACTGCAGCTAATAAAAGTGCAAGAAATATTGTCAAGAAAGTTTGACATTTTATAATATTTGTACTTTTCTTTCTATTAATTATCGTAATAGATGTAAAATTAATTTTTCATATAAATATTTTTGCAAAAAAGAGGTTTTTTAAATTTTGTGACAAATATTACTTTACGTGGTTCATGCTGCATTTTGTCGAATTCGGCCTTTTAGCCGACAATTCTTTAAGTAAACATATTACGAGCAGAGTTGTTCGGCTGCTAAGCAAAAAGACTTATAGCAAAGGGGGAAAACCTATGCAGAAGCAACAAGAGGTTAAAGAGAAGCAAGTGCAAGTCACCAGAAGGGGCTTCCTCAGGATGATGGGGGGAATTGGTCTGACTGGAATTACTGCAACCATTGCCGGTTGTAGTACAGACCCCGCAGGAGGTAAGGGTTGGATGCCTCAACAGTACCAGGTTGCCAGTTCCTTTCCTACTCAGGTAAAGGGCCGTATTCCTATCGATCCTAGTAACCCTTCCATTATAAGGGACGATAAGAAATGTGTCCTTTGTGGACAATGTGTCGAAGTCTGCCAAAGAGTTCAAACTGTTTATGGTTACTATGAGCTCCCCATCAAAAATGACATTACCTGCGTTAACTGCGGACAGTGTACTTTATGGTGCCCCACTGCAGCTATCACCGAGCGTGACGACATTGATAAGGTTGTGGCAGCTCTCCAAAACAAAGATATCCACGTGGTTGTTCAAACAGCCCCAGCAACTCGAGTTGGTCTTGGAGAAGAATTTGGCATGGCACCCGGAACCTTCGTAGAGGGAAAACAAGTTGCCGCATTGAAGAAACTTGGTTTTGATGCTGTCTTTGATACCAACTTCTCAGCAGATTTAACTATTTTTGAAGAAGGAACTGAATTAATTAAGAGAATCTCTGGAGACCTCCACGAACCTTTGCCCCAGTTTACTTCCTGTAGCCCTGGCTGGGTTAAGTTCTGTGAATATTACTACCCAGATCTCTTACCACATATGTCAACTTGTAAATCCCCTCAACAAATGCTAGGTGCACTGATTAAAACCTATTATGCCAAGGAGAAGGGAATTAAACCGGAGAATATTTTTTCCGTGTCGATTATGCCCTGTACTGCCAAAAAATTTGAGTCATCCCGTCCTGAAATGAATAGTGCCGGAAAACATGCTGGTAAACAAGAACTAAGGGATGTAGATGTTGTTCTAACAACCCGTGAGCTGGCCCGTCTGCTTAAAGCCAAAGGTATAGATTTGAATTCTCTGCAGGATGAAAAATATGATACCTTAATGGGCGAAGGTACTGGTGCAGGCCTAATCTTTGGTGCCACCGGCGGTGTTATGGAAGCAGCCATACGCTCTGCATACTTTCTTATCACCAAACAAGACCCACCTGAAGCTTTACTTAATCTAACACCGATCCGTGGCTTGCAGGGCTGTAAAGAGGCAGCAGTGGATATTCCAGGGGTGGGAACTGTAAAAGTAGCCGTTGTGCATGGCCTGAGTAATGCACGGCCAATATTGGAAGCTGTCCGCAAAAAACAAGCTCCTTGGCATTTTATTGAGTTTATGTGTTGCCCTGGCGGTTGTATCAGCGGTGGTGGTCAGCCTCGAACTTCCTTACCACCCTCAGATCAGGTTCGTCAAGCTCGTATTAATAGTCTATACAACGCAGACGCCCATATTTATGCCAAGAGGAAGAGCTACGAAAACCAAGAAGTTCTGGCTCTTTATGAAAAATTTCTTGAAAACCCGAACAGTCACCTGGCCCATGAATTACTCCACACCCACTATACCGACCGAGGTAAGCAACTGACTGTGAAAAAGAACAACGCTTAATCTTACATATTCCGGGAGGTGAAGAGCCATGTCAAAAGGCGTATTGGTAGACCTGACTAAATGTGTAGGCTGCGGCAGTTGTACCGTTGCCTGTAAGCTATGGAACGACAACAAGTGGGATGAAAAGCACCCCACCATGGGACCCACTGCAAAACTAACCGATAAAAACTGGACCGTGGTTCAATTTAAAGAAGTACAAAATAAACAGGGCGAACCTGTCTGGCGCTTTATAAAGCAGCAATGTTTCCACTGCAAGGAGCCTGCCTGTGCCTCTGCTTGTTTTGCCAAAGCATTCCAAAAAACAAAGGAAGGTCCAGTAATTTATTACCCACACCTCTGTGTTGGTTGTCGCTATTGTATGGTTGCATGTCCCTTCAATATACCTAAGTACGAATGGGAAAAATCCTTCCCACTTGTTACCAAATGTATGATGTGTAATACCAAGGTAGCAAAGGGCGAAGCACCTGCCTGTGTATCAGTTTGTCCTGCCGGTGTATTTAAATTCGGTGATCGGGAAGCCCTTTTAAAAGAAGCCAAGGCTACTATCGCTAAGGATGCCAAGTACGAAAAACACATATACGGTGAAGAAGAAGTGGGAGGTACTGAGTGGATTTACATCTCTGACGTACCCTTTGAACAGTTGGGCTTTAAAACAAATATTACCAAACGTTCATTGCCTAGCTACACCGCAGCATATATGCATGCCACTCCCTTTGTAGGTATTACCTGGGGTGTTATTTTAACCGGCTTATATCACTATACGAAGAGACGTAAACAAATTGCAAAGGAAAACAACAAAAACATTAAGGGTTAATTACTTCTGAGAACTGGGGGGATATACATGGCGTCTCACGCCCAAGCCCAAAGGTGGAGTTTTAGAATTACTCCAACACGCGTATTACTAATGCTTTTATCGGCTGTTGCCGTTGGCGCAATTATATTTCGTTTGGTAACTGGTCTAGGTATGGTTACAAACCTGACAGACGAATGGCCCTGGGGACTCTGGATCGGCTTTGACGTTCTCTGTGGTGTTGCTTTGGCTGGTGGTGGTTATGGTACTGCCCTTATCGTACACGTTCTACATAAGGATTATTTCCACCCTATCGCCCGTAGTGCTATGCTAACTTCTTTGCTTGGTTATTTGTTGGTAATGGCTGGTCTGTTCCTAGACATCGGCCAATGGTTTAACTTTTGGCGTCCCTTTGTATCCTGGGGTCACTCTTCGGTACTGTTTGAAGTTTTCTGGTGTGTATCCTGTTATACTACAGTACAAATCTTGGAATTTGGTGAAATTGCCACTGAGCGCATCGGTACCCAGTTTCACAACATTTTCAAGAAAGCTTTGCCTGTTTTAATGATTATCGGTATTATTTTCCCCACTCTGCACCAATCTTCTCTGGGTGGTTTGTACTTACTAATGGTTGATAAGCTTTATCCTCTGTGGTGGTCACCCATTATCTTCTTTTTCTTCTTGCTGTCCTCTTTCTTTGTCGGGCCTGCAATGATTTGTGTGGAAACCACCCTAGCCGGAAAGGCTTACGATCACTGGGTTCCTATTCCTGTTCTACGCAAATTAATTAGAATTTCAGGTTATGTTATGATTGTCTACCTGATCCTGAAAATCTATGATTTGGTCAGTCGTGGTGTATTTGGTTTAATGTTCTCAGGTACCTTTGAAGCCAATATGTTTTTGATTGAAATAATTTTTGGCATCATTGTACCAATTATTATTTGTTTTAGCGGATTTAGTGCCACACGTAAAGGCCTTTTTACCTTTGGCTTACTGGTAAGTTGCGGTGTCGTCCTGAATCGCATGAACGTTGTTATCATTGGTATGATGCGTTCCACCGGTGTGTCTTATATTCCTTCTATCTGGGAATTCATTGTTAGTGCAGGTTTAGTGGCCATGGGTGTATTAGCTTACTGCTTTATCGTCGAAAACTTCAAAATACTTGAACATGATAATCACCACGGTCATACTGCCTAACACCTGATATTTGCTGGAAAGAAGGGCGCAGGACTCGTAGAGACCTCCGCCCTTCTTTTAATAATTTTAAAAAGTGCCTGCATTGTTTTTCTCTTTAACTCGACTCACAGTCGAGTTTTCTTTTCTCTATTCTCTTTTTAAAGCAAGATATATGCCAATAATTCAACTGCTAAATTGTCAATATTAGGCATAAAATAGCGAATTATGTATTATTTAATTACAGTTACTTCCTAAGTCTTGTTTCAATAACTAACAATGTTATAAAACAGGACAACTCAGTTATGTCTGCATAATGGTGCAATTTAGCTACTTCATAAGTATTATTTTGCTTGCTTGACGCTACAAATATTCAATGATATAATAAATAAGCTGTCGCGGGATAGAGCAGTTGGTAGCTCGTCGGGCTCATAACCCGAAGGTCGAGGGTTCAAGTCCCTCTCCCGCAACCAAGTAAAAAAACTCTGCCTTGTGGCAGAGTTTTTTGTTTTAGATCTTACAATTATTACCTATCATAGGCGTCTTCTTCTCTCGATATATTGGAACAAAGGAGGGGTATAGATGTCCGATGATCAAAAACAACAATCCATAACCACCACAGAGGAGCATATAAACCGCTGGTGTGCATTACCTAATCCATATCCAGAACCCCGTGTGGTTCGTCCAAATCATTTTTATGCCATGCTTCTTCTAGAGGATTATGCAGGGGTTGTCAGTGAAATGACGGCAATTAACCAATATCTTTACCACTATTTAACCTTTGAAGATAAATATCAAGATATAGCTCAACTAGAGGAATGTATCTCCATTATTGAAATGTATCACCTAGAACTACTTGCAGAAACCATTAAATTACTAGGGGTAAACCCAGAATACCGTACACTTACCAATAATCAAGTGGTATATTGGAATGCCTCCTATGTCTATTATGGTCAAAGCATATGTGATAGACTAGCTGCAGATATTGCTGCAGAAAAAACAGCAATTCAAACTTATCGGCTGCATCAACAACTCATCGATGACCCTTATATTAAGGAATTGTTAGAAAGGATCATCATGGACGAACAACACCACCTCCAACTCTTTATCAGCTATGGGCAGAAGTATTGTCCAGGCATTAAGTAGCTATAATTCTAGCTGTAAACCTTCAGCTCTAGGGACATCTGCACTATTTCTGCCAGGTTTTTAATGGTTGCCGGGGAACCATCACTGGTTGACCAATTTGCAAGGGCATAGGAATATCGTTTAGTTTGGCTAATTGCTTAGCATAGGCTTCAGTTTTATAAAACTTCATAGAAATGGTGGCAAAATTATCTCCCTTTTGTATTTGGTATGATAGAAGCTCATTGCCTAAGTGTTTTTGTACCGGGGTTGATACAGCAACTGTTGGAAGTACTGTGCTTTTTGATTCCAACAGTTGCTGTTGTTCTTGAAGTTGTTTTTTTAGGTTTATATTCTCTTGAACTAAACGATTTACTTCCTCTGTCTGCCTAAAAAGAAACCAACACATGCAAAGATAAATAACAAAAAAAATGCCCCCCGCCGTTAACTTCCAATCTATTGCGAGACTTTTCTTTACTCGTAGTTCCTTTTCAAGCTGACTCACTGTTTTACCTTCAACGGATTGATTGTTAATCTTCCTCAATCCCTTCTCAATATAGTAAAGGAAAAAATGACCCCGTCTCTTAAGACAGGGCCATTTAAATTTAAGTGATTATGCAAAGTTCTGAGGATCTTCTAAGAAATATACTACATAAGCCCTTTGAGGATCTTGCCGGATTTCTTCCATTATGGAAGGACCCACAGATACTTCTCCGATTAAGTTTATATCAGAATTAATGTCAAAATCTTCATCCTCTTGGGGTTTTAATACTTCTACCCCCGGGTTAGGGTCTTTAGTTTTAATATTCAATGCTAGATACTTTTGTTTAGCTTCTTCTGGGTTTTCTGCAAAGATAATTCTTGTATTGGTCGGGTGTTGCATAGGAAAATACCTCCATTTAATTTAATAATTATTGGGGTAGCCACGGCACTGCATTACCGAGCTTCCAACTCCCTTATCCCTTTAGTTATAAATTTTCTCCGTAGCTTTACATATGGTTATATTTTACTACAAATTTAATCTTTAGGGTACAGTTTAAATATACAAAGCACAGGGCCCAATACAAATCTAACTAAATATTTTTAGTACGTCTATACATTTTAGACGAAATTCCACATCTTCTTTCTCAAATACCTTAAGGCCTCTGGCTACTTCATTCTTCTCTAGGGTCTGTACACTGTCTACAAAACAAAGGGGTGGGAATAGTACACACCACCAATTTTTCCCGTTTCCTTCACCAATTACAACCCTTACAGCATGATAGTCCCCCGCTGGTAAAGTCAAGTTACCGTAACTTTTGGTAGGAAAATAGAAGTCTCCCATAACAACTTCCACCGGGTAATCCTTCCCCTCCCGTTGAATCTGATCCTGGGCCAGTCTCTTTATCTCTTCCATGCTTGTTGCGACAATTTCTTCAGCCTCTTTACGGTTGTTAGCAGTACTAAATCTTTTTTTCATTTCATCTACAACTACATCTCTTACGTGTAGTTTCAGTGTCTGATCTTCAAAATTATCACTATGAGCTATTACATGAAATCGAATTAATTCACTGGCAAACTCATGTTGCACATAAGTACGGTAAGACCAAAATGACATGAGTACTAAGAACACAAGGGTTAAAGTAATATATACTAATCTTCTAGAATTGTTCACCAACAATACACCTCACATACACTAATTAACTACTAAGAGTATGTGAGTTTTATTGCGATTTTATACATAATCTGACATAAATTCTTGGTCCTTAATATATTAAAAACTAGGTGATTTAATGTTGGTGCTTGTCACAGGTATCCTCTAACTCAATGTATTCTTCAAATTGATTTCTTAGAAATAGATCCACTAAGGGACGTTGGCTTCCGGGTACCTCCCATTGTACCAACATCCCCATTTCATCATTCCGAATTAGTTTACCCCTGGTATCCGGGAAAATATCACCTAGTTTTACCTTGGCTTTGACCCATACTTCTCCTCTGCTTGTATGAACCGCCATCATTTGTCGGGCCATTTCCAATGTATGCATTAGACCATTCATGGTTTCCTCAACCTTATTTTGGGAGAGCATCTCAATTCCCTCTGTACATAGCTTTATAATGGTCTCTAATTTTACTTTAGGGGCTTCCCTTTCCATTTATACCCTCCTTTAACCCAAATAACAGCTTTTATTTTAACCATTAATAGTGCGGCGGCTTATTTTTGATGGGACACTTTTGACAGTAACAGCCATCGCATTCATCCTGGCAGGAAGTATTACATTTGCATGGAACGTCCTCATAAATACATTTCAAGCTGTTTTACCCCCTAACTAATTTTATCTTGTAATATTTCACCACGAAACTTATTTTCCCTGTATTATTTTGAAGCATGCCACAAAGGAGGTTTTCATAACCGTTAGGACAAAACCTTCTGATAATCTTATCCGTGACAAAAAGCTTGCATTCATTAATTAGTTTTGTTACTTTTGTAACAAATTTACCGCTAAATATTAAGGAGGAGATGACTTAATGGACACGAATACCTACGCCAGCCCCTTCGAACGACTAGTTGCCAGAGTTATTGATAAAGTTGTCATAACTGCACCCATATATTTATGGTTTGGCACCCAAAATAACCAAAGGACAATAGAAGCTATCGGAGGTGCTACCCTTTTAATCACCATAGTTATCTTAAACCTACTCTGGGATGGCCAAACGGTGGGTAAACGAATCATGAAAATTAGAATTGGTTCCTACAAAGGGCAAAATTTACATCTGGGTCATTATCTGCTCCGAGAGTTTTCTTTTACCCTTTTTCCAGTTTACTTGTTAACCTATCCTGTTATTCAAACAGCCTGGATGTTTTGGATGTTAACAACAATGGTACTGGTTTTAATGTATGGTAGGGGCATCCATGACTTTTTGGCTCAAACAACCGTGATCAAGACCCAGGCCAGCAGTGAAATTAAAACCGAGGTAAATTAATAATAGCCATTAGCTATTAGCCTTCACAATAGCTAATGGCTATAATCTACATAAATACATCTATTATTAGTCCAGTAATCCGATCAACTTCGGCCACTACATCAATATTATTCTTTTCTTCTCCCAGAAGTCTAATGGTGAGTTCTTCTACTTCCTTATTAACAATCTCAACCCGGGTATAGATTGTGCTGTAATTTATACTACGGTCGTGCCGTAATTTATGATAATTTTTCAATACAAAGGTTAGGTAGTCCTTAATACTATCTTTATATTGTTTTATATTCTCCTCAGTGGCAGCAGATTTTAATTTTTCTCCAGCCATCTTGACCTTCTCCAACATTTCTTGGATCTGCCGCTGGGCATAATCCTTTTCTTCATTTTCCAGCACCTTAGAAAATGTCTGTTTAGCCCTAGTTGCTTCTAGGGGTCCAGCAGCAAATCTATTATGATCATTTTGTTTATTTCCGGTAATTGCTAATATTTTCACGTTTTACCCCCAAAACATAAACTTCGTACTTAATTTCGTTAATAATTAAGCATTTCCCTTTCTAATGCGAAGGAAAAAATGTAGTAAAAATATTGGCGAATTGTATTCTACTTGCTAAAAAATATAAAGATATTGTCATAAAATATAAAAATCATTTGGTTTATAGAACATAAGAACATTGTGATGACAAAAAAACAATTGTAATTTTTAATTTTTTCTGGTAAGTTATAAGAAAGGCTGAAAGAGGAGGGGTGACAAATGGCCCAGATTGTTACAATTAACACAAGGGAAGACATCTTTCCCCAATATCAAAATACTCCCATTGGCGATTTAATTGAATATCATAATTTTAACAAGCACTTTTTTATATCTGATAAAAGATATGATCATGCAGAAATCTTAATAGGTATGTGTATGGACAATCGCAAGCGCCTTAATGTTCCGGAAAAATTTGCCTATGTTCTTCGCACGGGCGGAGGAAATCTTCGTGCCTCTGAATTTAAAGTATCCTATGCCATTGGTGTAGGTGGAGTGAGGGCCATTGCATTAATCGGTCATGATAACTGTGGTATGGCTAATTTGAAAGCCAAAGAACAGAAATTTGTTGATGGTTTGGTTGAGGTAGGCTGGAACAGAACAGCCGCACAAGATCATTTTAATCATTTTGCCCCTATGTATGAAATTGGTAATGAATTAGATTTTGTTCTGACTGAAGCTAAAAGGCTTCGCCAAAGATACCCTAAAGTTATCGTTGCCCCAATGATGTACAAACTAGAAAACAACCGTCTATATTTAATAAAAGATGATCAGGAAAACCATCAATCCATTGACCAAACCGCCTAAATTAAATTTTTGTTTTATGTAACAGGGTATATTTACCCTGTTTTTTATTTTTTAACAAGTCTTTTTTCGGATGATCCTTTGTCAGAAAAGGAATTCTAAGCATGGACCCCAAAAAAAGATTTTCTGAGGAGGTAACAAGATGGCTCAAAAATTAAGCCAAATTATGACACAAAATATTGCTACTGTGAGCCCACAACAAACTGTACAAGAAGCAGCTCAAATTATGAGTCAACAAAATGTCGGGTCTGTTCCTGTTGTAGAAAATGGGAACTGCGTAGGAATTGTAACCGATCGTGATATTGCCTTAAGGGCAGTATCTCAAGGACAGTCTCCTTCCGCTACTACTGTCCAAAGTGTTATGACTCCTAATGTTGTGACCGGTAGACCAGAAATGGACGTTCATGAGGCAGCAAATCTAATGGCTGAACGTCAGATTAGACGCCTTCCTGTGGTAGAAAATGGTTCATTAACCGGTATCGTTGCCCTAGGTGACCTTGCTACCCAAAATATTTATCAAAATGAAGCTGGCCAAGCCTTATCACAGATTTCTGAACCCTCATCCCCCACTTCCTTATAAAGTAAGAAATGAAAACTCCTCTCAGGTAGAGGAGTTTTCATTCAAGATCATCTTGGTATTTTCTTTTGTCAACATAATCATCTAATTTTCTTCCAGCGAAGATGGCTATATAAATGCAGACAACCACCAGCAGCGCCAGGTCGTACATACCAACTCCCAAAGCCATACCAACTGCAGAAGTAACCCAAAGCTCTGCAGCTGTCGTAACCCCATGTTTCATACCACCTTTATTGCTATTCCAAATCACCCCAGCCCCTAAAAAACCAATCCCACTTACAATTTGCGCAGCTATACGAAATGGATCATCAGAACTGGCGGTATAACCTAATTTCTCAGCACCATAAACTGAAACCAAGGTAATTAAAGTAGAACCTAAACATACCAGCGAAAAGGTTCGAATACCAGCAGGTTTATTATATAGGGTTCTTTCAATGCCTATTAATATCCCTGCTAACAGGGACATTAACACTCTTAAATATATTTCGTATTCCATCAAATCCATTCAATCACTCCTAATATCATTATTATATTTTAATCATTTGTATTGAAAAAAGTAATTATTTTAGTATTGCAAAATTATACTGGAGTATATTATCAAGAAGGTGTTATAATTTATATTGTTTTAAAAATTTTAATAAAACAAAAAAGGACTGGATATCGTGAAGCTATTAAAAAAAGTTGCTGTACACTCCATTTCCCGTCAAAGTTTTGGCAAAGCTTTCAATATTGCATTACGCAGCCGATTTAGCAAATTTTTAATAAAACCTTATATAAGATTTTATAAGATAAACCGCTCAGAGATACAGCACCCTAGAGAATACAAAAGTCTTACGGACTTCTTTGTAAGAGATATTTGCCCCACTTTACGGCCCATTGCATCTGGTCAGGATGTGGTGGCTAGTCCGGTGGACGGTAAAATTGTTGATCTGGGTGTTGCCAAAGAGAACAAAATTGTTCTGGCAAAAAATAATTCTTATTCTATTCCTGAGTTATTATCCTATCAAGGTTTGGAAGATTTTGAAGATGGTTATTACCTAAACATATATCTTAGTCCTAAAAATTACCACCGTATTCATATGCCCTTTGCAGCCAAAGTCATTAAACATAAGTACATTCCAGGAAGGGTTTTTCCAGTAAATAATTTAGGAATAACGACTATTAAAGATTTGTTTGTAAAGAATAGACGAACCTGCACCCTATTCCAGACTTCACAGGGGTCTAAATTTGCCCTAATTAAGGTAGGAGCTCTAGGTGTAGGGAAGATTGTTTCAAACTTCTCTATTGGTCAGGAAATTCAAAAGGGCATGGAAATTGGTCGTTTTGAATTTGGTTCTACTATTATCCTGATTTTTCAAAGGGATTCTTTCTTACCAAGTAAACATTTAGCGGCCGATATGGAAATTAAGATGGGTCAACCCATTGGTTCAATATTACAGAAATAGCTAACAACTCAAAAGACGAGGGAAACTTTCCCCCGTCTTTTTGTATTAAATCGAATCATTAAGTTCTTGTTCAGCTTGAATAATCTGATCCTTGGTCATACCCATTTTCAGAAGTCTAAGTGTTAAAGCTTCAGCCCATAACTGGCTTTTTTCATATATTTTTTTATATTTTTTAGATAGATTTTTGTACCTCTTACCGCGGTCTTCACTGTTTGACATGAGAATTGTTAGGATAAAACGTCCCTTAATGGTGTCATCTTTTTCTAGGTTAAGATAATCATTGTTTAAAAATGCAATAACATCTTTGTAGTATGCTTCAAATTCCTCGTAGGATATTTCGGTCTCCATACCTAGGTACTCTTTCATTTTTTCAAAATACTTTTCCATGTCATAACCCCTTCTAAATACAATTACAGACTAAGCTGCATCTTTTCTATTTTAATATATTGTTTGTCCCATGACTACCTTAAATTATATATTTTCAATATAACCATAAGTCATCTAAAATAAAAGAAGCCGAGTTCGGCTTCTTTTATTTTAGGGTTAAAAGTTTTCTGCCCACTTTACTAGGGGCAATTCGTAAATCTGGGCGAAAAAGTCATTCTTTGGTCTTATTCTAACTGTATAACCTGAGGTTCCCATCTTTAAAACAATCTTTGTTTCGTAGAGATAGGTATTTTCACTAACTGTCTGCTTAATATTCATGGGTATTAAAGAAGTAGCTTCCAAACCATGATCACTTACTTTGCCGTATACTACTTCTACAATTATATCTTCAGGTTTGTTTGATCCTAGATATACTTCAGCTTTTACACTGATTTCATTTCCCGCTAATAAAGCCTGGGGTTGATCGACTTGAACTGACCTAAAAGAAATCTGATGCCAGTTGTTGGTCAAATTATTTTTAAACTTATGCACATGATCAGCCATTTGACATTGATTAGCTTCAAAGGCCAGCCCTCTAATAGCTGCTTTGAGATAAAATCTTTGAGTATATTCCTTTACCATTCGCTCAGTGCTAAATTGCCAGGGAATAGTTGCCAAGGAATCCTTCATATGCCTCAGCCACTCTCGTGGCATACCATCAACCCTTCGGTAATAATAGGGTATGATAACCTGCTCTAACAAATCAAACAGCGAACTTGCATCTTCTTGATCCTGTTCATCATCATCTTGATAATCCTTATCTGTCCCAATGGCAAAACCATTTTCTCCATTGTAGGCCTCTGGCCACCAACCATCCAGTACACTACAGTTAATAATACCATTGACAGCAGCTTTTTGACCACTGGTTCCACTTGCTTCATGGGGCCTGCGGGGGGTGTTTAACCAAACATCCACACCTTGCAGCAAGTGCCGAGACACGTTAATGTCATAGTCTTCTACAAAAACAATCTTGCCCCTGAACTGTTCCTCGGCAGAAATATCATTAATCATTTTGATCAATTCTTGACCGGGGCCATCAGCTGGGTGTGCTTTACCGGCAAAAATAAGTTGTACTGGTCGTTCCTGATGATTAACTAATCTAGCTAATCGTTCCTTATTCTTAAATAACAGATAGGCCCTTTTATAAGTGGCAAACCGCCTAGCAAACCCTATGGTTAAGATATCTTTACTTAAATAACCTGCACATTCACGAATTAACTCCAGGGGTTGAAAGTTTCGTTCCATTCGACGATAGATATTGTTTTGCACAAATTTAATCATTCTACTCTTAAGAACTTGATGCACAGACCATAATTCTTGATCGGGGATATCATAGACCCTTTGCCATTGTGATGCTTCCGAAATACTTTGCGCCCATTCAGAGCCAATATAATTTTCAAATAGAGCCCTTATCTCTGGTGCCACCCAAGTCTCTGTATGAACGCCATTAGTCACAGCTTGAATGGGAATCTCCTCCAATGGAATACCTAGATAAAGATGAGAAAACATTTTTTTGCTTACTTCACCATGAAGTTTGCTTACCCCATTGGTATAGGCAGCATGGTGCAGGGCTAACATTGTCATATTAAAGCCCTGTCGGCTGGTGTCCCAACCCAACCCCAGGAAACTTTCCCGATCTAACTTTAATTCTTCATACAAATAACCTAAATAACTATCAATCATACCTGCATCAAAAACATCATGCCCTGCTGGTACAGGTGTATGGGTAGTAAATATTGTACTGGTCCGAACTGCCTCCTTTGCAGTGACAAAGGGAATGTTATTCTGGATTAACTCTCGCATTCGTTCTAAAATAATAAAAGCTGCATGCCCTTCGTTTATATGCCAAGCCGTGGGGGCTATACCTAGTTGCCTCAGCGCCTTGACCCCACCAATTCCCAAGATAATTTCCTGGCAAATACGGGTATCCTGCCCACCACCGTACAATTTGGAGGTCAATAGTCTATCATCTCGACTATTTTGGGTTAAATCACTATCTAAAAAGTATAGGACAACCCTTCCCACTTGCAATTGCCATACCTTGATGAAAACATCTCGACCTGGCAGGCGAACCGTTATTATGACCTCGCCGCCCTCTGGATGGATGGCCGGGGTAACTGTCATTTCGTTAAAATCCATAAAGGAGTAATGTGCCTCCTGCCAGCCCTCCCTATTTATACGCTGACAAAAATAACCTTGTTTATAAAGAATACCTACCCCTACAAAGGGAAGTCCTAGGTCACTAGCAGATTTACTATGGTCCCCTGCCAGTAAACCCAAACCCCCGCTATATACAGGGTTCGACTCGTGAATTCCAAACTCAGCTGAAAAATAAGCAACTAGTTGGTTATTATGCTCAGGATAATTCTTCTTAAACCATGTATCTCCTTGCATATAGTTGTCAAAATCTCTCATTACCCTTTGATAAAGGTTACAATACTCGGCTTCCTTCGCAGCCTCAAACAACCTTAGAGTGTCGACATTTAGTAAGAATTTTACTGGGTTATGGTTAACCTTTTCCCATAGGATTGTATCCAATTTACTATAGAGTTGCTCAGCCTGTGGATGCCAGCTAAACCAAAGGTTTCGAGCTAATTCACTTAGACGGTTAATGTTCTCAGGCAATTCTGGAATCACTGACACGGTTCTAAAGGAATACATTCCACCCCTCCTCATTGGAAAATGTAGATCGGATAAAATTTATATGTCTGATCTACCAAGAAAAATAAATACACGTATCATTCTATGATGTTGCCAGAAAGTTTAGCACATTTGGCTAATTATTTTTAGATGTTAGAGAAAAATATTTTCATAATTGTAAATTCTATGCAAATAGAACCCCTTTTTAAGCATAAAAAAATGGGCGTTACGCCCATTCTCACTTATTAGCCTACTTCCTTTGCCCTCTTCTCAATGCTGGTTTTCTCATTTTTCTTTTCTTTAGACAGTACTACCAGTAAAGCACCACCCAAAACCGTTAACCCCCCTAAAACTTGCAGCCAAGTCATCCGTTCACCAAACAAAATAGCAGAAAGCAAAATGGTAATTAACGGCTCTACCATACTAAGTATAGCTGTCCGGGTAGAGCCAATTAGCTCCATACCACGGAAAAGAGTAAAGATAGCAAGAACTGTGCAGCAAAGGGAAACTCCAACTGTAGCCAACCAAGCTTGGGTAGTAAGCTGAAGGGTCAAATTTCCACTGGAAAAGCCCATGACAGCCAGAGATATGGCTGCAAAAAGACAGATAAAGGCACTGGTCTCCAGGGCTGGGGAGTCTTTCATAACCCTATTACCTAAGATAAGATAGCCAGTGTATGACACCCCTGCACCCAGGGCCAGCAATATACCATACAGATTTACGCTGCCAAAGGAAGTTCCTAAAACCATTGCTAATCCTAAAAAAGATAGTCCAATTGAATAAACGATCTGCTTCGATAATTTTTCCTTATCAACTAATGAAGATATGATTGCTACAAATACCGGGTAGGCATAAAAAATTAATACAGCCAGAGAGATAGGGATATATTTTACCGCAGAAAAATATAAACTTGATTGTAATGTATAAAAGACTCCCCCAAGCAATACTAAATATTTGATATTCTCCTTACGAACAGAAATTTTCTTCTCTTTCATTATTAAATATGTAAAAAAGCATAAAGCTGCTATTAAAAAACGAAAGAAAAGTAAAGATGTTACATTGGCACCACCTTCATAAGCATAAATAGCAAAAATGGGAATAAAGGCAAAACCAGTGGCCGATAGGAGTATTAACGCAACCCCTTGATAAAAAGAACTCAAATTCTTCACCCGCTTTTATATAGAAAACCGGGGTATTCCCCGGCAAATCTAGAATTTATTTAATAATCATACATTTTTATTGGGACGTATTCAATACCTTAAACATATTCTGGAAACAAAAGGTCTATAAGTATTTCATTTGGAGAGGGAGTGTGTAAAACAGAAAAGGAGTGTATCTATGGATTCCGGTTTATTGAGCTTCTTTGCCGTTAGCGGCTTAGTGCTGGTGGCTGTTCTGCTTGTAGCAATCTCTTTATATTTGATGTTCAGCTACGGGCTTTACCAATTAGCAAAGCGCCAAGGACTAGAGTATTGTTGGTTAGCTTTTATTCCTTATGTTCAGTACTATACCATGGGTAAAATTATTGGCGAAGTAAGGGTATGCGGCTTTGTCATTCGGCACCTACAATGGGTGCTGCTGGCAGCCCCCCTAGTGTATTCACTGTTGACTTTATTGCCATTTATCAATGTTATTGCTGGAATTGCTTACTTTATATTTTATATTATCATTACCTATAATTTATTTAATCAATACAGCAAAAGCGCACTTATTATGACTATACTTAGCTTTATCTTCCCCTTTTTATTCCCAATCTTCGTTTTTGCAATAAGAAATAATTCTCCCCTTAAAAAGTAGCTTATTAATTATAGACCTTATACTCCCGCTCCCCTACTTATTGGCTATTGTACCCTTTTTGTCCTTTATAACTTAAAGGGTACAATAGCCTTAATTATTCTAACATAGGTATATTAATGCTACATTTATGCTCAAAAGGTATAATACAGTTTTATTATCCGCATATTATTTATAACTTTTATTAGGAGGCCTAATATGATTCTAAACAATTCAGATAACGCCGAAAATAAGGCAGCTACCCCAACAGGAGAATGCTTTGTTCATGAACCAACTGGTTCTGCCTCATGTATAAATCTAGATGGAAAATCGGAATATGATCATTACGATTTAACTGAGGACAACTTATCCGGTGGTACTGGTCATAACCCTCTTGCTGAGTAAGAGATCGGCTAAGCTATTTTAGTCATTAACCTTGTAATCTCACCATAGAGTCTTGTCAGCTCATAACTGGCTAACTCCCGCTGACAAGGTGGGGAATCAATGCTAAATTCCTTAAGCACCGATGTAGGTTTATCTGAATAAACCAACAAATTATGTCCTAACAACAAACCCTCTGTAATATCATGAGTCACAAGTAAAATAGTATTTTGCTTAACTCCCCACATTTTTGCAACCTCCTGTATCAGGGATAAGCGAAGTGGTGTATCTAGGGACTTAAAGGGCTCATCCATCAATAATAATTGATGTGGAAAGGCAAAGGCCCTGCAAAGTGCCAGACGTTGTTTCATGCCGCCACTCAGGGTGTGGGGATAGTTATCTCTGTAGGCTGATAGTCCCATTAAATCTAAATAGTGGTTGATAATACTTAGCCCCTGAGTCTTAGGTAGTTGGCCTTTTAGAACAAATTGTATATTGCCCTCTACAGTTTCCCAAGGTAATAAGCGAGGTTCTTGAAAAACATAACTAACCTGCATTTCCCCAAGCCCCGTGATTTCCCCTTTATCTGCTTCTACCAGGCCAGCCAGAATCTGAAGGGTAGTGGTTTTTCCCGAACCTGAAGGTCCTAATATACATGTAATCTGTTTGTCCTTAAGGTCGAAAGACAAATCCCTTAGCACTTGTTTTCCTTGAAATGATTTTTCGATCCCTTTTAATATAACCATCTAGTACCTCCAGGATGTCAAACGTTTTTGTAGCAGCCGCAAACCGTAATCCGTTGAAAGTCCTAACAAAACCAAGAGAAGGGTCCAGGCAAATACTTCGGGAGTTTCCAAATTTATTCTTGCCACAGCCATACCCGAGCCAATACCCCTTTGGGTACTGAGAAATTCAGCCATTGCCACGGCTTTCCAGGTGGTGCCCAAGGCCGCTGATAGTCCTGCTAAAAGATAGGGTAGCACTTGAGGAAAGTATATTTTAAAGTATATTTTCCGCTTATTTACCTTAAATACCCTCGCCATCTCAGTGTATTGTGGATCAACATTTATAACACCTTGTACAACATTAATCATTACTAAGGGCAATGTTGTAATAACTACAACAAAAACAGGTACCCGCTCGGAACCAAACCAAATCATAGCCAGAACCAGCCAAGAAATAAGGGGGATAACCTGCATAACAACCACAAAGGGTTGAACTAATCGACGAATAATACCATTTATGCCCATTAGTAAACCTAGGGGCACACCTATGCAAGCAGAAAGCAGGAAGCCCATAAATCCTCTCAGAATAGTATTATTTACGTGCTCCCAGAGCTTACCACTTATATATAAATGCCATAGGGCTTGTATTGTCTCCATAGGTGAAGGAACCAATATTGGGTTATAAAAACTAGCTACCCATTGCCAAGAGATCAATAAAAAGAGGAGGCTAAGTAAGGGTAACCCCTTACTTAGCCAGGTAGAAGTTTTCATCCGGCAGTTTCCCCCCAACCATATCAGGTGAGAAGTCCAACAGTTTGTCCAAATAGTTTCCTACATCAGTTTTAGCATTATCTGCCGTAACAAATTTCAAATTAGTTCTTTCCATCGATTTTATAAAGACGGGACCCGGTATATTTAGCTTTTCCTCCACTAGGGAAGACGCTGAGGCTGGATCATTGACAGTTTGCTCCAACGCTTCTTTATAGGCTTTTCTTATTGTATTTAGTGCAGTTGGGTACTCTTTAACAAATTTATTTTGTACTACCATTCCTGTCTGTGGTAGGCTACTGTTATTTTCTGCCTGCTGCCACTCCCTTTGGAAATCTAAAATAATTTGGACTGACTTATTTTTATTTAGAACTTGTGTAACCATTGGTTCCGGTAACACAGCAGTTTTTACCATGCCCTGAATAAGCATTTGAGCAATTTCAGGTGAATTACCATACTTTATGGTCACATCAGTACTTGAAATGTTATTCTTTTCCATAAGGTAACGGGTTATAATATCAGGACTCGCCCCTTGGGCACCTACATAAACTTCTTTACCCTTTAAATCCTGCCATTGTGATATCCCGTTTTCTGTTGACACCAGGTAAAGAATTCCCCAGGTGGTTACATTATCCAAAGAAATATCAATACCTTTATTATAGAGTTTGGCGGCGGTGTTTACCGGCAAAATGGTCAAGTCTGCCTCCCCCTTAACCACTCTGGCAGTGGCTTCCTCTACGGTTTTATATGGAATAAATTCAATTTGTACCTTCTCTCCAAAGGGTTTACGATCAATCATTTTTAGAAGAGGTGCCGTGGGAGGAGCTGGTGGTGCTTGAATAATAATTTTATCAGGCAGGTTTTCCTGTGTTGAGGTCTTGGAACTGTCACTACCACACCCTGTTACTAAAGTCACCATAAAAAGCAACAGCAAGAGCAAGATATTTTTTCTCATCATTTCACCCTCTATACTTGTTTTACATACACATGGGTCCGTTACCCTGCGAAGCAATCTGCTTTCATAATTTATTAAACATTTAAGCCCCATATCCTGCTTGAACAAAGATAAAACGGAGACGTTAATAACAAAAAGACTGGTCTTAACCAGCCTTTTTGTTTGTTTCATGGCCTTTTTCACCAGTCCATTTAGTTGAAATGCCTTAGTGAAGAAACAAGAACCTACTTCCGTACCAGAAATAGGTTCCTAAGATAACTGTTAGTTAATTCTTAATGACCCATACTCCGGAAAGCTGGGGGTTTCTCTTTAAAACCTTTAGTTTTGTATGCAGAGTATAATAAACCAATGGCTAGCCAGATAAAACCTAGAGTTTTAGCTTCTGCTTGTAGACTCAACCAAACATAGAAGATAATAGCAAAACCACAGCCAGGCAACAATAGATATTTAAACAAGGAAACTAGGTCCCTCTGACCCTTACGAATTACATAATGAATAAAAACCGAAAGATGTAGGAATAGGAAGCCAGTAAGGGCACCAAAGTTTACTAAGGATGTCAACTTATCTAACGAAATTATAAGGCCGATAGAAATAGAAATAGCTGCTACCAACAAGGTGCTAACATAGGGTGTTTGATATTTGGGGTGAATTTTCCCTAAAACAGCAGGCATCACTTTGTCACGGGACATGCTATAAAGTAAGCGCAAGATTGCTGCCTGTGCCACCAGACCGTCACCTATACCCCAGGCCACTGCAGTTGCTAGAGCACATAGCATCTTTAACCAAGCTCCACCCGCAGTTTCTGCTACTACATAAAAGGCAGTATCAGGGTTATCAAAGGTGGTGTGATCAGGCCAAATTAGACCCGCCAAATAGGTTTGCAAAACAAATAAACTCCCGATCAAAATAAGTGCAGTGATAGTAGCCTTACCAACCATACGCTTGGGATCCTTCGTCTCTTCTGCCAGAGTACTAATGGCGTCAAAACCTAAGAAACTAAGAACTGCCAGAGAAGTAGCTGCCATCACCATGTCCATACTAAACCCTTCGGGTTTCCAAATAGGATCAATGGTAAAGGAACCAGCGCCTACCCCTTTTATTATGGCAATTATCGCTACCACACAGAAAGCAATGAGAGTAAACACTTCAAAAATCAACAGGGCGATGTTTGTTTTTGCGGTCAATTCAATGCCCCGTAAGTTTACAATGGTATTGATTATGATGAACAAAACGATATATCCCCAATAAGGTAAAATTGGGAATAGCTCTTGCAAAGCAAAACCAGCCACAACATACACCAGAGCCGGTGTTAAAATATAATCTAAAAGCATCGCCCAACCAGCAAAAAAACCAACATAGGGATTAATTCCCCGGGAAGCATAAGAATAAACAGAACCGGAAATAGGAAATGCTTGGGACATGCGAGCATAACTAAGGGCAGTAAATGTCATAGCAATGATACCAATTATATAGGCCAGAGGAGCCATACCGTTGGAAACATCAGTTACATAGCCATAAATTCCAAAGGGGGCAATAGGGACCATAAAAACCATGCCATAGAAAAGCAAATCTTTAAAGGTCAAGGCTCTTTTTAACTCTTGTTGATAGCCAAATTCCTCAACAGTACCTGTACTTGTTTTATTTATTTCTGCCATACAAATCATCTCCATTCTAATTAAAAAGCATAGGTCACACCTAATTTTTTCAAAATATCTCGTGGCATGACAAATCTCGCTGTCTTTAAGGGGTCCACAACTTGAGATATTTCTGCATTGCCGCAGGCACTCATAAGCATACCAGCCTCATTTATTGAGAGCCCTGCTTCCCCTTGTAAGAGTTGTGCCATTTCCCGAGTAGCAATAGCTACAGCTTGATCCAAAGTATCAGCAGATGCCAGTGTAGCCACTTTATCTTCTGTTACAACCAACGGGTTGGCAAGTTTTTTACCTACGGCAATTTCGATAGTTACATCAACTTCACCAGCTACCTCTACACCGCTAACCATAATTTCTCCATCTCCCATGGCGGCGTGGAGGTCGCCCATTGCCAACAAGGCACCGTCTATTTGAACCGGTAAATACAGGGTAGAACCAGATTTAATCAGTGTCGTGTCCATATTACCGCCGTGACAATCTGGTGTACCACAACTAATTGGCTCCCCTGCTGGTGCTACACCGATTACACCTATCATCGGATTTAGGGGTAATTCCAGATCTTTAAATCTGGCTATACCTTTTTCTATGGGAATCATTAGTGTTTCACTCTTTGTCACCAATTCACCCAACACTCCCGCTCCAGGTGCAGCAATCATAACTCCAGGTGACTTTACTCGAATATCACGAACATGTACCGCAATAACATCACCGGGCTTCACACCTTCTAGATAAACTGGACCAGTGGCGGGGTTCACCCTAGAAAAATCAAGAGTTTCTAAGGTATCTTCTGCACCCTTTACCTGTCCACCAAAACAATCTAGGGTTTCAAAGGTAAGTTGAATAGGTAATTCAACCCTGGTCACAGGAGAATTCGCCTTATCCATACTGTAAAGACTGTGCTTACTAGAAATCCTCCTCATGGTTATTCACTCCTTTTATTTTAGTTAGGTAACTTGTATATAACCCTGGTCGTTTTGAAGAAACTTTCCAGTGATATATCAAACTTAGAACAACTCAAAGTACTCCTTTATTTCCCAATCACTAATATGATTTTGAAAACGCTGCCATTCGGCTAAACGCAGTGTCACATAGTGTTGAATAAAATCTCTGCCCAAGTAACTACAAATGACTGGGTTCCTTTGTAGTTCTGCCAAAGCTTCGGGCAAAGACATTGGAAGTTTTTCTAATTCCGATTGTTCATAGGGATTCTTACCATCGCTGGAGGCCGGCGGTTCAATTTTATTTATTATTCCATCCAGGGAAGCGGCTAGAATGGCCGCAGCGGTTAAATAAGGGTTGGTATCCGCGGCGGGCAACCTATTTTCCAACCTTGTATTCTCCCCCCGGGCAAATGGAACGCGAATCATAGTACAGCGGTGCTCATGTCCCCAAGAGGCATTAACCGGTGCAAAGGAATAGGGCTGTAGCCTTTTATAACTGTTGATGGTGCTATTTACTAAACCACTGATGGCCCTGGCATGGCGAATCTGGCCTCCTATGGCCCAACGGCAGATGTCAGATAGTTTGTCTGTGGTACTAGCGTCTTCAAACACATTCGTTCCTTCTTTATCATATAGGGAAAAATGGAAGTGACCCCCACTGCCACTGGCATCACTGCGGGGCTTACCCATGAAAGTAGCTGAATATCCCTTATGACTTAAAATTTCTTTAATACTGGATCGATAATAGACAGCCATATCCGCTGCCGCCATCCCATCAAAGGGTGAATTGGTAATTTCAAACTGCCCTGGACCATATTCTGTATTGGCCACTTCCGGTCCAGCCCCGATACCTTCTAAGCCCTGAATAATTGCAGTAAATATTTCTTCCACTTGGCTTTGCTTTACATCCGAAAGACAATTTAAACCCTGCCAGGATGATTCTAAAACATCATTTTGTTGGTTATAACAATAAAACTCAAATTCAAAGGCCCCTTTTACTTGATAACCGGCATTAGCTACCCGGGATAAAATATTTTTAAGTACTTGACGAGGCGATATAAATAAAGCTTGTCCATCTGGCTGAACAACATCAGCTATCACACGGGCAGTACCAGGAACCCAAGGCAGAACCACAAAAGTAGAGAGATCCGGTTGCAACAACCAACTGGGATAGCCGCCTTGGTAACCACCACCGGCTTCCTGTACCAACTGAGCAGCAGTATCCATCGAAAACAACGCCGATGGATAATTAATCCCCTGTCCAGTAATAGTTTGCAAAAATGCCTTTGCTGGAACAAACCGAGAACGGGTAATATTAGTATTATCCGTAAGGGTAATCCTAACTGTATGAATACGATTTTCCTGAATAAGATGTCGTATATGCCGAATTAAATTTTCTCTCATTTTATCCACATCCATGCTTAAACTACTTTTGTCCCTTGTAATTATACTAAGCAAATTTCATGCCAGCACAAAGTGACAGTAATAGACACAAAAAGCCCATAATACCTGGGTGTAAATTTTCTGACTATTAAGATTGGTTTGTTGTTTATTCGCAAATTTGCCTATATAATGGAACTAACCCTGATTTATTTAACTTAATAAGTGTTGCAAAAATTAGATTGCAATCGCAATTATGAAACTTTTTTAAACCATACTTGATAGGAGAAACATATGCAAAATGATAATTCTTATTCAGATTCCAATATCCCCTTTGCCGTTGCTAGCTCTTCGGAGATGCAATCTGTAATAAGATTAGCCACTCGAGTGGCCCCTTACCCTACTACCATTTTAATTACAGGGGAAACCGGCGTAGGTAAAGAGGTACTGGCGTCTTATATACATCGAACTAGCCCTAGGTCTAGTCAGCCCTTTATCACTGTTAATTGCGGTGCTATTCCCGAAAGCCTGTTGGAATCAGAATTATTTGGTTATGAGCCTGGTGCCTTTACCGGTGCCAAACGCGAAGGGGCCCAAGGTCTCTTTGAAGCTGCCAATCATGGTACCATCTTGCTAGATGAAATCAGTGAACTTCCCCCTAAAGCACAATCAAAATTACTTCGAGCTCTACAAGAAAGGGAAATACGCCGGGTAGGTGGCACTTGGTCTAAGGCGGTGGACGTTCGGGTTATTTCCAGTACAAATGTAGATTTATGGGATTTAGTCCAAAAAGGGGAATTTCGCAGAGACCTTTTCTTTCGTTTACAGATTGTGCATATCAACATTCCTCCATTACGCAGGCGTCATGAAGATATTGAACCTTTGCTGCATTATTACTTTAAAAAGTTGGGAGAAGAGTACTCTCTACAGCGTAGCCTTTCCCAGGAAGCCCTGGTTATTCTAAAAAATTATCATTGGCCGGGTAATGTTCGGGAACTTCGTAATTTGGTTGAATCACTGTTAATTACAGTGGAAGGTAACTTTATCGGGCTCGAAGATCTGCCCACTTATTTAAGGGAGGTTCAGGTACAAGAAGAGATTCGTCCCATAAAGGATGTGGTTGATGAAGCAGAGCGGAGGGTCATTCTAGCAGCCCTAACCAGTTACAATACGCATCAGGCAGCAGATATCTTAGGGATCAATTATAGCACCTTGATGCGGAAGATTCATAAGCTTGGTATTAGAACTCATGGATAACGCAAACACCAAGGTCTGGAACTTTAAAAACTAAAAAAAATTGTTGCATTAAAAGTTCTTTATATTTATACTATATAAGTATTGCCTTAAAAAGCTTGTGACCCATAAACATAATAATTAACATCATGAGGTGGGGAAAATGAGAAGACGTACGGTTATGCGAGTTAATGTAAACTGGTCAGTGGAAATGGAATCCATGCAGAATCATGAAAAAATTAAAGGTATCAAAGTATTGACTTTTAGTCATGCAGGCTTATCTTTTCGCTGTGAAAAAGAACTTAAAGTGGGCGAATGTTTCATCATTGATTTACCCTTTGCTTCAGTTCCCATTAGTGTGGTAAGGCGGTTGGATGACCGTTATGGATCCTTATTTTTAAATATCTCTACAGAAGAGATTGCCTTAATCAAAGAATACTTATATAAAGATGATGGTAGATCTGTTTTAATGGAAGCTATTTCACAGTTCTAGTTAAAACCCTAACCCTTAATTCAAAATCACCTCATACTTATAAATAGGCAAAAAACTAGCCCCTGAGAAAATCAGGGGCTTTTTGCACTCATTTTATATTAAATATTCATTTCATTCCCCTACGACCTAAGAGTTTTAACCCTCCAATGCTAAAAAAATATTTTAGGGGAATAAATTTTTTCAGTAAAGCTGCTGAAACACCCTTGATGCGAAATTTTTTACTTTCCCCCAATCCTCTGCCCCTCCCTACAGTTATGCAAAGAAGTATTAGGCCAGGATGATGTACTTTAAGGGCTTGCCCCTTTATATTAGCATAGATATTATGGGCAACCCGTCTAGCCGCTTGAATAGCCGCCTGTGCCGTAGGCAAGACTGGTTTGCCTGTTTCGGGGTCAATTACTAGAGCACTATCCCCCACAGCATAGATATAAGGATCATCAAGATACTGCAAGTAAGAGTTTACTACAAGCCTACCCCGGTTATCCGTCTTAATGCCGGACTTAGATAAAACGGAATTCCCTCTAATGCCACCAGCCCATATTAATAAGGAGTACTTTATCTCTGGACTTGATTTTAAATATATCCTTTCCGGTGTAACTTCGGTAATTAAATCATCTATAATCACGTCTACCCCTAGGTCCTCTAAGGTTTGTTTAGCATAAACCGCAGTTTCCTCGGACATTCCAGGAAGTAGTTGCTTAGCTCCCTCAATAATGGTTATTTTATATTGTTCAGCTAAAAGATTGTACTCTTCTCTTTTTTCGTCTAGGTAGGAAGCTAGTTCTCCGGTAAACTCAACTCCTGTGAGTCCACCTCCTCCAACCACAAAATGTAACGGTTCTTCATTACTTACTTTACTTTTTTGAGCCAGCAAAAAATCTATGCGTTTATGAATCACCTGCGCATCATTAATACTGGTTAGGCTCATACTGTTTTCCTTTAGGCCTTTAATACCAAAATACTCCGGCATACTACCAAGGGCAACGACCAAGTACTGAAAGGGGATTTCTATAGCATCGTCAATGACAACTATTCGCTTATTTAAATCTATATCTGAAACTGTACCCGTTTGCAGGGTAATGTTCGATCCTTCCACAATTTCATTTAATGGGATAATTACATCATGATAGCTCCTGGTTCCCACCGCAGGCTCATAAAGTTGAGTCATTAAAGTATGGTAATCATGTTTATTAACTAAGATAATTTGATAATCTTCATGGTTTAATAATAATCTGCTTAATTCTTGGGAGACTCGGACCCCTCCATACCCAGCACCCAGTACAACAATATTGCGTTTTGTCATAATTACTCCCTCTAGTTTTACGTGTTCTGTATATCTATCTTATATAATAAGGTCAAATCAATTTAAGGTCAAAATATAATAAATGCCTTCGTAAATTTTAATAAAAATGTAATGGTTCAAGTTTAGTGAAAATCCCTTGGAAGAAATATTCAAAAGACTCTTTCGACAAGCGAAAGAGTCTTTTGGAAAACTAGCCTAAACGAGGTGCGAAGGTTTCACAGCAGGTACCATCCGAAGATTGTACACTCATATCTCCGCTGGATTTTACTTCAATGCTTTCGGCGTGGCACTCATGGTTACTATTGTATTGACATTCTTCAATCATGCATTTGCTTACACCGGGCATTCAAATCCCTCCCTCTGTTTTTGCTCAAGATTATTTTAAACCAACAGTTGTAATTGTATTCTCCCAAAATATTAGTGAATACTCCATTGATATACAAATTTACTGTCATGGAATTTTACAACATAAATTAATTTACTTGTAAAAGGTTTGTTTTAATGTAACACTATAATTAAAAAAAATTTACAGGTGGAAATGAAGAAATGCTTATTGATAAACCTCAGGGCCGTATTTGGGAACTGGATTTTCTTCGTGGATTAGCCATTATTTTCATGTCATTCTTTCATTTGATGTATGATTTAAAGGAATTCTACGGGCAACCAGTAAATTATGAGCAAGGTTTTATATATTTAATAGGCAAGGCCTCTTCAACATTATTTATCCTACTGGCTGGCGTTAGCTCCTCATTAAGCCAAAGCAACCAAAAAAGAGGGTTAAGGTTGCTGATTATCGCCATATTATTAACCATCGTTACCTCAATAGCCGTTCCCGGTTCCAATATTTTCTTTGGTATTTTACATTTTTTGGCTATTAGTATTCTTTTATATCCCTTTTTTCAATCAATGCCTCCGATGGTTTTGCTTATCGTAGGAACAGTGATCATCGGTGCTCGATTTCTGACTAAAAGTTTAACCCTTTCCACGAACTTATTGGCTCCATTGGGGCTTACCAGTCAAGATTTTTTTTCCGTAGATTACTTTCCCTTAATTCCTTACTTGGGTTTGTTTTTGTACGGTGTTGCCCTGGGTAAGCTGTTGTACTGTGATAAAAACAGTAGATTTCCCTACTCTCCTATAACACGTCCTTTTATCCTTTTGGGGCAACACTCTCTTATTATCTATCTCATCCATCAACCGATCCTTTTGCTGTTTCTTTATCTATTTTACCAATATTGACAGAGGTGACCTTTTGCTGTATTATGGTTGTAATAAGAATAATGTTCTCTAAAGGGGAGTAGCTTTTACAACAAAGTCGTCATTTCGGGTCTATACCCCGGCTTTGTTGGCAACGCGTAGTTGTTAGCAAGACCTTTACCATAGGTAAAGGTCTTTTTCTATTTAAACGATCTTTACCTATCTGGGGAAGATCGTTTTTCTATTTTTTAGCAAATATTTAAAAGGAGGATGCATAATGGAATTTCTGACTTTGGACTTTTTATCAGCCTTATTAGCAATTGTTCTTATTGATCTTGTGTTGGCCGGCGACAATGCCATAGTTGTTGGCATGGCTGCAAGGAATGTGCCTAAGGAACATCAAAAACAAGTAATTGTTTGGGGGACAGTTGGTGCCATAGTAATTCGTGCATTGGCAACCCTAGCCGTTGTCTGGTTATTAAAGATACCTGGATTAATGCTAATTGGTGGTGTTTTGTTAGTCTGGATAGCCTATAAACTATTAGCTGACGAGAAATCCCACGATCAAGTTAAATCCGTAGATAATCGTTGGGAAGCAATTCGAACTATCATTATTGCCGATGCCGTTATGGGCATTGACAATGTCCTAGCCATAGCAGGAACTGCCCACGGTAGCTTCCTACTGGTCATTCTTGGACTTCTTATCAGTGTTCCCATTATGGTTTGGGGTAGCACAATTCTATTAAAGTTGATAGAACGTTTTCCTGTTATCATTTATTTAGGTTCTGGGGTCATAGCGCTAACTGCTGCTAAAATGATTTTACATGAACCCATGGTTTCTGAATTCATGACCATAAATGTTTTTCTTGAGTACGGACTGATGTTTGCTATTACGGCTGGAGTTCTGGTTGCAGGAAAGATAAGAAAGGGCAAACAAAAAACCGTAACTTGTCAATAAAGGAACTCCACGTCAAATAAAATCTTCATAATAAAATCCAAGCCGTGGCTAAAACCACGGCTTGGATTTTCTATGCATGTTTTTCTCTGTAGCAATGTAATATATATCTGAGTGTTTTTTAGGGACCCTTTTAAAGTTTTGTCTGGTATAATATGCATATTGATTAAAAATATTTTTATCAGGGGTGACTTATGGTAGAAACGTTAAAAGCTCTTATATTGGGTATTGTTCAGGGTCTAACTGAATTTTTACCTGTTAGCAGTACGGGCCACTTGCTCTTGGGACGAAAACTCCTAGGTTTATCTGAGGCAGGTTTGTTTTTGGACACCATGCTGCATTTGGGAACTTTGATAGCCGTGGTAGTTGTTTTCTGGGACGACATTGTATATATGATTAAAAGGCCCACTAGCAAATTAAGCTTGCTAATTATCGCCGGAACCATACCCACAGCAATCATTGGTCTTACCTTTGAAGATTTCTTTGAAGAAATCTCTAAGACAGGGGTGACTGTAGGGTGGGAATTTTTGCTAACAGGTGCTATTCTGTGGATTGCGGATAATATGAAGAAAAAAGGAACCAAAAGTATTGATCAAATTTCCTTTAAGGATGCCTTTATGGTTGGTACCCTACAGGGTGCAGCCATCCTACCTGCAATCTCACGTTCTGGTTTAACCATTGCTGGTTCTTTATTCCAGGGTATTGACAAGCAAGCAGCTGCCCGCTTTTCTTTTTTACTATCCCTACCGGCTATTCTAGGTGCCGTGGTCCTGCAAGCAGCTAAACTGGCAGGAGGCCAAGCTGAATCCATTGGATTTGTCCCACTTCTGGTTGGTACAATTGCCGCTGCTATTTCTGGATATATTGCGGTAAAGTGGATGCTGGCCATTCTACAACGGGGATCACTAAAGATATTTTCCATCTACGTTTGGATTTTGGGTATTGGTATCCTAATAGCACAGTTTACTGGTAAATTTTAATTTAGAAAAACCCCCTGCATGGGGGTTTTCTTATATATTAACGATTTCTTTCCAATACTCTTTGCCACTCATGTCTCTCTAAAAAACTCCCCGCCACATTACCTTCCATCTCTTCAAACATTTTATAGGGTACTGAAAAAGCAAGAATATCCTTATCCACACACTTTCTTGCAGAAATATCAAACATCCCTATTACCGCCCGAGGCTTTTCTGCTTCAGCCTCTTTATATGGGATAATACAAGTACTATGACAACCAGCTCCAAAGGGAGCAATCACATTTAAGTTATGCTCTCTTTCATAGTTTGCCAGTACCACCAGAGCCGATAGCTGATCTGGATTTACTAAAAATACTACAACTTTGGGTATTTCACCTTCTGCAAAGTTATCCAAGGGTTTAAAAACAATATATTCAGTGGGTACATCAGTCATAGGGAGAGATTCATAAATGAACTTTTTAGCCAATGCAGGGTTTTTGATGTATCCTTCCCCATGCTCCAGTGCAGGCATATTTCTTACAATATTTTTTCCTATTTCGCTATTACAGAAATCCTTGTTACCTGTGGAAAGAAAATATTCAATACCTCCGGGAAACTGAGTATAAGTGTTGCCAAACCCTAGCCCAGTACCTCCACCAATACATCCATAGGTTTTCCTATCAAAAACCACGGTTTTACCCCGGGCTGCAGCACCCATCATTGCTGCCACACAACCCCACCGGCCTTCCTTGAACTGAAAGGCATCTTTTGGTTTTTCATTAGTTAGTAAAATTCCAACCGGAACATACTTCATCTCAATAGCCTTGGCAATCTTACTTTGCACGGTAACACCTCTTTCCCTTTTCTTCTATTCTACTTGGTAATAGTTTATATGAAAATAGTAAACTTTAGTGTAAGTATTTAGTTTGAACACTGTAGCCAGCTATGCTAAAGGATTAGACCACTTACATTTACAAACTACATCGCCAGTGTTAAAATATATGTTTGATGCCACTGGCCATTAGAAAACAAATCCTCTTATAATAATAATTCTGATATGACGGTGGTTTTATAAGAACGATAGCTCCTGGTGAAGGGACTTGCGTTAAATTACTAAATTTGAAGGAGCACACCTATGAGTATATTCCGAACTAAAGATGTTGAATTAATGATCAAAGAGTCCAAAAGACATGGTCTAATAAAGTCATTAGGTGCTTTTGATATTACATTAATTGGTATTGGTGTAATCATTGGTACTGGTATTTTTGTTTTAACCGGTGTGGCAGCCGCTCAGTATGCCGGACCAGCCCTGATGTTATCCTTTGTTCTTGCAGGCTTAACAGTAGCCTTTGTCTCTTTAGCCTTTTCAGAACTGGCAGCCATGATCCCTGTTGCCGGCAGTGCTTATACATATACCTATACAGCACTGGGTGAAGCTTTGGCCTTCTGGGTTGGCTGGGGTCTTGTATTGGAATATACAGTGGGGGCCAGCGCAGTGGCAGGCGGTTGGTCTGCTTATTTTACTGGCATTTTAGCCTCTGGAGGAATACACCTCCCAGAAGCACTAACAAAGGTTCCCTCCGATGGAGGTATTGTTAATTTACCGGCTGTATTAATCTCATTATTTTTGATGTTGATACTTGTCAGAGGAACTAGGGAAAGTGTCAATTTAAATAAAATTTTAGTTTTTATCAAGTTAGGTGCTATCTTTATCTTCTTGTTTCTGGCAGGTCCACAGGTTAACCCTGCCAACTGGGATCCCTTTCTTCCCTTCGGCTGGCAAGGTGTAGCCACAGGAGCCGCGGTAATCTTCTTTGCCTACCTTGGCATTGACTCCATTGCCACCTCCGCAGAGGAAGCCAAAAACCCAGGACATGATATGCCCATTGGCATCCTAGCTTCACTGTCTATATGTACAGTATTGTATATAACTGTGACGGCAGTAATGACTGGTACTACGCCCTATCCACAATTAGATACAGCTGAGCCAGTCACCTATGTATTACGTAATCTAGGCTATAACCTGGGCTCTGCACTGGTGGGAACTGGTGCCATAGCTGGCCTAACAACTGTTCTCGTGGTTATGATGTACGCCCAAACCCGGTCTTTTTTTGCCATGTCCCGTGATGGCTTAATTCCACGTTCCTTATGCAGGCTTCATCCAAAATTTGGTTCACCTTATATTGTAACATTCATTGTTGGCATAGCTGTTGCTCTATTGAGTGGGTTTACCCCCATTCATCTTGTTGCTGAAATGTGTAGTATTGGTACCCTGTTTGCCTTTTTTATGTCTATTATTGGTGTGATGCGACTCCGCAAAACAAAACCTCACTGGGAACGGCCCTTTAAGTGCCCGGCACTTTTCATCATTGGTCCCTTGGCTCTTATTTTCTGTGCCTTCGTCATGGGCAATTTACCAGCCCATACCTGGAGAAATTTCTTAATCTGGATGACCGTTGGTGTCATAGTTTATTTTGCCTATGGTCGGACTCATAGTGTATTAGCTAAAACAGAGGAATTTGATAAGAACTTAACTTAAATTAATTTTTAGCCGATACAAGGCCAGGGATACCCTGGCCTTGTATCTTCAGTGTAAACCACTGGCAGGGCACCGTTCGCCCATTAAACTATCAAACCAGGATATAACTTGATAATTGATAGCCTCCTCAGGTGCCACTTTAATTATCATAGCATAGCATCTTGGGCAAAGCTTTTTCCCGGCTAAGTTAATTAGCTCCTGTGGTATGCCTAAGCCTTTTAAACGTACCTCCCGATCTGGCACATCTATTTCTGGAACATCCACAGCTTTTTTACTTACTACAATTAGTCCGGTTTCACCCGTAAACTCTGGGTCATTTACCAGGGAATAACTTTTTCCTAACTGCTTGGTTAATTTTTGATATTTTACTGTAAAAACATCAGGTATATCTCCATTAATAATAAGCTTAAAACTTCGTGGATCCCTTAATGCCTCAGCTATTTCTGGGTAGGTGGCAGGTTGGGACACCTGACCCTTGGTAAGCATTTTCATAACCCTTTCCCTAAACTGACCAAGGTATCTATTTTTCTCTGCCTTCTTTATTTCGGGTGGACCATTTAAACCCGCTGAAATTGTTTTTTCAATCTCATTCTTATTTAACCAGGAACTTATGACTTCTTTATGGATTTCCTCACTCATTAAGGTTCCTCTCCTGTTTCGTATGTGATTTAAAATTAAATCTAGCCATCAGCCTTAGCACTGAAGAAAAAAGGGTACTTATATATGATATAAGTACCCAGAACATATTTAATCTAACCAAGTTTTCCAATAATATCTCTGGCAATAGCAACACCACAGGCACCAGCTTGGGCTAATCCACGGGTAATACCAGCACCATCGCCACCAGCATACAACCCTTCAATCTGTGTTTCAAAATTAGCTGTCAGAATGGGGCGAGCAGAGTAAAACTTCGCTTCTACTCCATAGAGTAATGTATGTTCAGAGGCAATCCCAGGTGTTACCTTGTCCAGTGCTTCAATCATTTCCATAATACTTTTCATTGTATTATAGGGTAGTGCTAAACTTAAGTCCCCAGGTTCAGCCTCTTTTAATGTAGGTTCAACAAAACCTACTTTTATTCGTTTCTCAGTTGACCGCCAACCTTTTTTTAGATCACCATACCTTTGCACCAATACACTACCGTTAGATAAATCATTTGCTAGCCTTGATATGGCTTTGGCATATTCTATGGGCTTATTAAAAGGATAGGAAAATTTATGGGACACCAACAGTGCAAAGTTGGTGTTGTTACTACCTAAGCTCTTATCCTTATATGCATGTCCATTGGCCAGCATTACACCACTGTGGTTTTCTATAACTACATAACCTGCAGGATTACTGCAGAAGGTTCTCACAGTGGTACCAACTGAAGTACGGAAAATAAATTTACCTTCATAGAGATGTTCATTAATTTCTTCCATGACAGCGTTTAGGGTTTCGACTCTTACACCTACATCCACTTGGTTACTTAACATTTCCAGGCCAATTTTCTTAAACACGGTGGACAACCACTCAGAGCCATCCCTCCCGGGTACAATAACTATTTTCTTGGCCAGGAATTCTTCGTTATTCTTTGTAATAATACCTTTAATAGACGATTTTCCATCTACTTGTTCATGGATTAAGTCTACTACCTCTGTTTCGTACTTCATGTCAATATGATTTTTAAGGTATTCATAAATATTTTTCAGTATCTCTAAATTCTGCTCAGTTCCTAAATGGCGTACCTGTGCCCGAAGCAGCTTAAGGCCAGCACCCAGACCCCTCTTTTCAATATCCTTTACAGCAGGGGTATCAGGATCGGTAGTAGAAGATTTAGCTCCATGCCTAAGATTAATGCTATCAACATACTTAATTAAATCCAAAACCTCAGAAGGTGCCATGTAGTCGGTCATCCACCCACCAAACTCAGTGGTTATATTAAACTTTCCGTCAGAATAAGCTCCTGCTCCCCCAAAACCATTTGTAATTGCACAGGCTGGTCTGCATCCGGCATAATCTTTTTTCTCTGTAGGTGGTGGACATTTAACTATCTTCTTCTGCAGTATGGGACAAACCCGTTTATAAATATCCTTACCTTTTTCCACTAATAAAACTTTAAGGTTAGGGGCTTTATATGCTAATTCATAACAGGTAAAAATACCTGCAGGACCGGCTCCAATAACAATCACATCATATTGATTCATCCTTACACCTCCATTACATTTTGCCCAAACAGATTTATTATGTATTATTGCCTATAATTTTTCAATATGTTTTATATGGAAAACGTAGTCAACATAATATTACATAAAATTTATCCATATTTTCTGGTGTATTCATCTTAACAATACCTACGCCTTAGTAATATCTATCGAATATATAAAGCAAGAAGAACCATGTAGATTTTGATTCTGCATGGTTCTTCTTGCTTTATATATTTCTGAAGCTTGTTAAGCAATACTAATTCCGATCCACCGCTAAAATAACAAAGGGCATGCTAAGGATGTAGAGACACATAATTATTCCAGCTTCCATTTTCTCACCTCCTGATTGAATTTGCCTTTTTACTTTAATTCGCCAAATTTAGTCATTTTCCTTTAGTTAATAAAATTGCTTAAAACGTGATCAATATCACACCTTATCATTGATTCCAGTCACATTATTCCTCCTTTACATTCTGTATGATTAGACCATAACAAAGAAGCAAAAACACGGCTAACGCCGACAAATAAAAGGAGGAATAAAAATATGTTTTGTTACCAGTGTGAACAAACTCCTAAAGGCGGTTGCACTAAAATTGGTGTATGTGGAAAAGACGAGAATATCGCCAGCCTACAGGATACCATTATCTTTGGTTTAAAGGGTGTTGCAGCTTACGCTACCCACGCAAAGGAACTTGGCTACTCTGATCCCGAAGTGAATGCCATCACCCATGAAGCATTATATTCAACTCTAACCAACGTAAACTTTAATCTTGCTGAAACCATTAACATGGCTCTTAAAGTTGGTACTGCTACTGTCAAAGTAATGGATTTGCTGGACAAGGCTCACCTGGATAACCTTGGTGTACCATCACCTGTTACTGTTACCTCTGATAAAATAGAGGGAAAATGCATCTTAGTTACCGGCCACGATCTACTGGCCCTGAAAGAACTATTAAAACAATCCGAAGGCAAGGGCATTAATATTTACACCCACTCCGAAATGCTCCCTGCCCACGGTTATCCTGAATTAAACAAATTTAAACACCTAAAAGGTAATGTGGGGAAAGCCTGGTATGATCAAAGGAAGCTCTTCGAAACTTTCCCCGGTGCTATCCTGGCCACCACCAACTGTGTAATGCCCATTCGTAAAGATGCCACCTACGGTGACCGTATGTTCTCCTTTGGTGTTACTGGTCTGGAAAGCGTTAAGAAAATCGAAGGTTTGGATTTCACACCAGTAATTGAAAAGGCCTTGTCCTTGCCCAGTGCTCCGGCGGAAGGTGTACCCACAGATGTAAAAACCATGACCACAGGTTTCCACCATCTGAACGTACTTCCCTTAGCTCCCCAGATTATCGAGGCTGTAAAGGCTGGTAAGATTAAACGCTTCTTCGTCATTGCAGGATGTGATTCCCCTACCAAGGGTAGAGACTACTTCAGGGAACTAGCTTTGACCATACCTAATGATTGCGTCATCTTAACCACTTCCTGTGGTAAGTTTAGATTTAACGATATTGATTTCGGCACCATTGAGGGCACTGGTATTCCCCGTTTCCTAGACCTGGGTCAATGCAATAACTCCGGTTCTGCAGTAAAGATCGCTCTGGCTTTAGCAGAAGCCTTTAACTGCGGTGTTAATGATCTTCCCCTAACCATTGTTCTATCTTGGTTTGAACAAAAGGCTGTAGCCATTCTCTTAGGCCTATTTAGCTTGGGCGTAAAGAATATGTATATTGGACCCAAGGCACCTGAGTTTTTAACTCCCGGGGTTGTAGAAGTACTGCAAAATACCTTTAATCTGCAACTAATTAGCGGCGATGCCCAAGCAGATTTAGCCAAAATGCTAGCTTAATATTAACTTATAAATAGGTACACCTCCTTCTTAAAGGGGCTTTAGTTCAGCTAGAGCCCCTTTTTTATTTAAAAAAAATAATGACTAAACAAAAATTATGAATAAATAGTTCCAGCAGGAATATGATAATATTTGGATAAATTATCTTTATATAATAATGTTACCGGGGTGTTGAGATGAGTAAATTAAGGGATCCTTTTAGTGGCTTGAGCCATTTAACAGGTGCATTTTTATCAGTAATAGCTTTAATTCTGCTTGTATATAATGCAGTTCAGCACGGTAAACCTTTGCACATTATCGCCTTTTCTATTTTTGGAGCAAGTCTAATCCTACTCTATACAGCCAGTGCTTTGTATCATTTATTACCCCTATCCCCTAAGGGAGTGCTTCTTTTAAGACGTATTGATCATATGATGATATTTGTGTTAATCGCTGGAACCTATACTCCGGTTTGCTTGATTCCTTTGCGTGGTGGGTGGGGATACTCACTGCTAGTAGGGGTTTGGGCACTAGCCATTATAGGTATTATTATCAAGATTCTATGGATGGACGCTCCACGCTGGTTTTCAACACTAATTTACGTTATCATGGGTTGGCTCATTGTGATAGCCTTTTGGCCCTTAATAAAAACCGTTTCAACCGAGGGTATTGTTTGGATGTCCTTAGGTGGTATTTTTTATACAGTGGGAGCAGTTTTTTATGGTATAAAATGGCCACCAAACCTAGTGCCCGGATGGTTCGGTTTTCACGAGATATTTCACCTTTTTGTAATGGCTGGTAGTTTCAGTCACTTTTGGTTAATGATCAAATACATTATGTATATATAGTCTAACCCACCTTGCTAAAGGTGGGTTTTAAATTTCTCTGCGAATGGCTTGAACTTATTTGCGGTCGGGGAACTAAGTATATAGTTTCTTCATAACTTACTTATAAAAAAGGAGTGTTCCCTATGACTTGTAATAAAAATACCATGGCGATAATAACGGATAACAGAATAGAAAATCAATGTACAGACATCATCTATCCACAAGTTTCAGGACTAAAGAATCAAGTTGCACAACAAAAAATTAACGATGCTATAACTAGAATAGTCCAGAGACAAATACCACAGGAGGGCTGCGAGGTTTATGCAGAAATCTATGGTAGGTATGAGGTGGAGGTAAATAAAAACGGTATTTTAAGCATCAAATTTAATTTTTATACCATCCGTCATATGGCAGCTAACGGTTTAGATGTGCAAAAATCCATTACTGCTAATTTAGAGACAGGCGAAATTTATCAGTTACACGACTTATTTAAATCTAATAGCCATTATAGGGTAACTCTAAATAGAATAATCGATCAACAAATTAAAGAAAAGGACATAAATCTCTTAACTCCATTCCCAGGGGTAAGTGACTATGATGAATATTATTTAACGGAAGATTCTCTGGTACTATACTGGCAGGAACTTGAGTACACTGCCCACTACTTAGGAACTATTGAATTTGTCATTCCGTACATCAGAATTAGAAATATAATCAGCGAAGATGGACCCATCGGCATACTTTTATGCCTTTAATATATTTGGTGCAGGGTAGTAGGTAAAATAAAATGTTGAATTACCATTAAGTTTTAGTAATTCAACATTTTTATAATTCAACACTTAGCACAATATATTCCAAAGATATATTCCAACACCAGCACCAGCTATGGTCTCCACTCCTGCCACACTTGGCCAGAAGTAGCTAAGGAAGAGTTAAGGGTTTTATCCCCCGTTTGCCAACTACAGGGAATAGCATGATTGGTCTTTTGGTACTGCTGATATGCTTTTAATAATCTTATAATCTCTTCAGGGTTTCTTCCTACGGCTCCATACAAAATTTCAGACACTTGAATTATACCCTCTGGATCTATAATAAAGGTTCCCCTAAGGGTCTTCCCAGTTTTACTATCATAGATATCATAACTTTTACCAATTGAGGTAGAAGTATCTGCTATCATTGGATAGGGAATACCCCCATCTACCATTTTACTAAGCTCAACCTCGTTCCAAACCTTATGAACATATTCACTCTCCACATTAATCGCCATTACCTCTGCATTTAACTCTTGAAATTCAGCATAGCGAACTGCTACACAAGCTAATTCAGTAGGTCACGTAAAAGTAAAATCTCCAGAATAAAAAATTAATACCACCCATTTTCCCAGATAGTCAGATAAAGTGATACTTTTAACTTCTCCCTTGATGTAAGCATTTACGGTAAAATTAGGAGCCCTACTACCAACTATCAAGACAACACCTCCAGCATTTTCTTATAAATTTATAATTTACATGTTTTTAGCTTTGTATGTATTCTTATTAGCTTATCGGTTTAAACTATCATCAAATTATGCGACAGCGAGAACCGTCCCCGCTGTCGCATAAAATATCTAAATAAAATAAAACCACAGTGGTTTCTCACTGTGGTTTCTTAAAAATTACTCTGGCGGCGACCTACTCTCCCAGGGTCGTGAGACCCAAGTACCATTGGCCCTGGAGGGCTTAACTGCTGTGTTCGGGATGGGAACAGGTGTACCTCCTCCGGTATCGTCACCAGAAACTTTATGCTATTGGGTAATTCTTCAGGTCGGCCATGAGCCTTGGGCCTTGCGCCATGG